>NZ_JARUBF010000001.1:3296428-3955714 GCF_029626025.1 Solwaraspora sp. WMMD406
CGGCGACATCGTCCAGGTCGGGGTCGCCGAAGGGGAGTCCATTCCGGACTATCTACGGGCCGCCGACGGCGAACTCGACGCGATGGCCGCGACGCCGCCGACCGCCGATCCAGTAGGGTCGGCGCAGACCTACGCCCTGGTGGTCTTCGGCGAGTACCTGCCGCCCGATCGGCTGGCATCCGTCCTGGCCGGAGTGTCCGTTGTCGAGGTCTACACCAGGGTGCCGCTGGCGGACACCCAGACCCAGGTCGTCCGGATGCCGGCGTTCCGGCTGCCCGAGGACGTGCTCATCGGGATGGACCAGGTGGCCGAGCGCAAGCAGCGGGAAGCCAGCGACTACCGGGTTCGCGCCGCCGACCTTGGTCGCGCCGCTGACCTGGACCTGTGGCGGCTCTACGACACCGGAGCCCGGGTCGCCACCGCCGAAGCCCAGTCCTACCGGGCGCACTGCGCCTGTGTCTACGCGGCCGTTGTGCAGGGCGACCCCGACGGCCTGCGTTCGTTGGCCGGCCTGGTCGAGGTCCGCGCGGTCGATCCGGCACCCGAGGTCCACCGGCTCGACCGGGCGGTGTTCCTGCCCCCGCTGCCGGAGTACGTCGACGTCGTCCCGGCCGGCGACGACTCGCTGACCACCGGCGGGTTGATCATCGGTGTCCCGGCGGGCAGCGGCCCGGTCGACTCGACCAGCGGGAACGGCCGCGACGGTGACCGGACGTCAGACGTACCGGCGCTGGACGGTGGTCGGTGACCAGCCGGTCGGATCCCGAGCCGGAGGGTCGGCCTGCGGCCACGGGCCCGACGCCGGTTCCGTAGGCTACCCCCGGTGTCATTTCGACCATCGTCGGGTGACGGACGTCCGGCTGGTTTGGGCGACCAGCGGAGAAAACGCGTCGAGGCGTTCCATAGCCTCTCGCGGTATGGCCTGAACCAGGTTTGCTTCGTAGCCTGTCAGGCGGGGACCGATAGCGCTGGGAGGGTGGACCGTGGAGGGCACCGAGACCGGCTGGGGCCGGCCTGCGGAACCAGCGCCGCGGTGGCGTGCGCTGCTCGACCGTGCCCGACACGGCGGACGCACCGGCGAGCAGCCCGAGGTCCAGGACCGTAACGAGGGGGTACCCCGGCCACGGGAGAACGGCCGGGGTGTCGGGCCGCCGGCGAACGGCTCCGCCACGGTGCCCGGCCACCCGACGCAACCGGCGCGCGGTGCGCAACAGGGGCGCCCGCCGGTCGACGACCGCCGCCCCGACGATGAGGGCTGGCCCGCCGAGTTGCGGTACGCCAGCGACTCGCAGCAGTTCTTCCCACCCGGGCCCGGTGCCGGCCGGTACGAGGCGCTCGCCCCGGGCGGCGCCGGTGTCTCGCCGACCTACCCGGTGATGCCGGGTAACGCTCCGGAGCGCGGCGGCCATCCGATCCGTCCGGAGTATCCGACTGCTCCGGCGGCCCCTGACCATCCGGCCGGTCACGGGGGCGCCGGCTATCCGCCCGCTCAGGCGGCCGGCCGTCCCAGCGTTGCGGACCCGCCTTACCCGGGCAGCCCGAACATCGGCCGGCGGCAGCCCGATTACCCCGCGCCGAGTGGCCCGGGCGGCTACTCCGGCCGGCCCGGTCCCGATCCGCACCATCCGCGCCGGCCCGGTCCCGATCCGGGCCGTCCCGCTGCGGACCCGGGCTATCCCGGTCCCGATCCGGGCCGTCCCGCTGCGGACCCGGGCTATCCCGGTCCCGATCCGGGCCGTCCCGCTGCGGACCCGGGCTATCCCGGTCCCGATCCGGGCCGTCCCGCTGCGGACCCGGGCTATCCCGCATCCGGCGGGGCGAATCCGGGCTACGCCACACCGGCGGACGGTGGCGGCTATCCCGCCCGGATCGAATGGCGGGAAAGCCGCCCCGACGCCGAAGTCGACCGGGCGGTCGGCGTCCTGCGGCGCAACCTGGGCATCCCACGCGTGCTGGCGTTCGCCAACCCCAAGGGTGGGGTGCACAAGACCACCGCGACCGTGCTGGCCGCCGCGACCATCGGCAGCGTCCGGGGGCGGGGGGTGCTCGCGTGGGACGACAACGAACTGCGCGGCACGCTCGGCCTGCGGGCCGGCAGCGCCCGCCACGCGCGGACGATCCGGCACCTGATCTCGGATCTGGTGGAGATCGAGGCGTCGCACGGATACGAGCTGACCGACCGGCTCGACGACTATCTGCGACATGCCTCGGACGGGTCGTACGACGTACTGGCCGGAGAGGAGAGCCCGCGGTTCGCCCAGCGCCTCGATCCACAGACCGTCCGCCGGGTCCTGGAACTGCTCCGCCGTACCCATGACGTGATCTGCGTGGACACCGGCAACAACGTGGAGAGCGCCAACTGGCAGACCGTGCTGCAGGCCGCCGACCAGTTGGTGGTGACCTGTGTGCCGCGCGAGGACGCCGCGTTCACCGCCGACTGGATGCTGGACCTGTTGCACGACGTCGGCATGGGCGACCTGGTGGAGAACGCGGTGACGCTGTTGTCCTGCCCGACGCCGGGACCGGCGCCACTGCTGGAGGACCTCCGTCGGCACTTCGCCACCCGTACCCGGGCGGTCGCGGTGGTGCCGTACGACCCGGCGTTGGAGACCGGGTCGTCGATCGAGTACGTCCAGTTGCAGCCGGAGACCCGGCAGGCCTGGTTGCAGGCGGCGTCGATCATGCTCGAGCCGTTCGTCCGCTGACCCAGCGGGCCGGCCGTGGGGCTGATCCAGCGTCTCGGCCGTGGCCTGATCCAGCGGGCCGGCCGTGTCCTGATCCAGTTGGGTGATCTGGTGTCACCGGTTGCGGTCCGGCACCGGTTCGCAGCCGTGGATCGCGCCCCATCGCGAGCACTGTCCGTCCGGGTACGGCTGCAGGTGCGCGATCCAGGCGAAGTAGCCGGCGTGGTCGGTGCGTTCGTCGGGCATGTACCGGTCGACGGTGGCGGACCCGGCGGAGGCGAACAGGAACAGCAGGGGAATCAGCAGCAGCCCGGTGGGCGCCGTGGCCGTGCCGGCACCGGCCGGATCTCGGCTCCGCCACCAGCGCACGGCGAGCAGCACCCCGAACCCGGTGAGGATCAGCAGGCAGTAGAGCACCACCGCGGTGGTACGGGGGTACAGCCGTACCGTCTGGGTCTGCCACTGTTCGCTCGCCAGCCACATCCGGATGAACCAGGCGCTGGCCGCGCAGGCGCCGGCGGTGATCACGATCGTGTGCCGCCAGCCCCAGGCGAGCGCCAGCCCGAGCCCGGCGACGAGCAGCAGGGTGAACACCCCGACGCCACCGAGTTCACCCACCGGCGGCCAGACCGGGCCGACGTCGGCTGGTCGGTCGTTGCGCCACATGGCGATGTACGCGGGTTCGGTGTCGGTGTCGAAGTAGAAGTAGTCGTCGGACGTGCCGCCGGTCGGGGCCAGCAGACCACGAAGATGCACCCAGCCGACCACGACGAAGGTGACCGTCGTGGTACCGCCGAAGACGAGCAACCGGCGCCAACCGGACCGCCAGGGTGCCAGCAGCGCCGCCGCGACGACCACCCCGGCGGCGCACCAGACGAACCACCCCGAGTAAAGCAGGAAGAGCAGGCCGATTCCGGCCCCGGTGACGGCGCCGGCCAGTAGCGCCCGGCGAACGGTCAGGGTGTCGGCGCGGCGTACGATGGCCAGGACGCGGACCAGGACCGGGATCAACATGACCAGGGTGATCTGCGGGTACGGCTTGACCGGTTCGATCAGCGGCAGCATCGCGACCACGCCGATCGTCAGTGCCCACACCGGCCGTAGCACCAGCCGCCAGGCCAGGTAGGCGGCCGGTCCGAACAGCGCCGTGCCGACCAGTTGGATGTCCTTCAGCGCCAAGATCATCGGTTCGTCGGTGAGTCTGGCCCAGCCGCCGATCACCCAGAAGATGATCGGCGGGTAGTGATCCGGGATCTGCTCGCCGCGCCAGAGCCGCGAGGTCCAGTCGAGGATCCACTGGTAGTCTCCGCCGCCGGCCCACAGCGACAGCCGGGTGCCGCGCAGCGCCACGTCGATTCCGCCGGCCACCAGACCGGTCGCGAGTCCGGCGATCGCGGCGCAGCCGGCGCGGACGGCGTACGCCCGGTGGGCCGGTGCGGCCAGCCGGTTCGCGACGACCAGGGCGATCACCAGCAGTGCCGCGACCACGGCGAAACGGAGCTGCAGCGCGGCCAGTCCGCTGACCTGTCCTCGGCGTTCCAACGGGTCGACCTCGATGGTGCCGCTCCAGGCGAGAAAGCCGACCGCGACACCGACACTGAGGACGAGCTCGGCTCCGATCCCGCCGATTCTGGAACGGAGGGTGCGTGAACGGAGAGTGTGTGTGTCGTGGCTACTGGTCACACAACGACCGTAGACGTTCAGTCGTGACGCCGCTGCTTTGCGCGATGATTGGACGTACCTGCTGTGCGACACGTCGGCAATCTCACGTTGGTCGGTCCGCTCGGTGCGGCGAGTACCAGTACGGCCGGTACCCGACTAGGCTCGCTAGGCCGCAGCCAGCAGGGAGAAGGAGGCCGTCGGTGTCCGATTCGTTCGTACATCTGCACACGCACACCGAGTACTCGATGCTCGACGGGGCGGCCCGATTGAAGGAGTTGTTCGCCGAGACGAATCGGCTCGGCATGCCCGCTTTGGCGATGACCGATCACGGAAATCTGTTCGGGGCGTACGATTTCTTCAAGCAGGCGACCGGAGCCGGGGTGAAGCCGATCATCGGCTTGGAGGCATATCTGACGCCGGGGACCGATCGGCGGGACCGGACCCGGGTACGGTGGGCCGACGGCGGGGAGAACGACGTTTCCGGTGGTGGCGCCTACACCCACATGACCATGTTGGCGGCGGACGCCGACGGGCTGCGCAATCTGTTCCGGCTGGGGTCGCGGGCCAGCCTGGAGGGCTACTTCTACAAGCCCCGGGCGGATCGGGAGTTGCTGCACCAGTACGGCAAGGGGATCATCGCGACGACCGGCTGCCCCTCCGGTGAGGTCCAGACGTGGTTGCGGATCGGGAATTTCGACAAGGCGTGCGAGTCGGCGGCCGAGTTCCGCGACATCTTCGGCGCGGACAACTTCTATCTGGAGTTGATGGATCACGGACTCGACATCGAGACCCGGATCCGGACCGATCTGATCCGGCTCGGTAAACGGCTCAATCTGAAGCCGATCGCGACGAACGATCTGCATTACACGCACGAGCGGGACGCCGAAGCGCACGAGGTGTTGTTGTGTGTCCAGTCCGGGTCGACGATGGCGGATCCCAAGCGGTTCAAGTTCGACGCCCGCGACTTCTATCTGAAGTCACCGGCCGAGATGCGTAAACTGTGGGACGCCGAGGTGCCGGGGGCGTGTGACAACACCCTGGAGATCGCGGAGAAGATCGGCGACTATTCGGCGTTGTTCGCCTCCCGGGACCTGATGCCGCAGTTCCCGGTCCCGGCCGGCGAGACCGAGGAGTCGTTCCTGCGCGCCGAGGTGCTGCGCGGTCTGGACCGCCGGTTTCCCGGCGGGGTGCCCGAGGGGCACCGCAAACAGGCCGAGTACGAGCTCGACGTCATTCTCAAGATGGGCTTTCCCGGATACTTCCTCGTCACCGCCGACCTGGTGGCGTACGCGAAACGGGAAGGCATCCGGGTCGGCCCGGGCCGTGGCTCGGCGGCCGGCGCGCTGATCGCGTACGCACTGGGGATCACCGAACTGGATCCGATTCCGCACGGCCTGCTGTTCGAACGGTTCCTCAACCCGGACCGGGTGTCGATGCCGGACATCGACATGGACTTCGACGAGCGTCGGCGCGGCGACATGATCCGGTACGCGACCGAGCGGTACGGCGAGGAACGGGTCGCGCAGATCATCACGTACGGCACGATCAAGGCGAAGGCGGCGATCAAGGACGCGGCCCGGGTGCTCGGCTACCCGTTCGCGATGGGCGACCGGATCACCAAGGCGATGCCACCGCCGGTGATGGGCAAGGACATCCCGCTGACCGGCATCTTCGACCCGAAACACCCCCGCTACCCGGAGGCGGCCGAGTTCCGGTCGTTGTACGAGTCCGACGGCGAGGTCCGCAAGATCGTCGACACGGCCAAGGGCCTGGAAGGACTCAAGCGGCAGTGGGGCGTGCACGCCGCCGGGGTGATCCTGTCCCGCGACCCCCTGGTCGACGTGCTGCCGATCCAGAAACGGGAACAGGACGGGGCGATCATCACCCAGTGGGACATGGGCGCCTGCGAGTCCATCGGCCTGCTGAAGATGGACTTCCTGGGCTTGCGCAACCTGACCGTGATGGACGACTGCCTGGCCGGGATCAAGGACAACCGCGGCCTGGACCTGGTCCTCGAGGAGTTGCCGCTGGACGACAAACGCGCCTACGAGCTGCTGGCCCGGGGCGACACGCTCGGCGTGTTCCAGCTCGACGGCGGGCCGATGCGGTCACTGCTGCGGTCGATGGTGCCGGACAACTTCGAGGACATCTCCGCCGTCCTGGCGCTGTACCGGCCGGGTCCGATGGGCGCCAACGCGCACAACGAGTACGCCGACCGCAAGAACAACCGTAAACCGGTGGTGCCGATCCACCCCGAACTCGCCGAACCGCTCGCCGACATCCTGGGCGACACCTACGGTCTGATCGTCTACCAGGAACAGGTCATGGCGATCGCCCAGCAGTTGGCCGGCTACACCCTGGGCGCCGCCGACCTGCTGCGCCGGGCGATGGGCAAGAAGAAGAAGGAGATCCTGGACAAGGAGTACGTCCCGTTCTCCCAGGGCATGCGGGACAACGGCTACTCCGACGAGGCGATCAAGACGCTCTGGGACATCCTCGTCCCGTTCTCCGACTACGCGTTCAACAAGGCCCACACCGCCGGCTACGGTCTGGTCTCCTACTGGACGGCCTATCTGAAGGCCAACTATCCGGCCGAGTACATGGCCGCCCTGCTGACCAGCGTCGGCGACGACAAGGACAAGGCCGCCGTCTACCTGGCGGAGTGCCGCCGGATGAAGATCAAGGTGCTGCCGCCGGACGTCAACGCCTCCGGTGCCCGGTTCACCGCCGTCGGCTCCGACATCCGGTTCGGGCTCGCGGCCGTGCGTAACGTCGGCACCAACGTCGTGGAGGCGATCGCCCGGGCCCGCAAGGCCAAGGACGCCTACACCGACTTCTACGACTTCCTCCGCAAGGTCGACGCGGTCGCCTGCAACAAACGTACCGTCGAGTCGCTGATCAAAGCCGGCGCGTTCGACTCGTTGGGGCACACCCGCAAAGGGCTGTTGACCGTGCACGCCGACGCGATCGACTCGTTCATGGACCTCAAACGCAACGAGGCGGTCGGCCAGTACGACCTGTTCGGCGACGCGTTCGGCGCCGGCGGGGACGCCGGTGCGGGCGGTGGCATGGTGGTCACCCCGCCGATCCCGGACAGCGAGTGGGACAAGACCGACCTGCTCACCTTCGAACGCGAAATGCTCGGCCTCTACGTCTCCGACCACCCGCTGTTCGGGGTGGAACACATCCTCGCCAACGCCGCCGACATGTCGATCGCCGCCCTCGCCGAGGACGGCGCGGTCGCCGACGGCACCGTACTCAACCTGGCCGGCATCCTGTCCGGGGTGCAGCGCCGGATCACCAAACAGGGCCGGGCCTGGGCGTCGGCCACCCTGGAAGACCTCGGCGGCGCGGTCGAGGTGCTGTTCTTCCCCAACACCTACGAGGTCGTCGGCCAGTACATCGCCGAGGACGCCATCGTCGTGGTCAAAGGTCGTGTCGACCGCCGCGACGACCAACCCCGCCTGATGGCCATGGACCTGTCGGTTCCCGAGATCACCGCCGCCGACGAGATCAAACCGATCGTGATCACCCTGCCCCCGGCGCGCTGCACCCCACCCCTGGTCGAAGGGCTCCGCGACGTACTCACCAGCCATCCCGGCTCCGCCGAGGTCCACGTCAAACTCGTCAACGGCAGCCGCGCCACCCTGCTACGCCTCGGCCCGCACCGGGTGGCTCCCACCACCGCGCTCATGGCCGACCTCAAGGCACTCCTCGGCCCTGCCGCCGTGGCCGGCTGACACCTGAGAGGATCATCGGGTGAGCTCCACCACCGACGCCGATCCGGCCGACGATCCAGCCGACGATCCGCCCCCGGCCGGCTCCGCTGGAGAAGTCGCCGCCCCGGCTGCCGCCCCGGCCGCCGACGGGCCCGCGAGCGGGCGGCCCGGCGCAGGCCGGGCCGCACCGGCCCGGCGCGGCGGCTGGCTCGCGGCGGCGTCCGTCTCCGTGGCGATGACCATCGGTGGGGTGGCGCTCGGTGTCCTCTGGTCGATGCTCGCGCCCTGGATCCCGGTGGTCAAGACCGAACAGGGCGCGGCGGTACGCGGTGGGGAGCCCGAGTACTTCGTCGCCGCCGACGGGTGGTTCGGATTCCTCGGGCTCGGGTTCGGTATCGTCGCCGGCGTCCTGGTCTGGGCGGTGCTGCCCCGACTTCGTGGCCCGCTCGGCCTGTTCGCGGTGGGGTTCGGCGGGGTCGGCGCGGCGGCGCTCGCCTGGGGACTCGGTCGACAGATCGGGCTGGACGACTATCGGAGCGCGCTGGCGGCCGCTGAACTCGGCGACGCCCTGCACCGACCGCCCGACCTGCAGGCGGGTGCCTTCGACATGTGGTTCGGGGTACTTCCAGCGGTGAGCGGTGCCTTCCTGGCCCCGGCGTTCGGGGCGGTCCTCGTCTACACCATGGCGGCCGGCTGGTCCCGCCACCCCGGGCTGCGGCCCGAACCGGACCCGGTCGTCGCACCCGATCTGGTGGCCGACCGAGATCCGATTGCCGCATCGGATCCGATCGCCGCATCGGACCCGGCTGCCGTCCCAGGCCCGGTCACCGCGTCTGACCCGGTGGTCAGTTCGGGCTCGCCGGCACCGCCATCTCCGGCAGCGGAACCGGCACCGCCCGGACCCGACGCAGCAACGCGATCTCCCGATTGAGGATCCGCAGCTCGGCGCGCAGCCGCCGGGCCGTGTCCAGTTCGGCCAGCAGCGCCTGCCGCTCGCCGATCGTCAGGGCGGTGGTCGCCGCCACCAGGTGCGATACCACGGTCGGCTGTTCCGGTAGTTGCTCGGTGATCTCCGCCGAGTCGGTACGGACCAGTTCCAGGTATTGCCGGAACACCGCGAGCACCTGCGGGACGAGCCGGTCGGCCATCTCCTCCTGACCAGCCGGTTCCGGCAGCCACTGCACCGACGCCGTCAGATAAGCGGCCGGGTCCTCGGGCAGGTCGGTGATCCGGAACCGGCGCCGGCCGACGGTGACGATGTCGAACCGGCCGTTGGGCAACTCGGTGACCTGTCGTAGCTCGGCGGTGCAGCCCACCTCGTGCAGGCTCACCGTGCTCGGCCCCGGCACGCCGGGCGGGCCCGCGGTCGGCAGCGCCTCCCAGCCTCGGCGGATCGCCACCACCCCGAACTCCCGGGTCACCCCCTCCGGCAGACTCGTCAGATCACGGACGAGTTGCCGGTAGCGGTCCTCGAAGATGTGCAAGGGCAGCACCAACCCGGGGAAGAGCACCGTCCCGAGCGGAAAGACCGGCAGCCGCTGACCCACCGGTCGACTTTAGCGTGGCCACGCTCACCGTCCCGTCGGCTGGACGGCCAGCGTCCGGTTGGTGGGAGGCCGCCTAGACTCACAGGCGTGCTGAACCGGATCGACCTGCGAGGCGGGACGCGCGACGTGCGCGGCCTGCTGCCCCGTGCCCAGCTTGACGTCTCCGCCGCCGTGGAACAGATTCGCGGCGTCGTCGAGGCGGTCCGCGAGCATGGTTACCCGGCGATCCGCGACGCCGCGCAACGATTCGACGGGGTCAGCCCGCAGCGGTTGCGGGTCCCGGTCGAGACGATCGCCGCCGCCGAGCGCGACCTCGATCCGCAGATCCGGTCCGCCCTGCTGGAGTGCATCGCCCGGACCCGCCGGGTGCACGCCGACCAGCGCCGCGTCGACGTCACCACCGACGTGGTGCCGGGCGGCACCGTTACCGAACGGTGGGTGCCGGTCGGTCGGGTCGGCCTGTACGTGCCCGGTGGACTGGCCATGTACCCGTCGACCGTGGTGATGAACGTGGTGCCGGCCCAGGTCGCCGGGGTGGACTCGCTGGTCGTGGCCAGCCCGCCGCAGCGCGACAACGACGGGCTGCCGGATCCGCGGGTGCTCGCCGCCTGCGCCCTGCTCGGTGTCGACGAGGTCTACGCCGTCGGCGGCGCCCAGGCGGTGGCGCTGCTCGGCTACGGTGCCGCCACCACCCCGGACGGCGACGAGCGCTGCGCCCCGGTCGACATGATCACCGGACCGGGCAACATCTGGGTCACCGCCGCCAAGCGGCTGCTCCGGGGAGTGGTCGGCATCGACGCCGAGGCCGGTCCGACCGAGATCGCCATCCTGGCCGACGACTCCGCCGACCCGGTGCACGTCGCCGCCGACCTGATCAGTCAGGCCGAGCACGACCCGCTCGCGGCGAGCATCCTGGTCACCGATTCGGTCGCGCTCGCCGACGCGGTCAACCGGGAACTCGCCCGGCAGGTGCCGGCGACCAAGCACGCCGACCGGATCGGCATCGCGCTGCGCGGGGAGCAGTCCGGCATCGTACTCGTCGACGACCTGGCCGCCGGGCTGGCCGTGGTCGACGCGTACGCCGCCGAGCACCTGGAGATCCAGACCCGTGACGCCCGGCAGTGGGCCCTGCGGGTCCGCAACGCCGGGGCGATCTTCATCGGCGCGCACTCGCCGGTGTCGCTCGGCGACTACTGCGCCGGGTCCAACCACGTGCTGCCCACCGGTGGCTGCGCCCGGCACTCCTCCGGTCTGTCGGTGCAGTCGTTCCTGCGCGGTATCCACCTGGTCGAGTACGACGCCGACGCGTTGCGCGACGTCGCCGGTCACGTGGTGACCCTGGCCAACGCCGAGGACCTGCCCGCGCACGGGCAGGCCGTGCAGGCCCGGTTCGTCGGCCGGCCGGCGACCGCCACGTCGGGCGGCACCGGCGGCCCGGACGGCACGGCGGTGTCCCGATGACCGTCCCGATCACCCTCGACGACCTGCCGATCCGCGACGACCTGCGCGGACGCAGCCCGTACGGGGCACCACAGCTGGACGTGGCGGTCCGGCTCAACACCAACGAGAACTCGTTTCCGGTGCCGGAGCGGGTCGTCGAGGCGATCGCCACGGCGGTCGGCGCGCAACTGCGCCAGCTCAACCGCTACCCGGATCGGGACGCGGTGGCGCTGCGCATCGACCTGGCCGGCTATCTCGGCCATGACCTGACCGCCGCCGGGGTGTGGGCGGCCAACGGTTCCAACGAGGTCCAGCAGCAGCTTCTGCAGGTCTTCGCCGGCCCGGGCCGGGTGGCGCTCGGGTTCACCCCGGCGTACTCGATGCACCCGCTGCTGGCGCTCGGCACCGGCACCCGGTGGATCGACGGCCGGCGCGGCCCGGATTTCGCGCTGACCGCCACGGACGCCGCCGCCCAGGTCGCGGCGGACCAGCCGGATCTGGTGTTCCTCTGCTCACCCAACAACCCGACCGGCACCGCGCTCGATCCGGCCGTGATCACCGCGGTACTCGACGCCGCGCCGGGCATCGTGGTGGTCGACGAGGCGTACGCCGAGTTCGCCCGCGCCGGTACGCCTAGCGCGCTGACCCTGCTGTCGGCGCATCCCCGGCTGGTGGTGACCCGGACGATGAGCAAGGCGTTCGGGTTCGCCGGCGGGCGGCTCGGCTACCTGGCGGCGCATCCGGCCGTGGTGGACGCGGTGCAGTTGGTCCGGTTGCCGTACCACCTCTCGGCGCTGACCCAGGCGGCGGCCCGGGCCGCGCTGGCGCACCGCGACGCGCTGCTCGGCAGCGTACGTGTGATCATGGAACAGCGGGACCGGATCGTGGCCGACTTGCGTCGGCTCGGACTGACGGTCGCCGACAGCGACGCCAACTTCGTGCTGTTCGCGGTCGGCGGCGACCAGCGGCGGGTCTGGCGCGCGCTGCTGGAGCGTGGTGTGCTGGTGCGCGACGTCGGACTGACCGGCTGGCTGCGGGTGACCGCCGGTACGCCCGAGGAGACCGATGCCTTCCTCGCCGCGATGACGGAGCTGGCCGCGCTGACCGAGCCGGCGCGCTGACGGGGCCGTGACGACGACCGACATTGCCTCTGACGACCGAACCAGCCGCCCGTTCCGGCGGCGGCCGATGCGAACGGAGTGACGACATGAGCCGCACGGCGCGGGTCGAGCGGATCACCGCCGAGACCAAGGTGCTCGTCGAACTGGATCTCGACGGCACCGGCGAGGCCGATATCAGCACCGGGGTCGGTTTCTACGATCACATGCTGCACCAGATCGCCCGGCACGGCGGCTTCGACCTCACCGTACAGACCGTCGGCGACCTGGAGATCGACGCTCATCACACGATGGAGGACACGGCGATCGCGCTCGGCACGGCGCTGCGCCAGGCGCTCGGCGACAAGGCCGGCATCCGGCGCTACGGATCGGCCACCATCCCGATGGACGAGGTGCTGGTCCGGGCCGCCGTCGACCTGTCCGGCCGGCCGTACGTGGTGCACGAGGAGCCGGCGCTCGCGCCGTACATCGGCCCGGTCTATCCGACCAGCATGACCCGGCACGTCTGGGAGTCGCTCGGCCACTCGGGCCTGCTCACGTTGCACGTGTCCGTGTTGCGCGCGGCTCGCGACGGCGGCCACCCGGACGCGCATCACGTGGTCGAGGCACAGTTCAAGGCGGTCTCGCGGGCCCTGCGGGAAGCGGTCGCCATCGACCCCCGGGCGCGCGGATCGGTGCCCAGCACCAAGGGAGCGTTGTAGCGTGGGGAGTTTTCTGCCGGTGGCGTTGTTCGCGCTCGCCGGGGTCCTCGTCGGCGGCGCCTGGTCGCTGCACCGCCAGGGTGCCGGCCGGGCCGGGGTCGCACTGGCCGGCGGACTCGCCGTCCTCGCTGCGGCCGGCGGCGTCTTCTGGCTGCTGCCCGGAGGTGACTGATGTCCGTCGACCAGCTGTCGCCGCCTCCCCGCGTGGTGGTGCTCGACTATGGTTCGGGCAACCTGCGTTCCGCCGAACGTGCCCTCGCCCGGGCCGGCGCCGACGTGACGGTGACAGCTGATCTGTCCGCCGCCGAGGCCGCCGACGGACTCGTGGTGCCCGGTGTCGGCGCGTACGCGGCCTGTATGGCCGGCGTCGACGCGCTCGGCGCGGCCTCGATGATCGCCGACCGGGTCGCCGCCGGTCGACCGGTGCTGGGCATCTGCGTCGGCATGCAAATCCTGTTCGAGTACGGCGAGGAGCACGGCGTGGTCAGCAAAGGGCTGGGCCTGTTGCCGGGCGGGGTACGCCGGTTGCCCGCCCGCCGGGTGCCGCACATGGGCTGGAACACGGTGGCGCCGCCGGCCGGCAGCACGCTGTTCGCCCGGCTGCCCGCCGACGCCCGGTTCTACTTCGTGCACTCGTACGCCGCCCTGGCCGTCGAGCCGCTGACCGCTGCCGGTGCGTTGGTCACCACCGCCGACCATGAGGGTGGGTTCGTGGCCGCGGCGGAACGCGGGTCGCTGTCGGCGACCCAGTTCCACCCGGAGAAGTCCGCGCAGACCGGTGCCGCCTTGCTCGGCAACTGGCTGGCGACGCTGCCGGGCACTGACCGGGGGGTGGCCCGGTGAGCAAGGAACGGGCTCGTCGCCGGGCCGCCCAGCAGGCCGCCGCGCAACGCGAGCGGGCCGTTCGGGCCCAGGCCACCGCCCGCCGCCAGCGCCGGCGGGCGGTGCTGCGCCGGATCACCCCCCGTCGGGCGGGCGGCCGGACCGGTCGGCTGTTCCTGCGCCGCAGCCGTACCGAACGGGCCGGGATCGCCGTACTGACGGTGGCCGCCCTGGCCGTGGTGTGGCTGGTCGTGCCCGACCCCGCGTTGCGGCTGCTGCTGATCGCGGTCCTGGTGCTGGTCCTGCCGGCGGTCGTGGTGATCGCTCTGGGCCGGCGGACCTGACCGGCCCCCTGCCACCGCGTCGCCCCGACCGGTGCCCCGCCCATGACATCGCCGTACTCACCACCACCGAGGAGAACCCCGTGACCTTGACCCTGCTCCCGGCCGTCGACGTCGCCGACGGTCAGGCGGTCCGCCTGGTGCAGGGCGCCGCCGGCAGCGAGACCAGCTACGGCGATCCGTTGGAGGCCGCCCTGGCCTGGCAGCGCGACGGCGCGTCCTGGATTCACCTGGTCGATCTCGACGCGGCGTTCGGTCGGGGCAGCAACGCGCACCTGCTCGCCGAGGTGGTGCGGCAGATCGACGTGGCGGTGGAGCTGTCGGGCGGGATCCGCGACGACGAGTCGCTCGCCGCCGCCCTGGGAACGGGCGCGGCCCGGGTCAACATCGGCACCGCCGCGCTGGAGGATCCGGTGTGGTGTGACCGGGTGGTGGCCGAGTACGGCGACCGGGTGGCGATCGGTCTCGACGTGCGCGGACACACCCTGGCGGCCCGGGGGTGGACCCGCGACGGTGGCGACCTGTTCGAGGTCCTCGACCGGTTGAACAAGGCGGGGACCACCCGGTACGTGATCACCGACATCACCAAGGACGGCACCATGCGGGGACCCAACCTCGACCTGCTCCGGCAGGTGTGTGCCCGGACCGACGCGCCGGTGATCGCCTCCGGCGGTGTGTCTACGTTGGATGACTTGCGGGCGCTGGCGTCGCTGGAGTCGATCGGGGTGGAGGGTGTGATCGCCGGCAAGGCGCTCTACGCCGGCGCGTTCACCGTCGCCGAGGCGCTGGCCACCCTCGCTGACGCCGCACGCCCGGTCGGTGCCGGACGCCCCGACGCGGCCGGTCCGGGCGGGCAGCCGTGAGCGTCGCCGTCCGGGTGATCCCCTGCCTCGACGTCGACGCCGGCCGGGTGGTCAAGGGCGTCAACTTCGTCGACCTGCGTGACGCGGGTGACCCGGTGGAGCTAGCCGCCGCCTACGACGCGGCGGGTGCCGACGAACTCACCTTCCTCGACGTCACCGCCTCGTCCGACGACCGGGGCACCATGCTCGAGGTGGTACGCCGTACCGCTGAGTCGGTCTTCATCCCGTTGACCGTCGGCGGCGGGGTCCGGTCGGTGGCCGACGTCGACACCCTGTTGCGCGCCGGTGCGGACAAGGTGGGGGTGAACACCGCCGCGATCGCCCGGCCGGAGCTGATCGCCGAGATCGCCGACCGGTTCGGCCGGCAGGTGCTGGTGCTCTCGCTCGACGTGCGACGGGCCGGGTCGGCAACCGTCGACAGCGGCGACACCCCGAGTGGGTTCGAGGTCACCACGCACGGCGGCCGTCGGGGCACCGGGATCGACGCCGTCGAGTGGGCGCGGCGCGGCGCGGCGCTGGGGGCCGGCGAGATCCTGCTGAACTCGATGGACGCCGACGGCACCAAGGCGGGCTTCGACGTGGAGCTGATCTCGGCTGTCCGCGCGGTGGTGGACATCCCGGTGATCGCCAGCGGTGGTGCCGGCGCGACCGGCCATTTCCCCCCGGCGGTGGCGGCCGGTGCCGACGCCGTCCTCGCGGCGAGCGTGTTCCACTTCGGTGAGCTCACCATCGGCGCGGTGAAGCGGGAGTTGCGGGCCGCCGGACATCCGGTGCGCTGAACCTGTCGGACATCCGGTGCGGTGAACTTGCCGGGTATCCGGTGCGGTGTGAACAGCCGGGCATCCGGTGCGCTGGCTGTCGTCCGACCCGTCGGCCGGGCGCGGTGTCGGTCAGGCCGACCTGTGCGGGGTGGCTGCGGAATTCTCCACCGAGCGACGTTGTGCCGGCACGAACCGGCCGGTGTGTTCGAGGATGGCGGCGGCGTGTTCCGTGGTTTCCAGCCGCCAGCCGGTCGGCCGCAGTGGCGCGTGCCGCCGCTGCAGGATGTTGTGCACGCTGTCCACGGTCGCCGTCGTTCCACCCCGGGGGCGACTGCGCCAGACCTGCTCACCTGCGGGTGTGACCTGGAACCAGCCGTCGGTGACCGAGATCAGGTCCGCCCCGAGCAGCCGACGGACCGCTGTCTCGATTCCCTGGTGCGTGGGGAGCGCCTGCTTGAGGTGCTCGGCGGTGGCCAGCACGTCGGCCAGTCGGACGCCTTCGGGGCGCCGGCTGTCGGGGGAACGCCGGTGGCGGCCCACCTTGCCGGCGATGACCACGGAGACGAAGATCCACGCGTCCGTCCACGCCCAACCGTCATCCGTCATCCGCCCATGATGCCGCGCGAGACGCGTGGACGGAACTCCTGTGCTTGGCTGTTTGCATGCTGCTGCCGCGACCTACCCGGCTAAACCGTCAGGACGGATATTTCGTACTTGACGGGACGACGGGTCTGCACGCTCCGGACTCCGTCGCCGATCTGGTGCGTGAGCTGCTCACTCCGGCGACCGGGCTGCCGCTGCCGGCGGCCGCCGAGCCGGGTCCCGGGGTGCTCAGCTTCCAGATGGGCACCGAACCCGGGTTGGGCGCGGAAGGTTACCGGTTGACCGTCGGGCGTGTCGGCGTGCGCGCGATCGCCGCCACCGCCGACGGACTGCGCTGGGCGGCGCAGACCGTCCGCCAGCTCCTACCCGACGAGGTGTACGCCACCGGCCCGGTCCGGGGGGTCGACTGGCGGCTGCCGGCGGTCGAGGTCGTCGACCTCCCGGCGTACGCGTGGCGCGGTTCGCTGCTGGACGTCGCCCGGTGGTGCCATCCGTTGCCCTTCCTCTACCGGTACGTGGATCTGCTGGCGCTCCACAAGCTCAACACCCTGCATCTGCACCTGACCGACGACCAGGGCTGGCGGTTCGAGGTCCACGGCCATCCCCGGCTGGCCGAGGTCGGCGGCTTCCGATCGGAGTCCCCGGCCGGCCACGCCCGCGACGGCCGGGGCGACGGCGTCCGGCACGGCGGCTGGTACCGCCAGGCCGACCTGCGGGACCTGGTCGCCTACGCGGCCCGACGCGGGGTACGGATCATGCCGGAGATCGACCTGCCCGGTCACGCCCAGGCGGCGATCGCGGCCTATCCCGACCTCGGCAACGATCCCCGCCGCCGGTTGTCCGTCGGCACCACCTGGGGCATCTCCACGCACGTGCTCAACCTGGAGCCGGCGACGCTGGACAAGGTCCGCGCCATCTTCGACGAGGTGGTCGACGTCTTCCCGTTCGAGTACGTGCACGTCGGCGGCGACGAGGTGCCGACCGAGGAATGGGCGGCGAGTCCGGCGGCGACGGCCCACGCCCGCAGGCTCGGCCTGTCCCGGATGGCGCAGCTGCAGGGCTGGTGGACCGGCCAGTTGGCGGCGCATCTCGCAGGTCACGGCCGGCGGATCGCGGTCTGGGACGAGCTGCTGGATCGAGGCGCGCCGGCCGGTGCCACGATCTTCGCGTGGCGTGGCACCGACCGGATCGCCGCCGCCCGGACCGCCGGCCTGCCGGTGGTCGCCGCCCCTTACACCCACACCTACTTCGACTGGGCCGAGGCGGACGGCCCGGACGAACCGTTGGCCATCGCCGGGGTACTGCCCCTGGACACGGTGTACGGGTTCCAGCCCGGACCGGTGCTCGGGGTGCAGGGGCAGCTGTGGAGCGAGTACCTGCCGTCGAGCCAGCGGGTCGAGTGGCGGGCCTTTCCCCGGTTGGCCGCGCTGGCGGAGGTGGGCTGGTCGGGTCCGACCGTGGTCGACGACGCCGGCGTGGTTCCGGCCCCGGCACTGGCCGAGTTCCGGGCCCGGTTGGCGGTGCACCTGCGCCGGCTGGACCAGCTGGGGGTCAGCTACCGGCCGCTGGAGCGCTGACCGGTGCCGGAGCGCCGTCGCGCCCGGTGATCGGAGCGCTGTCGTACCCGGCGTCCGATGACGTCGCGCGGTCGGGTGGGACCGTGCAGATCGGCAGGAACACCTGCACGAGTGGGCCGATACTCAGCGCGTAGAACAGGGTGCCGAGCCCGACGCTGCCGCCGAGCAGCCAGCCGCTGCCCAGCACGGTCAGTTCGATGACGGTGCGGACCAGCCGGACCGAGGTGCGCGGATGACGGGCCACCCAACCGGTCATCAGTCCGTCGCGCGGTCCGGGCCCCATCCGCGCCCCGATGTACATCCCGGTGGCCAGGCCGTTGAGCACGACGCCGCCGACCAGCAGGGCGATTCGCGCCGCCAGGGTCGGCGGCGTGGACAGCCAGGCCAGGGCGGCGTCCACGGCCAGCCCGATCACCACGACGTTGCTGACCGTGCCGAGGCCGGGGCGTTGCCGCAACGGGAGCCACAGCAGCAGTACGGCTGCTCCGACGATCATCGTGACGACACCGAAGCTCAGTCCGACCCGCTCGGTCAGACCTTCGTGGAAGACGTCCCAGGGGTTGAGCCCGAGGTCGGACTCGATCATCATCGCCATGCTCACCCCGTACAGCACCAGACCGAGGTAGAGCTGTCCGATCCGCCGACCGAGTCGGCGGCCCATCACATTGCCAATTCTGTTCACGCATGCCACTCTGAATGCCAATACCGCCGCCGACCACAGCCAATTGGAGGTAGGTGGATATGGCGATCGTTGTCCGGGGGAGCCAAATGGCCCGGTTGCTCGGCCAGTGGCACGCGTTGCCGGGCCGCCGACGGAGCCCGGACTACGCGGCTCTGGCGGCGGCGACGCGGGGACTGCTCTCCGATGGTCGGCTGCCGCTCGGCGTCCGGCTGCCGGCGGAGCGGGAACTCGCCGAGGCGTTGCGGGTCAGTCGGACGACGGTCACCGCGGCGTACCGCAACCTGCGGGAGAGCGGGCATCTGACCAGCCGGCGCGGTGCCGGCAGTTGGACCACACTGCCCAGCGGCCACCAGGTCGCCAGCACCGGACTGTGGACCGCGGACACCGACCTGGACATGATCGACCTGGGGTACGCCGCCCTGGCCGCACCACCGGAGGTGGTCCCGGCCGCCCGGGCCGCGGCCGAGGATCTGCCCCGCTACCTGCACCTGGCCGGGTACTTCCCGACCGGCCTGCCGGAGTTGCGGGCGGCCGTGGCCGCGACCTACACCGCCCGGGGGTTGACCACCAGTGCGGAGCAGATCATGGTCACCAGCGGCACCCAGCACGCTCTCGACCTGGTGCTGCGGCTGTTGCTGCCGCCCGGGGCACCGGTGCTGGTGGAGTCACCCACCTATCCCAACGCGCTCGCCGCGCTCGCCGCTCGTCGGGCCCGGATCGCCACCCACGGCCTGGACACCTCCGGCGAGGCGGGCGGCTGGGACGACGATCTCCTGCTCGGCGCGATCCGCCAGGACCGGCCCCGGATGGCCTACCTGATTCCGGAGTTCCAGAACCCGACCGGCTATCTGATGTCGCAGCGGCTGCGGGAACAGGTCGTCGCCGCCGCCCACGCCAGCGGCACCGACCTGGTCGTCGACGAGTCGTTCGTGGACCTTCCGCTCGACGGTACGGTGATGCCCCCGCCGACCGCCGTCTTCGACCGCCACTCCCGGGTCATCTCGATCGGCGGGATGAGCAAGCCCTACTGGGGCGGGCTGCGCATCGGCTGGGTGCGCGCGTCCGCACCGCTGGTGCAACGGCTCGCCGCCCTGCGGGTCGGCGTCGACATGGCCGGACCGGTGCTCGATCAACTGGTCGGGGTGCACCTGCTGGCCGAGGCGGACACCATCGTCGCGGCCCGCCGGGCGCAGCTCACCGTCCAACGCGACGCCCTCCTGGCCGCGTTGGCCTCCGCACTGCCCGAATGGCGCGTGACGGTGCCGCACGGCGGGGTGACGCTCTGGGCGGAGTTGGACGGACCGATCTCCAGCGCGCTGGCCCGGGCCGCCGAGGAGGCCGGGGTACGGCTGGCGCCAGGCCCCCGGTTCGGCATCGACGGCACCCTGGAACGCTTCCTGCGGCTGCCGTTCACCCTGCCGGTGCCAGAACTCACCGACGCGGTACGACGGATCGCGTCGGTCCGCTACGACCTGGACCGGACCAGCCGCCGCCAGTGGCGTGAGCCGGCGATGATCGCCTGACGGCGGCTGGTGACCGGACCCCCACGGTCAGATATCGGCGAGCTGACCGGCGTACATCTGGTCGATCTCGCGGGCGAAGTTGGTCTCCACGATTCGGCGTTTGACCTTGAGAGACGGGGTCATCTCGCCGTCGGCGATGGTCAGGTCCCGGCTGAGGATGGTGAACTTCTTGATCGTCTCCCAGCGGTTGAGCTTGCCGTTCAGCTCGGCGACGTGTTCTTCGATCATGGCGTGCGCCTCGGGGGAGGCGACCAGCTCGGCGTAGGACCTGCCGGCGAGGGGACCGCCGGCGGCCCAGCTCACGATCGCGTCCGGGTCGAGGGTGACAAGCATCGTGCAGTAGTTGCGGGCCTGCCCGATGACCACCGTCTGCGAGATGTAGGGGCAGATCGACTTGAACAGTCCCTCGATGTGCGACGGCGCGACGTACTTGCCGCCGGAGGTCTTCACCAGGTCCTTCTTGCGGTCGGTGACGGTGAGGAAACCGTCGTCGTCGAGCGTGCCGATGTCACCGGTACGGAAGAAGCCGTCCTCGGTGAACACCGCCGCGGTCTCCTCCGGCAGGTTGTGGTAGCCCCGCATCACCGGCGTACCGCGCAGCAGGATCTCGCCGTCGGTGTCGATGCGGCATTCGAGATCGCCCAGCGCCTGTCCGACGGTACCGATCTTGATGCGGACCGGCCGGTTGACGAAGTTGCCCGCGCTCGCCTCGGTCAACCCGTAGCCCTCGCAGATCGGCAGGTTGGCGGCGGCGAAGAACTCGGCGATGTCCGGACTCAGCGGGGCCGAGCCGGAGACCAGGGCCTTGATGTTGCCGCCGAGCCGGGCCTGCAGCTTGGCGAAGACCAGCTTTTCGGCCAAGGCGTATGTGAGCTTCAGGCCGGTGGGCACCGGCTGTTCGGCCTGTTCGAGTGAGACCTTCCGCCGACCCACCCCGACCGCCCAGGTGAAGATCTTGGCTTTGGCGCCACCGGCGTCCTGCGCGGTGGTCACCGCCTTGTTGTAGACCTTCTCGAAGACCCGGGGCGCGGCGCACATCAGTGTCGGGCGGACCACGCTGAGCATCTCGACCAGCTTGTCCACCCGGCCGTCGACGTAGGTCGACAGGCCGACGTGGATGATGCTGCACAGCAGGGTCTTGCCGAACGAGTGGGACAGCGGCAACCACAGGTACTGCAGGTCGTCCGGGTTCATGATGCCGAGCTGGGACTGGGCGACCGCCTCCCAGCACCAGCCCCGGTGCATCAGCTCGACGCCCTTGGGCCGACCGGTGGTGCCGGAGGTGTAGATCAGGGTGGCCAGGTGCTCGGGCTCGATGGTGGTGGCGATCCGCTCGATCAGTCCCGGCTCGGCGGCCAGCGCCTCGGCGCCGCGGGCCTCCAGGTCGGCGAGGGTGAGCTGCGGTACGGCCGCCGCCGGGTCGGGTACGCCGTCGATGAGCACGATGTGGGTCAGCGCGGGCAGTGTGCTGTCGGCGACCTTGCCGGCCTGCGTCGGGTTCTCCGCGATGAGCACCTTGGAACCGGAGTCGCCGACGATGAAGGCGGCTTCCTCCGGTTCGGTGGTGGGGTAGACGGTGGTCGTCGCCCCGCCCGCGCACATGATGCCCAGGTCGGCCAGGACCCATTCGAGCCGGGTGTTGGCCAGGATGGCGACTCGGTCCTCGTTGCTGATGCCGAGAACGTGCAGGCCGGCGGCGATCGCTTTGGTGCGCTGGGCGACCTGTGACCAGCTCAGCCAGGACAGGCCGGAGTCGCCCGGGGCCGGGGACGCGAACGCGTTCTTGTCCGGCGTCGCGGCCACTCGCTGGAGGAACATGTCTGGTATCGACCGATAGGGAACATCGAGAGCCATCGGGTGCGTCGCCTCCGGGGTATGTGATCGTGAGCGGCGTCACGTTAATTCGGTGTTACCGAACAGTAGTGCCAAGGCTGCCGTTCGGCTAGTCCTCGACCGGCTCCGGGCTGCGCGAACCGGGTGGTCGCCGAGTCCGGCAGCCGTGCCGTTCGGCGTCTGGCGGGCGGCCGTTCGATGTCTGGCGGGCGTCCGGTCGGTGTTCGTCGGTCACGCCGGTCCACCAACGTCAAAGTTATGCCCTTATCGGTATATAAACCTGTCGACGTCTCCCGCATACGATTCCATCGATCGATATCCCGATCGTCCGCCCGCGAACATGGCCACAAGTCGCCGTGGGCGTCCAGCATGATGAAGGGACAGGGGATGACAGTTCTCCGTACACACGGCCGCCGGCTGATGCTGGTCGGCTGTGCCGCCGCGGTCGCCACCGCGCTGATCGGCAACCCGGCGGCGGCCGCGCCGGCCGGGGAGATCCAGCTCGCGGGTGGCGAAACCGCAGTCGCGAACAGCTACATCGTGGTGCTCAAGGACACGGCCGTCGCGGGCCGGGCGGGCAGTGCCCGTACCGCCGCCGTCGCCGACCGTGCCGGCTCGCTGGCCAGCCAGTACGGCGGCGCGGTCGACCGCGTCTTCGGCGCGGCGGTCAACGGCTTCGAGGCCACGCTCTCCGCGTCTGCGGCCCGGCGGTTGGCGGCCAACTCGGCCGTCGCGTACGTCGAACAGAACCACAGTGTGTCGCTCGCGGCAACCCAGACGAACCCGCCGTCCTGGGGACTGGACCGGATCGACCAGCGCAACCTGCCGCTGAGCCGCTCGTACACCTACCCCAACACCGGTAGCAACGTCACCGCCTACATCATCGACACCGGCATCCGTACCACCCACAACGACTTCGGTGGGCGGGCCCGGGCCGGCTACGACGCGTTCGGCGGCACCTCGGCCGACTGCAACGGGCACGGCACCCACGTGGCCGGCACGGTCGGCGGTGCGGCGTACGGCGTGGCCAAGGGCGTGCGCCTGGTCGCGGTCCGGGTGCTCAACTGCTCCGGCAGCGGCACCACCGCCGGTGTCATCGCCGGGGTCAACTGGGTCACCGCCAACGCCGTCAAGCCGGCGGTGGCCAACATGAGCCTCGGCGGCGGGGCCAGCAGCACCCTCGACAGCGCCGTGGCCAGCTCCATCTCCTCGGGTGTGACCTACGCGCTGGCGGCCGGCAACTCCAGCGCCAACGCCTGCAACACCTCCCCGGCCCGGGTCGCCGCCGGTCTGACCGTCGGTGCCACCACCAGCACCGACGCCCGCGCCTCCTACTCCAACTACGGCACCTGCCTGGACATCTTCGCGCCGGGCTCGTCGATCACCGCTCCCTGGTACAACAGCAACACCGCCACCCGCACCATCAGCGGCACCTCGATGGCCGCCCCGCACGTGGCCGGTGCCGCCGCGCTGGTGCTCGGCCGTTACCCCTCCTACACCCCGGCTCAGGTGGGCAGCTACCTGACCAGCAACGCCACCACCGGCGTGGTGACCGGCGCGGGCAGCGGTTCGCCGAACCGGCTGCTCTTCGTGGTCAACTGATCCGCCCAACACGTCGGGTGAGTTGACCGACGGACTGGGTCAGTGTGCGGCCCCCGGGCATCCCCAGCGTCCGGGGGCCGCACCTGGCTCGGTGACCACCGGCCACCGACCGACGCCAGATGCCGAAAAATCAGCCTAAGCACGGAAAGTGATTACGCAATCACATCCAGTGATATGGCCTAACTGGTATGCCGGGGTGCCGGTCCGATTCTGCCTACGATCGCGGCGGTAGGTATCACCGATCGTCGATGTGATTCCGATGGCCGCCGGCCGTCGGGACACGCTGATCAAGGAAGGACGGAGATGACCCCACTGCGCACTCACGTCCGGCGCACACTGGTGCTCGCCGCAGCCGCAGCCGTCGCCACCGCACTCGCCGGTTCCGCCGCTGCCGCCGCCCCGGCCGGCGAGATCCGGCACGCCGCAAGCCCGAACGCCATCGCCGGAAGCTACCTCGTGACCCTCGCCGACGCCGCCGTCGGGGCCTCGGCCGGCGCCGCCCGTACCGCCGCGGTCACCGACCGGGCCGCCAGCCTCGCCCGCCAGTACGGCGGCGCGGTCGAGCAGGTCTACGACGCCGCGATCAACGGCTTCGAGGTACGGATGAGCGCCGCCGCGGCCCGCCGGCTCGCCGCCCACTCGGCGGTCACCCGGGTCGAGCAGAACCAGACGGTCTCGCTCGCGGCCACCCAGCTCAACCCGCCGTCCTGGGGGCTGGACCGGATCGACCAGCGCAACCTGCCGCTGAACCGGTCCTACACCTACCCCAACACCGCGCCCCGGGTCACGGCCTACATCATCGACACCGGGATCCGCTACGACCACACCGACTTCGCCCCACGTGCGGTGCCCGGCTTCGACGCCTTCGGCGGCAACGGGTCGGACTGCAACGGGCACGGCACACACGTCGCCGGCACCGTCGGCGGGACCAAGTTCGGCGTCGCCAAGCAGGTGCGCCTGGTGTCCGTCCGGGTGCTCAACTGCTCGGGCAGCGGCACCATCGCCGGCGTCGTCGGCGGGGTCAACTGGGTCACCGCCAACGCGGCCACCCTGTCCGTGGCCAACATGAGCCTCGGCGGCGGTGCCAGCAGCACCCTCGACTCCGCGGTGGCCAACTCGATCGCCGTCGGTGGGGTCACCTACGCGGTGGCCGCCGGCAACTCCAACGCCGACGCCTGCAACTTCTCCCCGGCCCGGGTGCCCGCCGCGCTGACCGTCGGCGCGACCGACATCACCGACACCCGCGCCTACTACTCCAACTACGGCCGCTGCCTGGACCTGTTCGCACCCGGTTCGGCCATCACCTCCGCGTGGCACACCAGCAACTCGGCCACCAACACCATCAGCGGTACGTCGATGGCGGCCCCGCACGTCGCCGGGGTGGCCGCCATGGTGCTGTACACGTACCCGACCTACACGCCGGCCCAGGTGGCGTCGTACATCATCCGGACCGCCACCCCGAACGTGGTGATCAACCCCGGACCGGGCTCGCCCAACCGGCTGCTCTACGTCGTCAACCCGAGCGTGATCAGCCCCACGCCGGGTCCGACGTTGAGCCCGGTGCCCCACCCGTCGCTGACTCCGCTTTCCGCCCCACGCTGAGCCCAGCGCACGACAACGCGACGGCGGGGAGGGTTCCGGGGCACACCAACGCCCCGGAACCCTCCCCGCCCGCCGTCGTCAGCCGGTCGCCGCCGGACCCCCGCCCGCGGTCGGCGCTCAGTCGTCGTGGTCGTCGTCGCGGTCATCCCGGTCGTCGTCGTGGTCGTCGTCTTCGCGGTCGGTCTTGAGCACCTCGCCGGTCTCCCGGTCGATGTCGAACTCCCACTCGACGCCGTCGGCGGTGACCTCGACCTCCCAGATCGGCCGGCCGTCCTCCCCGTCGCGGTCGATCTCGGTGACCGTACCGCCGCCGACCCGGTCCAGCGCGATTCGTTCGGCATGCTCCGCGCTCACCGCGTCGGCGGTGCCGCCCGGGACCAACCCGGTCGACTCCGTACCCCCGGTCGACTCCGTACCCCCGGTCGACTCCGTACCGCCCGGGGACCGAGTGGGACCGGCGGACCCACCGGTCCCGGCGGTGGCCGATCCGGTCGTGTCGGCGGTGGCCGATCCGGTCGCGTCGGTGCCGCTGGTGACGGCGACCGTGGCCGACTGCCGGCCCACCGTGGTGACGTCGTGCGCGGCCGCACCGAGCGCCGTTCCGGCCACCGCGAGCGCGACCACCGCGCCGACGCCGGCCATGACGATCAGGGACTTGCGAGTCATGCTGCCCTCCTGGTGGTCGTGTTGACCCATCGAGGTTCTCCCGTACGGCGATAGCGGCGCGCTGTGTGAGTGCTAAGGCCCGGCTAAGACGTCAGCCCGGCGTGGCAGGGCCGACCGGCGTGGCCGGCGGACCCAGTTCGAGCGTGACCACCGCCCCCGACGAACCGGTGTCCAGGCCGAGCCGTCCGCCGCTGGCCTGGGCGGCCCGCCGGGCGATGTCCAGGCCCAACCCGGTCGACCCGGCCTGGGAAGCGCCCCGGTGGATCAGACCCGCCGGCATTCCGGGGCCGTTGTCGGCGATCGTCACCACCGCCCCGCCGCCGGCCCGCACGGCCAGCGTGACCGCGAAGCCGGTGTTGTCCGGGGTGTGCGCGAATACGTTGCCCAGCAGGGCGTCCACGGCCGCCGCCAGGTCGTCGACGGCGACCCCGACGGCGACCGGGCCGGTCGCCAGGTCCACCGACACGGCCCGACCGGTGTCCTCGGCCAGCACCGACCAGAACTCCACCCGTTCGCGGACCACCCGGGCGGCGTCGGCCGCCGCCGACTCGCCGTCCGGTACGGCGCTGCGTCGGCGTGCCTGCCGGATCAGGCCGGTCACCGCCCGTTCCAGCGCGTCGACACCGGCGGTGACCCGGGCGGTGTCGGCCGGGTCGGCCAACGATTCGGCCTCCAACCGCAGCGCCGTCAAAGGGGTCCGCAATCGGTGCGACAGGTCGGCCACCCGTTCCCGTTCCTCCCGCAACAGGTCCTGGATCCGCCCGGCGAGGTGATTCAGCGCTCCGGCCACCTCCCGCAGCTCCGGTGGGCCACCCGGTTGCGCCCGGGCGTCGAGTTCGGCGTTGGCCAACCGGTGCGACACCACGGACAGCTCGGTGATCGGTCGGACCAGCCGTCGGGCCAGCCGATCGGCGACGGCCAGACCGAGCAGGATCAGCACGGCGCCGAGCCCGGCCAGCACCGCCCACGCCTGATGGACACCCCGGTTGAGCTCGGCCACCGATACGAAGGTGCGGATCACCGCCGTACCGTCGGCGCGTCCCTGGACCGCGACGAGGATCTCCCGGCCGCGCGCGTCGCTGGTGGTGAGGCTGCGTCCCAGCGTCGCCAGCCGTACCGCCGGGGTCGGTGCCACCTGGTCGCCGAGGATCGTGCCGTCGGGCAGATAGACGGTCACCGGCCGGTCGGCGGTGGCGGCCAGTTGGTCCACCGTCAGGCGCAGGCTGTCCGGGTCGGCGGTGCCGACCAGGGAGACGAGCGACTGCACGTCCGCGTTCGCGGCCACCACGGCCCGGTCCTGGGCCACGGTTCGCAGCAACAGCGCCAACGGCACCAGGAAGGCCACCAGCACCAGCGTGGTGGTGGCGGCGACCAGCAGGGTCAACCGCCGTCTCACGGTGCCGGGTCCGCCGACGTCGACCGGTCCGGGGCGGCCGACGTCGACCGGTCCGGGGCGGCCGGGCCTTGGTCCGGGGCGTCGAGCCGGACCCCGACCCCGCGTACGGTGTGCAGGTATCGCGGTCGCCCGGCGGTCTCCCCGAGCTTGCGGCGCAGCCAGGACAGGTGGACGTCGACGGTCTTGTCCGCCCCGCCGTAGGGCACCCGCCACACCTCGGTCAGCAGCTCCCGTTTGGACACCACCTGGCCGGCCCGGGCGGCGAGGTGGTGCAGCAGGTCGAATTCGCGCGGGGTCAGGTCGAGCTCGGTGTCGGCCAGGCTGACCTGTCGGGCCGCCACGTCGATGCGCAGCTCGCCGACGGTGACGACGGTGCTCTCGGGTTCGCCGGTGCCCCGGCGCAGCACGGCCCGTACCCGGGCTTCCAGTTGCGCCGCTGTGAACGGCTTGACCACGTAGTCGTCGGCACCGGCGTCGAGCCCTCGGACGATCTCCGCGTCGTCGTCGCGGGCGGTGGCGATGATCACCGGGACACGGCTGACCGCGCGCAGCATCCGAAGCAACTCCAACCCGTCCAGATCCGGTAGGCCCAGGTCGAGCACCACCAGGTCGGGGCGGTCGTCCAGCGCGTGCTGCAATCCGCTCATCGCGGTGTCGGCGGCGGCCACCGCGTGGCCGAGGTGGCGCAGCGCCCGGATTAGTGGAGTACGGATCGCCAGGTCGTCCTCGATGAGCAGTAGGCGGGCCACACCAGGCACGCTACCGCGACCGGCGGGTGCCGACGGGCGCCGTTAACGGTTCCTTAGGGTCCCCCGGCGCTGCCGTTAACCCGGTGGCGGGCATAGTCGCAGGATGTCGCGTCGTACTCTGTTCGCTGTCGTCGGCTGGTGCCTGGCGGCAGCAGCCGCCACGACGATCGGTCTGGCCGCGTTGCGGGTGGTGGGGGAAGGGATCACCGGTGGACCGGCTGGCGATGTGCTCACCGCTGACGAGATCGCCCGACAACTGGCGGCGGCGTCCGCCGTGCCGTCCGCCGCCGCACCGACGGCCGTACCGTCCGGCTCGCCAACCGCCGTGCGGCCGTCGTCGGAAGCCTCCGCCGCCGCGTCGCCGTCGACCGATTCCGGCGCCGTCGTCCGGCAGGTGGCGGTCACCCCCGGCGGTACGGTGGTCGCCGAGTGCGACGGTCAGCTGGCCCGGCTGGTCTCCTGGGCGCCGGCGCAGGGATTCGTCGCGGCCGACGTCGACCGCGGCCCGGACGACGACGCCGAGGTGAGCTTCGAAGGACCGCCCGGGGAGTACGAGGTGAGCGTGGCGTGTGTCGGTGGCCGGCCGGAGATCATCTGGGAACTCGACGGCTGACGTCGGTCGCCGCCGGCGGCATCGCTCCAGAGTCCATGGGTAGCGCGTCGTTCCACTGGTAGCGCGTCGAGTTGCGCGACCAGTCGTAGGTGCCGCGGATCCAGCACCGGCGGGTGTCGACGTACCGGACCACCGCCGGGGGTGCGTCGGTCAACACGTCCCGTTCCAGCCGTAGATACAGCGCCAGCCCGTCGTTGAACCGGTCGGCCGCCTCCACCAGGGCGGCTGCGGGGTCGTGACCGGTCTCGTACGCGATGACGGTGGCGAGGTTGTGGGGATCGTGGCCGTACTCCTTGGAATAGGAGAACAGGTCGTTGCACCAACAGACGAGATCCGCCGCGACAGTGTTCAATCTGACGAGCCGTTGGTCAACTCGGTGACGGGTTTGCGGCAGTCCGTCCACGGCGAGGTCGGTGAGCGCGAAACTGGGCAGTACCGCGCCGGAGTGCCGGCGCATTTGGACGTACTCGGCGACCGCCGGCACCCGGCCATCGTGGCGGTTGCCGGCTTCCCAGATCAGCGCGAAGAGGTAGTGGTGCAGCAGGGCGGCGAACCGCAGCAGGGTCCCGGGGTGGCCCTGCTGGCGGATCCGACGGCAGATGTCGCCGAGCGCCGCCGCCAGCGGTGGCGGCGACGCCGAGCAGCCCGCCACGTCGTCGCCGAGGTGGTCCAGGGTCTGCATGAGCGGACTCAGCAGCGGCGAAAGGCGGCCGGGATCGGCGCCGCTGCCGTCCTCGTCGCAGACGTCGTCGAGCGCGAACAGCCAGGTGATGAGGTCGCTGAGCAGTCGCAACCCGTCCTTGCCGGCTGCGGGGCCGGCCCGGCTGGCCAGTTCGGCGGCGTTGGCCCGACCCAGCCGACCGGTGGTGGTGGGATCGGCGGTCAACCCGAATCGGGCGGCCCAGCTCAGCGACTCCATGGCCACGGTCGGGTGGTGCGGGTTGAGCCGGGAACGGAAGGGTGGCGCGACCACGGGCGGTGGCGGCGGCGCGCGCATGGCTCCTCCAGCCGGCCGCCGAGGGGGAAGGTGGCGTACCGACGTGATCATCATCGCGGGTCGCGCCCGGCGCGGCCGGCAGGCCCGCTAGAAGCCGAAGCGGCCGTTACGCAATCGTTCTTCGAGCGCGGCGACACAGTCGACCTGGACGCGGGCGACCCGTTGCCGTCCGGAGAAGAACAGCACGAGTTCACCCGGCGGGGCGCTGATCAGGACCGCTTCGCCGCCGGCGCCGGTACGCACGTCGCCGTAGCCGTCGGCGACGACCTGTACACCGCCGGGGAAACGGCGAAGGTGCAGTTTGCTGAGCGCGACGACCCGTTTCCAGAGCGCGGCCTGCTCGCCGGGCGGGAGATCGCGCGGCTGCCAGTCCGGCTGGGCACGGCGGACGTCTTCGTGATGGATGAAAAATTCCATCAGGTTGGCGACCTCGTCGGTGAGCGGGTTGCTCACCGGGCTCCAGGCTGGTGGCTGGCGGACCATCTGGACCAGCTCGGGAAAGGGCCGGGCGGCCAGTTCGCCGCGCACCCGTTCGCTGTAGCGACGCAGCAGCGGCAGCCAGATGCCCGGTGCGGCGTCCGGACGGCGCTCGCGTACGACCAGGTGGGCGGCGAGGTCTCGGGTGGTCCAGCCCTCGTTGACGGTGGCGGCGTCCGGACCAACGGCCAGGAACAGGTCGGCCAGGGCGTGACGTTCCAGCTGTGCGAACCGTGCCATGTGTCGATCCTAGTGCCGCCGCGGGTGCGGTGCCGGTCGAGTCGGCGATCATCTGATGACGTCGCGGCCGCTGGCGGTGTGGTGGTGACCACAGTCGTCGTCGGGTGGTGGCGGATCATGTCGGTAAGGATGAGATTTGATGTTCAGGACTTACAATCGGGGGAAGTGTGGCGAGTCGATCAAGCCGTGACGTGCTGCTACGCGGGCTGTGGGTGCTAGGTCAGGGGATCCGCGAACAACCCTGGCTGTTCACCATCGGAGTCACCGGCAGTGTGTTGTTCGGACTGCTCACCATCGGCAGCGCGTACGTGGTGGGGGCGATCGTCGGCGAACTGGTCGTCCCGTCGGTCGAGTCGGGCCGGGTGGACGTCGGACTGCTGGCCCTGGGAGCGGCGGTGCTGATCGCGGTCAGCGTGGTCAAGGTCGTCGGGATCTTCGGCCGTCGGCTGGGCGCCGGGTTCATGCAGTTCCGCCTGCAGGCCTCCTATCGCCGCCGGGTCACCCGCCGCTACCTGGAACTGCCGATGTCCTGGCACCAGCGGCATCCCACCGGGACCCTGCTGTCCAACGCCAACTCGGACGTCGAAGCGACCTGGTTTCCGGTCGCGCCGTTGCCCTTCGCCGTCGGCACGGTGGTGATGCTGGTCGCCGCGATCGGCGCGTTGTTCGCCACCGACTGGGTGCTGGCGCTGGTCGGTCTGGCGGTGTTCCCCGCCCTGTTCGCCCTCAACGTCGTCTACTCCCGGCGGATGGCACCCCGGCAGGTCCGGGCACAGCGGTTGCGTGCCGAGGTCAGTGGGATCGCGCACGAGAGCTTCGACGGCGCGCTGGTGGTCAAGACCATGGGCCGTGAAGCCCAGGAGACGGTGCGCTTCGCCGCGCGCGCCGCCGAGCTGCGGGACGCCCTGATCTCCGTCGGCCGGCTGCGCGGCTTCTTCGACCCGTTGTTGGAAACGTTGCCCAGCCTCGGCACCCTGGCGGTGCTGCTGGTCGGCACGGTACGGCTGAGTCAGGGCGCGGTCACCGTCGCCGATCTGGTCAGCGTCGCGTTCCTGTTCACCGTGCTCGCCTTCCCGGTCCGCGCCATCGGGTGGGTGCTGGCCGAGTTGCCGCGCAGTGTGGCCGGCTGGGACCGGGTCCGGCACGTGCTGACCGCGACCGGCGAGATGCCCTACGGCGAGACCGAGCCACCGGCCACCTCGGCTCCGGCGAACCTGGTCTTCGAAGACGTCTGGTTCGGTTACCGTCCGTCCGCCGACGATCCGGCGGCGCCGGACGAAGCCGCACCGGCAGCGGCGGTGGCTACCTCGACGCGGGGCGCGGGCGCCGCGCCGGTGCTGCGTGCGGTTTCGTTCACGGTGCCGGCCGGTCGCACGGTCGCCCTGGTCGGCCCGACCGGCTCGGGCAAGTCGACCATCGCGGCGCTCGCCGCCCGGCTGGTGGACCCGACGGAGGGTACGGTCCGGCTGGACGGGATCGACCTGCGGGAGTTGACCGCCGAGGCGTTGGCGCGCACGGTGTCGCTGGTGGCCCAGGTGCCGTTCGTCTTCGACGACACCGTCCGGGCCAACGTCAACCTCGACCGGGCCGGGCTGACCGACGAGACGGCGTGGTCGGCGCTGCGGCTGGCCGAGGCGGACGGCTTCGTCGCCGCCCTGGCCGACGGACTGGACACCATGGTCGGTGAGCGGGGGACGACGCTGTCCGGCGGCCAACGCCAACGGCTCACCCTGGCCCGTGCCGTCGCCGGCCAGCCCCGGCTGCTGATCCTCGACGACGCCACCAGCGCGGTGGATCCCCGGGTGGAAGCGGCGATCCTCGGTGGGCTGCGGGCCGCCGAGGTGGCCACGTCGATCCTGGTCGTCGCCTATCGGCGGGCGACGATCGCGCTCGCCGACGAGGTGATTTTCCTCGACCAGGGGCGGGTGGTCGACCATGGGACACACCACGACCTGCTGGCTCGGTGTCCCGGCTACGCCGACCTGGTGACCGCCTACGAACAGGCCGAGGCGGAGCGGGAACGGCACCGCGCGGACCCGTCGGCCGCCGCCGGGACGAACGGCACCGGTTCGCCGCTGCCGGCCGAGGTGGTCGCATGAGTACGGCGACCACCGACCCGGCCGCGTCGACGGCCCGGGCCACCAGGGCGACCACGACGACCACCCGGAGCGACCGGAGCGACCGGACCGAGTCGACCTGGCGGACGATGCGCCGGGGGCTGGCCCTGTCGCCGGAGCTGCGGACCGGACTGGCCGGCACGCTGCTGCTGGCCCTGGTGGCGATGATCGGCCGGGCCGCCATCCCGGTCGCCGTGCAGCAGGCGATCGACAACGGCCTGCGTGCCGAGGGCGGCCCGGACCTGGCCGTGGTCGGCACGGTGGTGGCGGTGACCGGCGCGGTGCTGGTCTGCACCACGGTCGCCGGCTACCTGATGATGCGGCGGCTGTTCACGGTCAGCGAGACGGCGCTGGCCGCCGTCCGGACCAGGGCTTTCCGCCACGTTCATGATCTGTCTATGTTGCACCAGCAGGCCGAACGACGCGGCTCGTTGGTCTCCCGGGTCACCAGCGACGTCGACCAGATCACCCAGTTCCTGCAGTGGGGCGGGGTGATTTTGCTGATCAGCGGCGGCCAGGTGATGGTCACCGCGATCGTCATGGCCGTCTATTCATGGCAGTTGACGCTTGTGGTTCTGGCCGCCTTCGTGCCGGCGCTGCTGATCATCCGGGCGTTCCAGCGTCGGCTCGCCGCCGCGTACGGGGTGGTGCGTCAGCGTACCGGCGCGTTGCTCGGCGCGGTCGCGGAGAGCGTGGTCGGTGCGGCGGTGATCCGGGCGTACGGGGTGTCCGGGCGCACCGCCAGCCGGCTGGACCAGGCGATCGAGGGGCAGCGGCGGGCGCAGCAACACGCCTTGCGGACCAGTGTGATCAGCTTTTCCGCAGGTGAGATCGCCGCTGGTGTGGCGCTGGCCGGCGTGGTGGTGGTCGGATTGCGGATGGGCGTCGACGGGGGCCTCACCATCGGTCAGCTGACCGCGTTCCTGTTCCTGGTGACGCTGTTCATCCAGCCGGTGCAGATCGCCACCGAGGTGCTCAACGAGGCGCAGAACGCGATCGCCGGCTGGCGGCGGGTGTTGGACATCCTGGACGTCGAGCCGGACGTCGCCGACCCCGGACCCGAGGGGGTGGATCTGCCGCGTGGACCGTTGGACGTCAGCTTCGATCAGGTCGGGTTCGCCTATCCGGGTGGGCCACCGGTGTTGTCGGACGTCGCGTTGGACATCCCGGCGAAGACCCGGGTGGCGGTGGTGGGGGAGACCGGCAGCGGCAAGACGACCTTCGCCAAGCTGCTCACCCGGTTGATGGATCCGTCCGCCGGGCAGGTCCTGCTGTCCGGTGTGGCGTTGGACCAGGTCCGGTTCGAGTCGCTGCGCTCGCGGGTGGTGATGGTGCCGCAGGACGGGTTCCTGTTCGACGCCACGGTGGCGGAGAACGTCCGGTTCGCTCGCCCGGAGCTGACCGACGACCAGCTCGCCCGCGCCTTCACCGAGCTGGGTCTGGTCGACTGGGTGGAGAGTCTGCCGGACGGCGTGCACACCCCGGTCGGCGAGCGGGGGGAGGCGCTCAGCGTCGGTGAGCGGCAGTTGGTGGCGTTGGTTCGGGCGTACGTGGCCGACCCCGACCTGCTGGTGCTCGACGAGGCGACCAGCGCGGTGGATCCGGCGACCGAGGTACGTCTGCAGCGGACCCTGGAGGCGGTGACCCGGGGCCGGACGACCGTCGCCATCGCCCATCGGCTCTCCACGGCCCAGGCCGCCGACGAGGTGATCGTGGTCGACCGCGGCCGGGTGGTGCAGCGTGGTCGGCACGAGGAGCTGGTGGCCGAGGCCGACTCGGTCTACGGCCGCCTGTTCGCCTCCTGGCTGGAACAGACCCGCTGACCGGCTGGAACAGACCCGCTGACCGGCTGGAACAGACCCGCTGACGCCCTGCCGGCTGGAGCAGACCCGGTCACCGGGTCTGCTCCAGCCACCCGACGGATCAGCGGGAGTAGAACTCGACGACCAGCTGTTCGTCGCAGATCACCGGGACCTCGTGCCGGGCGGGCTCCCGGATCAGGGTCGCGGTCAGGTCGCTCAGACTGACCGACAGGTACGGCGCGCTCGGGCCGTCTCCGGTCTGCGCGCCGGCGGCGGCGAGTTGGAACGGAGGCTTGGTCCGGCTGCGTTCGCGTACGCCGACGACCTGTCCGGGACGCAGCCGGTAGGACGGCCGGTCCACCTTGGTGCCGTCGACGCTGAAGTGTCCGTGCGCGACGAGTTGGCGGGCCTGATAGATGGTGCGGGCCATTCCGGCGCGGTGCACGATCGCGTCGAGCCGGCGTTCGAGCAGGCTGACCAGGGCCTCGCCGGTCTTGCCGGTGCCCCGGACCGCGTCGTCGAAGGCGCGCCGGAGCTGGGTCTCGCTGATGTTGTACTGGTGGCGCAGGCGCTGCTTTTCCAGGAGCCGTACCTGGTAGTCGGAGGGCTTGCGGCGCTGCCGGCCGTGTACGCCCGGCGGGAACGGCCGGCGTTCGAAGTACTTGGTGCACTTGCGGGTGAGCGGGATGCCGAGGGCGCGGGAGATTCGCGCCTTGGGTCGTGGGTGGTTCACGTGGACGTCTCCGGTCAAGTAGGTTAGCCTGCCCTCACTAAGGTGAGCCTAACCGATCCCGGAGGTCCGTGTCATGCAGCCCAGTCCCGCCGAGATTGCCCGGACCTTGGCCGCAGGTCGACTCCCCGGCACGGTCCACGTCGCCTGCCGACCGGGACCACACGCCGTACGGCACGCCACCGATCCGATGGGCCGGATCCTGCTGCTGGCCGGGGCAGACGACCGGATCGCCGGTGCGCTACGTCCGGTAGACTCGGCGGCCGACACGGCAGTGGTGCTCGACGTGACCGACGTACCGCCGGTGGCCGGCTCGCCGACACTGGGCCGCGTCTGGGTCTCCGGCTGGGTCAGCGCCCTCGACGGACCCGAAGCGCGGATGGCGGCGCTCGACTTCGCCGACGTCCACCCCACCGGCGAACTCCTGGACCTTGGTCGCGGCAGCACCATGTACCGGATGGAGGTCGCCGAGATTCGGCTGGAGCGGTGCGGCGCGATGACCGACGTGGACCCGGACGAGTACGCCGCCGCCGAACCGGACCCGCTCGGCACGATCGAGCCGGAACTGCTGGCCGACCTCGCCGATCACCACCAGCCGCAGATGACCGCGTTCATCCGTCGGCAGCTCCGCGACGCCGGGCACCGATCGCGGTACGACGATCCCCGCGTGGTCCGGCTCGACCGGTACGGCTTCGTCGTCGCCCTCGGCCCGAACGGCCCGCGCGCCCGGCTGGCGTTTCCCACCCCGGTAGGTGACCGCGCCGAACTCGCCCGACTGCTGCACCCGGTGCTCTGCCAACGGTGCGCCAACCCGGCCACCGCTGCCTGATCGCTGATCCGGCCGGCACCTCGGGGCCGGAACCCTGGCGCCCGGTGCCGACGGGCGACCGGGTCAGCGGCCCGGCCTAGTCAGCGGCCCGGCCTAGTCAGCGGCCCGGCCGCAGCGCCTCGCTCATCTCTCCGGTCAGGTACCGCTGGATCGTCGGACCGACGGTGGCGGCCACCACCTCCGGTGTGGCGGACGCCAACGGTTCGATCCGCAGGATGTAGCGGACCACGAGCAGCCCGGCCATCTGCGACATCACCAGCGCGATCCGGGCCGGCACCTCCGCCGGATCGAGGTCCAGTTGGTGGATCACCCGGCGCATGATCTGCGTGGTGACGAAGTCGCGCATCAGCCGTGCGGTCCAGTCGTTGCTCAGCGCCGACCGCAGCAGCGCCAGCGCGGCCACCCCGGAGGGCGAGTCCCAGACGCCGAGCACGAGGCGGACCAACCGGACGCCGACCTCCTGCGGTCCGCCGGCGAACGCCTGCGGCAGCAGCTCACCGGGGTCGACGGGGGCGTTCATCGCGGCCAGGAACAGCTTGTCCTTGGTCCCGAAGTAGTGATGGACCAGCGCCGGATCGACTCCGGCGGCGGCCGCGATCGCCCGTACCGACGCCTGGTCGAAGCCGCGTTCCCCGAAGACCGTTCGGGCGGCGGTCAGAATGGCCTCGCGGGTGTCCGGACTTCCCGGCCGCCGCCCGGTTCGTCGTGCCATCGTCCGTCGTCGCTCCTGTCTGTGCCCGTGCCGTCTGCCCCGCCCGGCCCGGCCGCCGGCCGCCCGGCCCGGCTCATCCGGTCCGTCGGCGTAGCGTGGCCGCGGCGAGCACCAGTGCCGCCAGCACCGATCCGGCCACCACCGCGAGATCCCGCCACATGGTGGCGGTGGGCTCGGCGTCGGCACCGACAGCGGTCAGCGCCGCCACCGCGTACGACAGCGGCAACACGTCACTGACCGCCTGCAACCAACCGGCCATCTGCTCACGCGCGACGAACAGGCCGCAGAGCAGGATCTGTGGGATCACCACGACCGGCATGAACTGTACGGCCTGGAACTCGGTGCGCGCGAAGGCGCTGCACAGCAATCCCAGTGCGACCCCGAGCAGGGCGTTGACCACCGCGATCAGGATCACCAGGGCCGGGCTTCCGGCGGTCTGCAAGTCGAACAGCCAGTACGCGACCGCGCTGGCCAGGCTCGCCTGTACCGCCGCCGCCAGCCCGAACGCGATGCCGTAGGCGAACAGCAGGTCCAGCTTGCCCAGCGGGGTGGTCAGCAGCCGTTCCAAGGTTCCGCTGGTCCGCTCACGCAGCATCGCGATGCTGGTCACCAGGAACATGATGACGAACGGGAACACGCCCAGCATCACCAGCGCGACCCGGTCGAAGACGGCCGGCTGACCGGGGGCGGCCGGCTGGTCGCCGTACATGTAGTAGAGCAGGGTCAGCAGCAGGGTGGGCACGACGACGAGCAGCGCGACCGTACGCCGGTCGTGGCGCAACTGCCGCAGGATGCGACCGGTGGTGGCGACGAGGATGCGGGCGTTCATCGGGTGGCCTCCGGTGCGGTGGTGACGGATTCCGAGTGGCGGATCAGGCGGAGGAACGCGTCGTCCAGGTCGTCGGTGCCAGCGGCGGCCCGGATCGCCTGGGGGGTGTCGTCGGTGATCAGCCGGCCGTCGCGGATCAGCAGCAGGCGGTCGCACCGGCCGGCCTCGTCCATCACGTGGCTGGAGACCAGCAGGGTGGTGCCCGCCTCGGCCAGGGCGTGGAACCGGGCCCAGAGGTCAGCCCGCAGCACGGGGTCCTGCCCGACCGTCGGTTCGTCGAGCACGACCAGGTCCGGCCGGCCGAGCAAGGCGCAGGCCAGGGAGGCGCGACTGCGTTGTCCACCGGAGAGGGTGCCGACCAGTTGGGTGGCGGCGTCGCCGAGCCCGACGTCGGTCACCGCCCGGTCGGCCTCGGCCGCCGGTAGGCCGTGGAGGGCGGCGAAGTACCGCGCGTTCTCCCGGACCGTGAGGTCGGTGTACACGCTCGGGGCCTGGGTGAGGTAGCCGATCCGGTGGCGTAGCGCCGCCGATCCGGCCGGCTCGCCAAGCACCCGGACCTGCCCGGAGCGGATCGTCTGCACGCCGACGATGGCACGCAGCAGGGTCGTCTTGCCGCTGCCGCTCGGCCCGAGTAGGCCGGTGACGCTGCCTTGGCCGATCGTGCAGGAGATGCCGTGCAGCACCGGCCGCCGGCCACGAACGACCACGAGGTCGTCGACTTCGACGACGGGTTCCATCGGATACCTCCGTAATTCATCGGATGATGAACTCAACGGTAGGTGAATTAACTGGCCACAAGAAGTCGGCGGCCTGACGGAACGGTGGTGTCTCGCGTCACTGTCACCGCCGGTCAGGCCGGCTGAGCAGGAGTCGCTGTGCCCGCCCGGATCCACGACCAGCGCGGTGCGCAGATTGTGATATACCTCTTGCAAGGTTCATACCAGATGAATGCGATAGAGGTGGCTTCGCTCCGCACCTCGCGACCCGCGTCGGGCCGCCACCGGCAACGACACCTCGGCCCGTCACCTCGGCTCGCGGGCTATTGCCCCGGTGGCGGGCCGAGCAGTTCGATGGAGTGCCGGGCCGAGGCGTGTCCGAGCGCTGCCGGGTCGACGGGCCCGGGATCGGGTAGCCGGCGCTCGGTGGCCGGCTGTCCGACCTCGCGGACGAAATCCTCGAAGCCCGATGGTGTGGTGATCTGCAGGACCCGCAGCGGCTGATCCGCCCCGACGACGAAGGTGTGTGCCAGGCCGACGGGCAACAGCACCAGGTCTCCCGGCCCGGCCGCGAATTCGGTGCCGTCGCACATGAAGCGGGCGGTGCCGTCGAGCACGTAGAACAACTCGTCCTCGGCGAGGTGCCGGTGCAATGGTGGGGCGAATCCGGGCGGGTTGACGAACTCAGCGACGGTCAGCCGTCCCCGGGTCTGCGCCCCGCCCGCCTTGAGAGTGAACAGGCTGCCGAGGAACCACAGCGGCTCTCCCTCTTGTCCACTCCGCACATACGGGCGTACCGATGCCTGCTCGTCCATGGTGACCTTGTCCTCCGTCTCGCCCCGCCGTCGTCGGCTGCCGGGACCGCCGAGTCTCACCTATTTTAGATGTCCAGCGGTATATCGAATATACCTGCATTATCTTGGAATCTGGGGTGGCGTCAAGCCCCTGCAGGAGTTCCGTACGCGGGCACGAGCGGGAAGGGGCAGGTCGTATCGGTCGGGCCGGACGTAGCGGCCGTCGGCGCCGCGCCACACCGTCACCGACTCGGCTGGACCGCGTCGCCCTGTACGAGCAGCATCGGGCACGGGCACTGGCCCAGTCTGAGGAGCCGTGGGAGGACCCGAGGTCCTCCACCACACGACCGACGTCTACCGGCGGATCGCCGGCGAGCGATGATCACGACAGCGGATCACCGAGAAGTGGCAGCAGCGGCTGCCGGGCGTGGGTCGCGGCCGACGGGCCACGACCCACGTCAACCAGATCAGATCGCCAGCAGGCGGTCCAGGAACTCGCGGTACTGCCGCAACGCCATCCGCATCGATTCGGTGTCGGGTGCCTCGCTGTGCTGGTGTGGGTCGAGCTCGACCTGCTCGGCCAGGAGCCGTTCGGCCAGCGTACGGACCGTGTGCGCGACCAGCGACTGGGCCTGGGCCAGGGCTACCTCGGGCTCGTCGACGAAGCGTGCCTTGATCTCGTGCCATTCGTCGCGGAGTTCGTCGGCGGCGGCCTCGGTCCAGATCGTGATCGAGGGCAGCGCCACCTCACCGGGCCGCTTGGGCGCCACCGGCGCCTCCGCCGGCGCGCTCGCCAGCTCGACCTGGCCGTTCGCGGTGCTCAACGGGGTTGCCAACTCGTTCTCCTCGTCGTCGACATCGTCGTCATCGTCGTCGTCTTCGTCGTACTGGGCGTCGTCCTCGTACTCGTCATCGGTGTCGAACAGCTCCCCGGCGTCGCCGTGCGCGGTGACCGTCTCCAGGTCGTCGTCCTCGTCGTCCTCGTCTTCGTCGTCTTCAGCCACCGGGATCTCGGCCAGGACCGGTACGGCGGCCGGCGCTGGCTCCCGCTCGACGTCCGGTTCCTCGACGACCGCCGCCGGGTCCGTCCCGGATTCGTCGGTCTGCGCGTGCGCCGGCGACCACGGGTCGGCCGGGGCCTGCGGCCCGTCGCCGGGCGACGACGATTCGTCGAGTACGGCGTCCGTCGCCGGAGCGTCGTCGCCCGGTTGCTCGACCGCTGCACCAACCGGACCATCGGCGTCGACGGACGCGGCTACCGGCGATTCGGGATCGGTTGTCGGAGCGGGCCCACCGGCTGCGGGTTCCTCGGTACGCACCTGACCCTCGTCGCTCGGTCCGGCCTCGTCGCTCGGTCCGGCCTCGGCAGTCGGGGCCGGGTCGGTGGTCCGGGCGGACGCGTCCGGCCACCGCTGCGGCGTGGTGTCCTCGCCCGCAACGTCGGTCAGAGGGCTCGACTGGTCGTCGTCGGGCTGCTCGACGCTGGACTGCGGGGCCTCCTCTTGTGCCGGCACCGCCGTGGTCTGCTCGGTAGGTGAGACCGCCGCCGCGGGATCCGTGGCGAGGTTCGTCGTCGAGGCCTCGTCGGCGGTGTCGGCTGGATCGCCGGCCTGTTCGCTGGCCGGTTCCACGGCCTGTTCGCTGGCCGGTTCCACGGCCTGTTCGACGGTCTGCGGGTCGTCGGATCGACCAGCGAGTCCCTCGGCGACCCGCTCGCCTGATTCGGCGGTCTGTTCGGCGGTTTCCGCGATCCGCTCGGTGGCCGGCACCACCTGCCCGGTCGGCGGTGCGGCGGTCGGCGGTTCGTCGGCCGGCGCGACCGGCTGCGCGGCGGGGTCCGGTGCCTGCACCGGAGCGCCGAGCAACTGGGTGGCTATCGGCGGCAGCGGGCTCGGGCTGTGCCGGTTCGCCGGGTACGGCCCGATGGTCGGGATCTCGGTGGTCGCCTCGTTGATCACATGGTCGCTGACGACCGGTCGAGGTGCCGGAACGGCGGTGCCGTGCACGGGGGCGGTGTCGGAGCCGTTCTCCTCCGAACCGGCCGATCCGGCGTGCTGGGGATGGCCGGGATGCCGAGGGGTGGGCATGGGCTGCATGTGCTGATCCTCCGTCCGCTCTGCCGGGCGACCCGGTCCAGCGGTGGAGACCGGATCGGCCCACGCGCGCGTATGGCTGTGGGGGTGCTGCGCCGACTCGCCGCGTCGGGCATGGTCACGACCCGCCGGATGCCCGTCACCGCCCCCGGCGCCCAGCGGAGGGTGCGAGCGACGGTGCCGGACCGGTGCGAAGGTGGGACGCGCCCGCAGACCGTGGACCCTGGCGGCGCACAGCCAAAGTACTCCTCGTGTCGGACCGGCACAGCCCCTGAACCGTCGATTCTGGCCATCGCCTGTCGGTCTTGCGACACCACGGGCCGGAGGCCACGCGACAGCTGATCCGCCGTACGGAACAATCGGGCACTGTGTCCGTACCAGATGAGCCGGCAGCCGGCCTCCCGACCAGCGGGCAGCGGCCCGAGCACCCGGCCGCGACCCGTCCGTCCGCCCTTGATCCGGCGATCGCGGCGCGGCTGCGGCGCTCCGCCGACGGTCTCGTCGCCGCCGTGGTGCAGCACACCAGGTCGGGGGAGGTGCTGATGATGGCCTGGATGGATGACGAGGCGCTGCATCGCACCCTCACCACCGGGCGGGCCACCTACTGGTCGCGGAGCCGGCGGGAATACTGGGTCAAGGGGGCCACGTCCGGTCACTACCAGTACGTACGGTCGGTCCGGCTGGACTGTGACGGCGACGCGGTGCTGCTCGGCGTCGAGCAGGTCGGCGCGGCCTGCCACACCGGCTCCCCGACCTGCTTCTTCGACGAGTTGCCGGTGACCGGCACCATCACCAGCCCAGGGGAGTTCCAATGATCACCGGCGCGGTCAGCCCGGACCAGGACGGGTTCCACGAGCTCGCCCGGGATCGTCGGGTGGTGCCGGTGATCCGGCGGCTGTTGGCCGACGGCGAGACCCCGGTCGGGGTCTACCGCAAGCTGGCCGGTGGCCCGGGCACCTTTCTGTTGGAGTCGGCCGAGCAGGGTGCCGGCTCCGCCGCGACCGCCTGGTCACGGTACTCGTTCGTCGGGGTCCGTAGCGCCGCCACCCTGACCGAACAGGGCGGGGCGGCGCACTGGCTGGGGGAACCGCCGGCCGGGGTGCCGGTCGACGGCGATCCGGTACGGGTACTGCGGGCGACCGTCGCCGCGTTGACCGGCCCGCCGATCGGTCCGGCCGTCGGCGGCGGGTTGCCGCCGTTGACCAGCGGCCTGGTCGGCTATCTGAGTTACGACTTCGTCCGCCGGTTCGAACGGCTGCCCGACCTGACCGAGGACGAGTTGGGGCTGCCCGAGTTCGGTCTGCTGCTCGCCACCGATCTGGTGGTGCTGGACCACTTCGACGGCTCGGCGATCCTGGTGGCCAACGCGATCCTGCCGGCCGATCCGGAGCCGGCGGCGGTGGTCGCGGCCTACCATCACGCCATCGGCCGGCTTGACGCGATGACCACCGCGCTGTCGCGCCCCAACCCGCCGATGGTGTCCACGATAGAGACTCCGCAGGTCGGGGCGGTGCACAGCCGGACCGCCGAGGGTGCCTACCCCAAGGCCGTCGAGCAGGCCAAGGACGCCATCCGGGCGGGCGAGTGCTTCCAGATCGTGCTGTCCCAGCGGTTCGAGCGGGCCACCGCCGCCGATCCGCTCGACGTCTACCGGGTGCTACGGGCGACCAATCCCAGCCCGTACATGTATCTGTTGCGTTTCGACGACTTCGACGTGGTCGGCTCCTCCCCGGAGGCGCACCTCAAGGTCACCGTCAGCGACGCCGGCGCCCGGCGGGCGTTGCTGCATCCGATCGCCGGTACGCGTCGGCGCGGTGCCACCGCCGAGGAGGACGCGGCGCTGGCCGCCGAACTGATCGCGGACCCGAAGGAACGCGCCGAACACGTCATGCTGGTCGACCTGGGACGTAACGATCTGGGCCGGGTCTGCCGGCCCGGCACGGTCGAGGTGCCGCAGTTCGCGACGGTGGAGCGGTACAGCCACGTGATGCACATCGTGTCGACGGTCGTCGGTGAGTTGCGCGCCGACCAGACGGCGTTCGACGCGCTCGCCGCGACCTTTCCTGCCGGCACGCTCTCCGGTGCCCCGAAGGTCCGGGCGATGGAGATCATCGAGGAGTTGGAGCCCGCCCGGCGGGGCCTGTACGGCGGCACCGTCGGCTACTTCGGCTTCGGTGGCGATCTCGACATGGCGATCGCCATCCGTACGGCGTTGATCCGGCACGGTCGGGCGTACGTGCAGGCCGGGGCGGGGATCGTCGCGGATTCCGACCCGGCCGCCGAGGAGCGGGAGACCCAGAGCAAGGCCGCCGCGGTGCTGGCGGCGATCGCTGCGGCCGAGACGCTGCGTCCGGCCAGATGACCGGTCGGTCGAGCGGACACCCGGCGGCCGGGTCGGCGTCGAGCCGTTCGGGGACGCCGCGCCGTGAGCTGGTCGGCGTGGTGCTCGCCAGCGTCGTGGGTGCCGCTCTGGTCTGGTACGCGGCGGGTCGGGTCTGGGCGGTGACGGTGACAGCGCGTCCCGAACCGCTGCCTGACCTGCGGGTCGTGCGTACCGGCGCTGATGTGCTGCCCTGGCTTCCGGCGCTGGCGTTGGTTGGTGTGGCCGGTGCCGGTGCGGTACTGGCCACCCGTGGACTGGTCCGTCAGGCGGTCGGCGTTCTGTTGACCGCCTCGGGCGCCACGATGGCGGTCGGTGGTGCGGTCGCCGTCGGTGGTGTGGCAGGTGACGGCCCGGCGGCGGGTGCGGTGGGCTGGCCGCTCCTGGCGGTGATCGGTGCCGGGCTGACGATGAGCGCCGGGGTGGCCACGGCGTTACGCGGGCCGCGTTGGCCGTCGATGGGCGCCCGGTACGACCGGCCCGGCCCGGCGGGTCGTACCAGTCCGGTCGGGGATCGGGGCCACGACGGGCGGCAACCGGGTCGGGATCCGGAACCAGCGACCGGGCTACCAGCGACCGGGCTACCGGAGCGGGAGCGCGGGGGGAGGACGACGACCGACGCCTGGGACGCGCTGGACCGGGGCGAGGACCCGACCGTCGACTAGCTGCGACCAGGAGTTGGCGCGGGCCGTTGGTGTCCGCGACCGGACGCCGGCTACGGCGCGGTAGCTACCGGACGCCGGCTACCGGACCGTGGCGTCGCTGGTCTGCAACAGGGCGTCGCTGGCCTTCAGCAGCGCGGTTTCCAGGGCGGCGCCGCCGGACGTGGCCCTGTCGTCGGCCCGCTCGGCGGCGCGGCCGGCGGCGAGCGCCGCGACCAGACGGCGGACCTCGTCGCGCTGACGGGCGCGGGCCCGGTCGGCGCAGATCGCCTCCCAGGCGTTGCCCCGCGCGGTGCGTACCCGGTCGTCGCCGACGACCGCGCGTTCCATGGTCTGCACCATCTCCACCGCTCGGGAGAGCACCACTCGGGGGATCGCGATGAGGTCGAGGTTCTGGTCTCGTGGTGCGCTGCTCATGGTGTCCCCCAGAGATGGTTCCGTGGCCGGCGGCTACCGCTGACAAGTCTGCCCGAACTCGATGCTGACCGGAGGCTGTTTCACGGCGGTGACCTCCCCATCAACTATCGCCGCGCGAACCCGGTGTCGCCGCCCGACGGATCATTGATCTTCGCCACAGCGGGCCTGGACGGCGGCCACAGCTCGCCGTGTAGGTGTCGGACCAGCACGCTACGATCATCGTCGATGGAGGTGTCAACCTCCGCGCGGGTACGGCCCGGATCTGCCGCTGGCACGGTGGGTGATGTTGTTCTCACGAATGGTTGGGCATTATGCCCCAGGCCGTTTCGTGAGGCACGCCATACCCCCCGGCTCCGGGCAGCCTGCGGCGCCACCTAGCATCGGGCGCATGACACCCGGAGAGGGGAGTCCGCTGGTGACTGCTGACCAGGACGAGAGCGCCGGACCGACGGCGTCGACACTCAGTGTGCTGGACGAGATCCTTGCCGGCGTCCGGGCCGACGTCGAGAGCCGGGAGCAACTGGTACCACTGAGCCGGATCCGTGAACTCGCCGCTGCGGCACCGCCGCCGATCGACGCGTGCGCCGCACTGCGCCGTCCCGGGGTCGGCGTCATCGCCGAGGTGAAGCGTTCGTCGCCGTCCAAGGGTGCGTTGGCCGACATCCCCGACCCGGCCGACCTGGCGACCGAGTACGCCGCTGGTGGCGCCCGCTGTATCAGTGTGCTGACCGAGGGCCGCTGGTTCGGTGGGTCGTTGGACGATCTGACCGCCGTACGAGCCGCCGTCGGCGTGCCGGTGCTCCGGAAGGACTTCATCGTCTCCAGCTACCAGGTGCACGAGGCGCGCGCCTACGGCGCAGACCTGGTGCTGCTGATCGTCGCGGCGTTGGAACAGAACGCCCTGGTCGGACTGCTGGAGCGGATCGAGTCACTGGGCATGACGGCCCTGGTAGAGGTGCACACCGAGGAAGAGGCGGACCGCGCCCTGGAGGCCGGTGCCCAGGTGATCGGGGTCAACGCCCGCGACCTGCGGACTCTGCAGGTGGACCGGTCGGTGTTCGAGCGGATCGCCCCCGGCCTGCCGAACAGCGTCGTCAAGATCGCCGAATCCGGGGTACGCGGCCCGCACGATCTGATCCGTTACGCCTCGGCCGGTGCCGACGCCGTCCTGGTCGGGGAGGGCCTGGTGACGCAGAAGAGTCCCCGCGACGCGGTCGCCGAGCTGGTCAACGCCGGCAACCACCCGGCGACGCCGAGGCCGGTCCGATGAGCGCCCCGGCGAGCACCAAGCCGACCGGCTCAGGCCCGAGCCCTGCCGAGGCCATGCCGCTGCCCGACGAGACCGGACACTTCGGCCGCTACGGCGGCCGGTTCGTCCCCGAGGCGCTGATCGCCGCCCTCGACGAGTTGGACACCGCGTACCGGCAGGCGATGGCGGACGACGGCTTCCGGGCCGAGTTCGCCCGGCTGTTGCGCGACTACGCCGGTACGCCGTCGATGCTGTACCACGCCGAGCGGCTCTCCGCCGAACTCGGTGCCCGGGTGCTGCTCAAGCGGGAGGACCTCAACCACACCGGGGCGCACAAGGTGCGCAACGTCCTCGGTCAGGCACTGCTCACCCGCCGGATGGGCAAGCCACGGATCATCGCCGAGACCGGAGCCGGTCAGCACGGGGTGGCCAGCGCCACGGCCGCCGCGCTACTGGACCTGGAGTGCGTGGTCTACATGGGTGAGGTGGACACCGAGCGGCAGGCACTCAACGTGGCCCGGATGCGGATGCTGGGCGCGACCGTCGTGCCGGTCACCACCGGATCACGCACCCTCAAGGACGCCCTCAACGAGGCCCTGCGGGACTGGGTCGCCAGCGTCGACCGTACCCATTATCTGATCGGCACCGCCGCCGGGCCGCACCCGTTCCCGGAGATGGTCCGCGACTTCGTCCGGGGCATCGGCGACGAAGCCCGCCAGCAGTGCCTGGACGCCTACGGCGGACTGCCGGACGCGGTCGCGGCCTGCGTCGGCGGCGGCTCCAACGCGATCGGCGTCTTCCACGCCTTCGTCGGTGACCCCGACGTGCGGCTGTACGGGTTCGAAGCCGGCGGCGACGGGGTGGCGACCGGCCGGCACGCGGCCAGCATCACCGGTGGTTCGTCCGGGGTGCTGCACGGTGCCCGCACCTACCTGTTGCAGGACGCCGACGGGCAGACCCTGGACTCGCACTCGATCTCGGCCGGGCTCGACTATCCGGCGGTCGGACCGGAACACGCCTGGCTGCACGACACCGGCCGGGCCCAGTACCGTCCGGTCACCGACGACGAGGCGATGGCGGCCTTCCAGCTGCTCTGCCGGACCGAGGGGATCATCCCGGCTATCGAGAGCGCGCACGCCCTGGCCGGCGTCGCGGCGGTCATCCCGGAACTGACCGCCGAGTTGGGCCGCGAGCCCACCATCGTGGTCAACCTCTCCGGTCGTGGCGACAAGGACGTGCACACCGCCGGCGGCTACTTCGGCATTCTCGACGGGCAGGATTGATGAGCATCGCGGTCGCGTTCGACAAGGCCCGCGCCGAGGGCCGGGCCGTCCTCGTCGGCTGCATGCCGGCCGGGTTTCCGACGGTGCCGGACAGCATCACCGTGATGCGGGCGATGGTCGACGCCGGCGTGGACGTGATCGAGGTCGAGCTGCCCTACTCCGATCCGGTGATGGACGGCCCGGTCATCCAGAAGGCCAGCGACATCGCCCTGGCCGGCGGGGTACGTACCGCCGACGCGTTGCGGATCATCGAGGCGGTCGCCGAGTCCGGTGCCCCGGTGGTCACCATGACCTACTGGAACCCGATCGAACGGTACGGCGTGGACGCCTTCGCCCGCGACCTCGCCGCGGCCGGCGGCACCGGGCTGATCACCCCTGACCTGATCCCGGACGAGGCCGACGAGTGGTTGGCCGCCTCCGACGCGTACGGGCTGGACCGTACGTTCCTGGTCTCGCCGTCGTCGACCGACGCCCGACTGGCGATGACCGTGCGGCACTGCCGGGGCTTCGTCTACGCCACGGCGCTGATGGGTGTCACCGGTGCCCGGGAGCAAACGTCGAACGCGGCGCCGACCCTGGTGGGCCGGCTGCGGGCGGTCACCGATCTGCCGGTCGGGGTCGGTCTCGGGGTCGGCACCGGCGCCCAGGCCGCCGAGGTCGGCTCGTTCGCCGACGGGGTGATCGTCGGCAGCGCGTTGATCCGCTGCCTGCTCGACGCCGCCGATCTGCCGGCCGGGATCACCGCGCTGCGGCGACTCAGCGCGGAACTCGCCACCGGTGTGCGCGACGTGAGTCGCTAGATCGTCCGGGCGGCGGTCGGTTGATCGCCGCGAGACACGCCTGCCGCAACCCGGACCGGGGTGCCGAGATATCTGACCGCGACGGTAGCGTGTGCACCCGTGACACTCGCCGCGATCCCCAGCCCGGCCTCCGCTGTCTGGCAACTCGGTCCGCTTCCCATCCGGGCGTACGCGCTCTGCATCGTCGCCGGCATCGTGGTGGCCTGCGCGGTCACCGAATACCGGCTCCGCCAGCGCGGTGCCCGACCGTGGGCGGTGCTCGACATCGCCATCTGGGCGGTGCCGTTCGGCATCCTCGGTGCCCGGATCTACCACGTCATCACCTCCCCGCAGGCGTACTTCGGTGCCGACGGGAACCCGATCGAGGCGTTCTACATCTGGCAGGGCGGTCTCGGCATCTGGGGCGCGGTCGCCGGTGGCGCGGTCGGGGCCTGGTTGGCCGCCCGGCAGCTGGGCATCCCGTTGACCGTCGTCGCCGACGCGCTCGCCCCCGGGCTGCCGCTGGCGCAGGCGGTCGGGCGGTTCGGCAACTGGTTCAACAACGAGCTGTACGGCGGGCCGACCACCGTGCCGTGGGGTCTGCAGGTACACCAGATGGACCGCGCCAACCCCGGCCAGGCGTTGCGCGACCCGGAGGGCAACCCGGTGTTGGAGCCGGGGCTCTACCATCCGGTCTTCCTGTACGAGGCGCTCTGGAACGTCGGCGTCGCGGCACTGGTGATCCTGGCCGAACGGCGCTGGAAGCTCGGCGCGGGTCGGGCCTTCGCCCTGTACGTGATGGGGTACACCGCTGGGCGGTTCTGGATCGAGATGATGCGCACCGACACCGCCAACGAGATCCTCGGTGCGCGGCTCAACGTGTGGACCTCGGTGCTGGTCTTCCTCGGTGCGCTGGTCTACCTCGTCCGGGTCCGGGGTCCGCAGCAGTTCCTGATCCCGGTCGACGCGGCCGGCAAGCCGGTGCCACCGGCCGTCGCTGGCGGGGCCGGCGGCGGCTCCGTCGCTGACTCGGGCGCGGCGGCGGCCGACGCGGCGGCCGACGTGTCCCAGGTCGACGTCTCGGGGACCAGCCGCCCGGAGGCGGGGCAGGACGTGGGGGGCTACCTGGCCGTCACCGAGGAGCGGTTCCGGGAGTACGAACGGACCGGGTCGCTGCCCACCGACGCGGGATCGGCCACCGACAGCGGCACCGCACCGGTCGCCGACGACCCGGCGGCGGTCGACGACCCGGCGGCGGTCGCCGACCCGGCGGTGTCGCCACCGGACACCGGTCCGAGGGCCACTGCCTCGGCGGGCGCGGAGCCGGCCGAACCCGACACCACGGCGCCGTCGACGGCGACCACGTCGAGCGACGGCCGCGTCGACCGGTGACCGACGGCCGGCCGGGCGGCTGAACCGACCATCAACCCAGGGAGGCACGCGGATGCGGACAGCCGTCGTGGTAGGGGCCGGGATCGGTGGTCTGGCGGCCGCGGGCGCGTTGGCCCGTACCGGCTGGCGGGTGACGCTGCTGGAACGATCGGACCGGATCCGGTCCGACGGCACCGCCCTGGTGCTGTGGCCCAACGGCATCCGGGCGTTGCGGGCGCTCGGGCTCGGCGACGGGCTGGCCGCCATCGCCACCGCGCTGCCCGATTCCGGGGTACGCCGCCCGGACGGCCAGTGGCTGGTGCAGCCACGCCCGATCGCGGCCGACCGCGCCCCGGTGGTGGTGCACCGGGAAGACCTGCACGACGCGTTGATCGCCGGCCTCGGCCAGCAGGTGGAGATCCGTACCGGTGTGACGGTCCGGACGCTGCGTCCGCTGAGCGCCGGCGACCGCCCGGCGGTGGGCACCGGGCGTGGGGTGGTCGAGGCCGATCTGGTGGTGGCCGCCGACGGCGCGGACAGCGTGCTGCGGCGGGCGCTCGCGCCGGGCAGCACGGTGGTGAGTTCCGGCTGCGCGGCATGGCGGGCGGTGATCCCGTGGTATCGGGTGCCGGCGCTGCCGACGGATCAGCCGGTGACCGGTGAGGTGCTCGGGGCCGGCTACCGCTTCGTCGCCGCGTCGCTGGGCGAGCGAGGGTCGGCGGGAGCGTCGAGCCGGGGTGGCGTGTACTGGGTCGCGACGGCCGCCGGTGCGTCCCGGCCGGAGCCGCCGGCCACCCAGTTGACGTTGCTGCGCCGCTGGTTCGCCGGCTGGCCGAGCCCGGTGGGGGAGTTGCTGGCCGCCACCGAACCCGACGACCTGATCCAACGGGAGATCCGCGAGCTTCGGCCGTTGCCCCCGGTGTACGGGTTTGCGGCCGGGCCGGGTGGGGTGGTCCTGCTCGGTGACGCGGCGCACGCCATGCCGCACCACCTCGGCCAGGGCGCGTGCCTGGCGTTCGAGGACGCGGCGACGCTGTGTGCCCTGGTCCGCGACGCGGTACCGGGACCGCAGCTGTCCGCTGGGGTGGAGGCGTACCACCGGTTGCGCCACCCCCGGGCGGTGACGATGGTGCGCCAGACCCGGCGGATGGCGGCGGTGCTGCAGACCCGGGGCCGGTTGGCGCTGCGGGCCCGCGACGCCGCGCTGGGCACGATCAGCGCGCGCCTGATGGGCAGTGTGGCGGCGACCACCGCCCAGTGGCATCCGCCGGCGTCGTAGCGGTCAGGGGTTGGCGCCGGGTTCGGCGACGCAGGCGGTGCCGACCCGGCGGAAGCCCAGCCGGTGGTAGATCACGGCGGCGTTGTCATCGCCGGCGGCCAGGAACACCAGCGCGACCCCGTGGTCGAGGGCGTGGCGGGCGAGTGCCGTGGTGACCGCCGCGCCGAGCCCTCGGCGGCGGGCCGCCGGCAGGGTGCCGACTCCGACGATCTCGGCGACGTCGTCGACCCGGTTGGCCGCGCCGGTGGCCACCGGCGCGGCGAGGTCGGCGGTCCCGTCGCCGGTGAGGCTGCCCAGTGCGATGGCGCGGGCGCCGGAGCCGACGGTGAGCCGTTCCTGCTCGATCGGATCTCCGCTGGGATCACTCGTCGACGGTGTCGGATCCGCAGTCGCCGTCGCGGGTCCGCCGACGGACGCCGGGGATCCGGCCTGGTCGCGATCACCACCACTGTCGACAGTGGGAAATGTCACTGTAACAAGCTCGGGGGTGGGGGTGCCGACGGTCGGCAGGGTGCCGGAGGTGTTCGCCGTCGCGCCGAACGAGTCCCGGGTGATCTGGTACCAGGCGGCGACATCATTGGCGAAACGGGACGAAGTGGGGTCGAGGAGCCGCACCGACACGTCGGGGAACTGGTCTGCCGGCGGCAGTCGCGCCGGGTCGAGCACCATCAGCGGTGCCTGGTGTACGCCGAGTCCGGCCGACCGGACGATCGCCAGCAGATCCGGTCTGACCTCGTGGATCCACTCGAAGGACTCGGGAACGCCGAGCTCCCGCTGTCGAGCGCGTACCGTGGTGATGTCGGCGGCGGCCGGCGGCGCGCTCGCACCTCGGCGGGGGCGAGCGTAGAACGGCCAGCCGTCCACCCCTTCCCGGACGAAAAGCACATAATTGCCCAGCTCTTCGGGGCGGGCGGCAGAACGCGGTACGGCATCGCAGAACCGGTCCAGCCGATCGAGGAGTTCGTTCTCCTGGTTGGCCACCGGGTGAGACTACAGCTCCCAGATTGTGGACGTGTGATCAAATCGCACTGGTGGCGCCCGCTGGCCATTCACGTAGACTCGATAAACTCTCCAGGGCCGACGTCGTCCCGAATCTGTTCATGCGAGTGACGACAGGAGGCCCGGTGGTTCTTCCGTACCCGCAGGGATCGCACCTCTCCCTGCCGCAGACCGCCCCAGACGGGCCGCCTGCCGCCCACGACGGGGCGAGCACCGCCCAGACCGGGCCGAGCGCCGGTCACACCGTGCCGGCCGGCGGGGCGCAGGGTCTCTACGACCCGGCGCACGAGCATGACGCCTGCGGCGTCGCCTTCGTGGCCGACCTGAACGGCCGCCGCTCGCACGACGTGGTCGCCAAGGGCCTGTCCGCGCTCTGCCGGCTGGACCACCGGGGTGCCCGGGGCGCGGAGCAGAACACCGGCGACGGCGCCGGCATCATGATCCAGGTCCCGGACGCCTTCTTCCGGGCCGTTGTCGACTTCGACCTGCCGCCGGCCGGGCAGTACGCCACCGGGCTGGTCTTCCTGCCCACCGATCCCGACGACGAGGCGCGCGCCCGCCGGGTGATCGAAAAGTACGCCCTGGTCGAAGGCGCCGAGGTGCTCGGCTGGCGGGACGTACCGGTGGAGCCGGACGGTCTCGGCGAGACCGCCGACGCCGCCCGCCCCCACATCCGGCAACTCTTCCTGGCCGCCCACCGGCTCACCGACTCCACCGCCGGCCCGGCCGGCACCCCGCTGAGCGGGCTCGACCTCGACCGGGTCGCCTTCTGCGTGCGCAAGCAGGCCGAGCGGGAGAGCAGCGAACGCGGCGTCACCGCCTACTTCCCGTCGCTGTCCGGCCGGACCATGGTCTACAAGGGCATGCTCACCCCGGACCAGCTGCCGGAGTTCTTCCCGGACCTGCGCGACGAGCGGGTCGCCAGCGCCATCGCCCTGGTGCACTCCCGCTTCTCCACCAACACGTTCCCGTCCTGGCCGCTGGCCCACCCGTACCGGTTCATCGCCCACAACGGCGAGATCAACACCATCCGGGGCAACAAGAACTGGATGAACGCCCGCGAGGCGCTGCTGGCCACCGGGAACATTCCGGGCAACATCCGCCGGCTGTTCCCGGTCTGCACCCCGCAGGCGTCCGACTCGGCCAACTTCGACGAGGTCCTCGAACTGCTGCACCTGGCCGGGCGCAGCCTGCCGCACGCCGTACTGATGATGATCCCGGAAGCCTGGGAGAACGACCCCGGGATGGACCCGGCGAAGCGGGCCTTCTACCGCTTCCACGCCAGCCTGATGGAACCCTGGGACGGCCCGGCGTCGGTCGCCTTCACCGACGGCGACCTCGTCGGCGCGGTGCTGGACCGCAACGGGCTGCGTCCCGGCCGCTGGTGGCGTACCAGCGACGGCCTGGTGGTGCTGGGCAGCGAGGCCGGCGTGCTCGACCTCGACCCGGCGACGGTGGTCGCCAAGGGTCGGCTGCGCCCCGGGCGGATGTTCCTGGTCGACACCGTCGGTGGGCGCATCGTCGAAGACGAGGAGATCAAGGCCGAGTTGGCCGCCGCCCGGCCGTACGGCGACTGGCTGCACGCCGGCCTGATCGAGCTGCGGGACCTGCCCGAACGCGACCACATCGTCTACGCCCACGACTCGGTGCAGCGCCGCCAGCAAACCTTCGGCTACACCGAGGAGGAGCTCAAGATCCTGGTCGCGCCGATGGCCCGCAAGGGCATCGAGCCGCTCGGGTCGATGGGCACCGACACCCCGATCTCGCCGCTGTCCACCCGGCCCCGGCTGCTGTTCGACTACTTCCACCAGCTGTTCGCCCAGGTCACCAACCCGCCGCTGGACGCCATCCGGGAGGAGATGGTGACCAGCCTGCAGTCCACCATCGGCCCGGAAGGCAACCTGCTCGACCCGGGACCGGCCTCGTGCCGGCAGATCGTGCTGCCGTACCCGATCATCGACAACGACGAGCTGGCCAAGATCCTGTCGGTGGACGAGGACGGCGACCTGCCCGGCTTCAAGGCGGTCCGGGTCTCCGGGCTCTACCCGTTGCGCGACGGCGCGCACGGCATCAAGGCCCGGCTCACCGAGATCTGCCGGCACGTGTCGGAGGCGATCGAGGACGGCGTACGGATCTTCGTGCTCTCCGACCGGGACTCCACGATGGACCTGGCGCCGATCCCGTCGCTGCTGCTCACCGCCGCAGTGCACCAGCACCTGGTCCGCGAGCAGACCCGTACCCAGGTGGCGCTGGTCGTCGAGAGCGGTGACTGCCGCGAGGTGCACCACGCGGCCGTGCTGATCGGCTACGGTGCGGCGGCGGTCAACCCGTACCTGGCGTTCGAATCGGTCGAGGATCTGATCGCCACCGGCGCGCTGGCCGGCATCACCTCGACCGAGGCGATCCGCAACTACGTCAAGGCGCTCGGCAAGGGCGTCCTCAAGATCATGTCCAAGATGGGCATCTCGACGGTCTCCTCGTACTGCGGGGCGATGGTCTTCGAAGCCGTCGGCCTGGAACCGCGACTGGTCCAGCGCTACTTCGCCGGCACCCCCAGCACGGTCGGCGGCGTCGGCCTCGCCGGCGTCCACGCCGAGATCGCCGCCCGGCACGCCCGCGCCTACCCGGCCAACAGCGCCGAACGCTCGCACCGCCGCCTCGACGTCGGCGGCGAATACCAGTGGCGGCGGGAAGGCGAACTGCACCTGTTCAACCCGGAGACGGTGTTCCTGCTGCAGCACGCCACCCGCTCCGGGCAGTACGACGTGTTCCGCCGCTACACCGCCACCGTCGACGACCTGGCCGCACAGGCCGGCTCGCTGCGCGGACTGTTCACCCTGCGCACCGGCGTACGCGAACCGGTCCCGCTGGACGAGGTCGAACCGGCCAGCGAGATCGTCAAACGCTTCTCCACCGGGGCGATGAGCTACGGCTCGATCTCCGCCGAGGCCCACGAAACCCTCGCCATCGCGATGAACCGGCTCGGTGGGCGGTCCAACACCGGTGAGGGCGGCGAGGACGTCGACCGGCTCTACGACCCGACCCGGCGTTCGGCGGTCAAGCAGATCGCCTCCGGCCGGTTCGGTGTCACCAGCGAATACCTGGTCAACGCCGACGACCTGCAGATCAAGATGGCCCAGGGCGCCAAGCCCGGCGAAGGCGGCCAACTGCCCGGCAACAAGGTGTGGCCGTGGATCGCCAAGACCCGGCACGCCACCCCCGGCGTCGGGCTGATCTCCCCGCCGCCGCACCACGACATCTACTCCATCGAGGATCTGGCCCAACTGGTCCACGACCTCAAGTGCGTCAACCCAGCCGCCCGGGTACACGTCAAGCTGGTCAGCGAGATCGGCGTCGGCACCATCGCCGCCGGCGTCGCCAAGCTCAAGGCCGACGTCATCCTGATCTCCGGCCACGACGGCGGCACCGGTGCGTCTCCGCTCAACTCGCTCAAGCACGCCGGCACCCCGTGGGAGCTGGGCCTGGCCGAGACCCAGCAGACGCTGCTGCTCAACAAGCTGCGCGACCGGGTCACCGTCCAGGTCGACGGCCAACTCAAGACCGGCCGGGACGTGCTGGTCGCGGCGCTGCTCGGCGCCGAGGAGTACGGCTTCGCCACCGCCCCGCTGATCGTCGAGGGCTGCGTGATGATGCGGGTCTGCCACCTGGACACCTGCCCGGTCGGCATCGCCACCCAGAACCCGGTGCTGCGGGAACGCTTCACCGGCAAGCCGGAGTTCGTGGAGAACTTCTTCCTGTTCCTCGCCGAGGAGGTCCGCGGCTACCTGGCCGAGCTGGGTTTCCGCAGCATCGACGAGGCGATCGGCCGCGCCGACCTGCTCGACACCGCCCCGGCGGTGGACCACTGGAAGGCCAAAGGGCTGGACCTGTCGGCGGTACTGCACGTGCCGACCCTGCCGGCCGGGGCGTCGCTGCGCGGCGTCCGCGCCCAGGACCATGGCCTGGACAAGGCGCTGGACAACACCCTGATCGCGTTGGCCGCGCCGGCGTTGACCGACCGGACCCCGGTGCGGGCGGCGGTCGCGGTGCGCAACGAGCACCGCAGCGTCGGCGCGATGCTCGGCGGCGAGGTGACCCGCCGGGCCGGCGGCGCCGGGCTGCCCGACGACACCATCGTGTTCACCCTGACCGGCACCGCCGGGCAGTCGTTCGGGGCGTTCCTGCCGCGCGGGGTGACGATGCGGCTGCACGGCGATGCCAACGACTACGTCGGCAAGGGCCTGTCCGGCGGCCGGCTGATCGTCCGCCCGGACGCGGCCGCGCCGTTCGCCGCCCCCGGCGGGGTCGGCGCCGAGGAACAGATCATCGCCGGCAACACCATCCTGTACGGGGCCACCGCCGGTGAGCTGTTCCTGCGTGGCCGGGTCGGTGAACGGTTCGCGGTGCGCAACTCCGGCGCGGTCACCGTGGTCGAGGGCGTCGGCGACCACGGCTGCGAATACATGACCGGCGGTACGGTCGTCGTACTCGGGCCGACCGGACGCAACTTCGCCGCCGGCATGTCCGGCGGTACGGCGTACCTGTGGCGGCTGGACACCGAGCGGGTCAACCGCGAACTGGTCGACCTGGAGCCGGTGTCGGCCGAGGCTGAGGTGCTGCTGCGCGACCTGGTCGAACGGCACTTCGCCGAAACCGACTCGGCGGTGGCCGAGGCGCTGCTCAAGCGCTGGCCGGAAGCGGTGGAGGAGTTCACCGCCGTGGTGCCCCGCGACTACAAGCGGGTGTTGGAAGCGATGCGGGCCGCCGAAGCCGCCGGCCGTGACGTGGATGAGGCCGTCATGGAGGTGGCTCGTGCCTGACCCGACCGGATTCCTGCGGTTGTCGCGGCGGCTGCCAGAGCGCCGCCCCGTGCCGGTACGGATCTCCGACTGGCGTGAGGTCTACCCACCGGCGACCGACGAACTGATCCGTGAGCAGGCGACCCGCTGCATGGACTGCGGGATCCCGTTCTGCCACGACGGCTGCCCGCTGGGCAACCGCATCCCGGACTGGAACGACCTGGTCCGTACGGGTGGCTGGGCGGCGGCCATCGAGTCGCTGCACGCCACCAACAACTTCCCGGAGTTCACCGGCCGGCTCTGCCCGGCGCCCTGCGAGGCGGCCTGCGTCCTTGGCATCGCCGGTGGCGCGCCGGTCACCATCAAGCAGGTCGAGGTCGAGATCATCAACCGGGCGTTCGGCGCCGGTCTGGTGACCCCGCAGGTGGTGCCGGAGCCGTCGGGCAAGCGGGTCGCCGTGGTCGGCTCCGGACCGGCCGGGCTGGCCGCCGCCCAGCAGCTTGCGCGGGCCGGGCACGCGGTCACCGTCTTCGAACGCGACGACGCGATCGGCGGGCTGATGCGCTACGGCATCCCCGACTTCAAGCTGGAAAAGGAACACATCGACCGCCGGCTGGACCAGTTGGCCGCCGAGGGGGTCCAGTTCCGCACCGGGGTCGACGTCGGTGCCGACGTGACCGCCGAGCAGTTGCGGGCCGACCACGACGCGGTGCTGCTGGCCTGCGGCGCGCTGGCCGGTCGGGACACCCCGGCCACGCCGGGGCGGGCGCTGCGCGGGGTGCACCTGGCGATGGATCACCTGGTCGCCGCCAACCGGGTGGTGGCGCAGGCCGCCGCGCAGGCCCGGTCGGCCGAGGCGGCCGGGGTGGTGGCGGTGGAGCCACCGGCCGACGACAGCCTGTCGCACGTGGACGGGGTCGCGGTCGGTCGTCCGGCGATCGACGCCGCCGGCAAGCACGTGGTGATCATCGGTGGCGGTGACACCGCCGCCGACTGCCTGGGGGTCGCCCACCGGCAGGGCGCCGCCGGCGTCTACCAGCTGGATCTCTACCCGGAGCCGCCGTCGGCCCGGGACGAGGCCCGGGACCCGTGGCCCACCTGGCCGTGGATCCTGCGCGAATACCCGGCCCACGAGGAGGGCGGCGAACGGGTCTTCGCCGTCGCGGTGCAGGAGTTCGTCGACGACGGTACGGGCGCGGTGCGCGCCGTACGGATCGCCGAGGTGACCGTGACCAAGGTCGACGGGCAGCGGATCCTGACGGTGGTGCCGGGCTCGGAGCGGGAGTTGCCGGCGGACCTGGTGCTGCTGGCGATCGGATTCGAGGGCACCGAGCCCCAGCCGCTGCTGGAGCAGTTGCGGCTGACCCGTAACCGGCGGGGTGCGATCGACTCCGACGGGCAGTGGCAGACCGCCACCAAGGGGGTATTCGTCGCCGGTGACATGCATCGGGGCGCGTCGCTGATCGTGTGGGCGATCGCCGAGGGGCGGGCGGCGGCGGCCGCGATCCACTCGTACCTGGGCGGGGTGGGGGAGTTGCCGGCCCCGGTGACCCCGACGATGCAGCCACTCGTCGCCCGCTGATCCTGCGGGGCCCGCTAGGCCCGCTGACCGTTTTCGCGGTCGGCGTCGTTTCGCGGTCGCCGTCGTTTTCGCGTTCCGCCTCGTCGGGGTACGGCCCTGCTGGAGATCTGCTGGTCTCCAGCAGGGCTTTCCTCTTCCCGACATGTAGATGTTTCGATAGAATTACCGGCTAGTAACAACCGTTGCTTCCCACGGCCACGCGCGCGGCCACGAGGATCCCCCATCCTTCGTGAGGTCCGTCCATGATCCTTCGTCCCCTGGCTCGCGCTGCCCTCGCGCTAGCCGTCACCCTCGGTGCCGTCGGCGCCGGTGCCCTCGCGGTCGCCGCCCCGGCGCAGGCCGCACAAGCGGTGCACTACGTCGCCCTCGGCGACTCCTTCTCCTCCGGTGTCGGTGCCGGACCCTACGACGGCACGACCTGTCTGCGCAGCAACCGCTCGTACGCCCCACTGTGGGCGGCCGCCAACTCGCCGGCCAGCTTCCGCTTCCCGGCCTGCGGCGGAGCGGTCACCTCCGACGTGATCAACCGGCAGCTGTCGTCGTTGAGCGCCACCACCACGATGGTCACCATCACGATCGGCGGCAACGACGCCGGGTTCGCCGACGTCGTGCTCAACTGCCGGCTGGGCAGCGAGTCGTCGTGCGCGAGCGCGGTCGACCGGGCCGAGCAGTTCGCCACCAGCCAGCTGCCGGGCCGGCTGGACGCCACCTATGCCGCGATCACGCAGCGGGCACCCAACGCCCGGCTGATCGTGCTCGGCTACCCGCGCCTGTTCGACGAGGTCCGCTACTGCGGGCTGCTGAGCATGAGCCTGACCAAGCGGGCCATCATCAACGACGCCGCCGACCTGCTCGCCGACGTCACCGCGGCGCGGGCGGCGGCCGCCGGCGCGACCTTCGTGGACACCCGACCGCAGTTCGCCGGACACGGAGTCTGCGCGGCCAGCCCGTGGATCAACGACTTCTCGGCGTTGATCGCCGCCTACCACCCCAACGCCGCCGGCTACCGCGACGGCTACCTGGCCGCGCTCACCACGGTCACCGGCTGACCGGGCCGGTCCCCGACCTCGCGCGATCGGGGACCGGCCACGCTTCGACCGCGTCGAGCGGAGGCGGCCAGCCCGCTTCGATCGCGCGCCCGGACACCAATATGCGGTGGGCGGTGATCCCGTAGGGGGATCATGATCCCCCTACGGGATCACCGCCAAAACGACATCGGCTCCAGGACCACGACGTTGGCTCCGGGGCGGGGCAGCACCGTCCGTCGGCTCAGTCTGCCGCCCGGGAGCGGCCAGCCTCGCGGCGGTCGGCAGCGCCCGTATCGGAGTCGCCGTTGCCGTTGCCGTTGCCGTTGCCGTTGCCGTTGCCGTTGCCGTCGGCGTCGGCGTCGGCGGAGGTCGGCTTGTTGCTGAGGAAGTAGGCACCCAGGGCGCCGGCCAAGGTGCCGAAGACGACGACCGAATAGGCGGCCAGGATCAGTTCCAGGCCCTGGGCGAACGGGTCCTGGGCGACCATCCGCTGACCGGTGATCGTGGTGAGAGTGACGTCGTGCAGAGCCTGCACGTAGCTCGGGTAGGAGCCGGCGACCACGAGCAGCTGCCCGGCGGCGAGGATGAGCGTCACCGTCACCACGAACAGCCAGGCGAGACGATCGGTGAGCAGCCGGCCGGCGGACCGCGACCCCCGTACGGCCGCTGTGACCACCGCGCCGGCCCGGGCCGTACGCAGCGCGAGCGCCACTCTGGCGAATCTCAGCGCCGGGATGAGCAGGAAGATCACCTGCCACCAGTTGCGACGCCAGAACCGGCCGGGGTGGTGCCGGGCCAGCCAGGCGCGTAGCGAGAACTCGGCGACGAAGACGGCCCACAGCAGCCAACTCGCGCCGGTGAGCACGGCGGACATCGTGGGGTGCGTGGTGACGAACTGGCCGACCACCAGCAGCAGGAACAGGACACCCAGGACGCCCATCGGCTTGTCGAGCCGATCGGCGAACCGGCGCAACGTGTCGTCGCGTTCCGTATCGTCCCGGTTCTCGCGGTGATCGCCGTGCTGTTCGTCGTCGCCAGGTCGCATCGACCGCACTTCCGGCAGTTGTCGTGACACTCTCGTTACGGATACTAGGCGCATTTCGGGCTGCAGGTGACTCGCCGCCGCCGTCTGCCGTCCAGGCAGCGGCGATCCGGTCCCCGGTCGTACTCCGGGGACCGGAACTACCTCACCGGCTCGCGTCAGGGGCCGGGCGTCGCCCCCGGTGCCTCCGACTGATCGGGCGGGATCATCGTGCTGGCCTTTTCGGCCAGGTCACTCAGGAATTCGTCCGCCGGGACCACGCGATCTTCCTTACCGACCGGCGAGGGTTCCAGTGGAATGATCAGGTCTCTCCTGGGCAGGTGCAGCCACAACGCCATCACGTACAGGGCGGGGACCCGTAGCAGGCGCAGCTCGAATCGGCCGGTCTTGAGCGCGGCCAGGTTGAGGAGACCCTTGAGAGCCTTGTCGGTGGACGCGACGAACGGCCCTTCGGTGAACTGCGACATCTGTTCGGTGCCGTCCGGCGCGGCAGCGGTCTCCGCGCTGGCGATGGGTTGTCCGGCTTCCTCGATCAGGTAACGCCAGCCAACCGGCTGTGCGCTGTCCAGCCCGTTGCCGGCGATGATGTCGTCGAGACCCAGCACGTAGATCCGGTGCGGAGTGGACAACTCGAGCTGATCTTTCCGGGCGTTGCGTAGTGCCTTGGTCGAGAATTTCGAGGCGTCGGCGAACGTGCGCATCCTCGACCGGATCCGGTCGCGTACGCCGCTCGGCGGATCGGGCATTTCGAGTGGCATGTCTATCTCCTAGCGCTGGGTCTTGTAACTGACGTTCCAGGTCCCGCTGCCCTGATATCCGTCGCGGAAGGTGCGGTACGAGACGTCGGAGTCCCCGTACCACGGGTCCGCCACACTGACGTACTCCTCACCGTCGAGGAAAAAGCGTCCGCGTATCGCCAGGATATGGCCGCCGCCGCCCCGCCAGGACGTATTCAATTCGATCGGGGCCGAGTTGGCCATCTCGGCGCCGATCTCGGCGGGAGTCAAGGCCCGGTTCTCTCGTTGACGCAGGACGCCGACACGCTGCATCGCCGTGTCCGGCCAGCGCCCCTGGTTGCCGGGCGACACCACGCCCGGAGCTACGCAGCAGTCGTTCCGGTTTAGCTCCGCGTCGGCGAGGGTGCACTGGGTCCAGGGGGTGTTCGGGTCGTAGTAGGCCGCGACGCTCACGGTGGCCGCCGACCAGCACCACATGTCCTGCTCCTGGCGCTGCATGGCGAAATCGAGCCGCTGGTCGATCATCGAGATGACGAACTTCTCGTGGATTCCGCCATTAGCGTTGAACTGACAGTTGACGCGCCCGCCGCCGTTGTCGGTGGACGAGGTCACGCCGGTGCCGTCCATCCGGAGAAACACGTTCGAGGTGAGGGTCGACTCGAAGGAGAACGCGTCGCCCGCGTGGGTGTGCAGCCGGAACTTCTCGGCGGAACCGCCGTTGGCGTTGAACTGGGCGTTGACCAGACCGCCGCCGCCCGTGACCTGCGCAGCGACACCCCGGCTATCCATCCGGAGCCACACGTTGGGAAAGGCGGCCGACTCGAACGAGTAGGTGCCGTCGGCCTGTCGACGAATCTTGAACCTTTCGTACGGGCCGGGTGTGCCGGCGCTGAACTGGCAGTTGACCAGTCCGCCGCCATTCGCGGTCTGGGAGGTGACCCCTCGACCGTCAAGGCGGAGATAGACGTTCGGGAACGCTGTCGATCGGATCGTGATCGGGGTTTCCCCGAGCACGGCAAGATCGGCCGCTGATAAGGGCATGGTGTCTCCGATCCGTGTTGCGGTGCCAACGATCATGTTGGCGCAATGGACGGCAAGGCACCATCACTATAAATCACCGGTCGATTACCGCAAGTGTCTGGAGCGCGACTGCCGAGGGGTTGACACAGCAAGGTTTGCCACCTTGCCACAATTGTTAAGCAAATCGCCGGGTCAAGTGCAATAGGCAAATCGCCATGTGTTGGGTCATGATATGAATTTGCCACCGAAGCTGGCTGCTGTACGGGCTCGTTGCGATCGATCATGCGGCGACGCCGTGCCGGGACGGGCCGGGGTGTGCCGGGCGGGTCCGGGCGAGGCCGGGTCAACAGCGCACGGCCGATTCGGATAGTGTTTTCCCGGCTACCCGGAAGCAGGTGGGGGTGCGGGTGAAGGACCGGTGCTGGGCCCGGTGCGGGGCACTGCCACGGGCAGGCGGAGCACTGCCGGGGGTGGCACGATGAGTTTCGGCACCGCGTTGCGCCGCGCGATCACCGCACACCGGCAGGCGATCACCCACCTCGGCGCGGCCCGCCGAGCCATCGCCGACGCGGCACCGCCCCCGCCGCCCGACCTCACCGACGTCACCAGCCGGCTCCGTCGGGTCGGCGAAGCGTTGACCACCGGTGCCACCGGCTCCGTACAGGACCCGGCCGCCGGCCCGGCCCCGGTCCGACTCGGCATGGCCCGGCCCGCCGCGCTGACCGCAGCGGCCGCGCCGACCGCCCCGGCCACGCCGACCGCCCCGGCCGTTGACTTTCCCGCCCTGGTGCCGCTCGGCGCCGGCGCGCACCTGGCCATCGACGCCGACGCCCGCCAACCCAGGGTCGCCGCGCTGCTGCGCAGCCTGGTGGTCCGGCTGCTCGCCGCCGCTCCACCCGGGACGGTCCGGGTCATCGCCCTGGACACCAGCTCGATGGGCGCCACCTTCCTGCCGCTGCGCCCACTGGTCGAAGCCGCCGCGCTGGGCGCCCCGGCCAGCACCGACGCCGAAACGAAGACCCTGCTCGACGACGCCGACCAGCACGTCCGTACCGCTCAGGGCCGCACCGGCGGCGACCACAGCGGCGGAGTCGGCGGCGGGGCCGCCGGCACCGAACTGCTGGTCGTGGTGGCGGGCGCGCTACCCGACAACCGCGCCGACCTGATGCGCCTCGCCGCGCTCACCCACGCCGGGGCCGCCGCCCGGGTCTGCGTCATCGTCGCCGGCTACCCGCCCGCCGGGACCGGCGTGCAGCCGCCCGCACTCGGCGCCACCACCCAGGTCACGGTGGACGGCAACCGGGGCTGGATCGGCGACCCGCCCGGACAACCGTTCAGCTCCGACGGCACCGGTCTGGCCGTACCGGTGGCATTGGACGGTGACCCACCGGCGCGGGTCGTGGAAGCCCTCGCCGAACGCCTCGGTGACCTGCACCGGCGTGGCTCCGCGCTGGACTTCGCCGACCTGCTGCCGCCCCGGATCTGGACCGAGACGTCCGTCGACGGCCTGCACACCGTCGTCGGCCGCGCCGGACGCGAACCGGCGATCCTCGCCTTCGACGACGTCACCCCGCACTGGCTGGTCGGCGGCCGGACCGGCTCCGGCAAGACCGTCTTCCTCCTCGACCTGCTCTACGGCCTGGCGGCCCGCTACTCACCCGACGAACTGGCCCTCTACCTGCTCGACTTCAAGGAAGGGGTCAGCTTCACCGAGTTCGTGCCGACCGGCCGGGACCCGTCGTGGATCCCGCACGCCCGCGCCGTCGGCATCGAATCCGACCGCGAGTACGGCGTCGCCGTCCTGCGGGAACTGCGCCGCGAACTGAACCGGCGGGCGGCGGCGATGAAACGCCACGGCGTGACCAAGCTGGCCGACCTGCCCCGCGACGGCACCCCGACACCGCGTACCGTCGCCGTGATCGACGAGTTCCACGTCCTGTTCGAAGGCAACGACTCGGTCGCCCGCGAAGCCGCCGCCCTGCTGGAGGAGCTGGCCCGCAAAGGCCGCTCGTACGGCGTGCACCTGGTGTTGGCCAGCCAGAGCATGTCCGGCATCGAAGCGTTGTACGGCAAGACCGACTCGATCTTCGGCCAGTTCCCGCTGCGGGTGGCGCTGCCCGGCGGCAACGGGGTCCTCGACCCGCTCAACCACACCGCCGGTGGGCTGCCGATCGGGCAGGCGATCGTCAACCCTTCGGCCGGTATCGCCGGTGCCAACACGATTATCCGGTTCCCGGACGCGCACGGCGGCGCGCGGCGGATCGGCGCGCTGCGCCACGAGCTGTGGCAGTCGCGGGCCGCCGGTTCCCGCCCGCCGGCGATCTTCAAAGGCTACGAGGCGGCGCACCTGCGCGACGATCCGACGTTCCGGTCCCTCGCGCCGGGCGGACGGCGTCCGCTCGCCCTGGTCGGCCGGCAGGTCGACGTGGATCTCAGTTCGGCGGTGTTCGCGCTGGACGCCACCCCGGGCCGGCATCTGGCGGTGGTCGGCACCACCGGGCACGCCGCCGACGTGCTGCACGCCGCCACGGTCAGCCTGGCCAAGCAGGAGGTGCCCGGCCAGGCCCGGTTCCTGTTCGCGCCGCTGGTGGCGTCGGCCGACGAGGTCGCCGAGGAGGCCGCCGACGAGCTGCACGCCCTCGGGCACGCGATCACCCGGCTGACCGCCGTCGAGCTGCGCGAGGAACTGCGCCGGCTGGCCAAGCCGGACACGGCTGCGCCGGAGCCGGCCGGGAGCGCCGGTCAGGTGCCGCCTGCCGCCGGCAGTATCAGTCAGGTGCCGCCTGCCGCCGGCCGTACGTACCTGGTCGTGTTCGGGATGGACGCCGCCGCCGGGGTGCTCGGCGCGAAGGACGAGATGTACAAGTCGGGGCTGGACGACCTGCAGGTGGTGCTGCGGCAAGGACCCGGCCACGGCGTACACCTGCTGGGGTGGTGGCGGGGGTTGCGCCGGCTCGCCGACGACCTGGGCGGCTCACACAACCGCGACGACCTGGCCTGCCTGGTGGCGATGAACGTGCCCGGCGGTGAACTCGGCTCCTACCTGGGCACCCACGAGTTGGCGTACCGGCCGCGACCCAACCGGGCGCTGCTGATCGACCGGCACGACCAGCGGACCCGGCTGATCGTGCCGTTCGCGTTGCCCGGCCGCGAACTGGACGAGGAAGGCTGAGCGCGGTGAGCAGCGGATTCGACGAGTACGCCGCGCTGGCCCGGCACCTGCACGACCTGCACCGCACCGGTCAGGCCGACGCCGCGCAGCACGCGACCCGCAGCCAGCGGCTGGGTGCCCTGGCCGATCAGCTCGGTCACCGGCTCTACGCCCAGTGGCAGCGGCTGGCGGCGATCGCCCAGGCGACCGGGGAGCAGGTGCCGGCCGCGCCGCCGCCGCTGGTCGCCGCCCCGGCCCCCGAGCCTCAGCCTGGCCAGTCGCAATTCGGCGGGTACGGGCACCAGCCCGGCGGGTACGGGCAGCATCCGCCCGGCGGCTACGGTGCCGGGCCGGGCGGCGGCGGTCAGCCGTGGCCCGCGCCGCATTCGTCGCCCCCGGGCCGACCCGGGCTTCCGCCGCCGCCACGCCGTCCCGAGTTGGCCACCGGTGAGCAGCGGATCCGGTTGCCGGCCGGCGGTGCCGGCGCGGTGCAGCCGGCCGGCGGCAGTGCTGCCGGGGTGGGTGCCCCGGTCTCCGGTGTCCCGGTGTCCGGTGCGCCAACGTCGGGTGCGCCGGTCTCGGACGCGCCAGGCTCCGGTGATCCGGCGGCGGCCGGCGGGCTCGCGCCGGATCCGGAGCAGGAGCTGGCGGCGGCCCGCCGGCAGCTCGACGAGGCCGACGCGGCGGCGTACGAGGCGGAGCAGGCGGCTGCCCGGCCGCCGCTGCTGCCCGGCTGGTCGCCGCTGGGCCGGGCGGTCGCCGTCTACCTGGGGTTCGCCGTCGTCGTCGCCGTCCTGCAGTTCACGTTCTTCCTCAACCCGATGACGCTCGCCGTCGACCAGAGCACCAAGTGGATCTGGTCCTGCACCGGCTTTCCAACGATGGGCTTCTTCATCGCGTACTTCGTGATCAGCAAGTGGGGGACGTCCCGGCTGGAAACCGACGGCGGTCCTCGGTTTCCCAAGCTGGGGTTCCTGATCAGCTATCTCGGTGCCGCCGTCTCGATGGTGCTGCTGCTGGTGTTCCTCCAGATCGGCCCGTTCTAAGCTATGACCGAGTCGAGGCTCGCCTATCGATGGAGCCAGAGCGAGTTTCTGCGCGCATCGAAAGCGGGGGCGTTCGACCATCGGGTGGAGCTGGTCGACGGGGCGATCTGGCCGGTAGCGGTCGGTTCCTGGCATGGTGACACGGTCGGCCGGCTGCTGGCGACGCTGCCGCGAGACGGGGTACGGGTGACGACCGCGACCCTGCCGACCGGCGAATCGCTGCCTGACCCGGACTGCTGGGTGCGTCGGATCGACGCGAGTCCGATCGGGACGGTCGGCTCGCGGCTGTCGGTCTGGGCCGCCGCCGATGTGCTGCTGGTGGTCGAGGTCGCCGACGAGACGATGATCCAGGATCTGAACGTCAAGACCAGGCTGTACGGCCAAGCGGGTTACCCGGTGTACTGGGTGGTGACCCAGCGGGCGGTCTACGAGCACACCGGACCCATCCGGCCCGGTTACCGGACGCGGGTGGAATACCTCCACGGGGAGCGCATCCCGGTGCCGTACGCCGATGCGGGCCTCGCTGTCGACGAGCTGATCGCCCCGCGTTCCTGATCGCCCGCGTTCCTGATCGCCCGTTCCTGACCGCCGCGTATTCGCGGCACGCGCCGGGTGGCAGCGGCCTGCCCGACCGCTGACGTGCGCCCCGATCCGGTGACCTCGCCCACCAGTGGTGGTCGTTCGCGCCCGAGGACTTGTACGTTCGTACATGTACGTCTGTACAAGAACGGAGTTCGGGTCATGGCCTACGTGTTCCTCGCCGCCGCGATCACCGCCGAGGTGATCGGGACGAGCCTGCTCAAGTCGACCCACGGGTTCACTCGGCTGTGGCCGACGCTGGCCCTGGTCGCGGCGTACGTCACCGCGTTCGCCTGTCTCGCCCAGGCGGTGAAGACCGTCCCGGTCGGTGTCGCCTACGCGTTGTGGGCCGGCCTCGGTACGGCGGCGATCGCGGCGATTGGCGCGGCGTTCCTGGGGGAGCCGTTGACGGTGCCGAAGGTGACCGGGATCGGGCTGGTCATCGCCGGTGTGGTGGTGCTCAACCTGGGTGGTGCGCATTGACCGCCGACCCGGACCGCAGCGCACACACCAGCGCACCCGCCAGCGCACCCGCCGGCCCGCACCCCGGGCCGGCCCCGCACGCCGACCAGCGCGGCGCGGCGCGTCGGCCGGTTCGGCCTCGGGATCCGGAGGGCCGGCGTCAGGCGTTGGCGGCGGCGACGCTGGAAGTGGTCGCCGAGGTCGGCATCGGCCGGACGACGCATCGGGCGGTCGCCGCCCGCGCCGGTGTCCCACTGGGGGCGACCACCTACTACTTCCCGACATTGACGGATCTGATCGTGGCGGGGCTGCGGCAGGCGCAGTCGGATGTCGACGCCGAGTTGGACCGTTGGGCCGGGCGGCTCGGCGACGGCACCGACCTGCCGGCCCTGCCGGCCCGGCTGGCCAGGTTGATCGGGGAGTACCTGGCCGACCGGGGCCGGGCGTTGACCGAGCTGGAGTTGTATCTGGCGGCGGCCCGCAGTCCGGAGCTGCGCCCGCTGGCCCGCGCCTGGCGGGACCGGCTCTGCCGCATCTTGTCGCCGGTCACCGGTGACCGGGCGGCGTACGCGGTCGCGGTCTTCGTCGACGGTGTCCTGCTGCAGCATTTCGCGATCGGCGAGCCGGTGGACGCCGCCGCTGTCGAGTCGGCGATCGCCGCGCTGCTCAGGACGGAATCGCCGGCCGGTCGTCCGGGGTAGCGTCGGCTGGCTGGTCGGGACGGCCGTCGACCGCGGGCGGTTCCGATACGGCGACGGTGACGGCCGCCGTGGCGGCCAGCATCTCGGCGGTTTCGTCGAGCAGCTGTGTCAGGCCGGTGGGGCTGAGTCCTTCGTCGTTGATCAGGGCGACGACGAGCATGGTCTGCGCGGCGATGGTTTCGGCGGTGGCCGGCAGGGTGTCGTGTGCGCCGAGCGCGGCGTGCATCAACGTTTCGGCCACGGTCGCGTCGATGGTGGTGCCGGCCGGGTCGAAGCGTTCCCGGACGCTGGCGACGAAGCGGATCACGGCCGCCGGGTCGCCGTTGCGGAAGCGCCGGTCGACGGCGAGCACGAACAGCCCGCTGAGCAGGTCGAGGTATTCCTGCCACTGGGTGTCGTCGAAGCGGGCCAGCTGGCGTTCGTGTGCGCCGGTCTGCCCGGCGATCAGGTGGGTGAGGGCGGCGGCGGGTGGGCTGGTCACCACAGTCTCCAGGTGCGTTTGGTGTTGTCCCAGAAGCCTTGGCGTAGCTGCTGCCAGGAGGTGCGGAAGTGGATGCGGTCGCGGTGGGCGGCGACCAGCGCGGCGGCGGCCCGGGTGCCGATACGCCGTACCTCGGGTGGGGGTTGCCGGTCCGGGCCGGCGGTGGTGATGGGGTGTTGCCGGGCGAGGCGTTGTCGTCGCCGCTGCGGCGGGTCCTGCCCGGTGTCGAGAGCGTCGAGGTAGCGGTCGATGGCCCGGGTGCCGATGGCGAGGCCGGCGCCGAGTTGGTCGGTGTGGGCGAGCGCGGCGCGCAGCCGGTTGCCGGCGGCCTGGGCGCGGGGGTCGTCGCTGTGGCGGAGCCGGTCGGCGGCGACGCCGATCCGGTGCCGGCTTTCCAGGATGGTCACGGCCGCGTGTTGGGCCTGGTGGCGGGCGGTACGCAGGCCGTGCAGGATGGCGGCGACGCCGACCGGCGCGGCTCCGGGCAGGTGTGGCCGGGCGTCGGTGACGGCGTCGTGCACGTCGCCGTACGCCTCCCAGGCTTCGGTGAGGGCGTCGGCGTAGCGGTCGAGGACGGTACGGGCGTCGGGGTGCCGGGCTCCGGCGAGATGTTCCCCGGCGTAGGTGACGGCGGCTTCCAGGGCGAGGCATGCCGTACGCAGGGAGGCGACGGTGTCGGCGGCGACCCGCAACGCTTCGCCGTCGGGGCTGCCGGTGTCGGCGGCGGCGGTGGTGCCGCCGTGGGCGGTGTCGTCGGTGGCGGTCACGCCGACCTCCTCAGCCAGGCGAAACGGGGCCGGTCGGGGGTGTCGGCGATCCGGCTCGGGTCGAGCAGGGTCGCGCCGGGTCGGCGGAACGGCAGCCGGTGGTAGCGGTGCATCGTCGCTTCGGCTTCGGCCAGGTCCGCGCACGGTCCGGGCCGTCCACAGCCGAGACAACAGCCGGTGTACGCCGAGGTGGTGTGACTGTCGATGGTGCGTTGCGCCTCGACGACGCGGCTGCGGGCGTACCGGGTGTAGTAGGTCGCGGATCGCTGGTTGCCGGCCGGGCGCTGCCGGGTGGGTGGTGGTGGGACGGTCGGGGTGGGGCGGGGGTCGGGTGTCACCGGACGTTGCCTCCCGTACGCGTGGAGATGGCACCCGCCGCCGGTCGACTGTTGTCGCAGGTGGCGGGCAGGTTGACGCACCCGGCCGACCGACAGGCGACGCCGGCCGACCGGGCTTCTTGCGGGACAACCACTCCGGTTTGCAGACCAGGGAGCGGCGCGGAGACAGCTTTACATGTGCGCCCATACGAAGCAACCCATGAGCGCCAATTTCTTGCCATACAAAGCTGGCGCGTGATCAAATGGGTGCGCAGATCAGGGAGCCGCCCATGCCCGCCAAGCCCAAGTGGGAGAAGATCGCCGACCACCTTCGGAGCCAGATCGCCTCCGGTGAGCTGGCACCAGGCGACAAGCTTCCGTCCACCGCTCAGCTGTGCAAGGAGCACGACGTGTCAGCGATCGTCGTGCGCCAAGCCATCTTCAAGCTTCGGACCGAAGGGTTGATCGAAGGCGTACAGGGCGTCGGCGTGTTCGTCGTAGACCCAAACGACCAGCAGGGCTGAACCCCTGCTGGTCGGCAGGGAAGACGTTCGGACGCCCTGGTGGCCCGGCGGACATTGACGGTGACCTGGCGAGTCAGCCGCTACCGGCCGAGTGGCGACAGCGCTGATCGGGGGGAGGGCCGGCGATGCCGCCGAGCGCCAAGTGGGTGGGCCTCGCCGCTCGCATCCGCAAGCAGATCGCGACCGGCGAGCTGTCGCCCGGCGCGAAGTTGCCATCCACGTCGCAGCTCTGCGCCGAGCACAACGTGTCGGCGATTGTCGTCCGCAACGCGATGATCGCGCTCAAGGCCGAAGGCCTGGTCGTCGGCGTGCCCGGTGTCGGCGTCTTCGTCGTCGACGCCAACGAGGCCACCGGTGGGTCGTAGCTGGAAGCCCGCGTTTGTATCTGCGAACGGCTTGGCCGTGGTCTTGGCTACGCTGGGTTTGTTGCCCATCTACTCGGGTGCTTGGAGTGGTGACCTCGGATCATGCCTTACGCCGTGCCCCTTTGGAAATCGATCCGTGACGACCTCCGTGCGCAGGTCAAAGCAGGGCTGTTGAAGCCGGGCGACCGGATTCCGACCACTCGGAAGCTGATGGAGCAACACTCGACGACCTCGGCAACCGTGCGCCGTGCCGTCGACTCGATGATCGAGTCCGGCGAACTCGTCGGCAGGCAGGGCCTCGGCGTGTTTGTCATCGACCCGAACGAGGTGCGGAGCTGAAACCGTGATCTAGAGGCTTCAGAGGGATTCCTTGATCTGAAGAACGATCGGCCCATCGCTGGATGGAGCGATCAGGGCCTCGTAATTGATGTTGCGATTCTCCATCTTTGCTTCGCCGATCAACTTGTAACGAACGTGTAACGCAAATGTGCCACTGATTCGGTAGATTCCGAACTCTTTGTCAAAATAAGGGCGCGCTGTCAGAGTGGGATCCCCAGCTACTGACCACTTGACTTCAGTGGCACCGGGCGAGAGTTTCCACTCAGGGCAACCTGAAGGCATGGTCGGGCCAGTGTCGCTCACGCACTGTGCGAAGGCGTACTTCAGATTCGCCTCCATCGGTTCCCATGCTTGCTTGGGATCTTGCTTCACTATTTCGGGATCGTTTGGGTGCGAATGCTTATCGATCTTCTGGACATCGAGTTTGCCGTCGGTCCAGCCGACCTTCGCCCAGTATTTCATCAGCGTCACTGTGCGATTCGGGCTCCCTGAGATGGTGTATTCCGCTAGAACTACAGCGGTCCCAAGTATATCGAAACGGCCCTCGTCTTTGCTGTACCGAATGACCGGATGATCAAGAGGGTTTTCAAGGAAGGTCCACAGCACGGAAGATACACTTAGTTCACCTGTGATGGATTGGGGGCAGTTCGAGGGAGCTGCTGACGTGGACCGCTGGCACCTATCGAACCAGTCGGCAACGGCAGCGACTACGGCATCCTGTTTGACGTCTGGCGGCCACGGATCTGACTCCGTTGGGAATGGCTCGCTGCCCCCAAAGACCATGTAGGCAACGACGGCTAGTACTATCACAGCGAACGCCCCAATGCCTCCGCCGGCAGTCGCTACGCTACCGTTACTGATGGCGGAATGCGACGATTCTTCGTAGTCTTCACTGTCTTGGTAGCCGAAATCTGGGCCGAAGACGTTGATTTCTATGTGGTCTCCTGCGGTGTTGTTTACGTCGCCCTGGGCGGTGTATCCAGTCTGATTCGTCATCTGGTCTCACCGTCCGGATGGCGTCGGCCTCGAACGTAGTTGTCACCTGCGACGTTAAACAGGTCACCCTTGAGGGTGTATCCGTTCTGGTGTACGATTCGCCCGGCATTACTTGAGGTGTTGTCGGGGTCGCTTTGAGTGTGCCTGCTAGAGCCTGTGCCGCGGAGCGCAATGATCAACCCGAGGATTGCGACGGGAAGAGCGAATATGTTCGCCCAGGCCGCAGCACCGCTGAGGCTTCCGCTCGTGATCATGATCACCGAAGCGATGATGATCAAGAAAAGTGTAGTAACAGAGGTCTATTCACAGGCCATCCTGTAGAAGTGCAACCCGATAACACAGGAGATCGTTTCTGTGAAGGTCGCGAGCGGTCTGCGGTAGTCGGTGTGCAGGATCCGCCATGTCTTCAGGTTCGCGACGACCTGTTCCACAACCCAGCGGATCTTGTTGACCTGCCTGTTGTATTCCTTCTGCCATTCCGCGAGCTCGCCACCTTTGGGCTTCTTGTACGGGGTGATCATGCCGTTGCCGACGTAGCCCTTGTCACCGATCCAGTCTCCGGGATTCAGGGTGACGAGGACCCCGGTGTCGTTGATCGCGTACGAGTCGTGGTGGTTGCCGGTGACGGGATCGGAGATCCAGGCGAGCGCGCCGTCGAGGGTGCAGGCGACCTGGACGCTCATGCCCGTGGTCTTGTGCTTGCCGGAGTACAGACAGCGGTGCGTGCGCCATGACCAGCAGGGAAGCAGGGTGCCGTCGACGATGTACTGGTCGGTCGGGCTGAGGTCGTCGGCTGTCGGTACGAACTCCGTCAGCACGCGATCGAGGACCGGGGTGATGCCGGTTACCGCTCGCGAGATCGTCGGCTGGGAGACGCCGTGTGCTTCGGCGATCTCCGCTTGGACGCGGTTGCGACGCATGTAGGTCAACGCGACGACGACAGCGCGGTAGAGACCAAGGACCGGGGGCCACGGCTCCACATCCAGATCCTGGCATTCCGCTCGGACCAGCACGCAGAGGTCGCGGATCTGGTCCGTGGTGAAGCCAGTGGTATGATACATGTTCGGCGGTCCGCTTTTCTTTGTGATGTTGTGTGGTAACTCCATCCTACGGAAGAGCGGATCGTCCTTTTATTGGGGGTCTACTGTAGCGGGTCGGAGGCCTGCTGAATAAGCCTCACAGTCCAACGTCGGTTTGGCACGGTGTCGATGATAGACGAGCCAAGCAATCCAGATGGTGGCCGTGGCAGCGACCGTTGTGGATCAATCTGTCTCTTGTCCATTCTGTCGTTCTTCTACAGATTAGACAAGTATGCCTTGAGGCTCTTCGTGGCCTGGTGGGTGAGGACGGCGGCTTCTTCGATGTTGGCGCGGGACAGCTCAGCCCAGGTGTAGATCTCCTGCGTGCGGTCCTGCCGTCCGCCGGCAAGCAGCTGCGCCAAGCCGAGCTGGCTCGCTCGCATCGCGTTGGCCACGTTCGCCAGCTTCGCCTGCTGGGTCTCGATCTCGTCGAGGATCTGCCGGAGCCGCCCGAGGTACCCGCCGGCTGACCCCGTCTCCGGTCCACCCCGAGGCCGGGTGAGCCGGCGGGGCCGATGGGGTGGCGCACGTCGTGGTTCCCGTCCCGCCGGATCGACCGCCCGAAGCACCGGCTTTAGCTCACCCGTACTCGGGATCGCCGCTGGGGGCTCGCCATCCGATGGACCCTGCTCGCCATCATCGGGCTTCCGGCTCATCAAGCGGTCGACGGCCGTACCGATGGCGGACTTGCCCACCACCCCGAGGATCGCGCCCGCGATCGCGCCACCGGTAGCGGCTGTCGACGATGGCACGGGGAGACCGGCCTTCGTCGAGGCCAGCCCGAGCAACATGCCGGCGGCGGCACCGCCCAGCTCGGCCAACTTGCCGAGTGACTCCTTCGACAACTCCCGGCGGAACTGCTGGCCGTAGGTCTCGGCCTGCTGCTGACCTTTGCGCTGCTTCCGGCCGTACCTCATGTCTCGACGACCGGATCAAGGAAGGCGCATCCGGTGACGATCATCATCGGGAGATTGATCGCGACGTCGCGTGCTACCCCGGCCGACGACAGTTCTAGCAGCTTCTCGCCAGCGGCTTCCTCCTCCGACTGGTCGGCGTAGAAGGCGCACGCGTCCCACAAGTTGGCGTGCAGGAAGGCGTACGACCACTGGGTGTAGACCTGGATGGGTACCGCGACCGCCGCCTTATCGCCGAAGCCGATCCGGTGCAGGTCGGGATCCTCAGGCGTGGAGCCGAGGCCCTGGGCGAGGGGGAGCAGCTTGTGGCGGCTGAAGACCGGTCGCAGGTCGCCGTCGGGGTCGAACTCGACGAGTAGGCCACGGTCGATCAGGTCGTCGACGTAGCTGGCGGCGTGCGGCTCCGGGCTCGGCGCGGTTTCCAGCATGCGTACCAGGGAATCGCGGTTGACCGTGAGCTTCGCGTGCTGGTCGGGGTAGAGGAAGGCAGCGGCCCAGACGGCGGCCTCGGCGTCGGTGAGCTCGACCAGGTCGTCACCGAGGTGTACCTCGTAGCATTCCGGCGTCGGGTCCGGTGGGCGGACGTACCGGTATCGGGGACCCATGCTCAGCCCGGCGGGCACGATCACAGTCGACATCAGGTCATCTTCCCAGCCTGGCTGACCTCGTCATCCCCGAAGCGGGCGACACCCGCCTCGACCGCTTCGACCGCACTCACCGCGACACCCTCCCCGTCGGACAATGTGCAGCAGCTTCGACCGTACCGGACGACGTTGATCCTCGGTCGGCTTCACACTGTCGGCTTCGCGCACGGATATTGGCGAGCGATCTCGTCGAATGGATAGCCCGCATGTCAGCTGAGAAGCTTCATCCGGTCGACCGCCGTTGAGCCATGGGCCACGAACACGAGCCCTTCGGCGGAACCAGGCGCGGAATCGCGCGACGTAAGGTGCCGGTCTGAGCCAGCGCGGGCGGTCCACCGACAAGCGCCTCGAACACAGTGGACTTGATCCGTGTTCACCTGCCGGCTGCGGAGTGAATCACGGCGTCGACGTGGGGATGCCGTCCTTCGCTGGTTGGGCTGGGGTAGACGCCGCTGATGCGATTTGATGGAGGTCGTTAGTTATGTTCACCCGTGGCGAACTTACCCGTCGAAGTGGTGCCGACCCGCGTGCCCTGACGTACGCCGTCATTGACCTGGAGACCACCGGGCTGCACCCGAACAGAGGGTCCCGCGTCTGCGAGCTGGCGATTGTGCGGATGCGGGGTGACGGCGTCGTGCTCGACGAGTACTCGACCCTGATCAACCCCGGCATGCGGATCAACAACACCGAGTACCACGGCATCACCAACGCCGACGTCACACACGCCCCGACCTTTCAACAAGCCGCCGGTGACATGTTGGCCTATCTCCGCGACGCCATCGTGGTCAGCCACAACCTGGATTACGAGGAGAAGTTCCTGACTGCCGAGTTCGGGCGGCTCGGCGTCAACCTCAGCGGTGTTCCCGGGCTGTGCTCGCTGGTCACCGCCCGTACCCAGATCGACAGCTGGGGCTACAAGCTGGAGAACGTCCATCACCTAATCACGGGGGAGTGGCTCGACGCGGTGCACTCGGCGCTCGGCGACGCAAGGGCACTTGCCGTGACCCTGACGAAGTTCATCAACGGTGCGCCGCAGCGGCTTTCCTGGATCGGGCCGCAGCCCGTACCTGTTCCGGCGCTACCCCGCACCGGCATCGTCGCGCCCAGGGCTGCCGGGCTGCGCAAGGGCACCGAAGGATGGCTGGCCACCCTCACCGCACGGCTGCCGCGTATGGCGTACCCGCCGCAGCCCCGGCCGGGCGGGCTGGCCGACTACAGGGCGTTGCTCGGCCACGCCCTTGCCGATGGTCGGATCGTCGGTGAGGAAGCCAACCAACTGGCGGTAGCGGCCACCAACGCCGGACTGACCCAGACCACCGCCCGCCAGGTGCACGAAGAGTTCCTGGCGGACGCCCGAGCCCGAGCCGAGGCCGACGGCGTGGTCACCCCGGCAGAGCTGCGGGAACTGCAGCGGGCTGGCCGGGAACTTGCGTCGTCGCACCTGATCAATGACCTGGAGCAAGCGGCAGCCGCCAACCGGGCCAGGGCAAACGGTCCACTCAAAGGCTGGCGAATTCTGCCGATCGGCGACTCGCCCGCCGTCACCGAGATAATCGACTATGCCGTGGAGCACGGTGCAAAGGCCGCCGTCAGCTTCACCAAGACGGTACGCCTGGTCGTCTGCGACGATCCGCTGGCCGACGATCCTCGGTTGGCGAAGCCGGCCGCGTCCGGTGTCGACGTCCTTGCTCCGGAGCATGCTCGCAAGCTGCTGGAAGATGAGGCTGCGAAGCGGCCGACCGGACTCTTCGCCGACCAGGCCGGCGAGCAGGTCGCCCAACGGATCGCGGCCGAACGCGCCAACTCGGGTCGACAGTCCCGACCCGAGTGGCACGGATCCTGGCGGAAGTACGAGCTGACCGACACCCAGTACCACCAGACGTTCGTTGCGCGGGATCGGAGTTGGACCGAGCCGTACGTGCATCAGGTCGACATGGCGGAGCTGCGCGAGCGGCAGGCCAGGGCCGCGTCGGCGACGCGCAGCAGCGGTTGCGCGGTGGTGCTCCTCGCCGGTGGCGCGGTTGCGGCCGGCCTCGCCGAACTCGTCCGTCAGATCGTGGCGTAGCGCGGCGAGGTGAGCCCGGCGTCAGTGCTGGAAGACCGTGTCGGTGTGCCATTCGAGCAGGTCGTGGTCGGGGCGGCGGGCCTTCTGGTCGGGTACGGCGATCTGGGTGCCGGCGCGGGCGTAGAACTGTTCGCCGTTGCCGAAGTCGTCGCGCAGGCGTCGGCTGACCAGCAGCCGGTATTTCGGGTCGACGCCCAGGTAGCCCTGGTCGAAGAGGATGTGTACGTCGGCCCGCAGCAGCATGCCGTTGTCGATGCGGTGCTCGCCGCCGGAGGCCACCGGGCGGATATGCGCGGCCTGCAGCGCGGGCCGCAGCTTGCTGTCGGTGATCGCGCAGCGCCGGGAGTAGGTGTCGAGGACGACGGCCTTGAACGACTGCTGCCCGAGGCGCTGCGGCCGGAGCCGGGGGTCGCCGAACACCGGTCCCGGCCGGTGCCAGGTGCCTTCCGGATCGACGCGGACCTCGCCGCCGAGCAGGAGTTTCGTCAGCTGCTCGAAGTAGTCGAAGTGTGTGCCCGACGACAGGTCGTACGTCTTGCCCTGGGTGAGGTTCGGCGAGAACTCCGGCGGGGGCTCCGGCTGACGGCCGGCGGGGAAGAAGACCGTGTCGCGGATGAAGATGCAGCCGATGACCGGGTCCTCGCCGGGGCCGATCGGGTCCTTGCGGTACTTGCCGATGTCGCGTGCCATGTCGGCGAGGGAGCCCGCGCCGTTGGCCTCGCCGAACAGCCCCCACGCTTCCGAGAGCCGCAGCTTCGCGAAGCCGCTGAAGAAGCCGCCGCCGACGATCCGGTTGTGCGGGTAGCGGCTCTTGAAGAAGAACGGCTCGCCGGGGGTGAGAGTCTTGAAGCTGCCGCCTCCCGGCCGCCAGAAGTTGACCTCGTTGATCTGCGGCCGGGAGGCGAGGAAGCTGCGCCACTCGCCGTCGGTGACCCCCACAAACGCCTTCACCCGGTCATCTTGCTCGGCCGGCGGCGCAGCCCGGTATGGGCCGACCGGCTGACAGTCGAGAGTGCACCGCCGCGACGTGTGGTCCGAGAACTCGCCGCAGGCGACGCGGCAGACGCGGGCGGTTGACGGCGGTGGTTAGCGTCGGCGCATGACCAGCAGGCTTCTTCGGCGAATTTCGTCCGTCCTTGGTGCTGCGGCGGTCGGCCTGGCCGCTACCGTTGCGGCGGCCGGGCCGGCTGCGGCGGCCGTCACCCCGGCCGTGACCGGGTACGTGTGGGCCAGCAACCCCAGCGCGGCCAGCTACACGGTGCCGATGTGGACCTCCGGCGGCCACACCTACTACTCGTACGCGAAGAATCCCGGCGGCGGGCCGATCACCGTGACCCGGTCCGGTGCCGGCGTCTACCAGGTGCGTTTCGGTGGGATCGGGTCGCTGGTGACCGGCGGCGGGGGAGTGGTGCACGCCCAGGCGTACGGCGCGGCGGCCCGGTTCTGCACCGTCGGCTCCTGGTATCCGTCCGGCTCCGATCTGCTGGTCAATGTCTACTGCTTCGGGGCCAGCGGTGCCCGGCAGGACGCGTACTTCGTGGCGAACTTCGTCGAGGCCACCGGCTCCACGCTGGCCGCCGACGGAGTCTCGTACCTCTGGTCGAATGATCCGACCTCGCCGATGTACACCCCGAGCGCCTGGTACCGCTACGACGCCGGCGCGGGCACGCCGTGGGTGGCGCGGGACGCGCCCGGCTCGTACGCGGTGGAGCTGCCCGCCTCGGCCGCCCAGACCGAGACCACGTTCTACCAGATCACGGCCTACACGTCGGCGGCCGTGAAGTGCAAGGTGGACTCGTACCTCGCCGACGGGATCGCCCGGGTGCGGTGCCGGGACGCCTCCGGAGCCTTCGTCGACTCCCGGTTCACCATCACCTGGACGATCCACAACCTGCTGCAGCAGATCGCCCCGACGGCGTTGGCGACGGTCGACGACACGTACCCGTCGGGTGGGCCGGCACCGGCGATCACCTGGACCAACGACAGCTCGGTGAGCGGCGACTACGCCGTGACCCGGACGAGCACCGGACGGTACGCGGTGCACTTCCCGCAGATCATCGACTACTCCGGGCACGCCGTGGCGTACGCGCTGGGCTATCAGGACGCGCACTGCCACGTGCAGTACTGGCACCCGGTCGGCACCGCCGACATGACGGTCGGCGTGACCTGCCTGAACAGCGCCGGCACGCCGGTCAACACCCCGTTCACGGTCGGCTTCACCTGGTAGTGCAGACCTGGCAGGAGAGTGTGCCGTTCCGGTGGGACCTGGTCACGCCGGACCAGCTCGGAACGTTGCTCGACGGTGCCGTACCGCCGAGTCTGTGGTTCCTCGATGAGCTCGTCACCTGCACGGGGAAGGTCCTGGCCCGCAGCGGGAACGGTGACCTGTACTTCGTCGGCAGATCGTTGGACTCGATGTTCGACCTGCTCGGCGGAGTCCTCGCCGGACCCGTCGGCGTACAGCGACTTCACCGGCTGCCGCTGTCGTTCCAGCGTCCGGCGGTCAGGTCCGGGAGCCGCCGGTGGCGGCGGCGTCCGTTGACCCGCGCCGAAGTGGCCCAGGGGCGACGGTTCCTCGACGCGGTCGGGCTGACGCCCCGCGCGCTGGCCCGACGGGACCGGCCGGCGGTGCTGGTCGACGTCGTGCATCGTGGTGGGACGTTCACCGAACTGTTCACCCTGCTGCGCGACTGGATGCTGCCCGCCGCCGCCGTGACCAACGTGTCGCTGGATCCGTCAGTCTGGTCGCACTTCGGCGACCACCAGGTGAAGCTGACCCGCTCGCTGTACCCCGACCGGTGGCTGGCCGAAGACACCGGGCCCGGCCGCGGCGAGCGCACCCGGCAGGCCCTCGCCGAGGCCGCCGCGCTGGTGGCGTACGGCCGCAGTTGGGCCGGCCGGCACGCCGTCGCCCGCGCCATCGGACGCGATCACGCGCTCGCGCAGCCATGGCTGCGCACCCTCGTCACCAACCTCACGAACAGCTGACCGACAGCTGCAGATCCTCGGCAAGCTCAGATCCGGAAGCTCAGGTCCGGACGACCGGATCCAGGAACGCGCATCCGGTCACGATCATCATCGGGAGGTGGACCGCGACGTCGCGGGCCACCCCGGCCGCCGTCGGATGCAGCGGCTTCTCGTCGGCGGCTACCTGCTCCGACCGGTCGGCGTAGCAGGCGCACGCGTCCCACAAACTGGGGTGCAGGAAAGCGTACGACCACTGGGTGTAGACCTGGATCGGCACCGCGACGGCGGTCGTGTCACCGAAGCCGATTCGATGCAAATCGGGCTCCTCCGGCGTGGAACCGATACCCTGGGCCAGCGGCAGCAACTTGTGGCGGCTGAACAGCGGCCGCAAATCGCCATCGGTGTCGAACTCGATCAGCAGGCCTCGGGCGATCAGGTCGTCGACGTAGCGGGCGGCCTGCGGCTCCGGGTTGGGCGCGGTCTCCAGCATCCGTACCAACGACTCCCGGTTGACCGACAGCTTCGCGTGCCGGTGCGGGTAGAGGAACGCCGCCGCCCACACGGCGGCCTCGGTTTCGGTCAGCTCGACCAGGTCGTCCCCGAGATGCACCTCGTAGCATTCCGGCGTCGGGTCCGGCGGGCGCACGTGGCGATAACGCGGACCCATGCTCAGCCCAGCGGGCACGATCACAGACGGCATCAGCTGATCCTCCCCAGCCGGTCAGCGGCTCGCCGCGGCGACCTCATCGCTCGAAATCATCTCAGAACCCTCCCTAATGGACCTTGATGACAGTCTCGACGGTACCCGATCGGTGTTGCCGGTGGCTGACGTCCGGCTGACCGTTTTCGGGCGGGACCTACGATCGGGGCATGGCGCTGACGGGAGACGACGTCGACCGGTTCGAGGCCGCCCGGCCACGCCTGGCGGCGATCGCCTACCGGCTACTCGGCTCCGCCAGCGAAGCCGAGGACGCCGTACAGGAGACGTTCCTACGCTGGCAGGCCGCCGACGTCGACCGGATCGACGTCCCCGACGCCTGGCTCACGAAGGTCCTCACCAACCTGTGCCTCAACCAGCTCAGCTCCGCGCGGGCCCGCCGCGAGACGTACGTCGGGCAGTGGCTGCCCGAGCCGCTGCTCGCCGGCGACCCGATGCTCGGCCCGGCCGACACCGCCGAACAGCGCGAATCCGTCTCGTACGCCGTCCTCGCCTTGATGGAACGTCTCACCCCGCAGGAGCGGGCCGTCTACGTCCTGCGGGAAGCGTTCGACTACCCGCACCGCGACATCGCCGCCGTCCTCGGCGTCTCCGAGTCCGCCAGCCAGCAGCTCCTGCACCGGGCCCGGCGGCACCTCGCCGATGGCCGGGCCCGCGCGGAGGTCGACCGGGCCGCCGCCCGGCGGGTCGTCGAAGAGTTCCTGGCCGCCGCCACCAGCGGTCGCGTCGAGCCACTGGTCCGCCTGCTCACCGAGGACGCCGTCTCGATCGGCGACGGTGGCGGACACGTCCCGGCCCGCGCCCTGCCGGTCGTCGGCGCCGTCGCGGTCGCGAAGTTCCTGCGCGGCCTGTTCACCCCCGGCGAAGCCAAGCGGGCCCTGCTCGGTGGCTCACCCGAGGTCTACGCCTGGACCGCCAACGGGGACCCGGCCGTCGTGGTCGTCGTCGACGGCCGGGTCATCGGCGTCATGTGCCTGCAGGTCACCACGGACGGCGTCGCCGCGATCCGCAGCCAGGTCAACCCCGACAAGCTGCACCGGGCCACCACCGCCTGGGCGGGTGCCGACCACGGGGAACCGCTGTTCACCGCCTTCTGACCACCATGTGAGGTGCTTCACGTCGCCGCGCTGTCAGGACGGGCCGGGCTACCTGGTTCAGGTGTCGAACCCGTACCGACAGACAGGAGCCTGACATGCGACACCGCGTCATCGTCCTGGGCGCCGGATACGCCGGAGCCGTCGCCGCCGGCCGCCTCGCCCGGCGGCTCGACCCCGCCGACGTCGCCATCACCGTCGTCAACACCCAACCCGACTTCGTCGAGCGGGTACGGCTGCACCAGCTCGCGACCGGCCAGGACCTCACGGCCCGGCCGTTACGGAAGATGTTCGCCGGCACCGGCGTCGAGGTGCGGATCGCCACCGTCACCGGTGTCGACGTCGACGCCCGGACCGTGTCCGTCACCGACGGCAGCGGCAGCGCAGCCGGCGGCGCGGGCTACGACGTGCTTGGCTACGACACGCTCGTCTACGCCCTCGGCAGCGGCTGGAATCCCGGCGACGTCCCCGGCGTCGCCGAGCACGCCGACGAGATCGCCAGCCGGCCTGGCGCGCTGCGGCTGCGGGCCCGCCTTGCCCGCCTCGCCGCCGGGCAGCCGGTCGTCGTGGTCGGCGGCGGGCTGACCGGCCTGGAAGCCGCCACCGAGATCGCCGAGGCCCGCCCGGACCTCGACGTCGCCCTCGCCGTCCGCGACGGCCTCGGCGACAGGTTCTCGCCCAAGGGTCGTGCGCACCTGCGCGCCGTCCTCGGCCGGCACGACATCACCGGGTACGAACACACCGCCGTCACCGGAATCGACGCCGAGCAGGTCACCACCGCCGACGGCCGTACCATCCCGGCGGCGGTCACCGTCTGGACCACCGGGTTCGCGGTCCACCCGATCGCCCGTACGACCGCGTTGACGCTCGCCGACGCCGGCCAGATCGTCGTTGACGACACCACGCGGTCGGTGTCGCATCCGGACGTCTACGCCGTCGGCGACGCCGCCTGGGTGATCGGCCCCGAGGGAAAACCGCTGCGGATGTCGTGCGCCTCCGGGGTGCCGACCGCGTGGCAGGCCGCCGACTCGATAGCCGCTCGGCTGACCGGCGGGAAGCTGCCGAACGTCCCGATCCGCTACTACAACCAGTGCGTCTCGCTGGGCCGCCGTGACGGACTGATCCAGTACGTCACGGCCGACGACCAGGCGAAGCCGGCGGTCCTGACCGGACGGTTCGCCGCCGGCTACAAGGAACTGGTCTGCAAGGGTGCCGCCTGGGGCGTCGCCAACCCGACACTCGGGCTACCGACCCGCCGTCGGCACGTCAGTCGCCTCGGTGCCGTCGCATAGACTCCTGTCTCGCCACTGAACTCGGTTGGAGGCCGGTATGTCGTGGACGGACTGGTCGCTGCTTGTCGTGTCGCAGATCGCGGTCCTCTGCGTCGCCGTCTCCATCTTCGTCAGAGACGCGCTCAAGGCGTACTTCCTCCGCGAGAAGCTGATCTGCTACGTACTCTGCCTCGGCCTGCTGGCGGTCGACGCGCTGGTCCTGACCGGCGTCGTCGGCCCCGGCTGGCCCCCGTCGGCGCGCATGAGCCTCGGCCTGCTCGCGATCGCTCTGCAGGTTTTCCTGGTCAACGACATCTTCTATCGGCTGAGCATCATCGATTCGGCGGCCGCCTCACCACTACAGATGATGCTGGGCATCGACGACTGGTCCCTCCGGCGGCGGCGGATCCGGCTGGACCTGTACGGTGTCGGCCTGCTCGTCGCCGTCGAGATCTGGCTGATCGCCTCCGCCTGAATCCCCGCGCCGCTGTCCGCCGCCTCGGCCCTGGGTTCACCTCAGACTGTCAGCCGGGATCGCGGTCCTGGTCAGGCGCTGCGAGACCTGCCAGACACGTACGGCGTCGTCGGTGCGCAACAGCGGGGGATAGGTCCGGTGCTCGACCGGCGGACCGCCCAGGTTACCGAGGCCGGCAGGCCCATTCCGTCGCTGGCACCGGTGACGAGCGCGCGCTTGCCGGACAGGTCGGGAATCGTGATGTCGATCGTGATGATCGATCGGGCCGGGCTGGCGGAGTTCCTCCGCAGCCGTCGCCAGGCGCTGCCGGACTGCGCCGTGAAGAGGCCGCGTCGCTGTGCCACATGTCGACCGACTACTACTCCCGCCTGGAACGGGAACGCGGACCCCAGCCGTCGACCCAGATGCTCGCCTCGATCGCCCAGGGCCCGCACCTGTCGCTTGACGAGCGAGACCACCTGTCCCGCCTCGCCGGACACACCCCGCCCGCCTGTGGCGGGACCAGCGACCACATCAGCCCCGGCCTGCTGCGGGTCCTCGACCGGCTGAGCGACACCCGGCGGAGATCGTCACCGAACTCGGCGAAACCCTGCGGCAGTCCCCCGATGGGCGTCGCGCTCACCGGCGACACCACGACCTACACCGGTCGGCGTCCTGCAGCTGACCTGCGGATGGCTCGTCGACCCCGGCCAGGCCCACTCGCTGCTCGTCTACACGGCGATTCCGGCAGCGAAAGCCACGACAAGCTGCGGCTGCTGTCGGTCATCGGAACGCAGACCCTCGACTGACGGCGGTGACGTCGGCCGTGACCGCCCGGCCGACTGATACTCCGATCGCGGCTGATCCCGTAGCGGGATCATGATCCCGCTACGGGATCAACCACAAAACAGCATTGGGTCCGCTGGACGGTGGGCCGGCGTCGCGCCGGCCCGGCCCAGTCGGCCGAGTCGGCCAGGTGCGAGGTCGGGTCGTCGTGCAGACCAGTGGACGACCGGCACCGAACTGGCGTACCGACGGGGTGTTCATGCGGCGGCGCACCATCGACAACTACGCCGTCACCACCATGTGCCGACCGCGTCGCTGACATTAGGTATGGGGTCGCATACAATGGAGCATGTCCGAGGCGCTGATCATGTATGGCCGGGCGGAGTTTCTCCGCCTCGTCCGGGAATGCGCTGCCTGGCCGTCATCGGGGCGTCCATTGCCCGTCATGGTGCTCTTCGGCCCTGCCGGTAGCGGCAAGACCACCACTCTGCGGATCGTGCGAAACCGCACCGAGAAACTACACACCGCCTACGTCGACGTGGCGGCCAGAGGCTTCGAATCGAGCAGCGAGATCATCACGGAGCTCGTCGCCCAGCTGAGTCTGGTGCGCAAAGGTCTGGGTACGTTGCGTTTTCCTCGTTTCCTGCTGGGGCAGCTCGCGTTGCGACTCCCGACTCCGGACAGTTCGCAGCCCAGCAAGCAGCAGATCCGTGATCTGCTCTCCTCCCTCAAAGGGCTCAGGACACCGCCAGAGGTTCGGGAACTCATCAGCAAGGCGGCGGAAATCGGCGTGAACACCGCCGGAGTGCCGGTGCCGGGCGGGACCCCGGACCTGTTGCTGTCCGCCGTCGAAGTCGCCTTCGGCTGGCGGCGTACGAATGGGGAGAAGTGGTGGTCGACCGCTGGCCGCCCCGCGCCGGACGCCCTGCTGGAACTGCACCGGATGCACCACGACGGCGTCGACCACGAGAAGCAGCAGGCGCAGGACAAGCTGATCCAGGCGTTCCTGGCCGATCTACGGGACAGCTACGCCGGGCGCCGCCGGAGGGCGCAGGGTGACGTGGCAAGTCTGGTCCTGCTGGACAACGTGCACACCGAAGCCGGTAGTGCGTTTCTCGACCTGCTGGTCCGGGCCCGCAATCAGCATCCGGACCTGGTCGATCCACTTCTCGTGGTGGCCACCACCGGCAGAACGATCGCTGAGGTCGCACGTCCGGACGCGACGGAGACCAAGCCCCGCCTCAGCTACTCGGCGTGGCAGAGCCAATGGACTCCGGACGTGACGGCGAGCTGGTACCTCCCCATCTGGCTGCATGATCTCAGCCACGACGACGCCGCCCGATGGGCTCGCGAACAGGGCATCTACGACCGTTGGACGGTCGCGGCGGTCCACCGACTGACCGGCGGTCATCGGCTCGGCGTCGCCGAATTGCTCGCCACCGGCCCGGCGGGGACCGACGGTCGCCCGTCGAGGAGCGGCGCCGATCAGGCCAGGATCAGAAGGCTCGGCGTACCGCGCGGCGGCGGCAGGTCCCTCGCCGACCTTCTGCTGGACCAGCTGTTGGCCGACATCCCGGAGGAGCGCCGCGACGAGGTGATCACCTGCTCGGCGAGCCGGAACCTGACGGCCACCGAGATCCAGGCGGCACTGGGCAACACCACCATCCACGCCGCCGATGATCTGCGCGTGCTGCTCGACGAGCGGTTGTGGCTCGACACCGGCAGGTCGACCCCGATGCACCCGTTCCTGAGCCGATTGCTGCACCTGCACCTGCAGGCCCGTCCGGACGACCACCCGGACAGCTGGACCGCCGTCCACACCCGACTCCGTGCGCACTGCGACGATTCCGGCGACATCGTCGGAGCACTCCATCACGGCCTAGCCCTGGACGAGGTACGGGAGGTCGCCCACCAACTGGACCAGATCCTCGACCGTGAGGATGACGGCGACGTCGACTGGCTCGCGACGCTCAAAGAGGTCACTGCCGCACCCAACCGGCTGGCGAAGACCGGCGACATCGCGCCCCGGGAGGTCGTCTCCTGGACGGCGGATCTCGACCGGCGGGCTGGCACCGTCGCACTACTCGTCGCCGGGCTCTGGATCCAGTCCGACCCGTTGACCGCCAGCCAGCCGACGTTGTCGCGCACCACCGCCCACCAGTTCATCGAACTCGCCAGCCTCGTCCCACGGCTGTCCGACGCGTTGTTCGCGATGGCCGAGAAGTGCCGCCGGGAGGCAGACACCTATGACGCCTGACCAACTGATCGTCCCGAGCACGCCGTGGTGGCGTCGTCGGTGGCTGTTCGTCGTGGTAGCCACGATCGTGGTGGCCGCGTTCCTCGCCGCCGCGGCGGCGGTTCTCCTCGACGAGCGTCGGTCCTGCGGCGACGGGGTGACCCGATTCGGCGGCACCCGGGAATGCGTGGGAATCACCGACGGTGCCTTTCACTTCGAGCTCGACGGCCCCGACGGAGAGGCGGCGAGCATGCGCAGGGTGCTTGAGCTGATCCGCGAGGCGAACGACGACGTGCGCGACAGCGGCGATCTCTGGTTCAGCGTGGCGTACGTGTTGCCGATGCCGTGGCGAGGTCAGGGTGCCTATCCCGCCGTCAACGTCGTGCACCAGCTCTATGGGGCGTACGCCGCCCAGACACAGGCGAACGAGCGCAACGACCGGCTGAAGATGCGCCTGCTGGTGGCGAACACCGGACACGACGGTGTCGCCTGGGAACAGGTCGCGCAGGACCTGATCGATCGACGCGGCTCGGACCGCCTCGCGGCGGTGGCCGGGCTCGGTCCGAGCCGGGACACCACGAAGGAGTTCGTCGCCAAACTGTCCGAGGCCGGAATCCCGATGGTGGGCGCGACCATCACCGCCGACGACCTGAACGGCGCCAACTACCCGCACCTGTACCGGGTGTCGCCGACCAACGCCGACGAGGTGGCCGTCGGGCTGCGATATCTCCGAGGCGTGTCGGAGTCAGCCGACGTGAACCCGTACCTGTTGACGGTCGGCGGCCAGGACGACACGTACGTGGCGACGTTGAAGGAAGCGTTTCGGGCGACGTTCCCGGACGCCTTTTCCGCCCGGACCCTCGATCCGGACGAGAACGGGCACAACCAGGCACTCGAAGCGTTGGCCGGTGACCTCTGCGCTTCCGGCCTCCCGGTGGTCGCCTACTTCGCCGGCCGCGCCGCCTCGCTGCGGACCTTTCTGATGGCGTTGGGGGAGCAGTGTCCCCGCAACCACTCGGTGACGGTGCTGTCCGGCGACGACGCCAGCGCACTGGTCGGCACGTTCACGCCGGAGCAGACGGCGGCACTCCAGGGAAAGGCGATCACGCTCGTCTACACCGGGCTGACCCATCCAGAACAATGGATTACCAAACCGGTCGAACTGGATAATCTTCGAGAGATCGTGGCGGATAGGATGCCGTACGCCGCCGCCGGTCTCGCCACCGGCGGAACCATCATGGCCTACGACGCGGTGCGGCTGGCAGTTCGTGCCCTGCTCAACGTCGCACCCTCGCAAGAGGACCTGGGCCAGCTGGACTCGCTCAGCAACGGTTTCGCGCAGATCAACACGGATTCGCCGTACTGCGGGGCCTCTGGTCCGATCGCGCTGGAGGCGAACCGGCCCGAGGCAGCAGGCAACACGGTCAACAAGCCCATCCCCGTCATCGAGATCACTGCCGCCGGTGTCGCCCAGGTACGCACGCTGCTGTCGCCGACCGAGCCGGAGAACGGCGGTGTCACCTGGGACGGCAAATGCCCGGTTCAACAGGGCATGGCTGGCTAGCCACGGCGTCCGCGTACGGCGGGCCGGCCCGATCGACCATCGCGATAGGCTCGCTGCCCGTGAGCCCGTCGCGTGGAGAATCGCAGGCCGTCAGCCACGATGGGATCGTCATCCCGGAGGCGTCCGTCGCTCGCGACGACGGTTCCGTTCCGGTCGTGGAGAAGGTCGCGGAGAAGGTCGCGGAGCCGACGGACCACCCTGGGTGGCTGCGGCGGCACCGACGCTGGTGGTACCCGCTGGTCGTGGCCGTGCTGCTCGGGCAGATGGCGTTCGCGATGGTCACCACCGCGCTCGCCCAGGCCCCGACGATCGACGAGCCGGTGTACGTCGGCGCGGCCGCGCTCTACCCGCAGGGCGGCGGCCTGCAGGTCAACCCGGAGCATCCGCCGTTGGGCAAGCTGATTATCGGGGCCGGCCTCGCGTTCGCCGACCCCCGGATCGATCCGGGCTTCCGGGGCAACCAGACGGACCTCGGCCGGCACGTGCTGTACGAGGCGGGAAACGACGCCGACCGACTGCTGCTCCTGGCCCGGCTGCCGATGATCGGGCTGACCCTCGCGTTCGGCCTGGTGGTCCTCGCGTTCGCCCGGGACCTGACCGGGCCGGCGGGCGGCCTCGCGGCGCTGGCCCTGTACGCGTTCACCCCCGACGTGATCGCCCACGGCTCGCTGGCGACGCTGGACGTACCGACCGCCGGCTTCCTGCTGACGTCGGTCTGGCTGCTGTGGCGGGCTCGGCGGCGGCCCTGGATCTACCTGCCGGCCGCCGGCCTGGCGCTCGGCGCGGCGCTGGCCACCAAGATGAGCGCCTTGGCCGCCGTACCGGTGCTGCTGGCGCTCGCCACCTGGTCGGTCTGGCGGGCCCGGCCGGCCGCGCCCAGGCCGCGACTGCTGGCCGTCGCCGGCATGGCCGCGATCGCGGTCGGGCTGCTCGCGGTGGCGACGGTGTGGGCGAGTTACCTGGTGGTCGACTGGCGCCTGCCGACGGTGGCAGCCGACGCGGTGCCGGTGGTGGACGGGCTACGCGGGACGGTGATCAACTGGTTGCCGTTCCCGGAGTCGTTCCGTGACGGCATGCGGATCCAGTTCGGCTTCGAGGACCGGGTGTGGGGCGGCTACCTGTTCGGCCAGACGTACTCCGGCTCGCGGTGGTACTACCTGCCGGCCGCGCTGCTGGTGAAGAGCCCACTCGGCGCGCTGGCGCTCTGGCTGGTCGGCGCGATCGTCATGCTGACCGTGCCCCGGCTGCGGGCGGCCGCCGCGTACCTGCTGCTGCCGGCGGGCGTCCTGCTGGCGGCGGCGATGACCAGCGACCGCGACCTCGGCGTCCGCTACGCGATCGTCATCCCGATGTTCCTGGCGGTGGCTGCGGCGGCCGTGACCGCCGTACGGTGGCCGGCCGGCGCCGCCCGCTACGTCCGGCCGACGGCGGCCGTGCTGGTCGCGCTGGTCGCGGTCAGTTCGCTCCGCGCGTTTCCGTTCTACCTGCCGTACGCCAACGAGGCGTTCGGCGGCCCGGCCCGCACCTACCACCATCTGCACGACTCGAACGTGGACTGGGGGCAGGACCTGGCGCGGTTGGCCGACCGGCTGCGGCAGCGCTACCCGGACGAACGGGTGTGGCTGGCCTACAAGGGTGCCGGCGTCCCGGAGTATTACGGCATCACCGCGTCCGACCCGCGCGACGCGGCTCCCGAGGAGGTACGCGGCTTGTTGGTGGTCTCCAACACCTGGGTGGCGACCACCGGCGGTGAGCTGCGCGAGCTGATCGACAGCAGCCAGCCGATCGAGCAAATCGGACACTCGATCACCATCTTCCGTCGCTGACCCCGCTCGGTTGTCACCCGTTGCCGTATCGCCCGGGACGATGCGACCTCACCAGCGCTGATCGGCCGCGAGCTGGTCGGCGATCCGGGTCGGTCGCCGATCGAACAGCGGTACGCCGAGCTGCCGCTCCAGGTCGCGGATCTGCCGGCTCAGCGGCGGCTGCGCCATGTGCAACCGCCGCGCCGCGCCCTCGAAGCTGCCCTCCTCGGCGGCGACGACGCCGGCGCGCTGCACCGCGTCGACCTGCTGTACGCGGTCAGCAACGTCGACGGCACCGGCGACACGGTCAACGTGCTGCGGCTGCACCGCCACGCCACCCGGGCCACCCTGGTGGCCCGGGTCACGGACCCCCGGCTGCACGGCCCGTCGACGGCCGCGTTCGACGGCCGGGACCTGCTGGTGGTCAAACCTCCAGTACGGGGCCACCGACCCGGTACTGCCGTACACGGTGGTGCCGCTGCCCGCCCGCCGGTGACCTCGACCCCGTCGTCTCACCGGGTCAGGATCAGTCGGCGGGCAGCGCGGCGGCGATCCGCTCGGCGTACTGCCGGGCCTGCGCGTCGTCGGCGTAGCGGGTGCGCGGCCAGAAGAAGCCGCGCAGGCCGTCACCCTTGGTACGGGGCACGACGTGGGTGTGCAGATGCGGCACCGACTGGGACACCCGGTTGTTGATCGCGACGAACGTGCCGCCCGCGTCGAGTCCGGCTTCGACCGCCGCCGCGACCCGCTGCACCAACGCGAAATAGCCCGCCAGATCGGCCGGCGGCAGATCGGTCAGCGTCACCAGATGCGGGCGGGGCGAGATCAACACGTGCCCCCGGAACACCGGCCGGGTGTCCAGGAACGCCACCCCGGCGGCCGTGTCGGCGACCCGCCAGGCAGGGGAGTCGCCGGCCACGATCCGGCAGAACACGCATCCGTTCACCGGGGCAGGTTAGCCGCTGGCCGGTCCGGTCGCCGAATGCTCGACGCGCAGGTTCCAGCGGACCTCGTCGTCGGCGCAGACCACGTCGGCGCGGGACCAGGGCCGCGCCACGACCGCCAGGTCCCCGCCGAGGCAGTCGATGGTGATCCACAGGGTGCCCGTCGGGATCTCGACCGTGCCGACCAGTGCCGGGCCGCGTGTCGCGGTCACCGAGACGACCGTACGGGCACCGACGGCTGCGTACCGTCGGTGTCGCCACCATCGGCGTCGGGCGGTTCGGCGATGCACGCCACGGTGGCAGCTGCGACGGCGACCGCGAGTACGGCGAGCGTCGCCCACCTGACGACGGTCATTCGTAGCGTTCCAGGATCTGCTTCATCTGGTCGATCTCCTCCTGCTGCGACTCTACGATCTGCGCGCACAACTCGATGATCTCGGGATCGGTGATGTCCGATCGTTCGCAGACCAGGATCGCCCGTGAGTGGTGCGGGATCATCGACTTGAGGAACTGTTCGTTGCCGATGAAGGTCTCCTGTCGGCCGAGGACGAAGGCGACGACGAACAGCGCGGCGAAGCCGATAGTGAGAACGACGTTGAGGGCCCGGTTCTTGAACATGATCCACATGACACCGAGCATGATCAGACCCATCGGGGCGACCATCATCACCGCCATGTAGGTGTTGCTCAGGTTCAGGTAAAAATCGTCGAACGTCCAGATCATCGAGTACGTCAGCAGCAGCATCACGATGAAACTGAGGGTCAGGGCGAGGCCCAGCCGCAGGTAACTCCGGTTCGTCATCAACTTCTCCGTTGATCGTCCGAGCGGGTGGCGCGGTCGCCCGTGGCAGACGACACGTTCCTGGCGTACCCCGACCGCCCCGGCGGTAACGCCGCCGGCCGTTCCCTTGTCGGCGCGGTCCGTGGCGGTGACCCGGTCCCGTGGCGGGGTGTTCCTACCCTGAGGATCGACCGGGCTGACGGGAGAACACGATGTCCCTACTGGATCACCTGCCGACCATCCTGGCGGTCGCCGTCGGCGGCGTGCTGACCTACGTCGGCACCGGGTTGACCGAGCGCAGCCGGTGGCGTCGGGAGCTTGGCGTACGGTGGGACGAGCGCCGGCTCGCCGCCTACACCGAGTTCGCCGCCACCGCCAAACGAATCGCCCTGCTCTCCTCCCGGGTGCTGGCCTGCCGAGGACTGATCACGTCGATCAGCCCGATCGGCCGCGACGAAGGGCTGGCGTTGCTCGGGCAGGCCGAGTCGGACCGCTCGGTGCGGTTCGAGTCGATCCTGCTGCTCGCCGACGGTCCGACGATCACCGCCGCCCAGGCGTTGACCGAGACGCTGTGGCGGCTGGAGGGCTTCGCGACCGGCGACGAACCGGTCGACGACCAGATCTGGCGCGACGGGTTCGCGGACTACCGGCGGGCCAGGGCCGAGTTCTACCAGCGGGCCCGGACCGACATGGGGGTACGGGCCGCCGAGATCCCGCTGACGGCGGTGGCGTCCCGCCAGGTCAACCCACCCGGCTCGCTCGCCGCCACCGGCACCGACTGAACCTCGCTTGTCGACCGGCGGGACCCGTCACGCAGTTCCCGACCGGACGCCTCAGGGCGCGGGTACGCGGCCACGGGCGAGCCGGTCGACCCGGCGCAGCGCCGTGCGTCGACGCGACGCGGGCGGCAGACTGGTCGGGTGACCGTAGCCGGATCCGGCCCGTACGTTGACCTTCGAGATCGCGGCGGTCCCGCTGGCGCCGGAAGCGGCCCGGTTCCGGGTCCTGGAGCAGGACGTCTACCTGCCGAAGGTGACCACCTCCGGGCCACGGTTCCGCTACGCGCACCGGGACTTCAGCCCGGTCGGCGAACAACCGCTGCACGTCGGCCGGGAGCTGCGGGTGTTGCTCGCGCTCCCGGCCGACGTGACGGCCATGCCGGTGACTTTCACGCTCCGGGCGTCGGTGGCCGTGGCCGGCCTGCCCGGTCAGGTACCGCTGTTCGGGCGGCGCACCGTCGAGTTCCGGGTGCACCGTACGTCGAGCCTGGCTCACATCCGTACGTCGAGCCAGACGAGCCGGTGATCCGAGGTGGGGAAGCCGCCGGGTAGCGCCGGGTCGTAGTCGCCGACCAGCCGGAACAGCGGGTCCGTCGGCACCGGCCAGAAGACGCCGCTGCCGCGTACGGGCAGTCCACGGCTGGGCAGTACGTAGTCGACCCGCAGGTTGCCCGGGGTGTTGTCGGCGAAGTCCGCCGTGTCGTGGCGCGGGTCGCCCTCGTGGGTCAGGTTCGCCCCGCCCTGGCGGTCGGTGGCGGCCGGTCCGCCGGCGCTGGTCGGCGGCGTCCGGTCGTTGACCAGCGGATGCTCGGTGACCTGCTGGGCGGCGCCGGGGATGCTGTCGCCGTCGTACGGGTCGGAGTTGAGGTCTCCGGCGATGACGAACCGGGCACCCGGTCGCAGACCGCCCCGGCGGCCCCGGTCGTCGTAGACGTAGCCGGAGCGGCCCGGCGAGACGTAGTCGGCCCAGAACCGGATCTCGTCGTGGTTGCGGCGGCCGTTGCGGTCCTCCGGGCCGTCGAACACCGGTGGCGTCGGGTGGCTGGCCAGCAGGTGCACGGTCCGGCCGCCGACTCGTACCGGTACGTCCCAGTGGCTCTTGGACGACAGCCGTACGTCGGCGAGGGCCTCGGGGGAGAACCAGTCGGCCGGTTCGGGGGTGGCCGGGTCGTCGGGCAGCAGCGCGTCAGGCATGTCCTGCCAGCGGAACGTCTGGAAGGTTCGCACCGACCACCGGTCGATCGGGTAGCGCGAGTACACGGCCATGCCGTACTGGCCGGGGAAGAACCCGAAGCCGTACGCGTCGTCCGGGCCGCCGACCGTACCGTCGCGGTTGAGGTCGTGCCCGGAGGGCACGCCGGTGTTCGACGCGGCGGCGAACCGGTACGGGTAGTGGATCGGCCTGGCCCCGCCCTGCCCCCGGGACAGGTAGTTGCGCTGGAATAACTCCAGCGACCGCCCCTCGGCGTCGTGGTCGAACTCGTTGATCAGCAGGACGTCGGGCCGGACCCGCTGGATCACCTCGGCGACGTTGGCGGCCTGCGCGTTGCCCGGCGTCGACAGATCGGCGACCAGGCCGCCTTCGGTCGCGCGGTTCAACGACGCGTTGAAGGTGGCGAACCGGATCCCGCCCGGCGTGCCGTGCCCGCCGCCGTGGCCCTTGCCGTTGTGCCGGCCGCTGTCGCCGGCGGGCCGGCCGTCACCGGCGTTCGCCGCCGCCGCGCCCGCGCCGCCGCCGGCTCCGAGGGCGGCCGCGATCGCGCCGGCCAGTAGGGCCGTCACCACCGTGCGGGCCGCCGATCGGGTCCGATTGCTCCGTGTCACCTGTCGCCACCTCCAGGGCATGCCGGCCACCGTCTGGTCCGCCACCGTCCGGGGAAGCAGCCGACGGGTGATGAGTTAACCGTGTCGATGTGACGATCCGGCTAATGATCGCGTAACGATCAGTGGGATCCGGCGGGATCCGGTGGGTGGTGGGTTCGGCGTGGGCCGAGGGCTTGGGTTCATCCGGTGTGTGACAGCGAGCCGCCCGGGCGTACCGCCGCGGTCATGTGGCGCGCTACGCTGATGGGTGCGGTCGTCGATGCCCGCCGGTCAGGCGTCCTGCGGCCCGCCCGTGGTGACGATGTCGCCGTGGAGCGGCCGGACGCTGGTGAGCACTTCCGTTCGGACATCTGATGGGTCGGCCACTTGGTCGATCAAGGGGAGAGACTAGCCTGATGGGCGTGACACGCCGCGCAAAGATCGTTTGTACGCTTGGCCCCGCCACGTCGTCCCCGGAGCGCATCCGCGGACTGGTGGAGGCCGGCATGGATGTGGCCCGGCTCAACTTCAGCCACGGCAGCCACGCCGACCACGAGCAGGTCTACCGCCTTGTCCGGGAGGCCGCGAAAGCGTCCGGCCGGGCTGTCGCGGTCCTCGCTGACCTGCAGGGTCCCAAGATCCGACTGGGTCGGTTCGCCGACGGCCCGCACGAGTGGCGCACCGGTGACTCGGTGGTGATCACCAGTGACGACATCCTCGGCACCCGGGACCGGGTCTCCTGCACCTACCGCAAGCTGCCCCAGGAGGTGCGCCCCGGCGACCGCCTGCTGATCGACGACGGCAAGGTCGCGGTCGAGGTCAGCGCGGTCGAGGGCAACGACATCCGGGTGCTGGTCGTGGAGGGTGGGCCGGTCTCCAACAACAAGGGCGTCTCGCTGCCCAACGTCGCGGTCAGCGTGCCCGCGATGTCGGAGAAGGACACCGAGGACCTGCGTTTCGCGCTCGGGCTGGGCGCGGACATGGTCGCGCTGTCTTTCGTCCGGTCGCCGGAGGACATCAAGCTGGTCCACGCGATCATGGACGAGGAGGGTGTCCGTCGGCCGGTTCTGGCCAAGGTCGAGAAGCCGGAGGCGGTCACCCATCTGGAGGCGATCGTCGACGCTTTCGACGGCGTCATGGTCGCCCGTGGTGACCTCGGTGTCGAGTTGCCGCTCGACGAGGTGCCGTTGGTGCAGAAGCGCGCGGTACAGCTCTGCCGGGAGAACGCCAAGCCGGTCATCGTCGCCACCCAGATGCTGGACTCGATGATCGAGAACTCGCGGCCGACCCGGGCCGAGGCCTCCGACGTGGCCAACGCGGTGCTCGACGGTACGGACGCGGTGATGCTCTCGGGCGAGACCAGCGTCGGGAAGTACCCGGTGTTGACCGTCAGCACCATGGCCAAGATCATCACGACGACGGAGCACGGCTCACTCTCGGTGCCCCGGCTGCAGCACGACCCCCGTACCCACGGTGGTGCGCTGACCTCGGCCGCCTCGCACATCGCGCGGGCGATCAACGCCAAGGCGATGGTGGCTTTCACCCAGACCGGCGACACCGTGCGCCGGCTCTCCCGGCTGCAGTGCGAACTGCCGCTGCTGGCCTTCACCCCGGTCGCCGAGGTACGCGACCAGTTGGCGCTGTCCTGGGGCGTGGAGACCTTCCTGATGCCGTTCGTGCAGCACACCGACGACATGTTCCGCCAGGTCGACCAGGCGTTGCTCGGTCTCGGCCGGGCCAACCCCGGCGAGTACGTGGTGATCGTCGCCGGCAGCCCGGTCGGCACTCCGGGATCCACCAACACCCTGCGGGTGCACCAGTTGGGCAGTCTCGTCGACGTGACGGCGGCCCGGGCGTTGCAGTGACCGCAGCCGGTCGACCGACCGACCCGAGCCCGGCGGCACCGCCGCCGGGCTCCGGCCCGATCTCCGGCCAGGCCGCCGTCGACCACCTGCTGGAGGTCCTCGACCTGGAACAGCGGGGTACGGCCGCCTTCCGGGGGATCAGCCCGAAGGTCGGGCCGCAGCGGGTGTTCGGCGGGCAGGTCGCCGGCCAGGCGTTGGTGGCCGCCGGACGGACCGTCGACCCGCAACGGCTGGTGCATTCGCTGCACGGCTACTTCGTCCGACCCGGCGACAGCGCTCAGCCGATCGACTACGAGGTGGAGAACATCCGCGACGGGCGGTCCTTCTCGGTCCGTCGGTCCGTGGCCTACCAGCACGGCAAGCCGATCTTCTTCATGTCCGCGTCGTTCCACCACCACGAGGACGGGCTGGAGCACCAGGCGCCCCAGCCGCCGGACGTGCCCGCCCCGGAGGCGGTCCCGACCATGGCGGACCGGCTCGCCCGCTATCCGGAACGGCTCGGCGTCTGGGCGGTCATTCCCCGGCCGATGGACGTGCGCTACGTCGGCGAACCGGGGCTGGTGGCGCCGGGCGACCGACCCGCCGACCCGTACCAGCGGGTCTGGATCCGGGTCGACGGCAAGCTGCCCGACGATCCGTTGCTGCACGCCTGCGTCCTCACCTACGCCTCGGATCTGACCCTGCTCGACTCGGTGCTGTCCGTACACGGCGAGGTGTGGGGACCGGGCGGGGTGACCGGCGCCAGCCTCGACCACGCGCTGTGGTTCCACCGCCCGTTCCGGGCCGACGAATGGTTCCTCTACGACTGCTGGAGCCCGTCCGCCGCCGGTGGTCGCGGCCTCGCCACCGGCCGCATGTTCACCCGCGACGGCCGGCACATCGCCAGCGCCGTCCAGGAAGGTCTGGTCCGCCGGATCGGCTAGTCCCATACGGGAAACAATGGCGTAACCTGACGGGTATGCGCCTCTCCGCACGGGTCGACTATGCGTTGCGGGCCGTCGCCGAGTTGGCGTCGGCCGCGGTCGAGGCGCGACGGACCGTGCTCACCGCCGAGCAGGTCGCCCGGGCACAGGGCATCCCACCCAAGTTCCTGGAGAGCATTCTGCTGCAGTTGCGTCGCGGCGGCGTGGTGCAGGCCCAGCGCGGTCCCGACGGCGGCTACTGGTTGGCCCGGCCGGCCGAGGACATCACCCTGGCGGAGATCATCCGGGTGATCGACGGTCCGCTCGCCAACGTCCGGGGACAGCGGCCGGAGGAGCTCGGCTACCAGGGATCGGCCGCCGCCCTGCAGGAAGTGTGGATCGCGTTGCGCGCCAGCGAGCGGGAGATCCTCGAATCCGTCTCGGTCGCCGACGTGGCCACCGGGAAGCTGCCCGACCGGGTCCGGGACCTGGCCGCCGATCCGCGCGCGTGGAGCTGATCCGCTGATCCGCGTGTCGGTGCTTCCGGGCTGAGGTCGCGGCCGGGCGGGTCGTCGGCATCGTGCCCGACTCCGGTCAGTGAATCGACTGTTGACAGGAGGACCTTACTTCCCACATTCTCTACTAAGTCTGTAGGTTTGATCGTTGAAGTGGGTGGCTCGTGCGGAAATTGCTGATACTCGCCCTGGTCGGTCTGCTCGCCCAACTCGTCGACGGCGCCTTGGGCATGGCGTACGGAGTCACCTCGACGACCCTGCTCCTACTCGCGGGCGTGGCACCCGCCTCGGCCAGCGCCTCCGTGCACCTGGCCGAGATCGGCACCACACTCGCCTCCGGCACCGCCCACTGGCGCTTCGGCAACGTCGACTGGCGGATCGTGGCCCGGATCGCCGTACCCGGTGCGGTGGGGGCCTTCGCCGGTGCCACCCTGCTCAGTTCGATCTCCACCGAGGCCGCCGCACCGTGGATGGCGGGCATCCTGCTGGCCCTCGGGGTCTACCTGCTCCTCAGGTTCGCCCGACCGGTCGGTGCCACCCGGGTCCGCCGGCCGCTGCGGACCCGGTTTCTCGCCCCCCTCGGGCTGACCGCCGGTTTCATCGACGCCACCGGTGGCGGCGGCTGGGGCCCGGTGGCCACCCCGTCGCTGTTGGTCTCCGGTCGGCTGGAGCCGCGCAAGGTGATCGGCTCGGTGGACACCTCGGAGTTCCTGGTCGCCGTCGCCGCGAGCCTCGGTTTCCTGATCGGGCTCGGCGCGCAGGGCTTCGTCTTCCCGATCGTGGCGGCCCTGCTGGTCGGGGGCCTGATCGCCGCGCCGATCGCCGCGTACCTGGTCCGGGTCGTACCGGCCCAGCTGCTCGGCGCGGCGGTCGGCGGGCTGATCGTGCTCACCAACTCGCGCACCATGATGCGCGCCTTCGACGTGGCCGGTGAGCTGCGGGTGACCGTCTATCTGCTGGTCGTCGCCGCCTGGGTGGTCGCTTTCGGACTGGCCGTACGGGTACTGCGCCGTACCCGTGCCGAGGCCGCCGGCACGCCGGATCACCTGGTCGGGTCAGCGAACGCCGATCCGGCGCAGGCCGGCCACCCGGAGGGCAGGGAGGCGGTCGTCACCCACCCGAGGTCGTCGTGACCACCGCTGGCGGCGCGGCGGCGACGTGGTTCACTGGTCGAGCCCCAGCAGCTCGTCGGCGGTCCGGCTGATCAGGTCCCAGGCGGCGACCAGATGGCGCCGCTCGGTACGCGGAGCACCCACCGCCAGCCGCAGCGTGAACCGCCCGCCGACCCGGGTGTGGGTCAGGAAGACACTCCCGTCGCTGTTCACCCGCCCGAGCAACCGGGAGTTCAGCGCGTCGGCTCGCTCCTGCGGGGAGTTCAGCGAGTCGGCTCGCTCCTGCCGGCCGTCGGGCAGGTCGGCCCGGAGCCGGAAGCAGACCAGCGCGAACGGTCCCGGTGCGACCACCTCGAACCGGTCGTCGGCGGCGACCCGCCCGGCGAACCAGGCCGCGTGCTCCACTGCGGATCGTACGTGCGCCCGCAGTCCGCGCGCGCCGTACCAGCGGAGCACGAACCACAACTTGAGTGCCCGGAACCGCCGGCCGAGGGGCACCTGCCAGTCACGGTAGTCGATCACCGCACCGGATTCGGAGGCCGCGTTGCGCAGGAACTCCGGCAGCACGGTCAACGCGGCCACCAACCCGGCCCGGTCGGCCACCCAGAACGCGTCGCAGTCGAAGCCGGTCAACAGCCACTTGTGTGGATCGAAGCAGTACGAGTCGGCCCGTTCCAACCCGGCGTGGGTCCAACGAAGTTCCGGGCAGACCGCGGCGGCGCCGGCGTAGGCGGCGTCCACGTGCAGCCACACCCCGTACTCGGCGCAGATCGGGCCGATCCGCTCGACCGGGTCGATCGCGGTCGTCGAGGTGGTGCCGATGGTGGCGACCACGATCGCCGGCCGCCGCCCGCCGGCCACGTCGGCGGCGAGCGCCGCGCGCAACGCCGCCGGTCGCATCGCCATCGTCGTCGGATCAGTCTCGATCAGCCGTACGTTGTCGTCGCCGATCCCGGCGATCCGGGCCGCCTTCTCGATCGACGAATGTCCTTCGGTCGAGGTGTACGCGGTGTAGCCGCCCGTGGTGCCGTCGGTCCGCCAGCGTCCGCCGCTCGCCCGGTGCAGCGCGGCGAGCGTGGCGACCAGGGTCGCCGAGGACGCCGAGTCCTGGATGACGCCGCCGCCGCCCGAGTCGCTGCGGAACCGGGACGGCAGATCCAGCAGTTGCGCCAGCCAGTCGAGCATCACCGTCTCGATCTCGGTGCAGGCCGGGCTGGTGGCCCAGAGCATGCCCTGTACGCCGAGCCCCGCGCTGACCAGGTCGCCCAGCACGCTCGGCCCCGAGGTGTTGGCCGGAAAGTAGCCGAAGAAGCCGGGATGCTGCCAGTGGGTCAGGCCCGGTGCCACGATCCGATCGAGGTCGGCGAGGACGCCGTCGAAGCCGGTGCCGTCCTCCGGCGGTGCCGCCGGGAGCGCGGCGGCCACCGCCCCCGGCGGGCTGTCCGCCGGCTGGACCGGCCGCCGCTCCAGGGTCTCCCAGTAGCCGGCGATCCAGTCGACCACCTCGTACCCGTACCGGCGGAACTCAGCGACGTCCATGTGCCCGGGATCGGCGGGGGCCGGGCCGGGCCGGTCGGCGGCCGCCATCTCGTCTGCCATGGCGCGAGTCGATCAAGAATCGGCACGCGGGGCAAGCCACCCGCCGCCGACCGTCAGGTGGTGCCGGTGCGGGCCGCCGGCGTTGTCGCCCGCTCCGGTGTCGTGGACCGGGCCTGGGCGGCGACGCTGCTCTTGGTCGGTCGGGTTCCGCTCGGCTGGGTGCCGCTCGGCTGGGTGCCGGCCGGGCCGGTGCCGGCGGTGGCGGTGCCCGTGCTGGCCCGTACGGTCAGCCGTGGGTCGAGCAGCGTCGCCGCCGGCACCGGCTCGTCCTCCAACTTGCGCATCAGCAGGTTGACCGCCTGCCGCCCGACGTCCTCGGCGGGGATCGACACCGAGGTGAGCGCCGGACCGGAGCGTTCGGCCACCTCGTCCGGACAGATCGCCACCACCGAGATGTCGCCGGGCACCTGCCGGCCCAGGGTCGGCAGTGCGGCCAGGACGTGCCCGACCGCTGCTTCGTTGTGCACCACCAGGCTGGTCAGCCCGGGATGGCGGTGCAGCAGGCCGGCGAGCTCACGGCGTACCGCGTCGAAGTTCTCCTCACAGGGCTGGGCGATCGCGTCGACGCCGTGCTGGTCTGCGGTCTCGGCGAAGCCGGCCCGGGTGCGATGCGCGAAGCCGGTCTCCCGCTCGTAGACCACCGACGGCGCGCCGAGCAGGGCCATCTGCCGATGTCCGAGCGTCGCCAGGTGGTCGACGCACGCCGCACCGGCCCGATAGAAGTCGAGGTCGACGCAGGTCAGACCGTCTGCCTCGGCCGGGAAACCGATCAGGACGCTGGGCCGTTCCAACTCGCGCAGCAGGGGCACCCGGGGGTCACGCATCTCCACGTCCATCACCACGATGCCGTCGACCATCGCGCTCGCCGCGATCCGGCGCAGCCCGGCCGGTCCCTCGTCGGCCGTGACCAGCAGGACGTCGTGGTCGTACTGTCGCGCGGTGGTGACCACGGCGGTCGCGAACTGCATCAGCACCGGCAGGTGCATGCCGGAGCGCAGCGGCAGGACCAGCGCGATCACGTTCGCCCGTCGGCTGGCCAGCGCCCGCGCACCGGCGTGCGGGTGGTAGCCGAGAGTGTGGATGCTGGCCAGGACCCGCTGCCGGGTGGTGGCCGAGATCGCCCGTTTGCCACTGAGCACGTAGGACACCGTGCTGACCGCGACCCCGGCGTGTCGGGCGACGTCGGCGATCGTCACCATGTCGGGCCGTTTGCCGGTGCCCGCCACCGTGGCCGACACCGGCGAGGGGAGGTCGTCGGCCGGTGCGTCAGACCGGCCGCCGGCACCGCCCGCCGGTGGGTGCGACCGAGTGGACACTAGGCACCTCCATCCTTGTCCCCGGCCGGACCACCGTCCGTGGCGTCGGCGAAATTCAGGTAGCTCACGGTAGCGCCTGCGGCACCGAACAGCAGATAGAGGTCCCGTACTCCGGACACACCGTGGAGCTCACCGCGCACCGTCGCCCATTCGTGCCGGCCACCGGTCACCGGCACCGGCAGGGTCCCGGCGACCGGTCCGACCAGCGGGTCGTCCAGCCGCAGGGTCAGGGTCGACCCGTCCGGTCCGCAGTCGGCCCGCCGCTGCGCGACCCGGGCGGTGACGGCGGTCGGACCCGAGCCGAAGTCCACGCCGGCGAAGGCGATCCAGCCGCCCGCCTCGGCCGCGCCGACCGCCGATCCGGTCACGCCGTCGGTGTCGGCGTCGGTGTCGCGGGCGGTGCCGTCGACGTCGTCGGTGGGTTCGATGCCGGCGTAGTCGTCGTTGTCCGCCGCCCACAACGGCCCGGCCAGCGGATCGCGCGGGCCGACGCGCTCGCCGCGTACGGTGAGTGTGGTGGTGGCGACCAGATCGGTGCAGGACCGGCCGATCGCGACGGTGTGCCGGGCGCTCTCCACCACCGGGCGGCCCCGGGTCACGTCCCAGCTGGCCAGGTCGGCGGCGGCGAGCCGGAACCGTACGGGCTCCTGCGCCCCCGGCCCGAGCTCGATCCGGTGGAATCCGCGCAGCTGACGCAGCGGCTGCTTGACCCGCGAATGTCGCTGCCGGGTGTAGAGCTGCACCACTTCGGTCCCGGCGCGGGTGCCGGTGTTGCGCACCGTGACACTGACCTCGACCAGTCCGTCGGCGTCCGTGGTGGCGGCCGACAACCTCAGGTCGCGGTAGTCGAAGGTGGTGTAGCTCAGGCCGTGCCCGAACGGGTAGAGGGGGTCGCCCCGGAAGTAGAGGTAGGTGGCGTCCGAGGCGATGATGTCGTAGTCGAGCAGGTCCGGCAGGTCGGCGGTGCGCCGGTACCAGGTCTGGGTGAGCCGGCCGGCGGGGTCGGCGTCGCCGCAGAGCACTTCCGCCAGCGCCGCGCCGTACTCCTGACCGCCGTGCGCCGACCACAGGATCGCCGGGACGTGCTGGTCGGCCCATTCCACGGCGTACGGGTAGCTGCTGGCCAGCACCAGCACCGTCCGGGGGTTGGCGGCGTGCACCGCGCGCAGCAGCGACTCCTGGCCGGCGGGCAGCGCCAGGTCGGTGCGGTCCTCGGTCTCCCGTCCGCACACCATCGGATGGTTGCCCAGCACGACGACGGCGACGTCGGCGTCGCGGGCGAGGGCCGCCGCGTCCCGGGCACCATCGGCGACCAGTTCGACGGTGAACGCGGTCGCCGTGTCGACGCTGGTGGCGTCGGCCCGCAGCACCCCGTCGGGGTCGACGATCACGAACCGGTCCCGGGCCAGGTGGTGCAGGGCCAGCCGGCCGTCGGCGCGGCGGACCAGCCGGAAGGTCTCGTTGACCACCCAGCCGCCCGGTCCGGTGCGATCGTTGCGCAGCACACCGTCGTCGGCGGCGGCCAGATGACGTCCATTGGCGACGCTGCGCAGGGCGATCACGCCGTCACCCCAGCTGAACAGGTCGAACCAGCTTTCGGGCACCGCCTCGGGGGCGCTGGCCGTCAGCGGACCGCCGTCCGGGTCGCCGCTGGCCCGCAGGTACGCCGTACCGGTGCCGACGCGCAGTGCGATCCGGTCGACGCCTTCGTGCGGGGTGACGGTGGCCGTGTCGAAGCGGGCGGCCAGCCCGTCGCGGGCGGTCACCGCGTACGGCAGGGTCCCGCTGTACCAGTCGGTCAGTACGGTGTCGGCGAGCGGGCCGATCACCGCGATCCGCCGGATCCGGCCGCTGTCCAACGGCAGTAGCGGCGGCTCCTGCGGGCCGACGGGTGCGTTGCGCAGCAGGACGATCGACGCTCGGGCGGCGGCGCGGGCGAGTCGTTGATGTGCCGGGCAGTTGATCACGTCGGTGTCGATCGCCGCGTACGGGTTGCGGTCGGCGGGGTCCAGGTCGCCGAGCCGGATCCGGATCGCCAGGATGTGCCGGACCGCCTGGTCGACGTCGGCCTCGTCGAGCAGTCCCCGGTCCAACGCCTCGGTGATCCGCGCGATGGTGGGGGCCGGATCGGCGTCGTTCTCGGTGAAGCTGTCGATACCGGCCCGCAGCGCCGCCGCGTATCCGGTGACGTGATCGGGAAGGTACGCCTGGGAGCCGGCGATGTTGGTGGCCGCCCCCGCGTCGCCGACGACCAGGACGTCCTGGTCGGTCCAGCGCCGTAGCTCGTCGTCGATCAGCGGGCTGAGGTGCGCGGGCCGACCGTTGACCAGGTTGTACGACGCCATCACCGCGACCGCCGCGCCGGCGGCGATCGGGGCGCGGAAGGCGGGCAGTTCGTATTCGTGTAGCACCCGGGGCGGCAGGTTGCTGGAGGTGGTGTCACGATCGGTCTCGTTGTTGTAGCCGAGGAAGTGTTTCAACGTGGGCGCGGTCCGCAGGTAGGTGGGGTGGTCGCCGCGCAGCCCGCCGGCGTACGCGGTGGCCAGTTCCCCGGTCAGCCACGGGTCTTCGGCGTAGCCCTCCTCGTTGCGTCCCCACCGGGGGTCGCGTAGCGGGTTGACCACTGGTGCCCACACGTTGAGTCCGGCGGTGCCCGGATCCTTGTGGTGGAAGGCCCGTGCCTCGGTGCCGACCGCTTCGCCGACCGCGCTCAGCAGTCGCGGATTCCAACTGGACGCGAGCCCGATCGCCTGTGGGAAGACTGTCGCCGGGCCGAGCCAGGCGACCCCGTGCAGTGCTTCGGTGCCGGTGCGGAACGCCGGGAGGCCCAGCCGCCGCACAGCTGGCTGATGCTGGTGCAGCAGGGCGATCTTCTCCGCGCGGGTGAGCCGGCTGAGCAGGTCGGTGACCCGGGCGGTGAGGGGCTGTTCGGGATCGCGGAACGTGCTGTCGCTCATCGTGGATCGCCTTCCGGGATCTGCGGGGCGCCCGGCGTCCGGTTGGTGGGAAACGGTCGGTGGACCCGTTTCCGGCGCCGTGCGCGGGCAGGCGGCGGTGCGGAGTGGAGCCTGGCCGCCAGCCCGGGAAGCGCCGGCTCGAAGCGCTTCGACGACCGTCCGAAAAATGCCCCACCATCGACACGGTTTCACACGTGTTAACCGCAGAGCCCTTTGAGGTTGACATCCACCCCGGCGGCCGGTCAAGGGGCCATCCGCCACGAATTGATGTCGGTCGTGCGACCGCGCGGCGGCGGGGCGGCGGGCGCGGTCGCCTCAGCCGCCGGGCTTGGTCGGTATCGCCGGCATCCGACCGCTGTCGATCGCCGCGATCGCCCGGGTGGCCCCGCCGGTCGCCGCCGCGCCGCCGGCCAGAGTGGACGCGACCAGTCGCGCGCCGCCGGCCTCCGGTGCCACCGTACGGGCTGCCAGCTGCTCCTGCGCGGCCGGCAGCAGCCAAGCGGCCAACGGAACGTAGTAGCCGCCGAGCAGCACCACCTCGGGGTTGACCAGGTTGGCCAGGATCGACACCCCGGTGCCCAGGTGCCGGCCGATCTCGGCGAGTGTGGCCAGGGCGCGCTCGTCACCGGCGCGAGCCAGGGTCCGTACCCGGTCGATCTCCGGCGCGAAGTCGGTCAGCGGCCCGTCGGCCTCGGCGTCGGGCAGGACCCGGCGGATCAGGGCGGGCACGCTGGCGAGCGCCTCCAGACATCCGTTGGCGCCGCACCGGCACACCGGCCCCTCGGGGTCGAGCTGGATGTGTCCGATCTCGCCGGTGAAGCCACGCGCGCCGTGCAGCAGCCGACCATCGACCACCAGGCCGGCGCCGATGCCGGCACCACCGGTGAGGTGCACCAGGTTGGCGGTGCCGGCGTGCGGTCCGTGCCGGTGTTCGGCCAACGCGGCCAGTTGCGCGTCGTTGTCGACCACCACCTCGTACGCCGGCTCGCGCAGCGCCCGGATCAGGTCGGTGCGCAGGTCCACGTCGCGCCAGCCGAGTTCGGGAGACAGGCAGACCCGCCCGTCGCGGTCGACCAGACCGGGTACGCCGACCGTCAGCCCCAACACCTGGCGACCCTGCCGGGACACCCGGGCCACCGCCCGGCCGGCCAGCGCGGCCACCGTACTCGCCGCCTTCCCGGGGGTGGCGGCCAGGCCGGTGAACGCCCGCCGCCAGGACAGCAGCTCGCCGCCCGCGAGGTCGAGCGCGACGGCGGTGAGGTGGTCCGCGCTGATCTCGATGCCGACCGCCGCGTACGCCGCGCCGTCGATGACCAGCATGGTGGCCGGCCGGCCGATCCGGTGCTCGGTCAGCCCGATCTCACGTACCAGCCGCCGGTCGATCAGATCGGCGACGAGGCTGGAGACGGTCGCCTTGTTGAGCCCGGTGGCGGCGGCGATGTCGGCCCGGGAGCACGGTGCGTGGGCGCGGACGTAGCGCAGCACGACCGCGAGGTTGGTGGCGCGTACGTCGGTCAGGTCCGCTGGTTGCGGGCCGCTCTGCATGGTGATCACGTTACGCCTCGCCGACCTGGGTGATCGGCTCGGCCGTCGGCGTACGGGGGTCGGGTTCCGGGGGTGGGCCGCCGCTGGTGGGTCGCGTCATGTCGGCCTCCCTTGTGGCACCTGTCACCGTCGGCTACTTTGTTTAGTCACCAGACGAACTAACTCTAGCGTGCAAACCGTACCCCCACACCCCCATTACGAGCGGCACGTCACCGGCGGCCATACCGGGACAGCCGCTCGCCGATACGAAGGGAGCGCGCCGTGGATCCATCCCTCGCGAGCGCGGCCACCAACCGACGTCGATTCCTTGGCCTGCTCGGTCTGGGTGCCACCGCGGTAGCCGGTGGTGGACTGCTCTCCGGCTGCAGCCGACCGGCCGGGACCCAGGGCACCGCGACCAACGTCGACGCGATCAGCGCGGTCCTGCCCAAGTACCAACCCCTCGACCTGGTCACCCCGGACATCGCCGGGGTCCGGCCGATCGCCGACGGATACCTCGAGTACCCCGCCCAACTGGTCAAGGCGGTCACCGAGACACCCGGCGCCGGCGGCGAGACGATCAGCGCGATGACCCCGTGGTGGGGCCCGACCCCGCCCGGGATCGACCGCAACACCTACCTGCAGGCGGTGAACGAGCAGCTCGGCGTCCCGGTCGACTTCAGCATCCAGGACGGCAACACGTACGCCGACAAGCTCAGCGCCGCCCTCGGCGCCCGCGACGTACCGGACCTGCTCTGCGCGCCCAACTGGGAGATCGACAAGATCCCGCGCTTCGCCGACGCGGTCTCCACCCTGTTCGAGGACCTGACCGACTACCTGGCCGGCGACGCCGCGCTGGCCTACCCCAACCTGGCCTGCTTCCCGACCGGGGCCTGGCAGTACGCGGTCTGGGGCGGCCGGCTCGCCGCCGTCCCGTGGCCCACCGACGGACCGTTCCCGTACGCGCTGTTCTACCGCAAGGACCTGACCGACACCGCCGGTGTCCAGGCCCCGAAGAACATCGAGGAGCTGTACGAGTTCGGCAAGGCGATGACCGATCCGGGCAACAACGTCTGGGCGTTCGGCTCGGTGTTCAACATGGTGCAGATGTTCTACGGTGTACCCGGTTCCCAGGGCGGTTGGCGTCAGACCGACGGCGGTGGGCTGGAGTTCAAGTACGAGACCGAGGAGTACCGCGAAGCCCTCGAATTCACCACCCGACTGTTCGCCGAGGGACTGGTGCACCCGGACATCGCCGAGAGCCGGGGATCGGCCGACGCCAAGCAGTTGTTCAACAGCGGCCGGATGGTCTGCTACGAGGACGGCATCGGCGCCTGGCGCGGCATGTACTCGGAGCAACGACAGATCACCCCGGCGTACGACATGCGGCCGGTGCCGATCTTCTCGGCCGACGGGCAGGGCGACCCGATCGCCTGGGGTGAGGAGAAGCCGGTCTTCTACACCTTCGTCAAAAAGGGCCTCGGCAAGGAACGGGTCGAGGAGATCCTGCGGGTGCTCAACTGGTGCGCCGCGCCGTTCGGCTCGGAGGAATACCACCTGCGCCAGTACGGCGTCGAAGGCCAGCACCACACCGTCAGCGCCGACGGCAGCCCGGAACTGACCGAGCTCGGCCGCCAGGAAATCGCCGACCAGTACACCTTCATCGTCGGCCGCTACCCGGCGATCGTGCAGACCGCCGACGTACCCGGTTACGTGGAGAGCCTGCTCGCCTACTCCAACGAGACGGTGAAGCACCTGGAGCCCAACCCGTGGGCCGGGATCAAGCTGGAGCTGCCGGCCAACTACTCCCGCGTCGGCCAGCCGACCGAGGACAAGATCCTCGACGTGCTGCGGGGGCGCCGACCGACCAGCGACCTCGACCAGATCACCGAGGAGTGGCGCAGCGGCGGTGGTGACGAGGGGCGCGACTTCTTCCGCAAGGCACTCGAAGACAACGGTCGTTGACAATCCTCCCCGCCCCAACCGACGGGGATTCCCTGGGTCGCCCCAGGGGGTTCCTGCTTCACCGACGACCGCCCCGCCCGAGAGGAGGACTCCCGGTGAGGTCTTACACCGCCTCCACAGGCAGTCACGGAGAGCCCCTCCGCGAGAAGGTTGCGGGCCGCGTCGACGTCCCGGTCGTGGGCCTGCCCGCATCGGCAGGTCCACGACCGGACGGGCAACGGCATCCGCTCGGCCAGTGCGCCGCAGGCGGAGCACGGCCGGGTCGACGGGAACGAGCGGTCCACGACCACCAGGTCCTGCCGGGACCAGACGATGTCCAACGGTGCGGTCATCTTCGCCAGGGTCAGGGCCCGTTTCGCCCAGAAGTTGGTGAACGCGGCCGGTACATCATGTCTTGGCCATTCCCCAACGGAGTCCTGAAGACCGGAGTATCCACGGAAGGAATCCGATGACCTCGGTCGAGACGTCCGTGACCGCCGGCTCCGGTGACGACCAGAGCCGGCGGTCGGCGGACCAGCCCACCCCGGCCGGCGACCGCCGCTCCCGCCGTACCCCGAACAGCCGCCGCACCCGCCGACGGACGGTGCCGCTGCGGGCCCGGCTGCGTCGCGACTGGCCGTTGCTGGCGATGGCGGCCCCGGCCGCGGTGCTGCTGCTGGTCTTCCACTACCTGCCGACCCTGGGCAACGTGATCGCGTTCCAGGACTACAACCCGTGGGTCGGCGACAACGCGTTCGAGGCGTTCGTCTACAGCGAGTGGATCGGCTTCGGCAACTTCGAGACGCTGTTCCGGGATCCGGCGTTCTGGGACGCGGTACTCAACACGTTGACCATCACCGCGTTCCAGTTGGTGTTCTTCTTCCCGCTGCCGATCCTGCTCGCCATCCTGTTGCACAGCATCCTCTCCGGCCGGGTGCGTGGCTTGATTCAGAGCGTGGTCTACCTGCCGCACTTCTTCAGCTGGGTGCTGGTCGTCACGTTCTTCATGCAGATGCTCGGCGGGGCCGGCCTGCTCGCCCAACGCATGCGCGACGCCGGGCTGGAACCGCTGACCATCATGAGCAACCCGGACACCTTCATCGTCCTGGTCACCGCCGAATCGGTGTGGAAGGACGTCGGCTGGGGCGCGATCATCTTCCTCGCCGCGCTCTCCGCGATCGACCAGAACCTGTACGAAGCGGCGGCCGCCGACGGCGCCGGCCGGTGGCGGCGGCTGTGGCACATCACCCTGCCCGGTCTGCGGCCGGTGATCGTCCTGCTGCTGATCCTGCGGCTCGGCGACGCGCTCACCGTCGGCTTCGAGCAGTTCATCCTGCAACGGGAAGCGGTCGGACGGCAGGCCGCCGAAGTGCTCGACACCTACGTCTACTACCAGGCGATCATCCCGCAGCAGTGGGGGATGGGCGCCGCCGCCGGCCTGTTCAAGGGCGTCATCGGGCTGGTCCTGATCATCGCCGCGAACAAGTTCGCCCACCGTCTCGGCGAGCAGGGAGTGTATTCCAAGTGAGCATCGCGACCCAGCTGATCCGGGGCCGGCGCCCGAAGCTCGATCCGACCAACCCCCGTACGGGACCGGGCCGTGGCGGCGGGCGGGGGAGATTCGGCGGGCGGGGCCGACCGGCCCGCCCGGTGTGGGAAGAGGCACCGAGCCCGGTGGGTCAGGGCGTCAAGGCACTCGTCCTGAGCGCGATGGTGCTGGCCGTGCTGTTTCCGCTGTGGTCGGTGCTGGTGACCAGTCTGGCCTCCCGGGAAACGATCAACGCCACCGGTGGCATGGTCGTCGTCCCCCGGGAGATCGACCTGTCGGCATACGTGAACATCTTCTCCGGCGGGCAGATCAGCCGCGCCGTGTGGGTCAGCACCATGGTCACCGTGGTCGGCACCCTGTTCAGCCTGGTGCTGACCGTGCTCGCCGCGTACGGGCTGTCCCGCAAGGATTCGCTCGCCCACCGGCCGCTGTTGTTCCTGTTCCTGCTGACGTTCCTCATCTATCCCGGCATGGTGCCGAGCTACCTGGTGGTCACCGGGCTCGGGCTCAAGAACAGCCTCTGGGCGCTGATCCTGCCCACCGCGATCAGCGTGTTCAACCTGGTGGTGATCCGGGCGTTCTTCATGAACGTGCCCGGTGAGCTGATCGACAGCGCCCGCATCGACGGAGCGGGGGAGTTCCGGATCCTCTGGCAGATCATGCTGCCGCTGTCGAAGGCGGTGATCGCGGTGGTCGGCCTGTTCTACGCCGTCGGCTACTGGAACGCCTACTTCAACGCGGTGCTCTACATCGACGACAACGACAAATGGCCCATCCAGCGGGTGCTGCAGAGCTACATCCTGGCCGGGCAGTCGCCGGCGGTGACCGGAGCGCCGGTGAACATCCCCGGCGTGTCGGCGTACCCGCCGACCCTGGCGGTCAAGATGGCCGTCGTGGTGATCACGGTGCTACCAGCGGTGATCATCTTCCCGTTCGTGCAGCGCCACTTCACCAAGGGCGTGATCACCGGCGCGATCAAGGGCTGACCACGGCCCGGCCGGCCCGGCCCGGCTGATCGGACCGGTCCGGCCGCGCCGGCGAATCGCACCGGCCCGGCCGGGCCGCGAACGCTGTCAGCCGCTGGCGAGCACGGCGGTCGGGACACCGTCAACGGTCCCCATCGGTGCCGGTACACCGTCGATCAGCACCCTGACCGGCGGTTCGGCTCCCGTCACCGGCGGGAACGCGATCCGGCGTACCGGCAGCGGGCCGTCGACCGACGCTCGTACCGTGTCCCCGTCGCGGACCAGCAGCACGACGGTGTCACCGTCGACGTCGCGGATCACCGTCTCGGCGGTCAGACCACCCCAACTCTGCACCGTCACGTCGGTGAACGGGCCGTCCCCGACGGTGTCGCCGACCTCGGTGGTGGCGATCAGCGCACCACGCCGGACGAACAGCGGGATCCGCTCCAGCGGCGTCCGCACCCGCAGATGCCGTCCGCCGGGCCGCACCTCGCCGGTCCAGAAGTCGATCCAGTCGTCGCCGGCCGGCAGGTAGACCTGCCGCTGCCCGTCCGGGTTGATCATCGGGGCGACCAGCAGGTCGGTGCCGAGCCGGTACTCCAACTCGGCGTTCCACGCGGCCGGGTCGTCCGGCGAGTCGACCAGCAACGCCCGCAGCATCGGCGCACCGGTACGGGCGGCGGTCACCGCCGCCGAGTACAGGTAGGGCATCAGCCGGTACCGCAGCCGGATCGCCTCGACCGCCTCGCGGGCGGCGTCGTCGGGAAAGTCCCACGGCAGCCGGCTGGTGGTGCCGTGGAACCGCACCAGCGGCGACAGCGCGCCGAACTGCGCCCAGCGTACGTACAGGTCCGGGGTCGGCGTGCCGTGGAACCCGCCGGCGTCGTGACTCCAGAACGGCATGCCGGACAGGCCGTGCGACAGCCCGCCGCGCAGCGTGCTGGCCAGTCCGGGGTACGTGGCGTTGACGTCCCCGCTCCACTGCGCCGGGTGCCGCTGGCCGCCGAGAAACGACGACCGGGCCCAGACCATGCCGTGCCCGGCGACCTCCCGGGTCACCGCCGCCACCGCGTCGTTGAACAGCAGCGTGTAGACGTTGTGCAGTTCCACGCCGGTCATCCCGTTGTGGGCCACCGCGTCGGCCGGCACCCCTTCGGCGAAGTCGGTCTTGAACACCATCGCGCCCTGGCGCAGCAGGTCACGCAGCAGCCCGGTGAACCACTCGGTGGCCGCCGGATTGGTGAAGTCGACGATGCCGCAGACCGGGTAGGAGCCGTGCCAGACGTCGGCGATGTAGGTGCTGCCGTCGGCCCGGCGCAGGAAGTAGCCGGCCGCGTCGGCCTGCGCGAAGACCGGGCTGCCGGTCATGATGTACGGGTTCATCCAGAGGCTGACCTTGAACCCCTGCTCGGTCAACGTGGCCAGCATGCCGGCCGGGTCCGGGAAGTTGGTGGCGTCCCAGGCCAGGTCCGACCAGGCACCGTCGGCCTGCCAGTAGCAGTCCAGGTGCAGCACGTCGCAGGGGATGCCGCCGGCCCGGATGCGCCGCGCCCGCTCCAGCACCAACTCCTGGGTGTCGACGTAGAAGCCGGACGAGATCCAGGTGCCGAACGCCCACTTCGGTGGCAGCACCGGCCGGCTGGTCAGCTGGTCGTAGCGGTCCAGGATCTCCGACGGGGTGGGTCCGGCGATCACGTAGTAGTCGATCAGGTCGTCCGGCACCAGGATCTGCACGCAGCTGTGTGTCGAGGAACAGATGTCGAACTCGACCGGCATGCCGCTGTCGACCAACACGCCGTACCCCCGGTCGGACAGGTAGAGCGGGACGTTCTTGTGCGAGCGGTCCGACTCGGCACCGAAGGCGTCGAAGTTCCACATCAGCGCCCGCTGCCCGCGTTTGTCCAGCCGGGTGAACTTCTCGCCGAGACCGACGAAGCGTTCGTCGCCGGGGGCGTCGAAGCACTCGTGGTAGGCGGCGACCGCGCCGTCGACCAGGGATCGGCCGAAGGGTAGGGTCCGCAGCCGGCCGCTGATGTCGCGCTCACCGCGGTTCTGGGTGACCAGCAACCTGCCGTCGGCGTCGAGGAAGCGGAGCTGCCAGGGGTCGAGCCGCAGCTCGGCGACCACGCCGCCGGCGTCGATCCGGACCAGGTCACCGTCGGTCGTGACGCGCGCCGGGTGCGCCTGCGGGTGGACCAGCGGCAACGCTCGGGCCGAGCGGCTGCGGGCGTCCGGTGCCGCGCTGAGCCGTACCCGGATCACGCCCTCACCGGCGGCGCTGATCGTCACCGTCAGCGAATCGCCGTCCGTGGTGCTGCCCTTGCAGATCACCCCGGAGCCGTCGGTGTTGACCACCTCGCCCCGCGCCAGCGCGGAGAGACCCTGCTCGCCTGGTGCGCGTACCGGCAGGTCGGGCGGGTCGGCCACGAACGTCTCGTGGGGGACCAGGGGCGGACGGTACGGCATGCGGTCTCCTCGGGGCTGCACGGCGAAAGCTCCCGGGTGGAGCTGCCGGATCGCGGGCGGTTCCTTTAGTTTCTTTGGTAACCCAACAAACTGTCAACGGCGCGCGTAAGTCGTGCGGGTAGGGGTGATCGGACTGTGTCGACGGTCGATCCGATTCGACTCGTGGGCCATGAAACCGCGAATGGTCGACGCGATCCATTGCTCGCGGGAAAGCGGTTGCTTAGCATGAAGCGGCACGGGAGCCGACCCCCGCGACCGCCGTCAGGCGGTCGTCGACCAGCACGGATCACCCACGGCGGACCGATGTTCCTCGGCCGGGCAGCCAGGACGGTCGCCACAAGTGCCGTGCCATCTCCTCCCGGAGTGCACCCATGCGCGATCACCGTCCTCCCTCGACCAGCCGTCCGTCCCGTCGGCGCGTGCTCGCCGTCGCCACCGCCGCGGCCACGGCCGCCAGCGCCGGAATCCTCACCACGATCGTCGCCACCTCGGCCTCGGCCGCCGCCGGCTGCGCCGTCGACTACCGGATCAGCAGCCAGTGGCCAGGTGGCTTCGGCGCCGGCGTCCGGGTGACCAACCTCGGTGACCCCCTCACCTCATGGCGGTTGACCTGGACCTTCGGGTCCGGGCAGACCATCACCCAGGCCTGGAACGCGACCGTGTCGCAGAGCGGTGCCCAGGTCACCGCCGACAACGTCGGCTACAACGGCAACCTCGGCACCAACGCCAGCACCGAGTTCGGGTTCAACGGTGCCTGGACCGGCGGCAACCCGGTGCCGGCGAGCTTCGCGCTGAACGGCACCACCTGCACCGGCGGCGTCGCACCGACCACCGGCGTACCGACCACCGCCCCACCACCCACGACGGCACCGCCGCCGACGACGGCCCCACCACCGACCACGGCCCCGCCCACGACCGCCCCACCACCGACGACGGCACCACCGCCGACGACCCCGCCGCCCGGGCCGGGGGCGAAACAAATGGAGAACCTCGACCGTGGCGTGATCAGCGTCCGGTCCGGCTCCGGCAACCTGGTCTCCTGGCGGCTGCTCGGCACCGAAGCCGCCGCCACCGGCTTTCACGTCTACCGGGGTACCACCCGGTTGACGTCCGCGCCGATCACCACCTCGACCAACTACTACGACGCCGGAGCCGCCACCAGCGCCAGCTACACGGTGCGGGCCGTGGTCGACGGCGTCGAGCAGCCGGCGTCACCGGCGTCGCTGACCTTCGCCAACGGCTACCTCGACGTGCCGCTGCAGGTGCCGTCCGGCGGCACCACGCCGTCGGGGGAGTGGTACAGCTACTCGGCCAACGACGCCAGCGTCGGTGACCTCGACGGCGACGGCCGGTACGAGATCGTCCTCAAATGGGACCCGTCCAACGCCAAGGACAACTCCCAGTCCGGCTACACCGGCAACGTCTACGTCGACGCGTACGAACTGACCGGCACCCGGCTGTGGCGGATCGACCTGGGACGCAATATCCGGGCCGGCGCCCACTACACCCAGTTCCAGGTGTACGACTACGACGGTGACGGCCGGGCCGAGGTGGCGATGAAGACCGCCGACGGCACCCGCGACGGCCGGGGTACGGTGATCGGCTCCGCCAGCGCCGACTACCGCAACTCGTCCGGCTACGTGCTGTCCGGGCCGGAATTCCTGACCATGTTCAACGGTCAGACCGGCGCGGCGATGTCCACCGTCAACTACGTACCGGCCCGGGGCACCGTGTCGTCGTGGGGCGACTCGTACGGCAACCGGGTGGACCGCTTCCTGGCCGGTACGGCGTACCTGGACGGTCAGCGTCCGTCGCTGATCATGTCGCGCGGCTACTACACCCGTACCGTCATCGCCGCCTGGGACTTCCGTGGCGGCGGCCTGAGCCAGCGGTGGGTGTTCGACTCCAACTCCGCCGGCAACGGCGGGTACGCCGGGCAGGGCAACCATTCGCTGTCCGTCGCCGACGTCGACCGCGACGGCCGTGACGAGATCGTCTTCGGTGGCGCCACCATCGACGACAACGGCCGTGGTCTGTGGAACACCAGCCTCAACCACGGCGACGCCGGTCACGTCGGCGACCTCGACCCGGCCCGGGCCGGACTGGAGTACTTCAAGATCCAGGAGGACGGCGGCAAGCCGTCGTCGGCGCTGATCGACGCGCGTACCGGCCAGATCATCTGGCAGACCCCGACCGGTGGCGACAACGGCCGGGGCGTGTCGGCGGACATCTGGGCCGGCAGTGCCGGGGCCGAGTCCTGGTCGTCGGCGGTCAACGAGTTGCGCTCGCCATGGGGTGGCAACGTCGGGCGCAAGCCGTCGTCGGCCAACTTCGTCATCTGGTGGGACGGCGACCCGGTCCGGGAGTTGCTCGACCAGACCCGGATCGACAAGTACGGCACCTCCGGCGACACCCGGTTGCTCACTGGTTCCGGGGTGGCGTCCAACAACGGGACCAAGGCGACCCCGGCGTTGTCGGCCGACCTGTTCGGCGACTGGCGCGAGGAGGCGATCTGGCGGACGTCGGACTCGAGCGCGCTGCGCATCCACGCCACCACCCACTCGACGGACCGGCGTATCCACACGCTGATGCACGACGCGCAGTACCGGGTGGCGATCGCCTGGCAGAACACCGCCTACAACCAGCCGCCCCATCCGTCGTTCTTCATCGGCGACAACATGGCGACCCCGCCGCAGCCCAACGTCTATCTGCGCTGATCATCGGCGGCTGCCCGGGGCGGGAAAGACGTTGGCGGGGGACCGGAACCCAGTCCCCCGCCAACGGACGCGACGACATCCACCCCACGCGTGATCTCGTGCGTCGAACCATCACCTGAGTAGACGATATCCGGCGAGCCGTCGCCTACCGGTGACCAGCTGATGAAGCTGTTGTTTCACGCAATTGATCATCGTGGTTGGTTTCAGCTGGTGCCGGGGCCGCCCGTCCCGGTGGTGACACTGCCAGCCGTGGTGTCCCCGCCAGCCGTGGTGTCCCCGGCCATGGCCTCCGCGACGAGCTCGAAGGAACGCACCCGGTCGGCGACGTCGTAGACGAACGTGGTCAGCATCAGCTCGTCGGCGCCGGTGCGCTCGGCAAGCTCGGTCAACGCCCGCCGGACGGTGGCCGGCGAGCCGAGCGCCTGCCCGTCGTGGCGCTGCCGGACGAAATCGCGTTCCAGATCGGTGTACGGGTAGGCCGCCGCCTCCTCCGGGCTGACCAGTGACTCGGGCCGTCCGGCGCGCAGCCGCAGGAACGCCAGTCCGGACGGGCCGGACAACCACTCGGCCCGCGCGTCGGTGTCGGCGCAGATCACGTTGACCGCCACCATCGCGTACGGCTCGTCGAGCCAGACCGAGGGGCGGAAGTGCTGGCGGTAGAGGGCCAGCGCCGGCAGGGTGTTCGCCGGGCTGAAGTGGTGCGCGAACGAGAACGGAAGACCCAGCGTGCCGGCCAGTTGGGCGCTGAACCCGCTGGACCCGAGCAGCCAGATCGCCGGCATCTGCCCGGCGCCCGGAGTGGCCCTGATCGGCCCCGGGTCACCGCGAAAGTAGCTGATCAGGGTGGCCAGCTCCTGCGGGAACGCCTCGGCGTTCAGCCCGGCCATCGTCCGGCGCAGGGCCAGCGCGGTGGCCTGGTCGGTGCCGGGAGCACGGCCGATGCCCAGGTCGATACGGTCCGGGTGCAGCGCCTGCAAGGTGCCGAACTGCTCGGCGACCACCAGCGGCGCGTGGTTGGGCAGCATCACCCCGCCGGAACCGATCCGGATCGTCGAGGTGGCGGCCGCCAGGTGGGCGAGCAGTACGGCCGGCGCGGAGCTGGCGATACCGGGCATGTTGTGGTGCTCGGCCACCCAGAACCGCCGGTAGCCGAGCTGCTCGACCCGGCGGGCCAGGGTGGTGGTGTGCTGGAGCGCCTCACGGGTGGTGCCACTGGCGGCGACCGGGGCGAGGTCGAGGACGGAGAGCGGTACGTCGGTCACACTCCTGCCCAACCCGGCACCCGGTCGCGATCTTCCCGTCCGTACGGGCCGGGTCGAGCTTCCGGTCCGTACGGACGGGTCGAGGTCAGTTTCGCCAGGTGTCGGTGAGGGTGACGGTCCCGCTGGCCGGCGTGGTGCCGGTCCGGTTGCCGCCACTTTCCCAGGTGACGGTGCCGTCGGCGTTCTTGCGCAGGTACTTGTAGCCGAAGGTGGTGCCGGCGGGCAGGCTGACCGTGCCGCGCCACACCGGGTAGCCGGCCGACGACAGCGGCACCGCCCGGGCCGGGTCCCAGCCGCCGAGCGCGCCGTGGTCGCCGACGACGAAGATGTTCTGGCCCCAGACGGTGGTGGCGGTCACCGCGAACGCCGCCGAGCTGGGTCCGGTCGACGGCGCCGGGCTGGTGCCCGGGCCGCCGGCACCGACGTGGACGGCCAGCGCGTCGTTCGGGCCGACGCTGGCGGTGAACCGGCCGGCGGTGTTCACCGTCACCGTCGGCCCGGTGCAGCCGCCGCCGGAGGTGGGGTCACCGTGCTGTACGTCGCAGTAGGTGCCGGCCGGCAGCGACGTCTGGAAGGTCCGGGTCAACGTCGACCCTTCCTTGTTGATCACCACGAACGCCCGGTCACCCCGACCGAAGGCGATCTGGTCGTTGCCGTTGTCCCACCAGTCGACCACGCCGGTGCCGTGCGCGGCGGTGCGGAACTTCACCATGTTGGCGATCTGCCGCCACTTGTGCTGGCAGCGCCAGCCGTCGGCGTAGCAGGCGACGACCGTACCGCCGTTGGGGGGTCCGGCGTCGAAGTCGCTGAACTCGTAGCCGGAGTGCACGTGGGGTGCGCCGTAGTTCCAGGCCAGGGTGAAGACGCTGGCCAGGGTGTAGGTGGCACCGTTCTTGTAGTTGAGGGTGTCGCCGACGCGTTCGGTGTCGTGGTTGTCGACGAAGACCCCGGCCTGGCCACTCGGCAGGTAACCCCAGCTCGGGCCGATGGTGCGCAGATAGGCCAGGCGTTCGTCGAGGAAGATCCGGCGCAGGTCGCGGGCGTAGCGGAACTCCTGCACGTCGCCGGTGCCGGTGTATTCGCCCGGCTGCACCGCCTCGCCCGCGCCGTGGATGACCTCCTGGATCCAGTACGCGTTCGGGTTGCTCATCTTCGACCGGATGGCCGCCAGGTCGGCGGCGGCGATGTGCTTGGCCGCGTCGATCCGGAAGCCGTCGACGCCGAGCGCGAGCAGGTCCGACAGGTACGCGGCGATCCGGTTGCGGACGTACTCGGTGCCGGTGTGCAGGTCGGCGAGGTCGACCAGTTCGCATTCCTGGACGTCGTAGCGGTTGCGGTAGTCGCTGATCCTGGTCCGGCAGGAGTGGAAGTCCTGCGCCTGGTAGACGCCGGGGTAGTGGTACTTGGCGTAGGTGGTGCCGCCGGTGCCGGTGCCCGAGCCGGCGCTCATGTGGTTGATCACCGCGTCGACGATCACCTTGACGCCGGCGGCGTGACAGGTGTCCACCATCGCCTTGAACGCGGTCCGGCCGCCGAGCCGGCCGGCGATGGTGTAGCTGACCGGCTGGTACTGGGTCCACCACTGGCTGCCCTGGATGTGTTCCTGGGGTGGGGAGACCTGGACGTAGCCGTAGCCCAGCGGGCCGAGGGTGTCGCGGCATTCCCGGGCTACGGAGTCGAAGCGCCAGGAGAACAGGACGGCGGTGACGTCCTTGGTGCCCTGTGGTGCGGCCTCGGCGGACGAGGTGCGGGTCACCGCGCCGGCGGTGACCGCGCCGACGCTCAGGACCAGGGTGAGTACGGCGAGCCCGGTGAGCCACCGGCGGGGCCGAGCACGGCCCGGGGTATGGACCATGGCGTTCCTCCTGGGGACGGGGTGATGGTCTTCTCCGTGGGTTTCACTTCTTGCTGTAAAGCTGTTGAAACTTGCTGGAAATCCTTGCGACAAAAGCTAGACATCGACGAACGCCACGTCAAGAGATCGCAACGGCTAGCCTCGGCGGCGGGTGCGCGGCAGCGGGCCGGCGCCGCAGAACGAGGAGACACCGATGCGGATCGTGGACGCCCGGGTGATCGTGACCTGCCCGGGACGCAACTTCGTCACGCTGAAGATCACCACGTCCGACGGCGTGACCGGCATCGGCGACGCGACCCTCAACGGGCGCGAACTCGCCGTCGCCAGCTATCTCACCGACCACGTCGTCCCCACCCTGATCGGCCGGGACGCGGCGCGGATCGAGGACACCTGGCAGTACCTCTACCGTGGGGCGTACTGGCGCCGTGGGCCGGTGACGATGAGCGCCATCGCCGCCGTCGACACCGCACTGTGGGACATCAAAGGCAAGGTCGCCGGGCTACCCGTCTACCAGCTGCTCGGCGGCCGGTGCCGCGACGGCGTGACCGTCTACGGCCACGCCAACGGCGAGACCGTCCCCGACGTGCTCGCCGAGGTGGCCCGCTACGTCGACCTCGGCTACCGCGCCGTACGGGTGCAGACCGCCGTACCCGGCCTACCGGCGACGTACGGGGTCGGCAAGGACCGGATGTTCTACGAGCCGGCCGACGCCGCCATCCCGACCGAGACCACCTGGTCCACCGAGCGCTACCTGGTGCACACCCCGAAGGTCTTCGCGGCGGTACGCGACGAGTTCGGCCCGCACCTGCGACTGCTGCACGACGTCCACCACCGGCTCACCCCGATCGAGGCGGCCCGGCTCGGCAAGGACCTCGAACCGTACCGGCTGACCTGGATGGAGGATCCGGTGCCGGCCGAGCTGCAGGAGGGCTTCCGGCTCATCCGCCAGCACACCACCACGCCGATCGCGGTCGGCGAGGTCTTCAACTCCATCTTCGACTGCCAGCAGCTGATCAAGGAACAGCTGATCGACTACGTCCGGACCACAGTGGTGCGCGCTGGCGGGATCAGCCACCTGCGGCGGATCTTCGACCTGGCCGCGCTGCACCACGTGCGCAGCGGCTCGCACGGTGCCACCGACCTGTCGCCGGTCTGCATGGCCGCCGCGCTGCACGTCGACCTGAGCATTCCCAACTTCGGGCTGCAGGAGTACATGCGGCACACCGAGGCCACCGACGAGGTCTTCCCGCACTCCTACCACTTCGCCGACGGCTACCTGCACCCGGGCGAGGAACCTGGTCTCGGCGTCGACATCGACGAGGAGGCGGCCGCCCGCTACCCGTACACGCCGGCGTCGTTGCCGGTCAACCGGCTCACCGACGGGTCGATGCACAACTGGTGAACAGGCCCGGGCGCGCCGCCGCCGGTTTCGGGACGACTCACCCCGGTACCGGCAGCGGCGGCAGCGGGCTGTGCAGGATCAGGCAGATGGTGCGCAGCAACTCCACCTCCGGCACGGTCGTCAGCCCGTCCTCGCTGATCACCACGACCGCGCCGGCCACCAGCCGGGACTTCTCCGCTGGTCGCAGGCCGTCGAGCTCGGGCCAGACCGACTCCAGTTCCAACACCCCGCCGGCGGGTACGGTGAACCGCGCCTCGGTACCAGGCAGCGTGTGCGCCACGCCGGCGGCGAAGGCCCGTCGCGCCGCCTCCGGATCCGAGTGCCCGACCCGCGCCAGGATGCCGAACAGCGTCAGCACCGACTGTCGCGCGTCGCGCAGCGTGCGTCGGCCGGTGCCGGGCCGTGTCGTCGGCGACGACGACTCCCGGAGTTCGTCGCCGACCAGCCGCGACAGGCAGTACTCGAAGACGCTGATCCGTCCGTCAGCCCGTACCAGGGTGGCCATCGCGTCGGCGACCGCGTCCCGCTCGGCTGCGGAACGGCGGGTCAACGCCGGGAAGGCGACCTCGGCCAGCGGTAGCCGCAGCAGGGGATGCAGATCCGCGACGGCGTGACCGGCCCGCCAGCTGGCGTCGGCCAGCGGCCTGCCGTGTCGTTGGCCGATCTCCGCGTGCTGGCGGGCCCGGACCTGGGGTTGCGTGGAGAGGAGCAACCCGAGGACGAGCGGTACGACGGCGTCCGGGTCGGCGGGCCTGATCGAGCAGGTCGGCGGGGATGCGGGCGAGCAGGTCGGCGGCGTGCGGATACGCGGACGGTGGTGCGGCACCGATCCGGTCGACGACCTCGACCGGGTCGACCGGGACCCGGGCCTCCGGATCGGGCAGGGCCCCGCCGCGCCCCGCCGGGGCGGCTCCAGCGGCTCCGGCCGTACCGTCGATGGTCAGACCGCCATGGGTGAGCCCCAGCGCCCGGTCCTCGGCCAGACCCGACGGCGGGTTCGCCGCCCATCGCCGGGTGAGCGCGGAGAGTTCGGCCGGGTCGAAGCTGGGATCGAGCGCCGTGATCCGGTCCACGATCGGCGGGTGGGTGGCGAACAGCGCGGTGAACCGGGACCCGGAGCCGAACAGCATGTGGCCGACCTCTTCGGTCTTCGGGCTGCCCAGCGCAGAACCGGCCGGCAGGCCGCCGATCTTCTTCAACGCGCCGGCCAGCCCGGCGGTCTGCCGGGTGAACTGCACGGCTGAGGCGTCGGCGAGATACTCGCGCTGCCGGGAGACCGACGCCTTGATCATCCGGCCGACCAGGACACCGACGTAACCGGCGACGATCATGGCCAACCCGACCAGCGCCAGCGGGTTACGGCTGTCGTTGCTGTTGCGGGACCGGCCGCCGGAGACGAGACCGCCGCGCAGCATGCCGCGCCCGATCACGGCCAGGAACAGGATGCCGAACAGCAACCCCATCAGCCGGATGTTGAGCCGCATGTCGCCGTTGACCACGTGGCTGAACTCGTGGGCGATCACCCCTTGCAACTCGTCGCGGTTGAGCCGCTCCAACGCCCCCCGGGTGACCGCGATCGCCGCGTCCGAGGTGGACCAACCGGCGGCGAAGGCGTTGATGCCCTCCTCGCCGGGCAGCAGGTAGACCTCCGGCACCGGAACCCCGGAGGCGATCGAGATCTCCTCCACCACGTTGCGCAGTCGGCGCAGCTGCGGATCGGTGGTGTCCGACGGCACCAGCACACCACCGAGTTCGCGGGCCACCCGGCCACCGCCGCCGCGCAGCGCCACGCTGCGCACCAACGCGGCCAGCCCGATCACCGCGACGGTGACCAGACTGGTCACCGTGAGCAGGCCGGCGAGCCCCGCCGGCGACATCGACAAACCGTCGAATCCGATCAGGACGGCCAGGTCGACCACGGCGACGATGCCGACCACGGCGAGGACGAACAGCGCGACCAACCGGGCCGAGACACGGCGTACCTGGCGTTGGCGTTCGAAGAAGTTCATGCGGTCAGAAGGTCACCCGGGGTGCCTGCCGCTGCTGCGGATCCTCGGCCTCGAACAGTGCCGCCGGCGCGAACGAGAACATGTTCGCCACCATGCTGGCCGGGAAGCGTTCCCGCTTGTTGTTGTAGGACATCACCGCGTCGTTGTACGCCTGGCGGGCGAAGGCCACCCGGTTCTCGGTGGAGGTCAGCTCCTCGGTCAACTGCGCCATGTTCTGGTTGGCCTTGAGATCCGGGTATGCCTCGGCGAGCGCGAACAGGCGCCCCAGACTCTGGGTCAGGACGTTCTCTGCCCCGGCGAGCTGCCCCATGGCCGCCGGGTCGCCCGGCCGACCGGCGGCGGCGGACTGCGCGTCGACCGCGCCGCTGCGCGCCGCGATTACGGCCTCCAGGGTCTCCCGCTCGTGTTTCAGGTAGCCCTTGGCGACTTCGACCAGGTTGGGGACGAGGTCGTGCCGGCGGGTGAGCTGGACGTCGATCTGCGCGAAGGCGTTGCGCAAGGCGTTGCGGGCGGTGACCAACCCGTTGTGGACGGCGACGCCGTACGCCACCAAACCCACCACGACTATAAGAATTAGACAAAAGAGGGCAATGACGACTTCCATCTCTCCTGCTTCCCTGCTTCGGTCGGGCCGCGTAACGCGCTCGGATGCCGCCGCTGACCGGTTCCGAGCCTACGCCACCTGCGCGAATGCTGACCGCCGGTCAGGTCCGGCTCCGACCACGGTCCAGCAGCAGGAGCACGACCGCGACCGCCAGCCCGACGAGGCCGATGACCAGCAGGATCCGCAGTGCCTCCAGCACCGCGCCGAGCAGCAGCAGGACGACGGCGACGACGCCGATCGCGATGAGCAGGGTCCGCATGGACGACCTCCCGGTTGCGGCGGGCGAGTACCCGCTGTCCCATCGTTCCCACATGTGACCAGGCTGAACCCGAGGGCGCATCCGGGCGGTGGCGGTGACCTCTGCCGTGCGGGCGTCGGATGTGGTTACGGGTCGGCTGGGTCAGGGGGTCCGCCGGGGTCAATGGGTCGGCACGGACGGACCGTCGGTGCCCGCGCGGCTGCCGGCCGCCCCACCTCGATCGCCGCCGTCCGTACTCCTCGCACGTCCGTGGAAGAGGCCGGGCCGGTCAGTCAGCTGGCCGTTCGTCGTGGACCACCTCCTGGACGATATCGCGACCAGTCCCGATCTCGGTCCGGCGCTCACCCGCAGCGAACTGCGGACGCTGCTCGTCACCGGTCACGACACCACGGCCGTGGCGGCCGGCTGGTGCCTGGAGCGGCCTGTACGTACGCCGTCGGTCCGCACGGGTGCGGGCGTTCGGCCAGAGCGCGGATTTCCGCCCGGTGATCCGCGAGACGCTACGCCTACGCCCGGTCATTCCGGTCCTGACCCGGACGCTGCCCGTGCCGGTCTCCACCGATCGCTGCCCGTGCCGGTCTCCACCGATCGCGGCGCGCTGCCGACCGGGGCCCGGATCGGTGTGTCCGCGTGGTCGTTGCAGCGTGACCCTCGCCTGTATCCGGACCCGCTCGTCTTCCGACCCACCAGGTTCGCGGTCGGCACGCCGCTGGCCGACCGGTGGCTGCCGTTCGCGGGGGTGACCGTCGCTGCCTCGGGGAGGAGTCCGCCGTCGTCACGGTCGCGGCGGTGCTGCGGGCGGTGTTCGCCCGTTTTCACGTCGTGGCCGGCGACCCCGGCCCGGCGACCCCGGCCCGGCGACCCCGGCCCGGCGACCCCGGCCCGGCGACCCCGGCCCGGCGACCCCGGCCCGGCGACCCCGGCCCGGTCCATCATGGTGGTGCCCGGCGACGGGGTGCCTGCGCACCTGCGCTGACGGTGCCACTTCGCAGGTCAGAGAGCCGGGGCGGCACCGGCAGTCGACGAACGAACGCGTCCCCGGCGACTGGTGCCGCCGGGGACGCGGGAAGGTCCTTAACCTCTTAGGCCGTGCCCCCGGTGGGATTCGAACCCACACTGTCGGAGGTTTGAGCTCCGCCTCTCTACCGGTTGGAGTACGGGGACTTTGTCGGGTCTGGGGCCTGGCTCCGCTTAGCGTACCCACTACGCTGATGGCGGCGACACCCAACCCGGGGGTGTCGGGTGGCAAGCGTTGGGGGTAGGGGTCCGTGGCCGACACGCAGGCGGGTGCCGAGCGCAGGCGAGTGCTGATAGCTGAGGACGAGGCGCTGATCCGGCTCGATCTAGCGGAGATGCTCGTCGAGGAGGGCTACGACGTCGTCGGCGAGGCCGGAGACGGCGAGACCGCCGTCCGGCTCGCCGAGGAACTCAAGCCCGATCTGGTGATCCTCGACATCAAGATGCCGATCATGGATGGGCTGGCGGCGGCCGAACGGATCGCCGGTGGGCGGATCGCCCCAGTGGTGATTCTCACCGCGTTCAGCCAGCGCGACCTGGTCGAGCGGGCCCGGGCGGCCGGCGCGATGGCGTACCTGGTCAAGCCGTTCCAGAAGAGCGATCTGGTTCCCGCGATCGAGATCGCGCTGTCCCGCTACGCCGAGCTGTCCGCGCTGGAGTCCGAGGTGGCCGGGCTGACCGACCGCCTGGAGACCCGCAAGGTCGTCGAACGGGCCAAGGGCATGCTGATGACCTCGTACGGCATGACCGAGCCGCAGGCCTTCAAGTGGATTCAGCGGATGGCCATGGACCACCGGATGACCATGCGCGACGTCGCGGAACGGATCCTCGCCGAGACGCCGGGCGACGCCGCTGGTCAGCCCGACACCCCGCAGAGCTAGCCAGGGCTGTCCCCCGGCGCGGGGCGGCCCACCGAGACCGACCCACCGAGACCGGCCCACCTGCGGGTGCGATCGGCGCGGCCGCGTGTCCGGCGCGGGTCGTGCGCGCCGTCTCCGGCTCCGTCGGGGTGCCCGACGCCGGACAAACGCGGTGTTGGCGCGACGGGTGTTACAGCCAGACGGGCGATCATGCCACGCTACGTAACGTTTTTGTCAACGGCCCATCCCGGACCTTACGGCGTGCCCGGTAGGTGGGATAACGTCCCGCCCCAAGGCCGGGATAGCGGCTGGGTGCGTGCTTCCCGCAAGAGCCAATCGGCAGTGGGTGGTTCGGGCCAATTGGATCTAGGAGGGTTTCGAGCCTTGAAGCGTAGTCTTGTACGCGTGCTCGGCGGCGTCGCCATGATGGCGCTCGTCGCGGGCGGCGCCGCCTGTGGCAACGGCGACGGCGACACCACGGAAGCTGGCGGCGATGCGTGCGGTAACAAGATCGCCTTTTTCGGGGCGCTGACCGGTCCGTCGGCGGCGCTCGGTATCAACGAGAACAACGGTGTCGCGCTCGCCGTCGAGCAGTACAACGAGGCGAACCCGGACTGCACCGTGGAACTGGTCGGCCTGGACTCGCAGGGCAGCCCGGACCAGGCCCCTGGTCTGGCGCAGCGGGCCATCGACGACGAGAAGATGCTCGGCATCGTCGGCCCGGCCTACTCGGGTGAGTCGGAGGCGGCCGGCCCGCTGTTCGCCGAGGCCGGTCTGGTCACCATCACTCCGTCGGCGACCCGGCCGAGCCTGGCCGACCAGGGCTGGCCGACCTTCTTCCGGGGCGTCGGCAACGACCTGAGCCAGGGTCCGGCCGCCGGTGTCTACATCCGTGACGTGCTGGGCGCGCAGCGGGTCTTCGTCATCGACGACCAGTCGGCGTACGGCGCGGGCCTGGCCGACGAGGTCAAGAAGGTCCTCGGCGACCTGGTCGTCGATTCGGACAAGGTGCAGGGCGAGGGCAAGCAGGTCGACTTCTCCGCCACGGTGACCAAGGTGCGTTCCGCCAACGCGGACGCGGTCTTCTTCGGTGGTTACTACCAGGAAGCCGGTCTGATTCGTAAGCAGCTCACCGATGCCGGCATCACCGCGACCATGGTCGCCGGTGACGGTGTCAACGACCCGGCCTTCGTGACCTCCGCCGGTGCGGCGGCGGCCGAGGGCACCATCCTGACCTGCCCGTGCCAGCCGGCGACCGAGGCTCGGGGCAGCTTCGCCGCCGACTTCGAGGCGCTGCACGGCACCGCGCCGGGCACCTACAGCGACACCGCCTACGACGCGGCGAACATCCTGCTCGAGGGCATCAAGGAAGGCAACACCACCCGCGAGGCGCTGCTCGAGTGGGTGAAGAACTACGAGGGCGAGGGCGTCGCCGCCAGCTACAAGTTCGACGACAAGGGCGAGATGGACGCGGCGCAGGTCGTCGTCTGGGCCTTCAAGGTCGTCAACGGCGAGGTCACGCCGGACCAGGAGATCCCCAAGCCCTGATCTTCCGATCGGCGAGATCAGCTCTTAAGCGGGTGCGGCCGGGAGTTCGCGCTCCCGGCCGCACCCGACTCTTTTCCCAGCCCTCGATGGAGCATCCTCCTTGAACGTCAACGGACTGCTCTCGAACTTCGGAGAGCTCACCACGACCGGCTTGACGCAGGGCGCCATCTATGCCCTGGTCGCGCTGGGGTACACGCTGGTCTACGGCGTGCTGCGTCTCATCAACTTCGCCCACTCCGAGGTCTTCATCGCGGGCGCGTTCGCCGCCTTGTGGACCTGGGGAGCCTTCGGCCTGACCCAGAACTCCGTGGTCAGCGGCGTGGGCCCGATCATCTTCTACTTCCTGATCGCGCTGGTCGCCGCCGGGATAGCCTCGGCGGCCACCGCGACGGTCATCGAACGGGTGGCGTACCGGCCGTTGCGTAAGCGCAACGCGCCACCGCTGGCCTTCCTGATCACCGCGATCGGCGCGTCCATCGTGCTGGCCGAAGCCTTCGGTGTCTACACGCGGCGGTTGCCGCAGGGTTTGCCGAGCATCGTCAGCAACAGTCCGCTGTTCGAGGTCGCCGGAGTACCGATCACCACGGTGCAGTTGCTGACCGTCGTCGCGGCTCTGGTGATGATGATCGGCCTCGACTTCTTCATCAACCGCAGCCGGATCGGCCGTGGGGTCCGAGCGGTCGCCCAGGACCCGAACACCGCCGCGCTGATGGGGGTGAACAAGGACCGGATCATCATGATCATTTTCATTCTGGGTGGCGTGATGGCCGGCGTCGCCGGAGTGCTCTACAACATCCGCATCGGTGTGCTCACCTACAGCGTCGGCTTCCTGCTCGGCCTCAAGGCGTTCACGGCGGCCGTACTCGGCGGAATCGGCAACCTGCGCGGCGCGCTGGTCGGCGGCTTCCTGCTCGGCGTCGTGGAGAACTACGCCTCCGGCTTGTTCGGTACGCAGTGGAAGGACTTCGTGGCCTTCGCCGTCCTGGTCGTCCTGCTGATGTTCCGCCCGACCGGTCTGCTCGGCGAGTCGTTGGGGAGGGCACGGGTATGACGAGCGTGCGAGGCAAGCTGCACGACGTGCGCGGCCAGATTTCCGATCGTTGGCACCACATGCCGAAGTGGGCCCGCTGGGCGTTGATCGCCGCGGTGGTGGTCTTCTTCTACGCCCTGCCCAACGAGGGCTTCTACCAGTACCTCGGTCCGATCCCGACCACCGAGTCGAACTTCGCCCAGGTGCTGTTCACCGTCTCGATCTACGTCCTGCTGGCGGTCGGACTGAACATCGTGGTCGGTTTCGCCGGCCTGCTCGACCTCGGCTACTTCGGCTTCTTCGCCGTCGGGGCCTACACCGTGGCGGTGCTCACCTCGCCCAGCAGCGACCTCCAGACGCTGTGGCAGTGGGAGGTGGCGCTACCGTTGGCCATCGGCATCACCATGATCTCCGGCCTGATGCTCGGCATGCCGACCCTGCGGCTACGCGGCGACTACCTGGCGATCGTCACCCTCGGCTTCGCCGAAATGATCCGGATCGCGGCGGTCAGCTCCGAATTCCTCAAGGGACAGCGCGGGCTCAACCAGATCCCGCACCCGCCCGGCGAGTACGCCGACGGCAAGCCGGTCTTCGGCGTCCTGGACGCCCGCCCGTACTACTGGCTGGTACTCACCGTGATCATCGTGGTGGTGATCCTGGTCGGCAACCTCAGCCGTAGCCGGGTCGGCCGGGCCTGGGTCTCGATCCGGGAGGACGAGGACGCCGCCCAGCTGATGGGCGTGCCGACCTTCAAGTTCAAGCTGTGGGCATTCGCCATGGGCGCGGCGATCGGCGGGCTCGCCGGTGCGCTCTTCGCCGGCAAGCAGAACTTCGTCAGCTCGCAGAACTTCGAACTGCTCAACTCGATCATCATCCTGGCGGCGGTGATCCTCGGCGGTTCCGGCAACATCGTCGGCGCGATCGTCGGTGGCGGCCTCGTGGCGTACCTGATCGAACGCTTCCGGGGTATCGAGCTGTTCGGCGTCGAGCTCTACGAGTACCGGTTCCTGGTCTTCGGGCTCACCCTCGTGGTGATGATGATCTTCCGACCACAGGGCCTGATCGCCAGCCGGCGACGAGCCGCCGAGTTCAAGGACCGCCGTAAGGAGGTGGCCGTCGGTGGCTGACATCGAAGCGACCGGGTCCGGCCCGACCGCCGCGACCCGCGAGCCCCTGCTCGAAGTCGATCACGTCACGCTGCAGTTCGGCGGCGTCGTCGCCCTCGACGACGTGGACTTCACCCTCTACAAGGGGGAGATCCTCGGCCTGATCGGGCCGAACGGGGCCGGCAAGACCACCTGCTTCAACGCGATGACCGGCATCTACCGGCCCACCAAGGGCGAGATCCGGTTCCGTGGCCAGGGGATCGTGGGCAGGAAGCGCCACCAGATCACCAAGATGGGGATGGCACGCACCTTCCAGAACATCCGGCTCTTTCCGGAGATGACCGCCCTGGAGAACGTCCAGGTCGGCGCGGACGCCCACCACAAGACCAGCGTCATCTCCGCGATGCTGCGGCTGCCCCGGCACTGGCGGGAGGAACGCGACGGTCGGGAAAAGGCCCGCGACCTGCTGGACTTCGTCGGCATCGGCCACCGGATCAACGAGATGGCCCGCAACCTGTCGTACGGCGAACAGCGGCGCCTGGAGATCGCCCGGGCGTTGGCGACCGACCCGGTACTGCTCTGCCTCGACGAGCCGGCGGCCGGCTTCAACCCGGCGGAGAAGGAAGAGCTGCTCCAACTGATCCGCCAGATCCGCGACCGGGGTGTCACCGTGCTGCTGATCGAGCACGACATGCGCCTGGTCATGGGGGTCACCGACCGGATCGTGGTGCTGGAGTTCGGAAAGAAGATCGCCGAGGGACTGCCCGCCGACGTGCGGGAGGACCACCGGGTGATCGCCGCCTACCTGGGAGTACCCGACGATGCTGCTTGAGATCGAGGACGTCAGCCTGCTGTACGGGCGGATCCAGGCGCTGCACGGCATCAGCCTTACGGTCGACGAGGGCGAGATCGTCGCCCTGATCGGTGCCAACGGCGCCGGCAAGTCCACCACCATGCGGGCCATCTCGGGGATCCGGCCGATCGCGTCGGGCCGGATCACCTTCGACGGCGAGGACATCTCCAAGCTCCGCGCCGACCTGCGGGTCCGCCGCGGGCTCTGCCAGGCGCCGGAGGGTCGGGGCATCTTCCCCGGCATGACGGTGCTGGAGAACCTCGACATGGGGGCGTACACCCGCAGGGACCGGGCGGGTATCGCCGCCGACCTGGACCGGGTGCTCGGCCTGTTCCCCCGGCTGGCCGAGCGGCGCAGGCAGGCCGGCGGCACCCTGTCCGGTGGTGAGCAGCAGATGCTGGCCGTCGGACGGGCGCTGATGAGCCGGCCGAAGCTGCTGCTGCTCGACGAGCCGTCGATGGGGCTCGCGCCGATGCTGATCCAGCAGATCTTCGACATCATCGTGGAGATCAACCAGCAGGGCACCACGGTTCTGCTCGTCGAGCAGAACGCCCAGCAGGCGCTCTCCCGGGCCCACCGGGCGTACGTGTTGGAGACCGGGAGCATCGTCAAGTCCGGCACCGGCAACGATCTGCTGCACGACCCGGCCGTCAAGGAGGCGTACCTCGGTGTCGCCTGACCCGGCACCGGTACGACCCGAAACCCTCGGAGGAATCGTGACAATCACCCACTCCCGAATCCGTCGGACCGTGGTCGGTGCCATCGGCGCGTTCGCTGTCCTGCTGGCCGCGACCGGTTGCGGTGAGCAGGACAGCACCGAGCAGCCGGGCGGTGCCGCGCCGAGCGCCTCGGCCGACGCCGACCTGGCCGCGCTGGTCCCGGACGAGATCAAGGCCGACGGCAAGATCCTGGTCGGCACCGACGCCTCGTACGCGCCGGCGGAGTTCCTGGACACCGACGGTGCCACGGTGATCGGCTTCGACGTCGACCTGTTCAACGCCGTCGCCGGTAAGCTCGGGCTGACCACCGAGTACGTGCCCAGCCAGTTCGACGACATCATCCCCGGGGTGATGTCCGGCAAGTACGAGATCGGGGTCTCCTCGTTCACCATCAACGACGAGCGCAAGGCGCAGGTCAACATGGTGTCCTACTTCGCGGCCGGCACGCAGTGGGCGGCGCCCGCCGGTGCGCCGGTCGACCCGGACGACGCCTGCGGCAAGCGGGTGGCGGTCCAGGCCGGCACCGTCCAGGTGGAGGACATCGAGGCCCGGTCGGCGGCCTGTACCGCCGCCGGCAACCCCGAGATCACCATCGAGCAGTTCCAGGGACAGGACCAGGCGACCGCCTCGGTGGTCTCCGGCAAGAACGACGCGATGCTGGCCGACTCGCCGGTCTGCGCGTACGCGGTCCAGCAAACCAACGGTGAGCTGGAGCTGGCCGGCGACATCTACGATTCGGCCCCGTATGGCTACGTGGTGGCGCAGGAACAGACCGCGTTCGCTGACGCGCTGGCCGAGGCGTTGACGGCGGTGATCGCCGACGGCAGCTACGAGCAGGCGTTGAGCAACTGGGGCGTCGAGGCGGGCGGGATCACCGACCCGGCCGTCAACCCCTGAGCCGCGTCGTCCACCGATGTCGGTGAATCCCTCTTCCGTTTCGGACGACGACGGCGTGGCACCGTCGTCGTCCGAAACGGGCCGGTCCCGGCCCGAGCCGATCAAGGCGGTGCCGGTACGCCATCCGGGGCGCTGGGTGGCGATCGGTGTGCTCGCCGTACTGGCCGCCATGTTCGTGCACCTGCTGGTCACCAACGACCGGTTCCAGTGGACGTTCATGGTCGACAACATGTTCCGGCCGCCGATCGTCGAGGGGGTCCGGACCACCATCACGATGACCGTGCTGGCGATGGTGATCGGCATCGCCGTCGGCGTGCTGGTCGCCGTGATGCGGCTGTCCGGCAACCCGATCCTGGCCGGGGTCGCCTGGCTCTACACCTGGTTCTTCCGGGCCGTGCCCCGGGTGGTGCTGCTGGTGCTCTTCGGCAACCTCGGGATCCTGTGGGAACGGCTGGAGTTCGGTCTGCCGTTCGACCGGCAGCTCGGAGCGCTGTTCGGGGTCACCGACTTCGAGGCCCGGATCTGGGGCTTCGACGCCCGGACGGCGATCAGCGGCTTCGTCGCCGGGCTGCTCGGGCTGGCGCTGTCCGAGGCGGCGTACATGGCGGAGATCGTCCGTGCCGGCATCCAGTCGGTGGATCCCGGTCAGGCCGAGGCGTGCGCCGCGCTCGGCATGAGTCAGGGGTTGACCCTGCGCCGGGTGGTTCTGCCGCAGGCGATGCGGGTGATCGTGCCGCCGACCGGCAACGAGACGATCGCGATGCTCAAGGACACCTCGCTACTGGCGTTCGTACCGGTGACCAACGAGCTGTTCTTCCAGCTGTCGGCGGTCGGATCGCGGACCTTCCAGGTCTTTCCGATGCTGGTCGCCGCCTGCCTGTGGTATCTGGCGCTGACCAGCGTGCTGATGGTCGGGCAGTTCTTCGTCGAACGCTGGTTCTCCCGTGGCTTCGGCTCGGGATCCGGCCAGCCGACCCGGCAGCGTCCCCGACCGGCCGGCGGGCCGGCGGGCACCGCCACCGCGACGGCCACCCCGACGGCCGGCGCCACCGAGCCGGGAGGGCCCTCATGACCGATCCGACCGGCGGCACCACCGATCGCGCGGCCGCCGCCGACCCTGCTGCTGGCACCGGCCCTGCAGTTGGCACCGGCCCGGACGGCACGATGGTGTACGCCGAGAACGTACACAAGTCGTTCGGGTCGCTGGACGTGCTCAACGGTGTCGACCTGGCGGTACGGCCGGGCGAGGTGTGCTGTGTGATCGGCCCCTCCGGGTCCGGCAAGTCGACGTTCCTGCGCTGCGTCAACCATCTGGAGAAGATCGACGGCGGGCGGATCTGGGTCGACGGGTCACTGGTCGGTTACCGGCAGCGGGGCGACAAGCTGCACGAACTGCCGGCCCGGGAGGTGGCCGCCCAGCGCCAGTCGATCGGCATGGTGTTCCAGCGGTTCAACCTCTTCCCGCACATGACCGCCCTGGCCAACGTGATGGAGGCGCCGCTACGGGTCCGCCGCGAATCGAAGCAGCAGGTCCGGGAGCGGGCGGCGGCGCTGCTGGACCGGGTCGGCCTGGCGGACAAGGCGGCGGCCTATCCGGGTCAGCTGTCCGGCGGACAGCAGCAGCGGGTGGCGATCGCCCGGGCGTTGGCCATGCGGCCGAAACTGATGCTCTTCGACGAGCCGACCAGCGCGCTGGATCCGGAGCTGGTCGGTGAGGTGCTCGACGTGATGCGGGACCTGGCCCGGGACGGGATGACCATGATCGTGGTGACCCACGAGATCGGGTTCGCCCGCGAGGTCGGCGACTCACTGGTCTTCATGGACGGCGGCGTGGTGGTCGAGGCCGGCGAACCCCGGCAGGTGCTCGCCGAGCCCCGGCACGAACGAACCCGGGCATTTCTGAGTAAAGTCCTCTGACCAGGCGGGGTGTCGTCGGCCGCGAGCCGCCGGGCGACCTGTCGTACCCCCCGACTAGAGTCGCTTGACGTGACCGACGACGCGCCCCGCCTGTTGCTTCTCGACGGCCATTCCCTGGCCTACCGGGCGTTCTTCGCCCTACCGGTGGAGAACTTCTCCACCAGCACCGGGCAGCCCACCAACGCGGTCTATGGCTTCACCTCCATGTTGATCAACGTCCTGCGCGACGAGCGGCCGACGCACATCGTGGTCGCCTTCGACATCTCCCGCCGCTCGTTCCGTACCGAGCGTTACGCCGACTACAAGGCCGGCCGGTCGGAGAGCCCGGCCGACTTCGCCGGCCAGGTGAGCCTGGTCCAGGAGATCCTCGCCGCGCTGCGCATCCCGTTCGTCACCAAGGACAACTACGAGGCCGACGACATCATCGCCACCCTGGCCGGCCAGGGCCGCGACGCCGGCATGGACGTGCTGATCTGCACCGGTGACCGGGACGCCTTCCAACTGATCGACGACCGGGTCACCGTGCTCTACCCCCGTAAGGGCGTCTCCGACCTGGCCCGGATGGACCCGGCGGCGGTCACCGCCCGCTACGGTGTCGGCCCGGGGCACTACCGGGATCTGGCCGCGCTGGTCGGCGAGTCCAGCGACAACCTGCCCGGAGTGCCGGGCGTCGGGCCGAAGACGGCCGCCAAGTGGATCAGCCAGTACGGCGGGCTGGACGGTGTCATCGCCCACGTCGACCAGATCAAGGGCAAGGCCGGCGAGAGCCTGCGGGAGCGACTCGCCGACGTGATGCGCAACTACGAGATCAACGGCCTGGTCGCCGACTTGGAGCTGCCGGTCACCGTGGCCGACGCCAAGTGGGCCGGCTGGGACCGCGAAGCCGTCCACCAGGTCTTCGACACCCTGCAGTTCCGGATCCTGCGCGACCGGCTCTATCAATACCTCGACGCCGTCGAGCCGGAAGCCGAAGCCGGCTTCGACCTGGCCGGCGAGGTGCTCGGCGCTGGCGCGGTCGCGTCGTGGCTGGCGACCCATGCCCCGGCCGGGACCGCCGTCGGCGTCGCGGTCGCCGGCACCTTCGGCCGGGGCACCGGCACCCTGACGGCGGTCGCGGTGGCCACCGCCGACGGTGCTGCCGCCTGGTGGGACCCGGCCGGGCTGGACGCCGCCGACGAGGCAGCGGTCGCCGACTGGCTCGCCGACGAGCGGCGGCGCAAGGTGCTGCACGACAGCAAGCCGGCCCGGCTGGCGTTCGCCGCGCACGGCTGGTCGCTGGCCGGCATCGACCGGGACACCGCCCTCGCCGCCTACCTGGCCCGCCCCGACCAGCGCTCCTACGACCTGGTCGACCTGGCGCTGCGGTACCTGCACCGGGAGCTTCGGGTCGACGCCCCGGACGACGGCCAGCTCACCCTCGACGGGCTCGGACCGCAGGGCGAGATCGAGCAGAACCTGATGTTGCGGGCCCGCGCCACGCTCGACCTGGCCGCCGCGATCGACACCGAGCTGGCCCGCGACGGGGACGCCTCGACCCGGCTGCTCGCCGAGGTGGAGCTCCCGCTGGTCGAGGTGCTCGCCGGCATGGAGCAGGCCGGCATCGCCGCGGACACCCAATATCTGACCGAGCTGGAGGCGCTGTTCGCCGCCGAGGTCAAGGCGGCCGCGCAGGCGGCGTACGGGGTGATCGGCCGCGAGTTCAACCTGGGCTCCCCCAAGCAGCTGCAGGAGATCCTTTTCACCGACCTGGGCCTGCCCAAGACCAAGAAGATCAAGACGGGCTACACCACCGACGCGGACGCGTTGCAGTGGCTGTTCGTGCAGACCGAGCATCCGCTGCTGGCGCACCTGCTGCGCCACCGTGACGTGGCCCGGCTCAAGTCGACCGTCGACGGCCTGCTCAAGTCGATCTCCGACGACGGGCGGATCCACACCACCTTCCACCAGACGGTGGCCGCCACCGGCCGGCTCTCGTCCACCGACCCCAACCTGCAGAACATCCCGATCCGCACGGAGGAAGGCCGCCGGATCCGCCGGGCGTTCGTGGTCGGCGCCGGCTACGAGTCGTTGCTGACCGCCGACTACAGCCAGATCGAGATGCGGATCATGGCGCATCTGTCCGGTGACGAGGCGTTGATCGAGGCGTTCAACTCCGGCGAGGACTTCCACGCCGTCACCGCGTCGTCGGTGTTCCAGGTGCCGTTAACCGAGGTGGCCCCGGAGCAGCGTCGCCGGATCAAGGCGATGAACTACGGCCTGGCGTACGGGTTGAGTGCCTTCGGCCTGTCCCAGCAGCTCGGCATCGCCACCGACGAGGCCAAAACGCTGATGGAGGAGTACTTCCGCCGGTTCGGTGGGGTCCGCGACTACCTGCAGACGCTGGTCGCCCAGGCCCGCCAGGACGGCTACACCTCCACCGTTCTCGGCCGCCGTCGCTACCTACCCGACCTGGTCAGCGACAACCGGCAGCGGCGCGAGATGGCCGAGCGGATGGCGCTCAACGCCCCGATCCAGGGCTCCGCCGCCGACCTGATCAAGGTGGCGATGTTGCACATCGACGGCGCGCTGCGCGCCTCGACGCTGCGGTCCCGGATGCTGCTGCAGGTCCACGACGAGCTGGTGTTCGAGGTCGCGCCGGGGGAGCGGGCCGACCTGGAGGAGCTGGTCCGCCGGGAGATGGGCGGCGCGTACCCGCTGTCGGTGCCGTTGGAGGTCTCCGTCGGCGTCGGCGACGACTGGCACAGCGCCGAGCACTGAACCTCCGGCGCCGCCGCCGGAGGGGCGCTGGCGTGCGGTTCTGGCGTGTTGGTGGCGGTCAGTGGCCGACTTTGAGCTGGCCGGCGAGGGTGCCGTGGATGCGGGCGCTGGGCTGGTTGAGTTCGATGATCTCGACGGTCTTGCCCCGGGCGGCGTACTTGGTGGTGATGGCGTCGAGCGCGGCCACCGACGAGGCGTCCCAGACGTGAGCGTGCGACATGTCGATGATCACGCGGTCGGGGTCGCCGGTGTAGTCGAACTGGTGCACCAGGTCGTTGCTGGAGGCGAAGAAGAGTTCGCCGTGCACCGAGTAGATCCGGGTGCTGCCGTCGGGGTCGAGGACACTGGTGACCTCCACCATGTGCGCCACCCGGCGGGCGAAGATCACCATCGCGGTGAGTACGCCGACGATGACGCCGATGGCGAGGTTGTGGGTGATCAGCACCGCGCCGACGGTGGAAGCCATCACGACGAGTTCACCCCACGGCATGCGCTTGACGGTGGCGGGGGCGACGCTGTGCCAGTCGAACGTCGAGACCGCGACGATGATCATCACGGCGACGAGGGCGGCCATCGGGATCCGGGCGACGACGTCGCCCAGGGAGACGACCAGGATCAGCAGGAACACCCCGGACAGGAAGGTCGACAGCCGGGTCCGGGCACCGGACACCTTGACGTTGATCATCGTCTGGCCGATCATCGCGCAGCCGCCCATGCCGCCGAAGAACCCGGTGACGATGTTGGCCACGCCCTGCCCCCACGATTCGCGGGTCTTGTTCGAGCCGGTGTCGGTGATGTCGTCGACCAGCTTGGCGGTCATCAGCGACTCCATCAGCCCGACCAGGGCGATCCCCAGCGCGTACGGGGCGATCACCTGCAGTGTCTCCCAGGTGTACGGAATCTGTGGCAGGCCCAGTGTCGGCAGGCTGTCCGGCAGCGCACCCTGGTCGCCGACGGTCGGTACGGCGAACCCGGCGGCGACCGTGACCACGGTCAGCACGACGATCGCGACCAGCGGCGCGGGCACCGCCCTGGTCAGCCGGGGCAGACCGACCATGATCACCAAGGCGACGGCGACCATCGGGTAGACCAGCCACGGCACGCCGATCAGATAGGGCATCTGGGCGGCGAAGATCAGGATGGCGAGCGCGTTGACGAAGCCGACCATCACACTGCGCGGGATGAACCGCATCAGGCGGGCCACGCCGAGCGCGGCGAGCAGCACCTGCAGTACCCCGCCGAGGATCACCGCCGCGACCAGATGATCGAGTCCGTGGTCACGGGCGAGCGGCGCGACGACCAGCGCGATTGCGCCGGTCGCGGCCGAGATCATCGCTGGCCGGCCACCGCAGATCGCGATGGTGACCGCCATCGTGAACGAGGCGAACAGCCCGACCCGGGGGTCGACCCCGGCCAGGATCGAAAACGAGATCGCCTCCGGGATCAGCGCGAGTGCCACCACCAGACCGGCGAGGACCTCGGTCCGGAACACCTTGGGTGACAACCACGACGGGCGGGACGGACGCAGCCGGAACACGGCGGGCGAAGACGCAGACATTCGACCTTTTCCGAGCAGAGAACGCGACGTGCGCGCGGATGAGGGGGAGCGACACCGACGGTGCGCCGAATCGACCGTCGGAACTCTACTGTCTCGTAAGAGTCGAGTGGTGCCGCTCGTGACGATGATCACCGGTACCGCGTTGCGATACCCTGTGCCGGCCCAGGTGCGACAGAAACGGCAGAGAAGGGGCGGAATCGGCGGCATGCCACCGAGCGGACTGATGCAGATCGGCGAGGTGGCCGAGCGTACCGGCCTGAGCCTGCGCACCATCCGCTACTACGAGGAAGTCGGGATCGTCGTACCGGCCGCCCGCAGCCAGGGAGGGTTCCGGCTCTACACCGACGCCGACGTGGCTCGGTTACGGGTGGTCAAGCGGATGAAGCCACTGGACTTCAGCCTGGAGCAGACTCGGGAGCTGCTCGACGTGCTGGACCGCCTCGCCGCCGAGCCGCCGGGAATCGACGCCGAGGAACGCCTCCGGCTGGTCGCGACGCTGCGTGACTTCCACGACGGGGTACGGGCACGCGCCACCGCGCTGGAGGCGCAGCTACGGACGGCTCGCGAGTTCGCCGCCGAACTGACCGAGCATCTGGCTGTGCTCGGCCAGCCCGCTGGAGCCGGCCGTTGACCGACCCCGCAGCCGGCCGCTGACCGAGGCCAGTCTTCCGTTGCGTTAAGGTTCCGGGGTGTCTGTGGTCTCGACGGGAACCAGCGCCATGAGCGACGTGGTCGCCGAGGCGACGCGGCGGCGTACCTTCGCGGTGATCTCCCATCCGGACGCCGGCAAGTCGACGATCACCGAGGCTCTCGCCCTGCACGCCCGGGCGATCACCTCGGCCGGCGCGGTACACGGCAAGGGCGACCGCCGTGGCGTGGTGTCCGACTGGATGGCCATGGAACAGCAGCGCGGGATCTCGATCACCTCGGCGGCGTTGCAGTTCACCTACCGCGACATGGTGATCAACCTGCTCGACACCCCCGGTCACGCCGACTTCTCCGAGGACACCTATCGAGTGCTGACCGCCGTCGACTGCGCGGTGATGCTGCTCGACGCCGCGAAGGGCCTGGAACCGCAGACGTTGAAGCTGTTCGAGGTGTGCCGGCACCGCCGGGTGCCGGTGATCACGTTCATCAACAAGTGGGACCGCCCCGGACGTGAGCCCCTCGAATTGCTTGACGAGATCGAGCAGCGGATCGGGCTGCGCTGCACCCCGCTGACCTGGCCGGTCGGCGTCGCCGGGCAGTTCCACGGGGTCGCCGACCAGCGCACCGGAGGCATGGTCGAGTTCACCCGTACCCCCGGCGGAGCCACCGCCGTCGTGGAGGAGGACCTCACCGCCGACGAGGCCGCCCGCCGGTACGGCGCCGACTGGACCCAGGCGGTCGAGGAGCTGGAGCTGCTCACCGCCACCGGCGCCGTCCACGACCGGGCCGCGTTCGTCGCCGCGTCCACCACCCCGGTGCTGTTCGGCGCGGCGGTCACCAACGCCGGCGTACGGCAGCTGCTCGACGTGCTCGTCGACACCGCGCCGGCCCCGGCGGCCCGGCCGGACACCAGCGGCAGCCCGCGACCGCTGGACGCCCCGTTCGCCGGGTTCGTGTTCAAGACCCAGGCCAACATGAACCCGGCCCACCGCGACCAGGTGGCGTTCGTGCGAGTCTGCTCCGGCCGGTTCGAACGCGGCATGGTGGTCACCCACGCCGGCACCGGCCGCCCGTTCGCCACCAAGTACGCCCAGCAGGTCTTCGGCCGCGACCGGGACACCATCGACGAGGCCTACCCGGGTGACGTCGTCGGCCTGGTCAACGCCACCGCGCTCGGCATCGGCGACAGCCTGTACGCTCCCGGTCCGGCGGTGACGTTCCCGCCGCTGCCGTCGTTCGCCCCGGAGCATTTCGTGGCGATCCGGGCCACCGACTCGTCGAAGTTCAAACGGTTCCGGCGGGGCATCGAACAGCTCGACGGCGAAGGCGTGGTCCAGGTGCTGCGCTCGGACCGCCGGGGCGAGCAGACCCCGGTGCTCGCGGCGGTCGGGCCGATGCAGTTCGAGGTCGCCACCCACCGCCTCGCCGCCGAGTTCGGCGTTCCCACGGCGGTCGACCACCTGCCGTACAGCCTGGCCCGACGCACCGACGCGGGCAGCGCGGCCGCGCTCAACGCCGCACCCGGCGTCGAGGTGATGACCCGGGTCCGCGACGGCGAACTGCTCGCCCTGTTCCCCGACAAGTGGCGACTGTCCACCGTGCGCAACCGCGACCCGGACCTGGTGCTCGAACCCCTGCTCGCCGACGCCCAGTGACGGCCGGCCCTGACCACACCCACCGGGAGGCTGCGATGTCGGCACGGTTCGCGGAACTGGACTGGCGGGTCACCCCGATGGGGGAGATCAGCCTGCGGCGACGGCGGGATCCGACCGTCGACCAGGACGTGTACGAGGTGAAGCTGGGCGCCGATTTCCTGATGTCGAGCCTGTTCACCGTCGCCGAGGTCGCGCTGGCCCGGCTCGCGCTCGACGCACTCACCGTCGACACCGACCTCGACGTGGTCGTCGGCGGTCTCGGCCTCGGCTACACCGCGTCGACCGTCCTGGACCGCCCGTCGGTACGGTCGCTGGTCGTGGTCGACGCGGTGGACGCGGTCATCGACTGGCACCGCCAGGGTCTGGTACCGCTGGGTCTGCGGATCGCTGCCGATCCCCGGTGCCGGCTGCGGCACGGCGACTTCTTCGCCCTGACCACCGGGCCGGGCGGGTTCGACCCGGACCAACCAGGGCGACGGTGGCACGCGATCGTCGTCGACATCGACCATTCGCCGACGCATCTGCTGCATCCGGGGCACGCGGACTTCTACCAGCCGGACGGGCTGCGTCGGCTGGCCGACCACCTGCATCCGGGCGGGGTCTTCGCGCTGTGGTCCGACGACCCGCCGGACGACGCGTTCACCGCCCGGCTCGCGCAGGTGTACGCCACCGCCCGGGCCGTTGTGGTCACGTTCGCCAACCCGCTGCATGGCGGCACCTCGGCCAACACCGTCTACCTGGCGACCCGCCACTGATCCTCACGCGGGTCACCCTTTGAGTGGTCGTGGGGTCACCCGTTGAGCGGGTCGTGGCCCCAGTTCATCAGCGAGTACCGCCACCGGGTGTCGGTGACGTCACCGGCGGGGCGTTGCGCCAGATGGCGGTGCACGTACCCGACGACTTTGCGCATGTGGGCGTAGTCGTCGTCGGACAACGCCTCCCGTTTGGTCTGCAGCAGCGCGACGATCCGCCGGCCGGACGCGTGCCCGACGGACTCGCCGCCGGCGGCCGAATGCTGTCCGGCGTCCTTGGACTCCGGGGTGCGCAGCCACCGCTCCAGCTCACCCGGGCTCATGTTGACCACCTCGACGAAGGCCCGGTACGCCTGGGCCGCGCCGCCGTCACCACTGGATCGGCCGGGCGGCCGTCGGGTCGCCGTACGGTCACGACTCACGGCGCAACGCCTCCGGTTTGTGCACCGCGTCGCGGCCGGACTTGTCGCTGCGGACCCGGTACTGCGGGTGCTGCGGGTCGGCGACCACGGTACGGCCGGCGGCCTGCCGCCGCGAGGTGATCTCCTCCTCGACGGTGCCCGGTACGGTCACCCCATGGCTGCGCCAGTTGACCCGGTCACCGGGCTCGGCGTGCTCGACCGGACGGCCGGGGCGCTGGTCGGGGCGGTCGCCCTCGCGGGGGCGTTTGTTCCTCGCCATGCCGGCCGGGTACCCACCGTTCGTGCGGGCAATCCCGCCCGGTACTCCGCCTACGGGGTGATTTCGTCGATCGGCAGCTTCACCGGGAACGGGGCGTCGAGTTCGAGCAGGTCGGCGCTCTCGGCGACGAGGGCGTACTCCCGCTCGCCGCTGGCGCCCGGCCGGTCGCCGAGCCGGTACGGGTAGATCCGCACCGGGTCCTGTTCGACCCGCCAGTAGTGGCCGATGCCGACGGCGGCATACCCGGCCGGCCGGTGGAACCGATCCCGGCGGCGGGTCGCCGGGGAGACCACCTCGACGACCAGCAGCACCTCGTCGGGGGTCAGGTAGTGCCGGTCGCGGCTGCCTTCGGCCCGGTGCAGCAACACGTCGGGCTCGTAGGTGTCGCGCGGCCCGACCGCGACCCCGACCGCCTGGGCGGCCCGGTAGCCGTCCGGTGCGTGCCGGTGTAGCCAGGCGCAGAGCAGGGACGAGATGTTCTGGTGACTGAGAGTGGGGGACGGGACCACGGTCAGGACTCCGTCGAGGAGTTCGACGCGGGGGGCGTCGGCGGGCAGGGCGAGGACGTCTTCGATGCGGTAGTCGGCCAGCTGCTGCCGGACCGGGTCCGGCTGCCATGGTGCGGTCCACGCCTTGGTGGACGGCGCTGCGACCAGGCGGCTCGGCTCGGCGCTCACCCGGTCAGCGTACCGCCGCCATGGCGCCGGTGCGGGCAACCGGCGGCGCGGTGGCGGGCTTGTCCGCGACGAAGATCGCGGTGCCCGGGAAGAGCCGGCCGCGCAGCGGACTCCACTGTCCCCAGATCTGCTCGTGCCCGTCCGGCCAGGGCGGCTCGACGACGTCGCGTAGGGCGAAGCCGGCGGCGACGAGTTCGCGGACCCGGTCGCCGACCGTACGGTGCTGCTCGACGTAACTGGGGGTGCCGTCGGCGTCGGTCTCGACGTACGGCCGTCGGTCGAAGTAGGAATGCACCGCGACCAGGCCGCGCTCGCCCGGGTCGTCGAGGAAGATCCAGCGCATCGGGTGGGTGACGGCGAAGACCCAGCGCCCGCCGGGGCGCAGCACCCGGTGCACCTCGCGCATCACGGCGGCCGAGTCGGCGACGAACGGCACCGCGCCGAACGCGGTCCAGACGGTGTCGAAGGCGGTGTCGACGAAGGGCAGGGTCAGCGCGTCGGCCTGGACCAGTGGCACCGCGACGCCGCTGCGGTCGGCGCCGGCGACGGCTTGGCGCAGCATGCCCGCCGACAGGTCCAGTCCGACGGCGTGGGCGCCCTGGCCGGCGAGCCACCGGCTGCCGCCGGCGGCCCCGCAGCCGAGTTCGAGCACGCGCCGGCCGGCGACGGCACCGAGTAGTCCGGCCTCGGCCTCCCGCAGTCCTTCCGGGCACCAGCGCAGGTCGACGTCGCCGAGGAAGTCGCCGTGCTCGGCCTGGTACGCGTCGGCGTCGGCGTCCCACCAGCGCCGGTTGGCGTGCCGAGCCTGACTGTCGGTGACCGCAGTTCGGGTCACCCGTGAATCGTCGCCGTCCGGTGCGGTGGTCACCGTGGGTTCGTCGGAATCCGGCACGGTGGTCACGCTACGTTCGTCGACGGCGGGTACGCCGCCGGGCTGGTGTGCTCCTGAGGTCACCCGGAGACCGTACGGCGAGCCGATGGTGGGAGCGTGCCCGGCCTCGCGTGCTACTCTTGATCACCTTCGAGCATAGTGTGATCTGCGTCACACGACGCCGGAGAATGGCCGTCTATCCCCGCCTGTGGGTCCGTTTTCTCCCGACCGTCGAACTGTGCCGTCGGATAGCTCCCGGGAGGGCTTGCACGCTGTGGTAATGCAACCGGTAGGCTAGAGGATGCGCTCGCGGATCGTGTGCCTCGGCAGGGAGCAGGTTCGCGGTCGGCGGTTACATCCCGATGATGGCAGCGGCGGTCGATGATCCCCCGGTCACGTTCGGTGACCTGGACGTCATCGTCGCGATGTGCCCGCCGGCGGATCCGTGAGCCACGCCAGGTCACCGCGACGACAAACCAGCTGTGACACCCATCCGATCCGGAGCAACCGCCCACATGACGAGCAGCATCGAGGCCACCTCGAGCGCCCCCAAGGTCACCGTCGACGACCTCGGCTCCGAGGAAGCATTCCTCGCCGCGATCGACGAGACCATCAAGTACTTCAACGACGGCGACATCGTGGAAGGTACCGTCGTCAAGGTCGACCGGGACGAGGTCCTGCTCGACATCGGCTACAAGACCGAGGGAGTCATTCCCTCGCGTGAGCTGTCGATCAAGCACGATGTCGACCCCGCCGAGGTGGTCTCGGTCGGCGACCACATCGAGGCCCTTGTCCTGCAGAAGGAGGACAAGGAAGGTCGGCTGATCCTGTCGAAGAAGCGGGCCCAGTACGAGCGCGCGTGGGGCACCATCGAGAAGATCAAGGACGAGGACGGCGTCGTCCGCGGCTCGGTCATCGAGGTGGTCAAGGGTGGTCTCATCCTCGACATCGGGCTGCGCGGCTTCCTGCCCGCCTCGCTGGTCGAGATGCGCCGGGTCCGTGACCTGCAGCCGTACGTCGGCCGCGAGCTCGAAGCCAAGATCATCGAGCTGGACAAGAACCGCAACAACGTGGTGCTGTCCCGCCGGGCCTGGCTGGAGCAGACGCAGTCCGAGGTGCGCACCGAGTTCCTCAACAAGCTGCAGAAGGGCCAGGTCCGCAAGGGCGTGGTCTCGTCGATCGTCAACTTCGGCGCCTTCGTCGATCTCGGCGGCGTGGACGGTCTGGTGCACGTCTCCGAGCTGTCCTGGAAGCACATCGACCACCCGTCCGAGGTGGTCGAGGTGGGCCAGGAGGTCGAGGTCGAGGTGCTCGACGTCGACCTCGACCGCGAGCGGGTCTCGCTGTCGCTCAAGGCCACCCAGGAAGACCCGTGGCGTCAGTTCGCCCGTACCCACGCGATCCAGCAGATCGTGCCGGGCAAGGTGACCAAGCTGGTGCCGTTCGGTGCGTTCGTCCGTGTCGACGACGGCATCGAGGGCCTGGTGCACATCTCCGAGCTGGCCGAGCGGCACGTGGAAATCCCGGAGCAGGTCGTCCAGGTCGGCTCCGACGTCATGGTCAAGGTTATCGACATCGACCTGGAGCGTCGTCGGATCTCGCTGTCGCTCAAGCAGGCCAACGAGGGCTTCGTCGAGGGCGAGGAGCACTTCGACCCGACCCTCTACGGCATGGCCGCGACGTACGACAACGAAGGCAACTACATCTACCCGGAGGGCTTCGACCCGGAGACCGGGGAGTGGCTGGAAGGCTTCGACAAGCAGCGGGAGACCTGGGAGACGCAGTACGCCGAGGCGCGTACCCGCTGGGAGGCCCACACCAAGCAGGTCCAGACGGCCCGTGCCGCCGACGCCGACGCCGCTGCCAACCCGGCCCCGGCCCCGGTGGCCGCCACCGGCGGTGGCACCAGCGGTGGTGGCGGGGGAGCGACGTCCAGCTCCACGCCGTCGCGGTCCAGCGAGGAGCCGTCGGGCACGCTCGCCACGGACGAAGCGCTCGCCGCGTTGCGCGAGAAGCTGGCCGGCGGCAAGAGCTGAGCAGCGGCAAGAGCTGACCAGCGGTAACTGAACAGCACCGAGGTCCCGCCGGGCGTACGCCCGGCGGGACCTCGTCTGTGGTGACCCCGCCGTCGCAGGTGTGCGACGGGCGTCCGGCGACGGGCGTCCGGCGTCTGTCACCCCCGGGCGTTCGCCCTCGCCGCCGGTCGGGTTCACTGTCGAGATGCTCAAGGTGGGACTCACCGGTGGGATCGGAGCGGGCAAGAGCGCGGTCGCCACACGACTGGCCGGCCACGGAGCGGTGGTGATCGACGCCGACGTCCTCGCCCGGGAAGTGGTCGCCCCCGGCACCGACGGCCTCGCCGAGGTCGTCGCGGCCTTCGGCCCGGAGATCCTCGACGCCCGAGGTGCCCTGGACCGGCCGGCGCTCGGTGCCCGGGTGTTCGCCGACACGGACCTCCGTCGACGGTTGGAAGCCGTCGTGCACCCCCGGGTCCGGGCCCGTACCGCCGAACTGACCGCCGCCGCCCCCGCCGACGCGATCGTGGTCAACGACGTGCCGCTGCTCGTGGAAACCGGCCTGACCGGGACGTACCACCTGGTGATCGTGGTGTCGGCCGACGCCGAGCTGCGGATCGACCGGCTGATCCGCGACCGGGGGATGACCCGCGACGACGCGCGGGCCCGGGTCCGCGCCCAGGCCGACGACGCCCGGCGTCGGGCCGCCGCCGACGTCCTGCTGGACAACAGCGGAAGCCGCGACGACCTGGCCGCCGCCGTCGACCAGGTCTGGCACGACCGGCTGGTGCCGTACGAGTCCAACGTACGGGCAGGTCGTCCCGCCGCGCGGCAGCCGTTGGCCGTCCTCGCCGAGCCCGACCCGACGTGGCCGACGCAGTTCGACCGGCTGGCCGCCCGGATCCGGCACGCGGTCGGCGCGGACCGCCGCGTCGACCACGTCGGATCCACCTCGGTCCCCGGCCTGCCGGCCAAGGACGTCATCGACATCCAGCTGACCGTCGGCTCCCTCGACGACGCGGATCGGTGCGGCCCGGCACTTGCCGCCGCCGGGTTCCCCCGGCTGCCCGGCGACTGGTGGGACAGCGCGAAACCGGATCCCGGCGAGGTGCCGGCCGCGCGGCGCTGGCCGAAGCGGCTGCACGGCAACGCCGACCCCGGTCGGGCGGTCAACCTGCACGTACGAGTCGGCGGCTCGCCCGGCTGGCGTTATGCCCTGGCGTTCCGCGACCACCTGCGGGCCGACCCGGCGGCCCGGGCCGACTACCTGGCCGTCAAGCGACGGATCGCGGCGACGGCGCCGACCACCCGGGAGTACGCGGCGGCGAAGGAACCCTGGTTCGACGAAGCCTGGCCGCGCCTGCTGCGGTGGATCGAGCAGACCGCCTGGCAGCCGTGACCGGATCAACCGGCGGGAGGTGGGGCGCTCGCGGCGGGCGGGTCACGCGGGGCGTGACGACGTCGGATGCGCTCGCCGGCTGGTGCCGGGGCAGCTACCCTGACGTCCGGACCCCGGCGCGCCGGTGTGGGCGCTGCCGTCGATCCGCGCGGCCGCCGCGAGCGGCCTACCCTGCAACGGTATCGCGGGTGAGGCGACCCACACAATGACAATATCGAAGCCGGTCGGCGACCGGCCGCGTCCTGTCGGACCCACGGCGTAGGTTGGTTGCCATGGCGCTCGACATCCCGCGACTCGACGGCCGGTTCCAGGTCGTCAGCGACTACTCCCCGGCCGGCGACCAGCCGGCAGCCATCGACGAGCTTGAGCGTCGGGTGCGTCGCGGCGACCGCCACACCGTGCTCCTCGGGGCGACCGGCACCGGCAAGAGCGCCACCACCGCCTGGCTGGTCGAGCGGCTGCAGCGGCCGACCCTGGTGATGGCCCCCAACAAGACGCTCTGCGCCCAGCTGGCCAAGGAGTTCCGCGAGCTGATGCCGCACAACGCGGTGGAGTACTTCGTCTCCTACTACGACTACTACCAGCCCGAGGCGTACATCCCGCAGACCGACACCTACATCGAGAAGGACTCCTCGATCAACGAGGAGGTGGAGCGGCTGCGGCACTCGGCGACCATGTCGCTGCTGACCCGCCGCGACGTGATCGTGGTGGCCACCGTGTCGGCGATCTACGGCCTGGGCACCCCGCAGGAATACCTCGAACGCGCGGTCAAGGTCGCCACCGGCGCCGAGCAGGACCGTGACTCGCTGCTGCGCCGCCTGGTCGACATCCAGTACACCCGCAACGACCTGTCGTTCAGCCGGGGCACCTTCCGGGTCCGCGGTGACACACTGGAGATCATTCCGGCGTACGAGGAGTTGGCGGTCCGGATCGAGTTCTTCGGTGACGAGATCGAGCGCCTCTACTACCTGCACCCGTTGACCGGTGACGTGGTCCGCGAGGTCGACCAGTTGCTGATCTTCCCGGCGACGCACTATGCCGCCGGCCCGGAGCGGATGGAGCGGGCGATCCGCGACATCGAGGCCGAGTTGACCGACCGGCTCGCCGAGCTGGACCGGCAGGGCAAGCTCCTCGAGGCGCAGCGGCTGCGGATGCGCACCACCTACGACATCGAGATGATGCGGCAGGTCGGCTTCTGCTCCGGCATCGAGAACTACTCGATGCACATCGACGGGCGCGACTACGGCAGCCCGCCGCACACCCTGCTCGACTACTTCCCGGACGACTTCGTCACCGTCATCGACGAGTCGCACGTGACGATCCCGCAGATCGGCGGCATGTTCGAGGGCGACGCCTCCCGTAAACGGATGCTGATCGACCACGGGTTCCGGCTGCCCAGCGCCGCCGACAACCGGCCGCTGCGCTTCGACGAGTTCCTGGAACGGGTCGGTCAGATGGTGTTCCTGTCGGCCACCCCCGGCACCTGGGAGATGGAGCAGTCGGCCGGCGAGTTCGTCGAGCAGGTGATCCGCCCGACCGGCCTGGTCGACCCGCAGGTCAAGGTCAAGCCGACCAAGGGCCAGATCGACGACCTGATGCACGAGATTCGGCTGCGTACCGACCGCGACGAGCGGGTGCTGGTCACCACGTTGACCAAGAAGATGGCCGAGGACCTCACCGACTACCTACTGGAGCACGGCATCCGGGTGCGCTACCTGCATTCCGAGGTGGACACGTTGCGCCGGGTCGAGCTGCTACGCGAGCTGCGCAAGGGCGACTACGACGTACTGGTCGGCATCAACCTGCTCCGCGAAGGGTTGGACCTGCCGGAGGTGTCCCTCGTCGCGATTCTCGACGCCGACAAGGAAGGCTTCCTGCGTAGTGGCCGGTCGCTGATCCAGACCATCGGCCGGGCCGCCCGTAACGTCTCCGGCGAGGTCCACATGTACGCCGACAAGATGACCCCGTCGATGGCGGACGCGATCGACGAAACCAACCGGCGGCGGGCCAAGCAGGTGGCGTACAACGAGGCCAACGGCATCTCGCCGGAGCCGTTGCGGAAGAAGATCCACGACATCCTCGACGACATCTACCGGGAGGCCGACGACACCGACGGCGCGCTCGCCGGTCGGTCGGTCGGCGGCTCCGGCCGGCAGATGTCGCGCGGCAAGGGCCCGGTGCCGGAGACCCGCAGCAAGGGCCGGGCCGCCGCCACCCCGTCAAGTGCCGGGATGGCCCGCGCCGACCTGGCCCAACTGATCCAGGAGCTCAACGACCAGATGCTCAACGCCGCCCGCGAGCTGCAGTTCGAGCTGGCCGCCCGGATCCGCGACGAAATCTCCGAGCTGAAGAAGGAGCTGCGGGCGATGGACGTCGCCGGCGTCAGCTGAGCCGACCGCCGGGGCGGTAGAGCTGGGCCAGCTCGGCGCCGGGTCGCTGGTAGGCCCGCCACAGCAGCCCCCAGGTCTCGTCGAGTCCTGTCTCGTCGTGGCGCTGCTCCTCGGCAGGATCGTTGTCGGGAGCTGCCTGCCCGAGCGGTGTTGACGGCTGCGCAGGCCAGCCCGGCTCACCGGGGCGGATCAGCTCCAGCTCGCCCCATTGCAGGTAGAAGTCCCAGGCGTCCTCGACGGTACGGAAGACGCCGACCTCACGGATCTCCCGCTGCGGATGCCGGAAGTAGACCAGCGCCTCGTCGGCGTACTCCAGACCCCAGCCGACGGCCGGAAACTCCGGCGCTCCGTCCGCCGGGTCGACCGGCTCGATCAGCAGGAACTGCGCCGGAACCGAAGTATCGCTCACTGTTCCTCCAAGTTGTCTCTCATGGGATTCCCATATTTCTCGAGGTTTGCCAGACATTCAAGGCTTGAAGTTTGGCGATGGCTCGCTTACCCTCTGTCGCGGATGGAGGTGGACAGAAGTGGCGATGCCTGCAAGTCCCACGATCAGACGCCAACGGCTCGGCGGCGAGCTGCGGCGGCTGCGCCGCGCGGCCGCAATGACGCTGGAGCAGGTGTGCGACCAGCTCAGCTGGGCGTCAACCTCGAAGCTGTCCCGGCTGGAGCTCGGCCAGAGCCGACCCGACCTGGCCGACATCCTGGACCTGCTCGACGTCTACCACGTCGTACCGGCCGAACGGGAGAAGCTGATCATCATCGCCCGCGACGCCGCCGCCACCCGAGGGTGGTGGAAGGCGCTCGGGTCGATGGGTCAACGCCAGCGTGGCTACACCGAGCTCGAAGCCAGCGCTGCCACGATCTTCGAGTACCAGCAACTGTTGGTGCCTGGGCTGCTGCAGACCCCGGAGTACGCCCGGCTGAGGGTCCGCTCCGGTCGCGACGTCTACGGAGACCTCGACATCAACGCTGACACCTTGGCGCGCACCGCCCGACAGGAACTGCTGCGTCGCGAACATCCGCCGCACTACGAGGCGGTCATCGACGAGAGCGCCCTGCTGCGGGCCAGCGTGCCGCCGGAGACCCGGCGCGGCCAGCTGCGCCACCTGACCGCGCTCAGCGAGCTGGACAACGTCACCATCCAGGTGCTGCCGCTCGAAGCGGTCGTGCACGACTCGTTCATGCCGCACACCAGCTTCTCGCTCTACTCGTTTCCTGACCCGGCCGATCCCCGCACCGTCGTGCTGGAGACGTTGACCAGCGACATTCACCTCACCGACGACGAGGACGTGGTCCTCTACGCTCGGATCGGCCGCTGGTTGCAGCAGGCGGCGCTGCCGGTCGATGAAAGCCGGGATCTGCTGGCTAAGCTGGTGGCAGAGAGTTGATTGAATCGCCTGCCGAAAGGGGGTGCGGCATGGAGTCGACCCCAACCGAGTGGCTGCGTTGGCGTAAGAGCAGCCGCAGCAACGCCAACGGTAACTGCGTCGAGGTCGCCCCAGCCGGCGGGGTGGTGGCGGTCCGCGACTCCACCGACCCGACCGGTCCACGGCTGGCCTTCCCCGCCACCGCCTGGCGCTCCTTCGTGGACGGCCTGCGCGGCTGACCGAACAGCTCCGGTGCCTTGCGGTCGTCGGTTACGGAGCTTGGATCGGCACGCGTTGAGGGACATGGTTCGCCAGGCAGTTGAGGAGCTACCCCAGATGTATGACCTGACCGGAGCGGTGTGGCGCAAGTCCAGCCGTAGCAACAACAGCAACAACTGCGTCGAGGTCGCGACCGGCGTACCTAGCCGCGACGGGGTTGTTGCCGTACGTGACAGCAAGGAGCAGGACGGTCCGGCGCTGATCTTCGGCCGTGACGAGTGGAGGGAGTTCCTCATCGGCGCTCACGCGGGCCACTTCGACCTCAAGCCGTGACGTGACTCGCCTACCGACTAGGCCGTTGAGGAGCTAGCTGTCGCGGTGGTGTACGAGCAGCCACAGTTAGGCAGCCTGGCGCTCCTTCGTGCACGGCCTGTACGGCTGACGCTACGCGGCGAGACGCGTCGGAAATCGTCGTATCGACGGCGGACGGCCGGAACCCGAACTCCGTTTGGGCGTGATCCCCCTGCGGGATCATGATCCCGCAGGGGGATCACGCCCAAAAATGGTGTCACCCTCCGAGGCCCAGGCGATCCTCTCCGGTCCCGCACTGGACGAGGCTGTGCGGCGCACAGTACTGTGTGGCACATGGTTGGCGACAGGCTGGAGCTTGAGCTGCGCCGGGGCGTTGTCGTCCTGGCGGTGCTGTCACAGCTGGGCGAGTTCCGCTACGGCTACGAGCTGCGCCAGTCGCTGTCCGACAACGGCCTCCCGATCGAGGAGGGGACGCTCTACCCGCTGCTGCGGCGGTTGGAGAGCCAGAGCGTCCTGGTCAGCGAGTGGCGGACCGAAGGGCAGCCACGCCGCTACTACCGCCGCAGCCCTGCCGGGGAGGAGCTGTACGTCCGGCTCCGGGACTCGTGGCATGGGATGAACGAGGCCATGGGCCAGCTGCTGAAGGGCGACAGGTAGATGCTGACCACCGAGGAACTGATCGACGCGTACGTGGCCGACGTGGCGCGGTTGCTGCCCCGCCGGCAGCGTAGGGACGTGGCGCTCGAACTGACGACGCTGCTGCGCGACGAACTGGCCGACAGCGACGATCCGGTGGCCCGGCTGCGGGCCTTCGGCCGCCCCGCCGAGGTGGCCGCCCGGTACGGGCAGCCACCGATCGCCATCGACCCGGCCGACACCCGCCGCTTCGTCCGACTCGGCGTCGCCGGTGTGCTGGTGATCTGGCTGCTCGGCGTGGCCGCCGCGACCGACGTCGTCGATTGGTACTGGACGTACGGGCTGTCGGCGTTCTGGTGGCCCGGATTCCTCGTCGTGGCGTTCGGCCTCGCCGGCTGGGCGCGGCGTCGGTGGCCGGACCGCTTCGCCTGGCGGCCGCGCCGATCGGCCGCCGGCCGGGTCGTCCGGTCCGGCCGGATCGCCGCCTTCGCGTTCTACGTCGCCGGTACGGTCGTGCTGGTCAACGCCGCCTGGCTGCTGGATCAGCTCGGGGCCGCGCCGCAGGCCGTGCGGGCCCTCACCTTCGACGGTGAGTTCGCCCAGTTCCGTGGCCCACTCGTGCTCGCCCTGCTGATCGCCACACTGGCGCACCACCTCGTGGTCACCATCCACGGCCGGTGGCGGCCGGTCACCCGTACCGTCGGGATGCTCCTCGGACTGGCCATCTGCGCGGTGCTGACCTGGGTGCTGTTCGCCGGACCGGTCTACCTGAGCCCCGAAGCCGACCGTACCGCCAAGTTCTGGGTCGCCGTCATCGTCGCGGTGAGCCTCGTCGACCTGCTGATCGAGGCCGGGCGTCTGGTGCGACAGCGGGCCGCCGGACCGATGGCACCGCCGTTGGGCGCGATCTGAGCTGGCGAACCCACGGCACGACAGCGCGGATACGGGCAGCGGGGCGTCGCGGCGGATTGTTATCGTGCCGGGTCCGCAGCCCACCCCGTACCCGGAGCGCCGCCGATGACGATCAACGAGCACATCACCGCCTTCGCCGGACTGCCGGTGGTCGCGTTCGACCCGCAGACGGCGGCGGAGCACGCCGGCACCCCGGTCGCCTGGCGACTCAGCGCGTCGGAGGAGGACGAGGTCGATTTCGCGCAACTCTTCACCACCTGGCTGGACACCGTCGACCCGGCGAGCGTCGACGCGCTGGTCGTCGGCGACTGGGGTGAACCGTGGGACGTCGCGTTCCCGTTGGAGCTGCTGGTCGACGCCGCACCCCGGCTGACCGACCTGCGAGCCGTCTTCCTCGGTGAGATGACCTTCGACGAGTGCGAGATTTCCTGGATCCTGCAGCCCGACGTCACCCCGCTGCTGGCCGCCTACCCGGCGCTGCAGGTGCTGCGGGTACGCGGTGCGATGTCGCTGCTGTTGCAGCCGGTCCGGCACAGCGGGCTGCGGGAGTTCGCCATCGAGTCCGGCGGACTGCCGGCCGCCCTCACCCGTGCCGTCGCCGCCAGCGATCTGCCGGCCTGCACTCATCTGGAACTGTGGCTGGGCACTCCCGACTACGAAGGTGATACCTCGGTGGACGACCTGGCGCCGATCCTCGACGGCACCCGGCTGCCCGCCCTGCGTACCCTCGGGTTGCGTAACGCCGAGATCGCCGACGCGGTCGCGGCGGCGCTGGCCACGGCGGCGGTGGTGCCCAGACTGGACACTGTCGACCTGTCGCTGGGCACCCTCGGTGACGGCGGGGCCACCGCCCTGCTCGCCGGGCAGCCGCTGACCCACCTGCGCCGACTCGATCTGCACCGGCACTACCTGTCCGACGCGATGATGGTCCGACTACCGGCCGCGCTGCCCGGTGTCGACATCGACCTGAGCGACCAACAGGAGGTCGACGCGCACCGGGGGCGGTACGTGGCGGTCGGCGAATGACCGGTTGTTAACCTCCCCCGATGAGCCACCCCACGCCGCTGGTCGTGGTCGGCAACCCGGACAACCGGCGGGTCGTGGCCTTCCGGGCCGCCGCACACGCCGTTGGCCTGCGGGTAGAGGTGCTGCCGTGGCGGGTGCTCGCGGCCGGCGACGTCGATCTGCCCGACGCCGCCCAGGTGCGCGTCGACTCACCCGGCGAGGACACCGAGGTCGACCGGCTGCTGCGCGGCGCGGACCAACCGTTGGCCCACGGCGAGATCGGCGGCGGTGCCGCCTGGTACGCCGGACTGCGTGCCGCCCTCGGCCGACTGGCGGCGGCCGCCCGGCGCGCCGGAGCGACGCTGCTCAGCGAGCCAGCCGACATCGCCACGATGTTCGACAAACGGGCCTGCCAGCGGCGGCTCGCCGCCGGCCAGGTGGCGCAACCGGCGGCGCTGGACGTCGCGCCGGCCGACTGGGCGGCGCTACGGGCGGCGTTGACGCAGGCCGGCTGGGCCCGGGTGTTCGTCAAACCGGTGCACGGCTCGTCGGCATCCGGGGTTCTGGCCCTGCACGTCGGTGCCGCCCGGGTGCAGGCGGTCACCTCGGTCGAACTCACCGACGACGGCCGGCTGTTCAACTCGCTGCGGGTCCGGACCTACCGCACCGAACGCGAGGTGGCGTCTATCGTGGACCGCTTGGCACCGGACGGGCTGCTGGTGCAGCGCTGGTTCCCCAAGGCCGGACTGCACGGTCGGGTCTTCGACCTGCGCGTGCTGGTGATCGCCGGCGGACCGGGGCACGTGGTGGTGCGCAGCGGCGACGGCCCGTTGACCAACCTGCACCTGGGCAACCGGCGCGGCGATCCGGCGGCGGTCCGGGCGGCGCTCGGCCCGCGGCGGTGGTCGGCGGCGCTCGCCGAGTGCGTGCGCGCGGCCGGCTGCTTCACCGGCAGCCCGCACGTCGGCGTCGACCTGATGATCGGCAGCGACTGGCGACGGCACGCCGTGGCGGAGGTCAACGCCTTCGGCGACCTGCTTCCCGGGGTGTACGACGCCGCCGGGCGGGACAGTTACGCTGCCCAACTGCACGCGATGCGTACCGGCCGGTTCGCCGTCTGGCGGGCCACCGCCGCGCTGGGGAGGGCCGCATGAAGGATCTGATCGGCAGCCACGACCTGCTGTTCGTCACGCTCGACACACTGCGCTACGACGTGGCGGCCGAGTTGCTGGCCGCCGGTCGGACCCCGCACCTGGCCCGCGCGCTGCCCGCCGGGCAGTGGCAGCGCCGGCACAGCCCGGCCAGCTTCACCTACGCCGCACACCAGGCGTTCTTCGCCGGCTTCCTGCCCACACCGGTCGAGCCGGGCAGCCACCCCCGGCTGTTCGCCGCGACCTTCCCCGGTACGACCACCACCGACGAGCAGACCTGGGTGTTCGACGCCCCCGACGTGGTGACCGCGCTCCGCAAGGAGGGCTACCACACGGTCTGCGTCGGCGGGGTCGGCTTCTTCAACCGGGCCTCCCCGCTCGGCGCGACACTGCCCGGACTGTTCACCGAGGCGCACTGGGAGTCGGGTTTCGGGGTCACCGCACCCGGCTGCTTCGAGGCGCAGCTGGACCGGATCGCCGAGATCGTGCCGGCGGTCCCGGCCGATCAGCCGCTGTTCCTGTTCGTCAACGTGGCCGCGATGCACCAGCCGAACCGGCACTACCTGCCCGGCACCGAACGCGACAACCGGGACAGCCACGCCGCCGCCCTGGAGTACGTCGACCGGCACATCGGCCGGCTGTTCGCGCTGGCCAGCTCGCGGGGCCGGCCCTGCCTGACGATCATCTGCGCCGACCACGGCACCGCGTACGGCGAGGACGGCCACACCGGGCATCGGATCGGCCACGAGGTGGTGTGGACCGTCCCGTACGCCGATTTCGTGCTCGCCCCCGGATCGTGGGCCGACGCGGACGTCGTATCGTGACGGCCGCGTCGCTGGACGGTACGCCGTACCAGGACTACTTGTACGGCTACCCGCACAAGACGGCGTACCGGCCGCTGCGCCCGCGCCCGGCGTTGGGTGAGGTCTGGGCGGGGCAGTCCCGCGACGCGCTCATGCTCTATCTGCACCTGCCGTTCTGCGAGATGCGCTGCGGCTTCTGCAACCTGTTCACCCGGTCGAATCCGCCCGCCGACCAGGTCCGCGCCTATCTGGCTCAGCTGCACCGCCAGGCGGCCCGGGTGGCCGCCGCGCTCGGCGACGACGCCCGGTACGCCCGGTTCGCCGTCGGCGGCGGCACCCCGACCTATCTGGCCGCCGACGAGCTGTCGTCGATGTTCGACCTGATCGACCGGTTCCGGCCGGCCGGTACGCCGACGGCGGTGGAGACCTCCCCGGCGACGGCGACCCCGGACCGGTTGGCGGTGCTGCGCGACCGGGGTACCACCCGGATCAGCATCGGCGTACAGAGCTTCCTCGACACCGAGGCGCGGGCTGCCGGCCGCCCGCAGCGGCGGACCGAGGTGGAGCGGGCCCTGGCCGCGATCCGCGACCAGGCGTTCGACGAACTCAACATCGACCTGATCTACGGCATCCCCGGCCAGAGCCGGCACACCTGGGAGCAGTCCCTGGCGGCGGCGCTGCGCTGGACGCCGGAGGAGCTGTTCCTCTATCCGCTGTACGTCCGACCGCTCACGGGTCTGTCCCGACGCGCCGCCGGGCGCGACCAGTCCGCCGACGCGCCGACCGACGTGCCGGATCCAGCGTGGGACACCCAGCGGCAGGCGCTGTACCGGCAGGGTGTCGACCGACTGCGGGCCGCCGGCTACCGGCAGCTGTCCATGCGGCACTTCCGCCGCGCGGACCTGCCGGTCGACGCCGTCCCAGAGTACTCCTGCCAGTCCGACGGCATGGTCGGCCTCGGCTGCGGCGCCCGGTCCTACACCGCCGACCTGCACTACTCGTTCGAGTACGCGGTCGCGGTCGGCCAGGTCCGAGCGATCATCGACGACTACCTACGCCGCCCGGAGTCGGATTTCGACCACGCCGAGGTGGGCTACCGGCTCGACCTCGACGAGCAGCGGCGACGCTGGCTGATCACGTCGCTGCTGCGGGCCGACGGCTGTGACCAGGCGGCGTACGGGGCCAGGTTCGGCAGCCGGGCCGTCGACGACTTCCCGCAGCTGACGGTGCTGCGCGACCGGGGCTGGTTGACGGCGACCCCGGACCGGCTGGTGTTGACCGAGGCCGGCCTGGCCCGCTCCGACCTGATCGGCCCGTGGCTGGTCTCGCGGCGGGTACGGGCGGCGATGAGCAGCCGGGCGGCCCGATGACCGGCCGGTCGTACCTGCCGCTGGTGTCGCCGCGCCCGCCGGGCGGGCGGCTGGACCTGAGCGTCCTCTACCGGGGGCGACTAGCCAGCTGCAACTACGACTGCCCGTACTGCCCGTTCGCCAAGCGCCGCGACGACCCGGCGGCGTTGCGGGCCGACCGGGTCCAATTGGACCGGTTCGTCGACTGGGTCGTGCACAACCCGCACGACGACCGGATCTCGGTGCTGTTCACCCCGTGGGGGGAGGCGCTGACCCGGTCCTGGTACCGCCGGGCGCTGCTGCGGCTGGCCGGGTTGCCGCAGGTGGGCCGAGTGGCGATCCAGACCAACCTGGCCGCCCGACTGGACTTCCTGGCCGACGCCGACGCCGACCAGCGCCGCCGGCTGGCGTTCTGGGCCACCTACCACCCGGGTCAGGTGGACCAGGAGACCTTCCTGCGGCGGTGCACGACGCTGCGTACCGTCGGGGTGCGGTTCTCGGTCGGGATCGTCGGCCTGCCGGAGCACCTGGCGTCGGCGCGGTCGCTGCGGGCCGCGCTGCCCGACGATGTCTACCTGTGGGTCAACGCCGCCGACGGCCATCGCTACGACCCGGTCCAGGAGCAGGCGTGGACCGGCATCGACCCGCTGTTCGGCTACAGCGTGCGGCCGCACGCCTCGGCCGGCCGGTCCTGCCGTACCGGCGAATCGGTGATCTCGGTGGCCGGTGACGGTACCGTCCGGCGTTGCCATTTCGTCGCCGAGCCGCTGGGCAACCTCTACGACGGCTCGTACCGGGCCGCGTTGCGTCCCCGACCGTGCCCGCAGGCGGTCTGCGACTGTCACATCGGCTACGTCCACCTGCGGACCCTGCCGCTGTACGACGTCTTCGCCGGCGGCGTCCTCGAACGGATCCCGGCGGCCGGCTCGGGCCGGGGGAGCACGGTCAGCGGAGCCGTCGGGTGACGGTCAGCGGGATTGTCGGCCAGACGGTCAGCGGGATCGTCGGCTGACGCGGTCGATCGCGGCGAGCACGTCGGCGTACCCGTCCTCGGCGGCGATCCGGTGGGCCAGCCGCCGGGCGCGTTCGGCGTACGCCGGTTGGTCGAGCACCGTGCGGATCGCGTCGGCCAGCCGGTCGGCGGTGAGCCGCCGGGCGGGTATCGGCCCGGCGCCGACACCGAGCGCCGCCAGCCGGGCCGCCCAGAACGGTTGGTCGGCGATGGCCGGCACGGTGACCGCCGGCACCCCGGCGCGCAGCCCGGCCGCGGTCGTGCCGGCCCCGGCGTGGTGCACGACGGCGGCGACCCGGGGCATCAGCCAGTCATGCGGCACCTCGTCGGCGCCGAGCACGTCGTCGCTGACGACGCGCAGGCCGCCCCAGCCGGCCTGGACAACCGCCCGGACCCCGGCTCGCCGCACGGCCGCACCGATCATCGGCCCGATCCGCTCGTCGAGTACCGCCATGCTGCCGAACGTGATCAACACCGGCGGCGGTCCGGCGCGTAGGAACCCGGTCAGTTCCGGCGGCGGCCGCCAGCGGGGATCGCTGGCGGGCCACCAGTAGCCGACCACCTCCAGTCCGCGACGCCAGTCCGCCGGTCGCGGCAGCACCGCCGGGCTGACCCCGTGCAGCACCGGCCAGTGGGTCCGCTCGGCCTGCGCGAGCAGCCGTGCCAGGCTGACCGGCGGCAGGCCGAGCCGTCGTCGCAAACGCCGGGACGAGCGGTCGTACGCCCGGGCGCTGACCGCCGCGCCGGCCCGTCCGAGCAGCCGGTTGCCCTGTCGACCCCACGAGCGGTCACCGAGCAGTACGGGCGGGAAGTCACCGGTCGGTGCCACCGGCTGCAGGAACACGCCGACGCTGGGGATGCCGTGGCGTTGCGCCACCGAATAGCCCAGCGGCGCGGTGGTGGTGGCCAGCAGCAGCACGTCGGCGTCGACGCCGACGTCGAGCAGGCCGTCGCCGAGGTCGTCGAGGTAGCGCCGGCCCTGGCGGGCGAACTCGACGGTGCCGCGTACACCGCCGCCGAGGCGGTGCAGCCGCCGGCCACCGGGTGTGCGTTGCGCCGCGTACGGGTCCCCGGGCAGGGGGCGGAAGTCGAGTCCGGCGTCGGTCACCAGGTCGGTGAACATGTCGTGGGTGGTGAGGGTGACCTGGTGGCCGGCGGCGAGCAGCGCCTGGCCCAGGCCGGTGTAGGGGGCGACGTCGCCTCGGCTGCCGGCGGTGACGATCTCCACCCGCATCTGTCGCCCGCCCGTCAGGCCGGTACGTCGACGAAGTGCTCGACCACGGGTGGCGCGGCGAAGTAGGGGCCGATCAGCTCCCGCCAGCGGGGGAACCGGTCGCTGGCGCGGAAGTTTTCTTCGTGTGCGGCGATCGAGTCCCATTCGACGAGGAGCACGAACCGGTTCGGCGTCTCCACGCCTCGGGTCATCCGTACCGAGCGGCAACCGGGGGTGGCGGCCAGCAGCGGGTGACCGGCCGCGTAGGCGGTGGCGAAGTCGGCTTCCTGACCGGGTTGGACGTCGATGAGAGCGATTTCAAGCACCATGCGGGGAAGGGTCGCACACCGGGTGGTGTCGGCGGCGTCGCCGGTCCGACCTGGGACTTGTCTCTTACCTCGAAGTGGGACAAGACCGGGTGATCTGCTAAACGGCTAGTCTCCTAGGATGATCTAGGAGAGGTGTAAGTCGTCACTCAGGTGCCGGTCGGTGTGTTCAAGACCCGACGGGTACGCCACAATGGCGGCAAAGGGAGGGGAGTATTCCTTCGCGCTGGTGTCGTCAGCACGGTTGACCGGATTCGTCCGACCAACCCGGCACCTGCGGTTCCTGCGCGCCCGGCTCGTCCGGTGCGGTCAGGGGCGGGAGAGACCTCCGTCAGTCACTGCTGTGCGCATCTCCACAGGACCGGGTCGCCGTGACGGCCTGGTCCAGGTCGGTGGTGTCGTGTGTCTGCCGGAGGTCCGAGTTGAATATTCCATCCTGGGTCTGGATGGTCACCCTGGTCGTGATGACCGCAGTGCTGATCGCCGACCTTTTGATCATCGTCCGCCGGCCGCATGAGCCCAGCATGCGGGAATCCGCGCTCTGGACGACGTTCTACATCGTGCTCGCGGTGATCTTCGGCCTCGGGGTCTGGGCGACCTCGGGTGGCCGGTACGCCGGGGAGTTCTTCGCCGGCTACGTCACGGAGAAGAGTCTCTCCGTCGACAACCTGTTCGTCTTCGTGATCATCATGAGCCGGTTCGTGGTGCCCCGGAAGTATCAGCAGAAGGTGCTGCTGGTGGGGGTGGTCCTGGCGCTGATCCTCCGGGGCGGGTTCATCGCCGCCGGTGCCGCGCTGATCTCCCAGTTCTCGTGGGTGTTCTACATCTTCGGCGCGTTCCTGATCTACACGGCGGTCGGGCTGATCCGCCAGGGCGAGCCGGTCGACGAGTTCTCCGAGAACGCCCTGATCCGCTGGAGCCGACGGGTGCTGCCGATCTCGGGCGCCTACGACGGCGGCCGGCTCACCACGATGACGGAAGCCGGTCGGCGGATGTTCACCCCGATGCTGATCGTGATGATCGCTATCGGCACCACCGACGTGATCTTCGCGTTGGACTCCATCCCGGCGATCTTCGGGATCACCCAGGAGCCCTATCTGGTCTTCACCGCGAACGTGTTCGCGTTGATGGGGCTGCGTCAGCTCTACTTCCTCCTCGGCGGGCTGCTGGACCGGCTCGTCTACCTCAGCTACGGCCTGGCGATCGTGCTCGGCTTCATCGGCGTCAAGCTGGTCCTGGAAGCGCTCGCCGACAACTCGCTGTCGTTCCTGAACGGGGGAGAGCCGATCGGCTGGGCTCCGCACGTGCCGATCTGGTTCTCACTCAGCTTCATCTTCATCACCCTGACGGTCACCACCGTGGTGAGCCTGCTCAAGTCCAGCCGGGACCGTAAACGCGAACTCGCCGACATCATGAAGTGACCGCGTGCGGCGACAGCGTGCGCTGACGTGACGCGAGAGGAGGGCCGGCAGGCAGCCGGCCCTCCTCTCGTCGTACGGGTGGTGGTGCCCGCGTCAGCCCTGGTGCTTGCGGCGCGCCGCCGACCGGGCCCGGGCCGTCTGGTCGAGCACCACCTTGCGCAGCCGTACCGCCTCCGGGGTGACCTCCACGCACTCGTCCTCGCGGCAGAACTCCAGCGCCTGCTCCAGCGACAGCTTGCGGGGCGGCACCAAGCGTTCCAGCTCGTCGGCGGTGGACGAGCGCATGTTGGTGAGCTTCTTCTCCTTGGTGATGTTGACGTCCATGTCGTCGGCCCGCGAGTTCTCGCCGACCAGCATGCCCTCGTAGACCGGGGTGCCCGGTTCGACGAACAGGGAGCCGCGTTCCTGCAGGTTGAACATGGCGAAGCTGGTCGCCACGCCGGTCCGGTCGGCGACCAGCGACCCGGTCGGCCGGGTCCGCAGCTCGCCGAACCACGGCTCGTAGGACTCGAAGACGTGGTGCAGGATGCCGGTGCCCCGGGTCTCGGTGAGGAACTCGGTCCGGAAGCCGATCAGCGCGCGCGCCGGCACCAGCCACTCCATCCGGATCCAGCCGGTGCCGTGGTTGACCAGCTGCTCCATCCGGCCCTTGCGGGTGGCCAGCAGCTGGGTGATGGCCCCGAGGTATTCCTCGGGTGCGTCGATGGTCAGCCGCTCCACCGGCTCGCAGGTCCGTCCGTCGATCTCGCGGGTCACCACCTGCGGCTTGCCGACGGTCAGTTCGTACTGCTCGCGGCGCATCTGCTCGACCAGGATGGCGAGCGCCAGCTCGCCACGGCCCTGGACCTCCCAGGCGTCCGGGCGTTCGGTGGGCAGCACCCGTAGCGAGACGTTGCCGATCAGTTCGCGATCCAGCCGGTCCTTGACCAGCCGGGCGGTGACCTTCGAGCCTTTGACCTTGCCGGCCAGCGGCGAGGTGTTGGTGCCGATGGTCATTGAGATCGCCGGCTCGTCCACGGTGATCAGCGGCAGCGGCCGGGGGTCGTCGGCGTCGGCGAGGGTTTCGCCGATCATGATGTCGGGGATGCCGGCGACCGCCATGATGTCGCCCGGCCCGGCGGACTCGGCGGGCTTGCGTTCCAGGCCCTCGGTCATCAGCAGCTCGGAGATGCGCACCTTCTGCAGGCTGCCGTCGGTGCGGCACCAGGCGACGGTCTGGCCCTTGCGGATGGTGCCCTGCCGGACCCGGCACAGCGCCAGCCGGCCGAGGAACGGCGAGGCGTCGAGGTTGGTGACGTGTGCCTGCAGCGGAGCCTCGGGGTCGAACGCGGGCGCGGGGATCGTTTCCAGCAGGGTCCGGAACAGCGGTTCGAGGTTGTCGCTGTCGTCGGGCACCGATCCGTCGGCGGGCTGGGTCAGGGAGGCGATGCCGTCGCGGGCACAGGCGTACACGATCGGGAAGTCGATCTGTTCCTCGTCGGCGTCCAGGTCGAGGAAGAGTTCGTAGGTGTCGTCGACGACCTCTTTGATCCGGGCGTCCGGTCGGTCCACCTTGTTGATCACCAGGATGATCGGAAGGCGGGCCCGCAACGCCTTGCGGAGCACGAACCGGGTCTGGGGGAGTGGACCTTCGCTGGCGTCGACCAGGAGTACGACGCCGTCGACCATGGTCAGGCCGCGTTCCACCTCGCCGCCGAAGTCGGCGTGTCCCGGGGTGTCGATGATGTTGATCACCACGGGTTCGCCCTGGTCCGACACGTACGTGATCGCGGTGTTCTTCGCCAGGATCGTGATGCCCTTTTCCCGTTCCAGGTCCATCGAGTCCATGGCCCGGTCGGGCAGCTCCGCACGGGCGTGCAGTTGGCCGCCCTGGCGCAGCATCGCGTCGACCAGGGTGGTTTTGCCGTGGTCGACATGCGCGATGATGGCCACGTTGCGGAGATCGGAGCGGGTCTGCATGACCCTATCCTCCCGCCTGCGGTTGCCGGCGCGGCATCGGGGGACCAATCCCGGGTGTCGGGTTCACCACGGGCGGGTGTGTCGGGTTCACCACGGGCGGGTCACGCGCGGACCGTGTCGGCGTCGGTCAGCGTCGGTGGGCGGTGGTCGTGCCCGACTTCGTCGACGGGTTCGGGCTGGCGGGCGAGGCGGCTCGGCCACCAGAACCGGCGGCCGATGACCATGGCGATCGCCGGCACCAGCAGGGTCCGGACCAGCAGGGTGTCGAGCAGGACGCCGAAGCCGACGATGATCCCGATCTCGGTCAGAGTGACCAGCGGGAGTACGCCGAGGACGGCGAAGACGGCGGCGAGCAGGATCCCGGCGCTGGTGATCACTCCGCCGGTGACGGCCAGGGCGGTGCGCATCCCCTGCCGGGTGCCGGCGGTCGGGGTCTCTTCCCGGGCGCGGGTGGTCAGGAAGATGTTGTAGTCCACGCCGAGCGCCACGAGGAACAGGAAGGCCAGCAACGGCACGTTGGTGTCGAGTGCCGGATAGCCCAGGACCTGGGTGAACAGGGTGGTGGCGGCGCCGAGGGCGGCGAAGAAGGTGGCGACGACGGTGCCGACCAGGATCAGCGGGGCGACCAGCGACCGCAGCAGCAGGATCAGCACCAGCAGGACCACGATCAGCACCAGCGGGACGACGACCCGCAGGTCCCGCAGGGCGGCCTCGCGGGTGTCCAGGTTCGTCGCGACCGTTCCGCCGACCAGGGCGTCGGCGTCGGGTACGGCGCCGACGGCGGCCCGTAGGTCACGGATCGCCTGGTAGCTCTGTGCGCTGTCCGGTTCGGCGGTGAGGACCACCTCGATGACGGCCAGGTCTTCGCTGCCGTCGGCGGGCCGGGCACCGGCCACGCCGTCGACGCCGGTTGCCGCGTCGAGCACCGCGTCGGCGCGGGCCGGGTCGGTGACGACGACGACCGGGTCGGCGGTGCCGGGCGGGAAGGAGCGGGACAGGGTGGCCAGGCCGTCGATGGATTCGGCGCTGACCCGGAACTGTTCGGTCCTGCTGAGTCCGATCCGGGCGTCGAACAGTCCGGTGGCGAGGACCGCCAGCAGCAGCAGTGATCCGGCCAGGACGGTGCGGGGGCGGCGGGACACCAGGGTGCCGGCTCTGGCCCAGATCCCGGTACGGGTGGGGTCGGGTTGTCCGGGGCGGGGCACGAACGGCCAGAACAGGCCGCGGCCGCAGACCGACAGCGCGGCGGGCAGGACGATCAGGCCGTACAGCATGGCGGTGGTGATGCCGACGGCGCCGGCGACGCCGATGGCGCGGTCGTTGGCGAGTACGGCGGCGAGCAGGGTCAGCAGGCTCAGCACGACGGTGAGCGCGCTGGCGGTGATCGCCGGTCCGGCGGAGCCGAGTGCGCGGCGCAGGGCCAGTCGCCGGTCGGGTTCGCGGCGGAGTTCCTCGCGGTAGCGGGCGATGAGCAGCAGGGCGTAGTTGGTGCCGGCACCGAAGACGAGGACGTCGACGATGCCGGTGGTGGACGGGTCGATGCGCAGGTCGATGGCGCGACTGACGATGGCGATCAGTCCGTTGCTGACGACGTCGGCGGTCCCGACGACGGCCAGTGGCACCAGCCAGAGCCAGGGGCTGCGGTAGGTGATCAGCAGCAGGGTGGCGACGACGGCGACGGTCACCGCGAGCAGGGTGACGTTGGCGCCGTCGAACGCGGCGGCGACGTCGGCCGTGAAGCCCGCGCCGCCGGTGACCTGGGCGGTGAGTCCGGCCGGCAGGTCGGCGCGGGCGTCGGCGCGGAGTTGGTCGACGATGTCGCCGAGCGCTACCGGATCGATTTCGGCGGGGAGCGGTACGGCGACCAGGGCGGCGGTCCGATCGGGGGCGAAGACGGTGGGGCCGACGTCGCCGCCGACGGCTTGGTCGGCGAACGTGGCGCGGGAGGTGTCGATCACGTCTTCGTCGTCGGCGGTGAGTGGCTGGCCGTCGCGGGAGTAGACCACCAGGGCCGGGTTCAGTTGTCCGTCGGGGAGTTGCCGGCGCAGCTCGGCGACCTGGACGGATTCGGCCGTGTCGGGGAGGGCTCCGGTGGGTTCGTTGCCAGTGCGTGGCTCGTCGGCGAAGGTGACGACCAGGCCGGAGAAGGCGACCGCCGCGAGCAGCATCGCCCAGGCGCTCCATCTGCCGCAGATGATCGCGGTCAGGCGGGATCCGATCGATGTGGCCATCGTTACCTCGTTCATCGTGGGCGGCGGCGAAACTACGACGGTCAAGTATTTCGTTCATCGAGACTATAGCGGGGTTGGGATAGGGTTTCGCCAGCGGACGACGGGAGGATCACGGGGTGAGTGCCGGCGTGTGGGGGGCCGGGCCGACCGGCCGGCGGGCTGTGGTGGCGGAGATCATCCGTCGGCTGCGCGGCTACACCGTCGAGGCCGGCCAGGTGGGGCATGCCTTCGCCGGGCTGCATGGTCTGCATGCCACCGACCTGCAGGCGCTGATCGCGGTGATGGACGCCGAGAACACGGGGACGCCGATCACGCCGGGCGGGCTGGCCGTCCAGCTCAGCCTCACCTCCAGTTCCGTGACGGCGCTGGTCGACCGCCTGGAGCGGGCCGGACACCTGCGTCGCGATCGGGATCCGGACGATCGACGGAAGGTGCGGTTGCGCTACGCCGAGCCGGGTGCCCGGCTCGCGACGGAGTTCTTCGCTCCGCTCGGTCGGCGTACGGACGCGGTGATGGCCCAGTTCAGCGATGCCGAGTTGGCGACGATCCGTCGGTTTCTCGACGCGATCGGGGAGACCACCCGGGCGCACCGCGACGAGGTCCGCGCGGCACCGGGCTCGGGCTCGCGTACCGTCGCCGGCCCGCCGGGGGCGGATGTCGACGGTGACGTCGAGGCGGACGTCGACGAGGCCGACGACCCGTCGTGAGGTGTCTCGCCGTACCACATATGTTGGTGACTTTCTGAATACTCTCAGTTATTTCCCCTGGTCAGAGCGTCTCTTGTGACGGTACTCTCGCAGTAAGGCACCGTTGGCGAGGAATCGTCGACCGCCACGGCGACGAGAGGTTTCGTGTCCGCCGGTGGTCTCGCCGCACGGCGGTGCCGGGCGCGGTGATCCCGGTGGCCCGACTGCGCGGGAACACAGTGGACTAATCTCGCCGACATCTTCCGACGACATCGCCCCGGTCGACGACGAGTCGGCCGGCCGATCCCACCTGCGCCGGGGCGGCCCGATCGGTGCGTCCCGGTTGGATCCGAAACGGCTGGAGGGCCTCGGCCCCGTTGTTCGGTGACCCGTCGAACAACGGCGAGCCCGAGCGGCCAGCCGGGGAAGGAGGTACGACCACATGGGAATCTGGACCGATCTCGCCACCTGGCGGGGTCCCACCGTCAACAGCGGAAACGGCACCGGTGCCCTGAACGAACCGGCCGACCGACTCGACGAACACCGGGGCATCGTGGTGCACATCGCCGCCGGCTACTTCGAAGGCACCATCGCCTGGCAGCGTAACCCGACGTCACGGGTGTCGTCGCACTTCGTGGTCGCCAAGGACGGCCGGATCGCGCAGATGGTGGACACCGAGATTCGGGCATGGACCCAACGTGCCGGTAACCGCGCCTGGCTGAGCATCGAGAACGAGGGGTTCCTGCCCGACCGGCTGACCCCGCAGCAGCTGGAGGCGAACGCGCAGCTGCTGGCCCGCTCGCACCGCGAGCACGGCATCCCGATCCGTAACGCGAGCAGTCCCGACGAGCGTGGACTCGGTCACCACAGCATGGGTGCCGAGCACGGCTTCGACTGGGGTCACAGCCAGTGTCCCGGCCCGGCGATCGTCGCGCAGAAGCCGGCCATCGTCGCTCGCGCCCAGCAACTCAACCCGCCGCCGACGCCACAGCGTCCGCGGTGGATCATCGACGACCTCGACGACCCGGGAGACACCGTCATGTACCTCGTGCAGTGCACCACCCAGACCCCGAACCCGATCTTCGTCGTCCACGACAGCGGCAAGGTCCGGCACATCGGCCCGGCGGAACTCGCCTACCTGCGGAGCCTGACCGGCGACCAGACGGTGTCGACGATCACCGAGTCCGAGCCGGGTGCGTGCGCGCGGCTGCTCGCCGAGGCCCGGGTGTCCCAGGGCTTCCTGCAGAACTGAACCGTCGCGCCGACCACCGGATCCTCGGCAACGGCGCCGGGTGGTGGCCTACCGGGCTCGCGTCAGGTCCTCCCACCGTAGGCCGGGGTAGTCCCCGGCCGTGGCGAGGAAATCCTCGAACTGCGCCAGCGTCAGATGACCCGGCATCGGGTAACGGGCCGGGATCGCCCGGAGCGACTCGTCATAACGGGCATACAGCGACATCTCGTACGGGAAGCTCGTGAGATCCCGCCCGAGGTAGCCGCCGTGCCGGGTGGCCCGGTCCAGCACCGCCTGCCACCGGTGCGGCGGCGGCCACCCGACCGCGTCCGGCACCCCGTTCTGGAACAGCGCCAGGTGGATGTCGGCGAACGGCTCCCGGGCGTCCAGATAACCCTCCACATCGCGCAGACTCGGCTCCATGCTGAACGTCATCCAGTACGGCACCGACCCGGTACGCAGGGCCCACCACGGGTCCAGCACGATGAACGATTCGACTAGGAGCCGGTTCGCCGGGATGCCGCGCAGCCGATACCACCAGCGGTAGAGATCGGCGACCATTGGCGACGGTGACGAGGGTCGGTCGAAGACGATGCGCCGGACCCGGTAGCCGTTCGCGGTGGCGAACCGGTCGATGTCCTCGGCCAGCTCCCCGGCGAATCCCCATTCCGCCTCCGGGCTGTCGCTGTCCGGCTGCGGTCCGGTCCATCGGCGCACGGGCGAGTCGTAGCGGGCCAGGTAGTCCGACACCCGGTGGCTACCCAGGTGGAACTCTTCCTCGGTGGCGCCTCCGACCGCCCCGTGCTGGAAGACGTGTCGGTCACCGATCACGGTCGTGCGCCACCGCTGGCGGCAGTCGGCCACGATGATGGTCCCGCCGGGTGCGAGTCGTTGCCGCAGGAAATCCTCGTACGCCGCCCCGAGCGTGCGGCGCTTGTACCGGAAGTAGGTCAACGCCCGCACCATCAGCCGGTCCTGGTTGGCGTCGTGCATGTGGTGCAGCTGGATGTCCGGATTGGCGTCCAGCAGCGCCCGGCCCGGTGTGATTCCCTTGCGCATCGCGCCCGTCGGATCGTCGGGGTGCACCCGCTGCGCCACCGGGATGAAGAAGGTCTGCGGCAGCCACGGCACCCCCAGCGCCGCCCAGAGGTGCACCAGGGCGCCGCTGGAGGAGCCGACCGCGACAGCCGGGTAGCGCCGCACCGGGTACTCGCCGGTGACCCATCGCGACACCTCCTCCACGTCGGTGCGCTTCATCCGACCGGCGCGTACCGCCTCGGTCAGGCCACTGACGATGAAGGCCTTCTCCTTGGCCTTGCGGGGCAGCAGGTCGGTCGCTTTGACCAGCGGTTTGAGCAGAGTCGACTGCCCCAGGGCGGGGAAGGACTCGCCCCGCAGGTACGCGGCGGTGGCCATCAGCATGGCCGACGCGGAGTCGAAGCTAGCCAGGAACCTCGGTGGGGACACCGTCGACACCTCCCGTACACCGGGCCACCTGGTCGAGGAAGCCGTGGATCACCCGGGCGAACTCGACCGGATTGTCGTGGCTCATGGCGTGTACCACGCCGGGAAGCCGCCGTAGCCGGGCGTGGTGGGCCAGTGTGCGCAGGTCGCTGGCCCAGGCGTCGCCGACCAGCGGGTCGCGGGTGCCCCTACAGATCAGCACCGGTGCCGCGACCTGCCGGATCCGGTCCTCCGGCCGCTGTCTGAGCGCCGAAGCGAACGTGCGCACGACCCGTCCGAGCCCGGCCCGCCGGTAGTCGACCACCTGGACACGTTTCAGTCGCCATGACTGAGTGGACTGCTCGGCCCGCCAACGCCACAGCTGGTGACGCCACCGCCGCCGGTCCGGATCGACGATCGGGCTCGCCAGCACCACCGCCGACACCCAGTCGGGTGCCGTGGCGGCGGTTTCGACGACCACTTGGCAGCCCAGCGAAACCCCGACCAGCACGGCCGGGGCGGTGACGACCGCCGGCAGCCAGTCGGCCAGCGCGGCGCCGAGCTCGACGACGTCCGGCACCGGCACGGGCTTGCCGCTGTGCCCGTGGCCCGGCAGGTCAGGAGCGAAGACCGGCCCGGTGGCGGCGAGTCGTCGCGCCAACGGAGCGCACATCCCGGCCGCCACCCCGAGCCCGTGTACCAGCACGATCGGCGGTCGGCGGGCCGCGACGTCGCCGGCCAGCTCCGCCGGCCGATCCCAGCGTCGGTCGACGATGGTCCAGGTCGTCCGCGCGGGCGCACCCGCCCGGACTCGCCAGCTCGCCGGAGCCGGTACCTCGACCTCGCCGACGGTCGACCTGGTCGCCGGCACCGTAGCCGGCGCCGGCGCCAGTAGTCGCTTCGTCGCGTGGCCCCTCGCGCGGCTCATCGCGCGGCCTTTCGCGTGGCCTTTCGCGGGTTGCCGGCTCCGGTGGCGGGTGCCGCCAACCAGCCGTCGTCCACGCGGGCCCCGAGTGGAACAGGCCGCCGGAGGTTGCCGGCGGTGTAGGCGACCGCCTCTGGTACGAAGTGCCTGCGGGGCACGGTCAGCGCGCTCACCCGCTCCGTCACCGCCGGCAGCAGCCGGCCGGCGAGCACCCCGAGCCGGGCACCGGCACCGACGGTGACCTCCCGACGTGGGTGACGGGCCAGCCGTACGACGACGCGGGCCACCCGGTCCGCCCCGACCGGGCGGCTCGGCGGCACCACCTGCCGTCCGGTCCAGTTGGCCGCGCTGCGGAACATCGGCGTGTCCACCGGCCCGGACAGCACCGAGCACACGGCGATGCCCGGCACGTCGGACACCTCCTGGCGGGTGCAGGCGCTCAGCGCCCGAATGGCGTGCGCACCGGCCGCGTACGCGCTCTGCTGCGGTGCCGGCACCCAGCTCAGCACCGACGAGACGTTGATCAGCGTGCCGGTGCCCTGTTCCCGCAGCCACGGCAACGCCGCCCGGACGCCGTGATAGGTGCCGAACAGGTTCGTCCGCACCACCTGGTGCCAGAGCTCGGCGGGTGACTCGTCGACCGGTCCGTACAGGTTGACCCCGGCGTTGTTGACCCACACGTCGATCCGCCCGAACCGGGCCACCGCTTCACGGGCCGCGTCGGCGACGGCGTCGGCGTCGGTGACGTCGACCGGTACGACCAGCACCTGCGCGCCGTGGCCACGGCATTCGATGGCCAGTGCCTCCAGCGCCTGTCCGCGCCGGGCGAGCAGCACCAGGGCGGTTCCGGCGGCGGCGAACCGGTGGGCGCAGGCGCGGCCGATGCCGCTGGACGCACCGGTGACGACCGCGATCTGCTGGTCGAGGTGACGGGACACGTGTCCTCCTGATGTCGAGGGCGGGGTCGAGGTCAGCCGGTCGCCGGTACGCCGAACGGCAGCGCCATCGGCCTGCCCCAGGTACGCCACGGCGGGCAGGTCAGGCCGGGCCGGCCGGCGAGGAACCGGTCGACCTCGTGGTAGAAGGCGGGGGTGTCGGGCAGGTATGGGTGGGCCTCGCGGATCGGGCAGGCGTTGCGGGTGACCGGTAGCCGCCAGCCGTCGGGCATCAGTGGCAGGTCGGTCGCCGAGGTCACCGCGAGCGAGCGCACCCGTGGCGGCAGGGAGGTACGGAGGACGGCGGCGCCGCCGTTGGCCGGGGCGAGCAACTCGCGGGCCGCCGGTGCGTCGGGTTCGAAGTGGAAGTCGACCCAGTCGGAGATCGGCACCAGCAGGCGGAGCAGATCGCTGCCGACCCGACCTGGTCCGTTGCGCCCCGCCGGCAGGTAGTGGGCCGGGCTGTCCGGGAACGGGCCGATCAGGATCAGCGTGTCGACCCGGTCCGTCGCGTCGGTGGTCAGCGCCGCCCAGGCCACCCAGACGGCATGCGAATGGCTGGCGACGACCAGCGGACGGGGCAGGTCGCGGACTTGGTCGGCGAAGGTCTCGACCTGTTCGGCGAAGGGCCGTTGGGTGTCCGACCGCTGGTAGGGGGCGCCGGTGCGGATCGGGCAGGTGGCGCGGCCCTGCGGCTGGCCGTCGCCGGTGCCGGCGTAGGAGAAGTAGAAGGTCTGGGCGCAGGTATAGCCGAGCACATCGGTGCGGGTACCGAAGATGGTGCCCCGACCTGAGGCCGAGTTGATGCCGGACATCAGCAGGATCGATCCGGCGCGCGGTGGTGCCGGATCGGTCGGCCGGACCGTCCGGGTGGCGATGAACACCATGGTCGCGACGAGGAAGGCCGCTGTCGCGGCGACGAGTCGCAGCCGGGGATACGCGGGTGCCGGCCGGGACAGCAGCCGGATCGCCGTCGCGGTCAGCAGCCCGGACACCGGGACCGTCGCCACCGTGAGCGCGGGATACCGTTCGGCGAGCACCCCGACACCAACCAGCAGCACGACGTACGGGATGGTGACCCACACGCGCAGGCCGGTCCGCCAGCTCCGTCGCCAGGCGGACCGCAGCCGGGTGCTGCCCTGCCACGGCATCGGGGCGACGATCGCCGCGACCAGCGCCAGCACCCCGACGCCGGGCCAGAACAGCCGGGAGTAGAGCACCGCGGCGGCGATATAGGTGACCTCGGCGGCGAGCAGCAGGACCGGCAGCACCGCGAGGTAGATGGTGGCGGCCAGCCGGAGCCGTCGCCAGGTGAGCCCACCGAGCATCAGCGCGAGCACGCCGACCCGTACCGCGACGGCGCCGACCAGGCCGGCGGCGAACCACGGTACGGACGGTGCCCTGGTGAGCAGGAGCCGCAGGTCGGTGTAGAGGTCGATCGGGGGCATGGCGACCAGGTGTGCCAGTCCCGGCCATCGGGGCAGCACGCCGGTGACGGCCAGTACGGTCACCGTGCCGGTCGTCACGATCAGGGGCCAGAGACGCGGCGGTTCGTCCTGGCGGTCCGCCCGCCGTTCGTCGCCGCTCCCCGGCCGGTCCCCGCCCATCGCGCCCCTTCGACTTCCGCCGTTTCCGCCGCCGCCCATGCCCGCTCGGCCGGCACGTCGGCCCGTTGACGTCGGCCCGTTGACGTCGGCCCGTTGACGTCGGCCCGTTGACGTCGGCCCGTTGACGTCGGCCCGTCCGCGTCGGGCGACTGCCCGGTGTACCCGGTGGCAAACCCCCGTCTGCCCGGGGATCTGATCGCCGTCCGTGCCGGTTTTCGTCCCCGCTGGTACGGGTACGGGGTTTATCGACTCCGCCCGTCCGTACCGCGAGGTGAGAAGACCATGACCGACTCCCAGCACACCCGACAGGACCCGACGGAGCAGTACGGCCAGCGGCAGGGCCAGCCGACGCAGCAGCAGAACCCGCCCGGGACCAGCGCGAAGATGGACCCACGGCCCGACCACGGCGAAGAGAGCTACCAGGGCACCGGAAAGCTGACCGACCGGCGTGCCCTGATCACCGGCGGTGATTCCGGCATCGGCCGGGCGGTGGCGCTGGCGTTCGCCCGGGAAGGCGCGGACGTGGCCATCTCCTACCTGCCGCAGGAGGAGTCCGACGCCCGGGAGACGATCCGGCTGATCGAATCCGCCGGGCGTCGGGCCGTACCGCTGCCCGGTGACATCACCGACGAGCACCAGTGTCTCGACCTGGTGCGTCGGACGGTGGAGGAACTCGGCGGGATCGACATCCTGGTCAACAACGCGGCGTACCAGATGGCGCAGGAGAAGGGGATCGCGGAGATCTCCACCGAGCAGTTCGACCGCGTGCTCAAAACCAATCTGTACGCCATGTTCTGGATCTGCAAGGCGGCGATCCCGCACATGCCGGCGGGTTCCAGCATCATCAACACGTCGTCGATCCAGGCGTTCGACCCGTCGCCGCCGCTGCTGGACTACGCCACCACCAAGGCGGGGATCGTCAACTTCACCAAGGGTCTCGCCGCCAACCTGATCGATCAGGGCATCCGGGTCAACTCGGTGGCGCCCGGCCCGGTGTGGACGCCGCTGATCCCGGCGACCATGCCACCGGACGCGGTGGAGAAGTTCGGCACCCAGTCACCGATCGGCCGTCCGGCGCAGCCGGCCGAGCTGGCACCGTCGTTCGTCTTCTTCGCCTCGTCGGAGTCCAGCTACACCACGGGCGAGGTGCTGGCGGTCACCGGCGGCCGACGGACGGTTTAGGTCAATAGGAACAAAAGCCGCACCTGTCGAGTCGGCTCACCAGCCGCGCGCCCGCCACTGCGGCAGCGACGGCCGTTCGGTGCCGAGGGTCGAGTCCCGGCCGTGGCCGGGATAGAACCAGGTGTCGTCGGGGAGCCGGTCGAACAGTTTGCGTTGCACGTCGCCGATCAGCGATTCGAACGCCTGCCGGTCGCCCCGGGTGTTGCCGACGCCGCCGGGGAAAAGGGCATCTCCGGTGAAAAGGTGCGGGATTCCGCCCGGATCGCGGTAGAGCAGCGCGACCGAACCCGGCGTGTGCCCGACGAGGTGGACGACCTCCAGGTCGCTTTCGCCGACCCGGACCCGGTCGCCCTCGTCGATCGTGGCGGTGACCACCGGCAGCCCGTCGGCGTCGGCCGGATGGGCCAGGGACCCGGCGCCGGTGGCCGCCACCGTCTCCTCCAACGCCACCCAGTGGTCCATGTGCTGGTGGGTGGTGACGACGGTGGTCAGCCCGGCCGGGCCGATCAGTTCCAACAGCCGGGGCGCCTCGTTCGCGGCGTCGACGAGCACCTGCTCGCCGGTACGGCGGCAGCGCAGCAGATAGGCGTTGTTCGCCATCGGCCCGACCGCCACCTTGGTGATCGTCAACGCGTCCAGTTCCCGTACGTCGGGCGGTCCGCCGGGTGTGACGTCTCCCTGGTAGGACACGCGTCCTCCTGTGCTTCGCGGCCGGTCCGGAAATGGGTTTTCCGGGATGCCGGATGAAGGCTACCGTTGCCGTCAGACGCGTCAGGCAGGACTCAGGAAGGAGGTGGCGGCGGCCATGACGGTGCCCTGCGGTTCGCCCGCCGATCCTTTCACCCGGTGCCCACTCCGCCTCACCGGAGAGCACCCCTCAACCTGACAAGGGTTCTAATGAACTTCGATCTATCGTCCCTTGGCTGGGACGCCTTTTACCGTCATGCCCTCACCCCGTCCGACAGCCGCGATCAACCCGGCCGGGTGGCCCGGGTGGACCGCGGGGTCTGCACCGTACTCGTCGCCGACGGTCCGGTGCGGGCCAGTGTCGCCGGCGCCGTCCTCACCGCCGCCGCCAACGATCCGGTCGCCCTGCCCTGTGCCGGCGACTGGGTGACCGTGCGGACCTGGCCCGATCAGCGGATCACGGTGGAGCGGGTGTTGCCGCGCCGGACCGCGCTGGTACGCCGGACCGCCGACAAGGACTCCACCGGGCAGGTGCTGGCCGCCAACGTCGACGCCGCGGCGGTCGTCGAGCCGATGCATCCCTCGCCCGACGTCGGCCGGATCGAACGGTTCCTCGCCCTGGCCTGGGAATCCGGTGCCCAGCCGCTGGTGGTGTTGACCAAGTGTGACGCCGTCGTCGATCCGGACGTCGTGGTCCGGCAGGTCGCGGCGTCCGCGCCGGGAGTGCCGGTGCTGGCGGTGAGCGCCCAGCGCGGTGACGGTCTGGAGCAGGTGCGCCCGTACGTCGCCGCCGGCCGGACACTGGGGCTGCTCGGGCCGTCCGGTGCGGGCAAGTCGACCCTGGTGAACGCGTTGGCGCAGGCCGAGGTGATGGTCACCCAGACCATCCGGCGGGTGGACGGCAAGGGCCGACACACCACGACGTACCGCGCGTTGATCCCGATCCCCGGCGGTGGCACGGTCCTCGACACCCCGGGCGTCCGGGCGGTGGGGCTGCTGGCCGCCGCCGACGGGCTCGACGAGGCGTTCGCTGATGTCACCGAGCTCGCCGCCGCGTGCCGGTTCGGCGACTGCGGGCACGGCACCGAACCGGGTTGCGCGGTACGGGCCGCGCTGGAGTCCGGTGAGCTGCCGCCGCGCCGGTGGGAGAACTGGCAGCGGCTGCAGCGGGAGGTGGCCTACGAGATGCGCCGGCGTGACGTCCGGTTGGCCGCCGCCGAGCGGGCCAAGTGGAAGCGGATCACCAAGGAGCACCGGGGGCGTGGCCGGCCGGGGTGAGCGCTCCGTCCGGCCGACCCGCTGTCCGGTCAGCTGCCGGCGTCAGGGTTCTCCCGCAGCCACTCGTCCAGGTCGTCGTCGCGGATTGCCTGGTAGAGCGCGGCAACGCCGGACTCGTCCGGCAGGACGACGCTCTGGCCCCCGCGTTGGTCGGTGCCCGCCGACGGCGAGGTGAGCATCGTCAGGTCGCCGCTGCGCAGCTGCCGCAGCGCCCACACGGTGTCGAAGACGGAGGTGCTCTCGTCCACGCTCACCGCGTCGGCGGTGGCCCGCAAAAACGCGTTGAGTCGGCCGGGATCGGTGAGCAGTCCGCTGCTGCCGGCCCGGTCGACCACGGCCGCGATGATCTCCTGTTGGTGGCGCATCCGGGTGAAGTCGCCGTCGGCGAACTGCTTGCGCTGACGGGCGTAGTCCAGCGCGGTGTCGCCGTCCATCTGCCGCAGGCCGGCGTCGAACCGTCGATAGGGCGGATGCACCGAGGTGAACGCCTCGTCGACGGCGATCTCGATCCCACCGACGGCATCGACGATCTCGGCGAAACCGGCGAAGTCGATGAGGACCACGTGGTCGATCCGTACCCCGGTGAAGTCCTCGACGGTGCGGACCAGCAGGGGGGTGCCGCCCGTCGCGAAGGCCGCGTTGATCTTGTCTTCGCGCCCGGCGTCCGGCGTGTCGGGGTCGGGCACGGTGACCCAGGTGTCCCGGGGGATCGACACCATCTGCACGCTGTGCCGGTCGGCGGGCAGGTGAGCCAGGATGATGGTGTCGGTGCGTGACCCGGACGGATCTGGATCGCGGGAGTCGCTGCCGACGATCAGGAAGTTGGTCGCCTCGGTGACGGCCTTGGTCGGCCGTTGCGCCTCCGGCAGCGCGGAGAAGATCTCCACCTTGTCGACCCGCGACTCGACCGACCGGGCGTACAGCCAGCCGCCGGCGGCGACCCCGCCGATCACCAGCAGCAACACCAGTCCGACGATCAACAGGACGAGGCGCAGCCAGCGGGTGCCCCGGCGGGTGGCCGGCGGCCCGGTAGAGGGCCGGGGCGCGCCGGGTTGCGCGGGTGCGGGCGGGTCGACCTCGGTGGTGGCTGCCGGTTCGGACATGAGATCAGACGGTACGTCGCGATCGGCCGGGTCGACACCGCCGGCTCGGATGATTCCCGCCCGGTCCGGTACGGCAGCGGGGGGCCGACCCGTCCCACCCCCCGATCGGACGGGCCGGCCCGCTGACGCGTGGAGAACCCCCTGCTCCACGCGGGGTCGATGACAACCGCGACCCGCTACGTGGAGTATCGGCCGTGTGACGCCATCGTGTGGCGATATTTCGTCGGAAACGGCCGAGGATGCCCCGAACGGGCGACCATGGCGGCGGTGGCGGCGGGCGGTGGCGGTGTTCCGGCCGGTACCAGCTGGGACCCGACGCCGGTCGCCGGTCGGTGGGTCGCCCCCTGCGTCGAGGGCTGCGTCGTCGGCCGGGCCGACAGGTGCGTCGCCACCGGGCCGACCCGTCGACGGTGCGTGACGAGAATGTCGGACCCCGGGGCTACAGTTGCCGGGGCATTCGACGCGCCCCTGGACGCGCCCCGGACGCGCCCTGCTGGGGCCGCCCGGTGCCACGAGCTGGTCTCGACCTGGCACGACGCATTTCCATCAGATCGCATATCCATCAGATCGCATACTTCACCCTTCGGGAGCAGGCGGAAGTGGCCGACCGATTGATCATCCGTGGCGCGCGTGAGCACAATCTCCGTGACGTCAGCCTCGACCTGCCACGCGACGCGATGATCGTGTTCACCGGCCTGTCCGGTTCCGGCAAGTCGAGTCTCGCGTTCGACACGATCTTCGCCGAGGGCCAGCGACGATACGTGGAGTCACTGTCGTCGTACGCGCGGCAGTTTCTCGGTCAGATGGACAAGCCGGACGTCGACTTCATCGAAGGTCTGTCGCCGGCGGTCTCCATCGACCAGAAGTCGACCTCGCGCAACCCGCGCTCCACCGTCGGCACCATCACCGAGGTCTACGACTACCTGCGGTTGCTCTTCGCCCGGGTCGGTGAGCCGCACTGCCCGGTCTGCGGCGAGCGGATCTCCCGGCAGAGCCCGCAGCAAATCGTGGACCGGGTCCTGGCGATGGCGGAGGGCACCCGGTTCATGGTGCTCGCGCCGGTCGTCCGGGGCCGCAAGGGCGAATACGTCGACCTCTTCGCCGATCTGCAGGCCAAGGGGTACGCGCGGGCCCGGGTCGACGGGGTGGTCCACCCGCTCACCGAACCGCCCAAGCTCAAGAAGCAGGAGAAGCACACCATCGAGGTGGTGGTCGACCGACTCACTGTCAAGGCGAGCGCCCGACGCCGGCTGACCGACTCGGTGGAGTCCGCGCTCGGCCTGGCCGGCGGCATCGTCCTGCTGGACTTCGTCGACCTCGCCGAGGACGACCCCGGCCGGGAACGGCGCTTCTCCGAGCACCTGGCCTGCCCCAATGACCACCCGCTGGCGATCGAGGACCTGGAGCCGCGGGTCTTCTCCTTCAACGCGCCGTACGGTGCCTGCCCCGAGTGTGTCGGCCTGGGCACCAAGAAGGAAGTCGACGCCGAACTGGTCGTACCCGACCTGGAGCGCACCCTGCGGGACGGGGCGATCCAGCCGTGGTCCGGTGGGCAGACCCAGGAGTACTTCCTGCGGCTGCTCGCCGCGCTCGGCGAGGCCGAGCACTTCGACCTCGACACCCCGTGGCGCAAGCTGCCGACCCGGGCGCAGAAGACGATTCTCTACGGCTCCGACGACCAGGTCCACGTCCGCTACCGCAACAAGTACGGGCGGGAGCGCTCCTACTTCACCGGCTTCGAAGGCGTGGTGCAGTGGATCGAGCGGCGGCACACCGACACCGAGTCGGACTGGTCCCGGGAGAAGTACGAAGGCTACATGCGCGACGTGCCCTGCGGGTCCTGCGGCGGGGCGCGGCTCAAACCGGAGGTCCTGGCGGTCACCGTGGCCGGCAAGAACATCGCCGAGGTGACCGGACTGTCCGTCGGTGACTGCGCCGACCTGCTGGCCGGGTTGACGTTGACCGACCGGCAGAAGCTGATCGCCGAGCGGGTGCTCAAGGAGATCAACGCCCGGCTGCGGTTCCTGGTCGACGTCGGCCTGGACTACCTGTCGCTGGACCGGCCGGCGGGCAGCCTGTCCGGTGGGGAAGCCCAGCGGATCCGGCTCGCCACCCAGATCGGGTCCGGCCTGGTCGGGGTGCTGTACGTGCTCGACGAGCCGTCCATCGGCCTGCACCAGCGCGACAACCACCGGTTGATCGATACGCTGGTCCGGTTGCGGGGGCTCGGCAACACCCTGATCGTGGTGGAGCACGACGAGGACACCATCCGGATCGCCGACTGGATCGTCGACATCGGCCCGGGCGCGGGCGAGCACGGCGGTCGGATCGTGCACAGCGGCTCGGTCGACGAGCTGCTGGCCAACGACGAGTCGCTGACCGGGGCATACCTGTCCGGGCGGCGGGTCATCCCGGTCCCGGCCAGCCGCCGACCGGTGACCCCCGGTCGGGAACTGGTGGTGCACGGGGCGCGGGAACACAACCTGCGCAACCTGACGGTGCCGTTCCCCCTCGGCCAGTTGATCGCGGTCACCGGGGTCAGCGGCTCGGGCAAGTCGACGCTGGTCAACGACATTCTCTACACCGTGCTGGCCAACCAGATCAACAATGCCCGGTTGGTGCCGGGGCGGCACACCCGGATCAGCGGACTGGACCACGTCGACAAGGTCGTCGGGGTCGACCAGTCGCCGATCGGGCGCACCCCGCGGTCCAACCCGGCGACGTACACCGGGGTGTTCGATCACATCCGCCGGTTGTTCGCCGAGACCACCGAGGCCAAGGTCCGTGGCTACGGTCCGGGACGGTTCTCGTTCAACGTCAAGGGCGGCCGGTGCGAGGCGTGTTCCGGTGACGGCACGATCAAGATCGAGATGAACTTCCTGCCGGACGTCTACGTCCCCTGCGAGGTGTGCAAGGGGGCGCGGTACAACCGGGAGACCCTCGAAGTCCACTACAAGGGCCGTACCATCGCCGAGATCCTGCAGATGCCGATCGAGGAGGCGGCCGACTTCTTCGAGCCGATCCCGGCCATCCACCGGCACCTCAAGACCCTGGTCGACGTCGGCCTGGGCTACGTACGGCTGGGTCAGCCCGCGCCGACGCTTTCCGGCGGTGAGGCCCAACGGGTCAAGCTCGCCTCCGAGTTGCAGAAGCGGTCGACCGGACGGACCGTGTACGTCCTCGACGAGCCGACCACCGGGCTGCACTTCGAAGACATCCGCAAACTGTTGACCGTGCTCTCCGGCCTGGTCGACAAGGGCAACACGGTCGTGGTGATCGAGCACAACCTCGATGTCATCAAGACCGCCGACTGGCTGATCGACATGGGTCCCGAAGGCGGCTACCGGGGCGGTACGGTGGTCGCCGCCGGTACCCCGGAGGAGATCGCCGAGGTGCCCGAGAGCCACACCGGGGCGTTTCTCCGTCCGGTGCTCGGGCTCACCGGTGCCGCCGGCGGGGCGTCCGCCGCGTCCGCCCGCGCCGCCACGGCCAACGGCGCGTCCGGCCGTGCGGCCCGTGCAGCGGCCAAGACGTCGGCAACGGCAGCGGCCAAGACGTCGGCCAAGACGTCGGCAACGGCAGCGGCCAAGACGTCGGCCAAGACGTCGGCAACGGCAGCGGCCAAGACGTCGGCCAAGACGTCGGCAACGGCAGCGGCCAAGACGTCGGCAACGGCGAAGCGTGGCTCCGGCGCGCGGCGGGCCACCGGATCGGCTGTACAGCGTTGACACAGCGATCGCACAGCGGGCTCCAGGACTCACCCAGAATCATGGTCCCTGCCGGCATTTCGGGATGAACCGATCGTGACGTGTCCCCGTGTCTACCGGCGTGGCCGCGGACGACCAGCCGTGGCAACTGATCAGAGAGGTTTCCCGTATGACTGAGCACCAGACGACGACCGATCCCCGGATGACCAGCCGCCGCCATGTGCTGCTCGGCGTGGGCGGGGTCGGGGCGACCGTCGCGTTGGCCGCCTGCGGCACCGACACCGACGACGCTTCGGAGACCCCGAATACGCCGATCGACGGCGGTGCGACGACCGGCGGTGCGACGGGCGGTACCACCGACGGCGACGCGTCGGCGTTGACCACCACCAGCGAGGTGCCGGTCGGTGGCGGCGTGATCTTCGCCGCGCAGGGTGTCGTGGTGACCCAGCCCACCGAAGGCGAGTTCAAGGCCTTCAGCAACATCTGTACGCACCAGCAGTGCCCGGTCGCCAATCTCGACGGTGGGACCATCAACTGCACCTGCCACTTCAGCGCCTTCTCCATCTCCGACGGCTCGGTCGTCTCCGGACCGGCACCGGCACCACTGGAGGAGAAGTCGGTCACCGTCGACGGCGAGAACATCTCGGTGGCCTGATACGGGACACGACGCGCGGCCGCCCGCATCCACGGTGTCCGGCGGCCGCGCGGACCGACCGTACTGTCACCGCCCTGCACTACGCTGACGGTGATGGCAGATCCGTCCAGCTACCGTCCCGCCCCCGGCACGATCCCGGACGCCCCGGGGGTCTACCGCTTCCGTGATCCCGGCGGCCGCGTCATCTACGTCGGCAAGGCCAAGAGCCTGCGGAGCCGGCTCAACTCGTACTTCGGCGACCTCTGGCAGCTGCACCAACGGACTCAGCAGATGGTGACCACCGCCGCGTCCGTCGACTGGGTGACCGTCGGCAGCGAGGTCGAGGCGCTGCAGCTCGAATACCTGTGGATCAAGGAGTACGACCCACGGTTCAACGTCCGCTACCGCGACGACAAGTCCTATCCCTACCTGGCCGTGACACTCGACGAGGAGTTCCCCCGGCTGCAGGTGATGCGCGGTGCCAAACGCAAAGGCGTGCGCTACTTCGGACCGTACTCGCACGCCTGGGCCATCCGGGAGACCCTCGACCTGCTGCTGCGGGTGTTCCCGGCCCGGACCTGCTCGGCCGGGGTGTTCCGCAACGCCGCCCAGATCGGCCGGCCGTGCCTGCTCGGTGACATCGGCAAGTGCTCGGCACCGTGCGTCGGCCGGGTCGACGCGGCCGAGCACCGGGGAATCGTCGAGGAGTTCTGCGACTTCATGGCCGGGCGCACCGACAGCATGGTGCGCCGGCTGGAACGCGACATGCGCGCAGCTTCGGACGCCCTGGAGTTCGAGCGGGCCGCCCGGCTGCGCGACGACGTGGCCGCCCTGCGCAAAGCCATGGAGAAACAGACCGTGGTGCTCGGCGACGGCACCGACGCCGACGTGGTCGCCTTCGCCGAGGATCCGCTCGAAGCGGCGGTGCAGGTGTTCCACGTCCGGGGAGGCCGGGTTCGGGGCCAACGCGGCTGGGTGGTGGAGAAGGTCGAGGAGTTGACCACGGCCGACCTCGTGCACCACTTCTGCACCCAGGTGTACGGTGCCGAGCAGGGCGAGACCGACGTTCCCCGCGAGCTGCTGGTGCCCGCGCTTCCGCCCGACGCCGACGCCCTCGCCGACTGGCTCACCACCCGCCGTGGCTCGCGGGTCAGCCTGCGGGTGCCGCGACGCGGCGACAAGCGGGCCCTGATGGAAACCGTCGCCCGCAACGCCGGCGAGGCGTTGACCCGGCACAAGCTGCGCCGGTCCAGCGACCTGACCACCCGTGGCCAGGCCCTCGAAGAGATCGCCGAGGCGCTGGCGCTGTCCGCCGCCCCGTTGCGGATCGAGTGTTTCGACGTCTCCCAGATCCAGGGCACCGACGTGGTGGCCAGTCTCGTGGTCTTCGAAGACGGCCTGCCGCGTAAGGGGGAGTACCGCCGGTTCGCCGTCCGGGGCGCGACCGACGACCTGTCCGCGATGAGCGAGGTGCTGCGCCGCCGGTTCGCCCGCCACCGTGGCGCGGGCGAGCCGGCCCGGCCGGACGGTCCCGCCGGCGTGGACCCGGAGACCGGGCGGCCGCGCCGGTTCGCGTACCCGCCGCAGTTGATCGTGGTGGACGGCGGCGCGCCGCAGGTGCAGGCCGCAGCGCTCGTCCTCGCGGAGCTGGGCGTCGACGACGTCGCGCTGTGCGGGCTGGCCAAGCGGCTGGAGGAGGTCTGGTTGCCCAACGAGGAGTTCCCGGTGATCCTGCCGCGCACCTCGGAAGGGCTCTACCTGCTGCAGCGGATCAGGGACGAGGCGCACCGGTTCGCCATCACCTACCACCGGCAGCGCCGGTCCAAGCGGATGGTCGCTTCCGGGTTGGACCAGGTGCCGGGCCTGGGCGAGGTCCGGCGTAAGGCGTTGCTGCGGCACTTCGGATCCGTCCGCAAACTCGCCGCCGCCAGCGTCGACGAGATCGTCGAGGTACCCGGGATCGGGCGGCGGACCGCGGAGACGATCGTCGCGCTGCTCGCCGGGTCGTCGGATAACGTCGCCAATCGCCCTTAGAATCCGTACGTGGTGCCGGTCGACGCGCGCTCGCGCGTCAGCACCGCAGGGCGGGAGGACCGTGAGGCACAGCAGCCTGAGCTCGGGTGACGACGTGACCCGGCAGACCACCGATGCCGCCCCAGTGCCCGGTGACGACCTGGCCGACGCCGGGGCCGACGCGGACCTGCCCGGTGACGATCTGGCCGGTGACGACCTGGCCGGCAGCGCGATGCACGACGGCGGACCCTCCGTCGTGTCCGGTGAACCGACCGAGGCCCGCCTCGTCGTGGTCACCGGCGTGTCCGGCGGGGGCCGCAGCACCGTCGCCAGGGCGCTGGAGAACGTCGGCTTCTACGTGGTCGACAACCTGCCGCAGGCGTTGATGCTGGACATGGCCGAGTTGGCGATGCGGGCCGGCGGGGCCGCCCGGCACACCGCCATGGTGCTCGACGTCCGCAGCCGGGCGTTCTCCACCGACCTGGCCGGGGCGATCCGGGCCTTGAAGGACCGTGGCTACCAGCCCCGGGTCGTCTTCGTCGACGCCGCCGCCGACGTGCTGATCCGCCGGTTCGAAAGCGTACGGCGCTCGCATCCGTTGCAGGGCGACGGACGCCTGGCCGACGGGATCGCGGCCGAACGTGAACTGCTGGCCGAGGCCCGCGAACAGGCCGACGTGATCATCGACACCAGCCACCTCAACGAGAACCAGCTCCGTCGCCGGGTCGAGGAGCTGTTCGGCGGGGAGGACGCCCGGCGGCTGCGGGTCACCGTGTTGTCCTTCGGCTTCAAGTACGGCCTCCCACCGGACGCCGACTTCGTGATCGACGCCCGGTTCCTACCCAACCCGTACTGGGTGCCCGAACTGCGGGAATACACCGGCCGGGAGGCGTCGGTCAGCGGCTACGTCCTCAGCCAGGCCGGGGCGGACGACTTCGTCCGCGGCTACGCCGAGCTGATCAACGCCACCACCACCGGCTTCGAACGGGAAGGCAAGCGCTACCTGACCGTGGCGGTCGGTTGCACCGGCGGCAAGCACCGCAGCGTGGCGATCGCCGAGGAACTCGCGGTCCGCCTGCGCCAGGCCCGGCTGTCGGTCAACGCCCAGCACCGCGACCTGGGGCGCGAGTGACGGCACTGCGGGTGGTGGCCTTCGGCGGCGGGCACGGCCTGGCGGCGTCGCTCCGCGCGCTGCGCCACGTGACCGGCCAGTTGGAGCTGGAGATCACCGCCGTGGTGACGGTCGGCGACGACGGCGGATCCAGCGGCCGGCTGCGGGCCGACCGGGGCGCGCTGCCCCCGGGTGACCTGCGCCAGGCCCTCGCCGCGCTGGCCGGCCCGGGGGCCGACGACCAGTTGACCGCCGAGCTGTTCCAGCACCGGTTCGTGCCGGTGCCCGGCGAGGCGCCGGCCGGCGACCGCCCCGATCCGCTGACCGGGCACGCCGTCGGCAACCTGGTGCTCTGCGGACTGATGGAACTTCTCGGTGACCCGGTGGCCGCCCTGGACCACGTCGGCCGGCTGCTCGGCGCGACCGGACGGGTGCTGCCGATGTCCTGCGAGCCGGTGTCGATCGAGGCCGACGTGCGTGGCGGTGACCCGTACCGGCCGACCGAGGTGGTCACCATCCGGGGGCAGCACGCCGTCGCGGTCACCCGGGGGCGGGTCGAATCGGTGCGGCTGCTGCCCAAGACGCCCGGCGCCTGCTCGCCGGCGGTCCGGGCCGTGCAGACCGCCGACTGGCTGATTTTCGGACCGGGGAGCTGGTACACGAGCGTGATTCCGCACCTGCTGGTGCCGGACCTCGCCGCCGCGATCGTGGCGAGCCCGGCCCGCCGGCTGGTGACCCTCAACCTCGCCGCCGAGAAGGAGACCCTCGGGTTGTCGGTCGCCGATCACCTCGCCGCGTTGAGCTGGTACCTGCCGGAACTGCGGGTCGACGCGGTTTTGGCGGACGGCAAGGCGGTCGGCGACCCCGAGCCGGTGAGGCGTGCGGCAGAATCGCTGGGTGCGTGTTTGACGCTCGCCCCGCTGGCGGTCGCCGACGGCAGCCCCCGGCACGATCCCGCCGCGCTGGGGGCAGCCCTGGTGCCTGTCCTGGGTTCCGCTCGTTAAGCACGTACGTATCGGCACACGTCGGAACCGGCCCCGTGAGGTGAAGTGACAATGGCGATGACCGCTGCCGTCAAGGACGAGCTCAGCCGGGTCGACGTACCCAAGCCGTGCTGCCGGCGCGCCGAGATGGCGGCGCTGCTGCGGTTCTCCGGCGGGCTGCACATCGTCGCCGGCCGGGTCGTCGTCGAGGCCGAACTCGACACCAACTCGGTGGCCCGCCGGCTGCGTCGGGAAGTGGCCGACGTCTACGGCTATCCGAGCGAGATCCACGTACTCAGCCCCAGTGGTCTGCGGAAAGGGAGCCACTACATCATCCGGGTGGTGTCCGACGGTGAGGCGTTGGCGCGCCAGACCGGGCTGCTCGACGTACGCGGCCGTCCGGTGCGGGGGCTGCCGCCGCACCTGGTGTCGGCCAGCGTGTGCTGCGCGGTGTCCGCCTGGCGGGGGGCGTTCATGTCGCACGGATCACTGACCGAACCGGGGCGCTCCAGTGCGTTGGAGATCACCTGTCCCGGGCCGGAGTCGGCGTTGGCTCTGGTCGGCTCGGCCCGCCGGATCGGCATCACCGCCAAGGCGCGGGAGGTGCGCGGGGTGGACCGGGTCGTGGTCAAGGACGGCGACGCGATCGCCGCGCTGCTCACCCGGATCGGCGCGCACGCCAGCGTGCTGGCCTGGGAGGAGCGGCGGGTACGCCGGGAGGTGCGGGCGACGGCCAACCGGTTGGCCAACTTCGACGACGCCAACCTGCGCAGGTCGGCGCGGGCGGCGGTGGCCGCCGCGGCCCGGGTGACCCGGGCGTTGGAGATCCTCGCCGACGACGCGCCCCGGCACCTGACCTCGGCCGGCCGGCTGCGGCTGGAGCACCGGCAGGCGTCCCTGGAGGAACTGGGCGCGTTGGCCGATCCGCCGCTGACCAAGGACGCGATCGCCGGGCGGATCCGGCGGCTGCTGGCGCTGGCCGACAAGCGGGCCCGCGATCTCGGCATTCCGGACACCGAGGACGCGGTGACGGCGGAGATGCTCGTCGGGTGAACACCTGTCGGGAACCCGGGTGAGCGGACGCCCCGGCGCAACGCGGCACGGGCTTCTCGGATAGGGTCAGCAGTGTACGGCGACGGGGCCGGCACCCGGCCCTCCCGCCGCGACCACCGCCTCGGGTGTTCCGCCCGAGCCGCGTACGGCTGCGGCGTGACCGGCCGAGTTGATCAGATCGGCGCCCGGCCCGCCACGCGGTCGGCGCACACCAATCCGTCCGGCTCCGGCCCGGACGGGCGAGAAGCAAGGAGATGGGACCTGTGACCATCCGGGTTGGCATCAACGGCTTCGGCCGTATCGGCCGTAACTTCACGCGGGCGGTGCTCGCCTCCGGCGCGGACATCCAGATCGTCGCCTTCAACGACCTGGGTGACACCGCGACCACCGCGCACCTGCTCAAGTACGACAGCATCCTGGGCCGGCTGCCGCAGGAGGTGAAGGCCAGCGGTGACGAGATCACCGTCGGTGGCCACACCATCAAGGCGCTCGCCGAGCGGGACCCGGCCAAGCTGCCCTGGGGCGACCTCGGCGCCGACGTGGTGATCGAGTCGACCGGTTTCTTCACCGACGCCACCAAGGCCAAGGCGCACGTCGACGGCGGCGCCAAGAAGGTCATCATCTCGGCCCCGGCCAAGAACGAGGACTTCACCGTCGTGCTCGGTGTCAACGACGACAAGTACGACCCGGCCAACCACACGATCATCTCGAACGCCTCCTGCACCACCAACTGCCTCGCCCCGATGGCCAAGGTGCTGCAGGACACGTTCGGCATCGAGCGCGGTCTGATGACCACGATCCACGCGTACACCCAGGACCAGAACCTGCAGGACGGCCCGCACTCCGACCTGCGTCGGGCCCGTGCCGCCGCGCTGAACATCGTGCCGACCTCGACCGGTGCGGCCAAGGCGATCGGCCTGGTGCTGCCGGAGCTCAAGGGCAAGCTGGACGGCTACGCGCTACGGGTGCCGATCCCGACCGGCTCGGCCACCGACCTGACCGTCACCGTCGGCCGGGAGACCACTGTCGAAGAGGTCAACGCCGCGGTCAAGGCCGCCGCGCAGGGCCCCCTCGCCGGCATCCTCACCTACACCGAGGACCCGATCGTGTCGGCCGACATCGTCACCGACCCGGCGTCGTGCATCTTCGACTCCGGTCTGACCAAGGTGATCGGCGACCAGGTCAAGGTCGTCGGCTGGTACGACAACGAGTGGGGCTACTCCAACCGTCTGGTGGACCTGGTCAAGCTGGTGGGCGCGTCGCTGTGAGCCAGGTATCCACTCTCGACGATCTGCTCGCCGAGGGTGTGTCGGGTCGGCGCGTGCTGCTGCGCGCCGACCTGAACGTCCCCTTCGCGAAGGACGACCTGGGGGTCATCGCCGACGACGGCCGGATCCGGGCGGTGCTGCCCACCTTGACCGCGCTGCGTGACGCCGGCGCGGCCGTGGTGGTCTGCTCCCACCTGGGCCGCCCCAAGGGCGCCCCGGACCCGAAGTACACCCTCGCCCCGGTCGCCGCCCGGCTCGGTGAGCTGCTCGGCACGCCGGTCGCGTTCGCCACCGACACCGTCGGCGAGTCGGCGCGGGCCACCGTCGCCGACCTGGCCGCCGGCCAGGTCGCGCTGCTGGAGAACCTTCGCTTCAACCCGGGGGAGACCAGCAAGGACGCCGACGAGCGGGGCGCGTTCGCCGACCAGTTGGCGGCGTTCGCCGACGCCTACGTCGACGACGCGTTCGGCGCCGTGCACCGCAAGCACGCCAGCGTGTACGACGTACCGGCGCGGCTGCCGCACGTGGCCGGCAAGCTGGTGCACCGCGAGGTCGAGGTGCTCGGCAAGCTGACCGGCGCGCCGGAGCGGCCGTACGTGGTGGTGCTCGGCGGGTCGAAGGTCTCCGACAAGCTCGCCGTCATCGAGGCGCTGCTGCCCACGGTCGACAAGCTGCTGGTCGGCGGCGGCATGTGTTTCACCTTCCTCAAGGCCCAGGGCCACGAGGTCGGCAAGTCGCTGCTGGAGACCGAGATGGTCGACACCTGCCGTGAGCTGCTGGAGCGCGGCGCCGGCAAGATCGTGCTGCCGGTCGACGTGGTGGCCGCCACCGCGTTCGCCGCCGACGCCGACCACGACGTGGTCGACGCCGCCGCGATCCCCGCCGACCGGCTCGGCCTGGACATCGGCCCGCGCAGCGTCGCCGCGTTCGCCGAAGCCCTCGCCGGAGCGCGGACGGTGTTCTGGAACGGCCCGATGGGCGTGTTCGAGCTGGCACCGTTCGCCGCCGGCACCCGGGGCGTCGCCGAGGCGATCACCAAGGTCGACGGCTTCACTGTCGTCGGCGGCGGCGACTCGGCGGCCGCCGTCCGCACCCTCGGTCTCGACGAGTCCGCCTTCGGGCACATCTCGACCGGCGGGGGCGCCTCGCTGGAGTACCTGGAGGGCAAGACCCTTCCCGGCATCGCCGCCTTGGAGAAGTGAGAGCAGTGCCTGAGACCGTTGCCCGCCGGCCGCTGATGGCCGGCAACTGGAAGATGAACCTCAACCACCTGGAAGCCATCGCGCTGGTCCAGAAGTTGGCGTTCAGCCTCAACGAGCAGCAGCTGACCGACGTCGAGGTGGTGGTGCTGCCACCGTTCACCGCGCTGCGTAGTGTGCAGACGCTGATCGACGGCGACAAGCTGGCCATCGGCTACGGCGCGCAGGACCTGTCGCCGCACGCCGGCGGGGCCTACACCGGGGACATCTCCGGGGCGATGCTGGCCAAGCTGGGCTGCCAGTACGTCACCGTCGGCCACTCCGAGCGGCGGGCCTACCACAACGAGGACGACTCGGTGGTCAAGGCCAAGGTCGCGGCGGCGCTGGCCAACGGGATCACCCCGATCCTGTGTGTCGGCGAAGGACTGGACGTGCGGGAGGCCGGCGGCCACGTCGCGCACTGCAACGACCAGCTGGCCGCCGCGCTCGCCGGGTTGACCGCCGAGCAGGTGGTCAAGGTCGTCGTCGCGTACGAGCCGGTCTGGGCGATCGGCACCGGCAAGACCGCCACCCCGGCCGACGCACAGGAGGTCTGCGGCGCGGTCCGGTCCCGGCTGGCCGAGCTGTACGACGAGGCCACCGCCAACCAGACCCGGATCCTGTACGGCGGTTCGGTCAAGGCGGCGAACGTCGCGGCGATCATGGCCGAGGCCGACGTCGACGGTGCCCTGATCGGCGGTGCCAGCCTGGACGCCGAGGAGTTCGCCCAGATCGTCCGGTTCCCGGAGCACATCGCCCGCTAGCCAGACCGGGAGGCGGTCGGCACGCGCGTGTCCGGCCCGCTATCCTTGTCTGGCCCGCGTGCCGCCCCACCCGGGCCCGTCCGGTTCGTCCCCACGACGTCCGGCGACCGTGATGAGAGGACTGACCACTGCCATGCCGATCGAGTTCGCGTACGTGTTGATCGTGTTGCTGGTGATCACGAGCGTGATGCTCACCATGCTCATCCTGCTGCACAAAGGTAAGGGCGGCGGCATGTCCAGCATGTTCGGTGGCGGGGTGAGTAGCAGCCTCGCGGGTTCCTCGGTCGCCGAGAAGAACCTGGACCGCTACACCGTGCTCACCGGCATCGTGTGGTTCGCGTGCATCGTCGGCCTGGGCCTGTGGCTCAAGGTCGCGATGAACTCGGGTGTGTGATTCGTCGCTGTCCGTCGTAAGATTCGCGCGGCCCGTTTGTCGACGGGCCGCGCATTCTTTTCCGCTTGACCCCCACTCAACCCGCTTCACCCCGCTCAACCCCGTCGCGTCACCACGCCCCCGGTGATGACACCCCCCTTCGACGACAGGAGCGATCATCGTGGCAAGTAGCAGTGTGATCCGTGGCAGCCGGATCGGTGCCAGCCCGGCCCGACCGACCGAACGTGCGGAGCCGGCTCCCCGCCGCCAGACCACCTACTGGTGTGCCAACGCGCACGCGGTCGACGTAAGGCTCGCGGCTGACGCGGCGGCACCGGAGACGTGGGAGTGCCCGAGGTGCGGGCTGCCCGCCGGACAGGACCGGCACAACCCGCCGGCCCGGCCGCGTAGCGAGCCGTACAAGTCGCATCTGGCGTACGTGAAGGAGCGGCGGAGCGAGGCCGACGGCGAGGCGATCCTCGCCGAGGCGCTCGCCGCGCTGCGGGCCCGGCGCGGCGAGTCCTGACCCGGCGCTGTTCCTGGCTGCCGGCTGTTTCTGACCTGCGGCTGTTTGTCGACCCGCCGCCGTTTGTCGACCCGCCGCTGCGCGGCCGGCACGACGCGGGGTGGTATTTTCACGTCGAGTCACCAAGTTGACCGGCGCGGTCGGATGCATCATCCTCTCAGACTGAGGTGAGCTTTCCGCCTCGGGCACGGATAGGGGACACGACACTGATCAGTCAGACTTTGACGTTCGCCAAGCATCGCACGCCCAATTCCGTGCGGGTGGCCGCGCGCTGGGCGATGCTGGAGACGCGGAACGCGACGAGCCGACTCACGCTCCCTGTCGTCGAACGGTGCGACTACGACAACGTATACCACTGCACGGTGCGTAAGACGGGCAGCCAGTGGGTGAAATCCCTGCTCAGCGACCCGGTCGTGTATCGCCATTCCGGATTGCTGTTGTTCGACCAGCGCATCAACCGGAAGCGCTGGCCGCACGCCGTCCCCACCAGCCGGGTCGTCTCGTCGCTGTTCATCTCCCGGGACGGCTTCAACGCCATCCCCAAGCCGGACAAATACCGGGCGTTCTTCGTCATGCGCGATCCGCGTGACATCATCGTCTCTGGTTACTTCTCGTGGCGGAACTCGCACACCCCGATGGGTGACGTGCTGCGGCACCGGAAGGTCCTCCAGGAAACGCCCAAGAAGGAAGGTCTGCTCTACGTCGTCAATCACATGGCGAAGAGCAAACTGTTCGCCTCGATCAAATCGTGGGCGGTCGCGCCCAGCGTGGAGACCGTCCGCCTGTTCCGCTACGAGGACCTCGTCGGCGCGCGGCAGACCGACGAGGTGGATCAGCTGCTGCGGCACTGCGGGATCGTCCTTCCGCCAGCGCAGTTGACGGCACTGCTCGACCGCCACGACTTCTCCCGGATGCGCAAGAAGCGGCGCGAGGCCGGCCCGACCGCCCACTACCGCAAGGGCAAGGCCGGCGACTGGCTCAACCATTTCGACGACGACATCTACGAAGCCTTCGCCAAGGCCACCGGTAACCTCGTCGAGCTCTGCGGCTACCCCAGCCGGGAGGAAGCGCTCCGTACGCGCGACGCGGCCGAATAGTCGTTGCCGCTGACCGTCGCCGGGGCGGCGCGCCGTCGCCGATTCGGCGGCGGTCAGTCGGCGGCGGTCAGTCGGCGGCCGGCACCAGCACGGTGGTGCCGGACCAGCTGATGGGCGCGTTGCTGATGTGGTGCCACGGTTCGCCGTTCTCGTCGAGGCCGGTCAGCTCGGCCAGGTAGTGGCCGAAGCCGTACCCGCCGGTCCGCAGGGTGGCGACCGCCCACGGGTGGAGCTGGTCGGCGACGCGGTCGGGGTGGCGCTGGTCGAACGGGACCTCGATGACGCCGAGCAGGTCGTAGCGTTCGTCGGCGGTGCCGGGGTCGACCACCCGGCACAGCGAGAATCCGTACCGCTCGGGCTGCTCACCGTCCACCCAGCTGAGTTGTCCGGCCACAGTGTGTCCTCCTTGATCAACTGCCTAGGGTTCGTGGCGCAAGCATCGCGCTGAAACTCGCTTATATCAACCCCTTGTGTTGTTCATGATCACCTGGTGTGATGTCGTGGTCACCATCCAAACGCGAGGGAGACCACCGATGGCACGTGCACCGAGGACCCGCAAGGCACCCGCCAACCCTGCCATGTCGCCGACCGTGCAGGCCATGGAGCTCGGCATCCGGCTGCGCGAGCGCCGCGAGGAGCTCGGCATGACCGCCGTCGGCGTCGGCCGCAGCAGCGGCATCACCCAGGCGTACGTCTCCGGAGTGGAGATCGGCAAGGTCAAACTCCCCGCCGACCGCCTCGCCCAGCTCGTCAAGATCTACGAGATCGACGACCAGGAGGCCGCCGAGCTGGAAGCGCTGCGAGTCGGCGCGATGGCCCGCGCCTGGTGGCACACGTACAAGCAGCTCTTCCCGGCCGAGTTCCTGCGCTTCCTCGGCTACGAGGCCGGTGCCGACCACGTCCGCACCTACCAGAGCGAGCTGATCGACGGCCTGCTGCAGACCGAGGCGTACGCCCGCGCGATCCTGCGCGGCGGCAACACCTACGTCCGGCTCACCGAGACCGAGCAACGCATCGAGGTACGGATGGCCCGGCAACGCCGGCTCACCGAGGACCCGCCGCTGCGGATCACCGCGATCTTCGGTGAGGGCGCGATCCGCCAGCAGGTGGGCGGCCCGGCGGTGATGCGTGCCCAGCTCGACCACCTGGCCGATCTGATGACCCGGCACCCGGAGCAGATCCAGATTCGAATCATGCCGTTCTCGGCCGGTGCGTACCCGGCGCTCGGTGCGCCGTTCGTGATCCTGTCGTTCCCGTCGGCCCGGGTGCCGGACCTGGTCTGGCAGGAGGTGCTGACCTCCAGCGACATCATCGACCAGTCCACCCGGGTCGCCGACTACACGATCACTTTCGGGGAGACGCTGGAGCGGGCGTTAAGCTTCGAGGAGTCCCTCGCCCTGATCCGCCAGGTCGCCCAGGAGATGAGATGACCGAGCACACCCCCACCCGTGGCTGGTTCACGTCCTCCCGTAGCGCCAGCAACGCCGCCTGTGTCGAGGTCCGCCTCACCGCCGACACCATCGGCGTACGCGACTCCAAGGACCGCGGCGGCCCGGCGCTCGCCTTCGACCCGGCCGCCTGGACCGGTTTCCTCACCACCCTCAAGGCCGCCGCGCCGGGCTCGTAACCTTCGCGGCTATCGCCAGAACATCAACCGCCGACGACGCCACGGAGTCACGGCGTAGGCGGCCAGTCCGACAGCCAGCAGCGTGGCGCTGAGCACGAGGCTGGGCACATCGTCGTACGGCCGTGCGCTGAATTCCAACCACCGGTACTGATCGTTGCCGCCGAACCCCCAGTACCACAGGACGACGGCGATGACCGAGGGCAGCGTCCAGGCCAGCCGCCAGCCAAGGACCGCTCCGGCGACCAGTGCCAGGCCGAACCACGCGATCCACCCCCGCGCCATGATCGCAACGACGGCCGGCTGCATGGCGAGTGCGGAGATGCCCAGGAAGATCACTGCGGAGCCGACACCCGACCCGGCGAGGTAGAACCGTTGCATGGACCGTAGCCGTCGGGTGGCTGCCAGCTCCAGGCCCGCGAGGGGACTGGCCAGCCCGATGACCGGCAGGACAGCGGCACCCATGACGAGCAACCGCCACAACGGAATGATCGCGCTGTCCTGCCCGGCTGCCTGTGGCAGCGGTGTCTTGACCGTGCCGAACCAGGCGGCCAGTGCGCCGAGGAGCACTACAACGCCGAGAATGGAAGCCGCTGGCCGGGCCGAGAGGAACAGTTTGACCGGGACAGTGCCAGCGGGCACCTCAACGTCATGGCTGGCAGTAGCGTCCATGAAGGTCGTTCACCTCTTCGTCCGCCCATCGGAACTGATCGGAAAGGGAGCCGCCGTCGGCGATCTCGCGTCCGTTTGCCCAGGCCTCTTGTAGCTCCGCAGGTGCGTTGGTCTGGTAATCCGGGCTGCTCTGCCCGACCAGGTACGCCTCCAGCCAGGCGCTGACTGCCTCGAACCGCCCTCGGTCGGACGGGATTAGATTTTCCCAGTCGCAGGACTCATATTTGAATGTCGAGGACACGATCGCCGTACCGATGCCGCCCGCGAAGGACCATGTGCTTCCCTCGAAAATGTAGAAGATCGGCGGCGCCCCATCGTAGCCGAGGCGCCACTGCCCGTCGGGCCAGAGAATCCAGACCTTCTGTAGACCGGCCTGATTGATGCGTGGCGGGCGGACGAAGCTTTCTGGCAGCTGATCGATCCGCGCGTTGACCTCCCGCAGTTGGGGCAGGTACTTCTCGTGCTCCGGCCAGATACACAAGGTAGTTGTGCCCTCGACGCACAGAACGTCATCTCCTGGTTGCTTCCGGTCCGTTACCGCGTTCGTGGCGACCACGATCACGAGGAGCGGCAACACCGCAGGGACCAGCAGCAGCGTCCTCGACCGTCGCGGTGCGCGGGAGTTCGGCAGGCAGAGCATCGTCAGCAGTAGGACTGTGACTGATGCCAGCCGTAGGGCGAGCAGTCCGGGGTCAACTGTCATCTCCGGCCGGCCGGAAATCACGACGAATCCAAATCGGTCGAGAAATGCGGTCAAAAACAGGAATCCCATTGCCGCCGTCAGTGCTGCGAACACCGAACCGAGCAACTTCCCGCATACCCAGCCAAGGGCGGTCGAGGTCAAAATAACGAAGACTCCGAGTAGCGCGTAGCCCAGCCAGAGATGCACGCCGGGTGGAAACGTCCGGGCCGTGACCGCGAAGGCGACCGCCTGACCGATCAGGTACGGGACCAACAGGACAACGACGGTAGCGCCCAGCCGGTTCGCTTCCAGCCGGGCCGGGTGGACGTGCGAGGCCGTCAGCTGTTCCTCAATCCTGTGTCGCTTCGGCGCGCTCGCCGCCCAAGCTGCGGCACCGGCACCGACCACACCGAGCAGGTACGCGGGTGCCAGCGCTGCGGCACCGGTCTCCGGCCAGACACCGACCCAGTGGCGGTTGCGCAGGAACAGTGCCGTCAGGTCGATGGCGACGAACACTGGCAGCGCCCACCGGAGCGGAGAGTTCCGGACGTGCAACCACAGCCCGCTCACAGGCTTCGCTCTCCTTCGGGCAGTAGATGCATGTACGCCCGCTCCAGCGGGGAGTGCCCGGGGAGCCCGTCGTGGCCCAGCGTCGACAACTCGGCCACCGATCCGTCGAACCTGGCCACCCCGCCGTGCATCACTATCACCCGGTCACATACCGCCGCGACGTCGTCGATGAGGTGGGTGCTGAGCACCACCACCGTCTCGCCCAGCCCTGCGACGATCTTGCGAAACTGAAGCCGTTGACGCGGGTCCAAGCCGACGGTGGGCTCGTCGAGCAGCACCACCCGGGGACGTCCGACGATTGCCCAAGCGATGCCGGCGCGCTGGCGCATACCGCCGGAGAGACTACGCATCCTCGACCGCCGTCGATCAGTCAGGTCGACCATCTCCAGCGTCTCGCCGACCGCCTCCCGCCACCGGTTCGACGGAATCCCGCGCATCCAGGCCGCATAGGTCACAAAGTCGACGACCTTCATCTGCGGGTCGAATCCGAAGTCCTGCGGCAGATAGCCGATGTGGTCTCTGATCCTGCGGGCTGACCGCTCGCCGTCGATCTCGACGTCGTCGATGAGTATCCGGCCGTTCCGGGGTGGCATGATCGTCGCCAGGGTTCGTAACAAGGTTGTCTTACCCGCTCCGTTGGGGCCCAGTAGCGCGGTGATTCCAGGTCTCAGCGTGACACTGAGGTTTTCGATGATGGTTGAGGTCCCGTAGCCCTGGGCTAGCCCATCGAGCACGATCGTCACTTGGGACTCGCAATCACAGATCCGAGGATTGGCGCAGCAACTATTGCCTTCTTGGACTTGCGCCAGACCAGTCCGGGTTGTCGGAGCCGGCCACAGTAGGCACATCGGCCCTGGCAGAATAGACCCGTTGGGAGGCGATCGTCTCGCCAGGAGGCGACATGGCTGAACGCGGCTTCGTGTCACCCCGGTACGTGTCATCGGGCAGCGCGGACCATGCCGGCGGAGCGGGCCTAAAGGTCCCGGCAGGGCTTGCGGCGTCCCACGCCAGGTACTTCGGCGACGCCGGGCGGGCCTGGATCGCGGCGCTGCCACAGCTGACCACGGCCATCATGGACGGTTGGGGACTGCGTCATGACGGGCCGCCGAGCTGCGGCGCGATCGCCCTGGTGCTGCCCGTCACGCAGGCCGACGGCTCACCCGCGATGCTGAAGCTGCAGCCGATCGACGAGGAGACCGTCGGCGAGCCGGTGGCGCTGCGGACCTGGGCCGGCGACGGCGCGGTACAGCTCCTGCGGCACGACGCACACTCCGGCACGATGCTGCTGGAACGGCTCGACGCCGACCGTACCCTGGCGGTCGTCCCCGACGACCTGGCCGCGTTACGGATCCTCAGCCAGCTGCTCGCCCGGTTGACCTCGGTGGCCGCCCCGCCCGACGTACGCCGCCTCGCCGACGTCGCAGCCGGCATGCTCGACCGGGTGCCGCAGGCGCTGGTACGGCTACCCGCCGCCGCCCATCCGCTGGTCCGGCGGTGCGCGGCGGCCGTCCAGGAGCTGCTGCCGGAGGCCGGGGACCGGCTGCTGCACTGGGATCTGCACTACGACAACGTCCTCGCGTCCCGGACCGACCCGGCCGGGTTCGACTCGGCCGGGTCCGGCGGTCGGGAGCCGTGGCTGGCGATCGACCCGAAACCACTCGCCGGAGACCCCTGCTTCGAGCTGCTTCCCGCCCTGCACAACCGCTGGGACGATGTGGTCGCCACCGGCGACGTGCCGCGTGCGGTCCGCAGACGCTTCGACCTGCTGACCGAGATACTCGGCGTCGACCGGCAACGGGCGATCGGTTGGACGCTGGGTCGCGTACTGCAGAACCTGCTCTGGGAATCGGGAGCCGGCGGCCCGGCATGGCACAGCGCGCCGGATCGCGCCATCGCCCACGCCCTGCTGCGCGCGGGCTGACCGGAGTGTTTCGCCGGCGGCGACCCGCCGATCAGTCGATCGTGGCGATGAGACGTCGCAGCGCGGCGCGGGCAGGCGGACCCCAGGTCGGCTTGCCACCGGGGCGGCTATGGTCCCCGGCGTCGCCGATCAGGATGCCGCTGAGCGCGCGGGCGATCGCCCAGCCACGGGCCCGGCGCATAGTGGAGGTGTCCAGGCTCGGCTGGTACGCTGCGTAGAAGTGGTCGATCGTGTCGTCGGGGAGCAGGATCCACCCGGCGGCGAGGTCGTACGCCGGGTCGCCCGCACAGAGGTCACCGAAGTCGATGACACCGCAGATGGTGCCGTCGGCCGTGAGGACGTTCGCCGGGTGCAGGTCGGTGTGCAGCCACAGCTCCGGGCCTGACCATCCGGGTGCGGTGACCGCGTCCTGCCAGACAGCGTGGACGGTGTCCGGGTCGTCGATCAGCCCGTGCTCGGTGACTTCGGCGAGCCCACTGGCGAACCGGTCGGTGTGGTTGGTCAACGGCCCGCCCCGGCCGCTACCGCTGAGGGTGGGTAGGCCGTCAGGAGCGGGTTGGTGCAGTGAGGTCAGAAAGGTGGCCAGGGACTGTGCCGCGTCGCGGGCACGGGTGACCGGGGCAAGGTCGGCGGGTGTTCCCGGGACCCAGGTGGTGACGAGCCAGGGCCGAGGGAAACGCTCAGATGGCTCGCCGAGCCGCTGCGGTACGGGAACCGGCAGCGGCAGGTGCGGCGCCAGCGTGGGCAGCCAGGCGTACTCCTTGTAAAGCAACATGTCGGCGGTGACGGTCGCCCAGGGCAGCCGGACGGCGAGGTCGTCACCGAGGCGCCACATCTGGTTGTCCCAGCCGCGCGCGACCAGCCGAACCGGCCGGTCGGCGAGATCGGGGCACTGATCGCGGAGCAGACCCCGGACCAGCTCGGCGGTGATCTCGACCTCGACGTGGTCCACGGGAGTAACAGTAGTCGCACCGGCGGTCCGATTTGATGTCTAGCGCAATTTACTTGATCTGTCTATCTGGTTAGGCTAGGCTGCGTGAAGCGGGCTGACCTGATTAAGAAGATCGGCACGGCGGCGGCTGAGGCCGGCAAGGAGTTCGAGCTGCTTCGTGAAGGCGGGAGTCACTCCATCTTTCGCTGTGGCGGTCAGAAGGTTGTGATACCCCGACACCGAGAGATCAACGAATACACGGCACGGGGCATCATGAGCGATCTCGACGATCAACTCGGGGAGGACTGGTGGAAGTGACGACCTACTCCGTGGTCTGCCGGCGGGTCGGCAACTGGTGGGCCATCACCGTGCCTGAACTCAAGGGTGTGCACACCCAGGCCCGGCGACTCGACCAGGTCGCTGCGATGGCTCGAGAAGCGATCGCGTTGCTGTTGGACATCGACCCAGTCATGGTGGAAGTCGATGTGCGTCCCGAGCTTCCCGGTACGGTATCGGTGGCTCTGGACGCCAGGCGGGCAGCCCGGGAGGCGGACGAGAAGGCCGAACGGGCGACCGCCACAGCGGTACTGGCGCTGCTGCGTGACGGCTATACCGTCCGGGATGCAGGCGCGCTTCTCGGACTGTCACCCCAACGTATTTCGCAGATCGCCGCACGGAACACTACAACTCCCACATCATCGGCGGCATAAAGCTGGCCGCTCGGCTTGACGCTGGACCCGTTGGGCGGGCTCGGTACACGTGGTCCATCGTGGGTCGTGCCGCTGGAATTCCAAGAGCCGTGCACCGCTGCTGGTGGTCCGGATGACGTACCCGGCGACGCGGATCCTCACGGTAGGCCCATCTGGAATACCCAGGCGGGTCGTGCGTGCCTGTGGCTGATCGGATGCGCGTGGTCTGACATGGCGTCGGCGTGTCGAGTCGATGGCGGGTAGTGGATCACGCCGGGCGCGGTGCGCCCGGTCAGCAGGTCGAGTGGAACAGGCCGCCCACCGGCTGCGTCGCGGCCAGCTCGTTGTAGTGCTGCACCGCTTGCGTCGTCTCGGCGACGTACGGCGTGATGCCGTGGAGGTCGAGAAGCTCAAGGGTGCGCGGGTCGACCCGAAGCTGGAGCTGCATGCCACGGGACAGGACGATCGCGGTCGCGCCGTTGCGCAGCAGTTCCTCGACGTCGTCGGGTTGAATCCCGGGACTGTGCCGGGTCCCGGTCTCGGACCAGTCCCAGGCCCGGCCGCCGCCGGGGTAGAGCATGAAGTCCTTGCCGGTTCCGAGGCCTTCGACGTCCATCTGTCCCCACGAGATCGCCAACACCCTGGGGGAGCGCTTCGTGGCATCGGTCAACGCAGTCTCCGCTTCATCCGCTGTGGCCACCATCGTGCTGCTGGGCCCTACCGTAACCGTCGCCCCGCCGTCGGCACCGGACCGAACGGGTGCGCCGGTGGCGTGCCGGCGCACCCGGACCGAGGCGGGGGAGGGCTCGGTCAGAACGGGCTGAGCACGACTCCGGCGGAGCGGGGGTCGCCGTCGTGGACGAGCGATTCGAACGCGCCGACGTCGTCGAAGGCAAACGCGTACGCCTTTCCGTCGCGCATGTTGGCGTGGATGATCCGGGCGTACTGGTTGGTCGGGGTGTTGCGGTAGAACTCGGTGGCGTTGGTGCTGGGCTGGGTGTGGATGGTGCCGAGGGTGCCCCGGTTGAGTGCGGCGCACAGCGTACGGGAGATCGGCCCGACCACCTGGTCGTTGGGGGCGGGCAGGTCACCGTCGCAGCCCCACACGCTGGCAGACGAGGGCCGGTTGAACGAGGCGACGACCTGTCCGGCGCTGTTGGTGAAGGTCATCACCCGGCCCGAGGTCCGGCCGTAGTAGCGGATGTCGGGGCGGTCGCCGAACGGTACGACGGTCAGTGTCCGACTGGTGTACGTGTTCCACGCCGAGGCGATGTACGAGTCCAGGTAGGTGGGGCTGAACAGGCCGGCGCCGGTCGCCTTGCCGGGTGCGAGCACCCGCAGCACGGTGCCGTCGCCCCGGGTCTGCACGGTGTTGGCCCAGCCGGACTGGGCGCGGACCCCGTTGATGATCGCGTTGCGGCCGCCCGCGACCACGTCGCCGGTGCGCTTGGTGGCACCGCTCGCGCCGGTCACGGTGACCGCGTGCGGCACCGCGAACATGTCCACTTGGGAGCTGTTGAGCCACAGGCCGGCGTCGTTGTAGGTGAACTCGCTCCAGTCGAACAGGATGTCGCGGTTGGGGTCGCCGCCGGCCCAGGGGGCGGGCTGCACCAGGCCGGTCGGGGTGAGGAAGAACTTCAGCTTCGCGCCGAAGGAGAAGTAGACCCGGCCGGAGAAGCCGCGCGGGAAGCGGATCGTCGTGCTGCCCCCGTTGGTCGGTCCGCCGATCGAGGCGTCGGGGGCGGGTGACGGCGGGATCTGCCCGCCGGTCCAGGGGATGAACGTGCCGGCCTGGTTGACGTAGCCGAGGCGGCCGGAGGAGAGCTGGACACCGATGACGTACAGGTGGACGGAGCCGGCCCGGCCGGTGTTGTTGGTGACGGTGACCGGCAGCAGCGCCGGGCCGATTGCCTGGGCGGGGGTAGCGGCGACGAGGCCGGTCGGAACGGCGGTGATCAGGGCCGCTGCGACGGCCAGCAGTCTTCTTCGGACAACCACGAGGGACTCCTCCGGTCGGATCGGACGGTGATCGGACGGTGATCGGACGGTGATCGGACGGTGATCGGACGGTGATCGGACGGGGTGAGAGAGCGCTCTCCGAGAAGAGTCTTACTGTTAACACTGTTTGTCAATAGATGTACGGCGATGTGGTGACCTGGGTCGTCGACATCGGTTACCCGGTTGCCGGACGAGTCAGTGGTCACCGACGATGACCGTCATGGCGACAGACGAACGGCCGATGGACGCCGTTCGGCGGCGTGAGCTCGCCCGGCGGGTGCTCGACGGCTACCCGAGCGGCCCCGACGCTCCGATCCAGGCGACCGCCCACGCCCTGACGAAGATCGACCGTGCCGTCGCCTTGGTCCTCGTCGAAGGCGTCAGCGACCAGATCGCGGTCGAGACGGCAGCGGTCGGCCGTGGCCGGGACCTCGACGCCGAACGGGTGGTGGTCGTGCCGATCGGCGGCGCACACGCCATCGGCCGGTTCCTGACCAGCGTCGGCCCACAGCTCACGCGGGTACGGCTCGGCGGGCTGTGTGACCTGGCCGAGGTCAACATCGTCCGGCGGGGACTGGCCGCCGCCGGGATCGGTGCGCCCCGAACCCACGGCGACCTCGCCGAACTCGGGTTCTTCGTCTGCGTCGACGACCTGGAGGACGAACTGATCCGGGCGCTCGGAGTCGATGGGGTCGAGCCGATCCTGGCGGCGCAGGGCGACCTCGGGTCGTTTCGCACCATGCAGGGCCAGCCCGTCTGGCGTGACCGGCGACCCGAGGCGCAGCTGCGCCGATTCATGGGCAGCGGCTCGCGTCGCAAGTCACGGTACGCCCGGCTGCTCGTCGAGGCGGCGATCGCCCGAGACGTGCTGCCGCAGCCCCTCGACCGGCTACTCGCCTCGGTCGGCCCGCACTGGAGAGCGCACCAATAAGACGGTGGCCGCCGGACGGGAACGTCCGGCGGCCACCACATCACAGGTTTCCGAGGCTAGCCAGCCGAGGTCGGCGCGGTGACCAACTCGGCGGCCGCTGCCTGGTCGAGCAGCCACCAGGTGCGCCGCACACCGCGTACCCCCGCTGCCGGCACCGTGACCGGGTCGGCGCCGCCGTACGCGCGGCCGACCGCCGCCGCCTTGTCCGCCCCGGCGGCGACCAACCACACCTCGTCGGCGGTGTTGATCGTCGGCAGGGTCAACGTGATCCGGGTCGGCGGCGGCTTCGGGCTGTCCCGGACCGCCGCGACCGGGCGGGTCTCGCCGGTGACCGGATGGTCGGGGAACACCGACGCCACGTGCCCGTCTTCGCCGACGCCGAGCATCAGCACGTCGAAGCGGGGCAGCGGGGCCGTACCCGGGCCGGCGGCCACCCGGTCGAGCACGGCGGCGTACCGGGCGGCGGCGGCCTCCGGGTCGTCACCATCCGGGCCGTCCGACGCCGGCATCGCGTGCACCCGTCGGGGGTCCAGCGGCAGGACGTCGAGCAGCGCCGCGCGGGCCTGGGTCTCGTTGCGGTCCGGGTCACCGGCCGGCAGGAACCGCTCGTCGCCCCACCACAGGTCCACTCGGGACCAGTCGACGGCGAGCCGGGCCGGCGACTCGCCGACCGCGCGCAACACGGCCGCCGCGACCCGCCCGCCGGTCAGCACCACCGAGGCCTCGCCCCGATCGGCCTGGGCGTCGATCAGCCGTACGACGAGCCGGGACGCCACCGCGCTGGCCAGCACGGTGGCGTCCGGGTGCACCACCAGCGTGGAGTCGCTCACGAGCCGCTCCGGGCTGGTTCCGCCGCAGCCGCCACCGGCTCGGCCGGCTTCGCCGGGTCCTTCCAGATGTGCACCCGCTTGCTGGGCCGCGCCGACAGCTCCGGCAACCCGGCGAGGGTGCCGAGCGCCTCCGAGTAGACCTGGTCGGCGTCGAGCCGGCGCAGCTCCTCGGCGAGTTCCTCACCGAGCGGACGCCGGACCAGCGGCATCTGCCGTTCCTGCTGCCCGGTCCGGGTGAACAACGCCGAGCCGTCCTCCCGGACGATGCTGAGCCCGTCGCCGTTGGCGCAGGCCAGCTCTACCGTGCGCATCCGAGGTGACTCGGTGGTTTCCTCCCATCGGGGGGTGATGCCGAGCCGGGCCGCCAGCCAGCTGATCATCAGCGCGGCGGTCGGGTCGGCCCGGGGCGCGGTCACCGTCGCGCCGATGATCTGCGCCTCGGTGGTGTCGAACGCCCCGGCCACCAGGGTGCGCCACGGGGTGATCCGGGTCCAGGCCAGGTCGGTGTCGCCGGGCGCGTAGTCGACCGCCCGCTGCAGCAGCGCCTGCACCGGATTGGGGGCCTGGGCGGAGTCGGTGATCCGCCGGTCGGCGACCACCCCGAGGTAGTCGTTGGCGATCTGCTCCGGCGGTTCGCCGTGCCACCAGGTGACCACCGGGACGTCGGGCACCAGCAGCGGCATCACCACCGACTCGGCGTGCAGCGCCAGCCGACCGGAGGTCCGCATCACCACCGCCTCGCACGGACCCAGCCGGCCACCGACGACGACTTCGGCGTCGAGCCGGCTCTGCTTGCGGTCGATGTCGGAACGCACCACGACCAGCAGCCGGCACGGGTGGGCGGCGGCGGCGATGGTGGCCGCCGCTTCCGCTTCCCGTACCCGCTTCTCGTCGACCACGACGATCAGGGTCAGCGCCATCCCGCTGGCCACGCCGCCGGCGCTGCGTCGCTCGGCGGCCAGTGCCTTGACCACCTCGTTGCCGGTGGTGTCCCACAGGCTGATCATGCTCTCCTCCAGGACCGGCCCTCGCGGGCCAGCATCTCGTCGGCGGCCCGGGGACCCCACTCGCCGGCCCGGTACGGTTCCGGCTGGGTGCCCTGCCAGGCCTCTTCGAGGGGGTCGATGACCCGCCAGCTCTGCTCCACCTCGGCGGCGTCCGGGAACAGCGTGCGGTCGCCGATCAACACGTCGAGCACCAGCCGTTCGTACGCCTCCGGGCTGGCTTCGGTGAACGCCTCGCCGTACTGGAAGTCCATGGCGATGTCGCGGACCTCCATGGTGGTGCCGGGCACCTTGGCGCCGAACTTGAGCACCACGCCTTCGTCCGGCTGGACCCGGATGACCAGCTGGTTGTGACTGAGCATCTCGACGTCGGTGCGGTTGAAGGGCAGGTGCGGTGCTGTCTTGAACATCACCGCGACCTCGGTCACCCGCCTCGGCAAACGCTTTCCAGCGCGCAAATAAAACGGTACCCCCGCCCATCTGCGGTTTTGGATGCCCAGCCGCATCGCCACGTACGTCTCGGTGGTCGAATCGGCCGGCACGTTCGGCTCCTCCAGGTAACCGACGGCCCGTTGCCCGGCCACCCAGCCCTTGAGGTACTGCCCCCGTACGGTGCCGGCGGAGACGTCGGCGGGCAGGCTGATCGCCCGCAGCACCTTGAGCTTCTCGGCCCGGATCTCGGCGGCGTCGAAGCTGGTCGGCTCCTCCATGGTGACCAGGGCCAGCAGCTGCAGCAGATGGTTCTGCACCACGTCACGGGCCGCGCCAGTGTCGTCGTAGAACCCGGCCCGGCTGCCGATGCCGACGTCCTCGGCCATGGTGATCTGCACCGAGTCGACGTACTTGGAGTTCCACAGCGGCTCGAACAGGTTGTTGGCGAACCGCAGCGCCATGATGTTCTGGACTGTCTCCTTGCCCAGATAGTGGTCGATCCGGAACACGTCGTCGCGGGTGAAGACGTCGTCGACCAGGTCGTTGAGCGCCTTGGCCGACGGCAGGTCGTAGCCGAACGGCTTTTCCACCACGACCCGCCGCCAGCCACCGCACCGCTCGTTGTCGGCCATCCCGGTCCGGGCCAGCTGCTTGAGCACCTGCGGGAACGACGACGGCGGGATGGAGAAGTAGAACGCGGCGTTGCCGTGGATGCCGTGCGACTGGCGGAGCCCGTCCAGGCAGGCCGAAAGCTGGTCGAACGCCGCGTCGTCGTCGAACGAACCGCCGACGAACCTGATGTTGCCGGCCAGCCGCGCCCACACCTCTTCCCGCCACGGGGTACGGGCGTGTTCCTTGGCCGAGTCATGCGCCAGCGACTCGAAGTCGCCGTCGCTCCAGTCCCGCCGGGCGAAGCCGACCACCACGAAACCGGGTGGCAGCAGGCCCCGGTTGGCCAGGTCGTAGATGCCGGGGAGTAGTTTCTTGCGGGCCAGATCACCGGTGACGCCGAAGATCACCAGAGCGCAGGGCTCCGGGATGCGCGGCAGCCGCCGATCCTGCGGGTCGCGCAGGGGATTCACGTCGCCTCCTCAGTCCGTTTCTTCCGGACCAATTGTCAGCTGGGCAGGTTTCGAATCGTGTCCAGGAGTTGGGCGACACCGGCGGCCCGATCGGTCAGGTGCAACCGCAGCAGCGGCCGTCCCCGTCCGGCCAGGGCCTCGCGGTCCCCGGCGGCCTGCGCCGCCTGCAGTTCCCCGAAGCTGTACGGGCGGCCGGGCACCGGCAGGTCGTCGGCGACCGCCCCGGTGATCTGCAGGAACGAGCCGACCTGCGGACCCCCCTTGTGGTACTGGCCGGTGGAGTGCAGGAACCGTGGCCCCCAGCCGAAGGTCACCGGCCGGCCGGCCGCCCTGGCCAGCAGCGGGCGGACCGCCGCCGCGTCGGCGTCACCGAAGCGGTCCAGGTAGGCCATCACCGCCAGGTAGCCGTCGTCACCGATCCCGTCGATCAGCCAGCGCAGCGCGCCGGCCAGCTCACCGGGCAGACCGGCCGTCCCGTACACCTCGATCGCCCCGTCCACGTACGCCGGAGCCTCCGACGGGGGTCCGGCGTCCAGGATGCGGTTGGTGTTCTCCTTGGACTCGGTGACGTTCGGCTGGTTGAACGGGTCGATGCCGAGCACCCGTCCGGCGACGGCGGTGGCGTACTCCCAGACCAGGAACTGCGCGCCGAGCGGGCCGTTGACCGCCAGGTCGGGCCGCACCCCACCGCCGGGAACCCCGCCCGGCTGGCCGGAACCGCCGTAGGTGACGGTGAGCACGTCCGACCCGGTGACGCCGGGGGAGTCCGGTGCTTCGACGACCACCGGCAGGATGCCGACGCCGTCCTTGCCGGTGGACTCGGCGATCAGCTGTTCGATCCAGTCGCCGAGTCCGTCGATGCCGGTGCCGTCGGAGACCAGCGCGATCTTGTCCCGGCCGGTGGCGGCGGCGGCACCGAGCGCCGCGCCGAGCGCCAGCCCGGGATTGTCCCGTTCCTGCCCCAGCGCCTCGGCGAGGGCGTCGGCCTGGTCGAGCAGTTCGACCACGTCGACCCCGGCCAGCGCCGACGGGACCAGCCCGAACGCGGTCAGCGCCGAGTAGCGGCCGCCGACCTCCGGATCGGCGAGCACCACGAAGGCACCCATCTCCTCGGCGGTGGTCGCCAACGGCGAACCCGGGTCGGTGACGATGACGAACCGGCGGCCGGCCTCCGCCTCGCTGAGTCCGGCGTCGAGAAACGCCTGCCAGTACGCCCGCCGGTGACTGTCGGTCTCCACCGTCCCGCCGGACTTGCTGGCGACCACCACCACGGTGCGGTCCAGCCGGTCGCCCAGCGCCGCCCGTACCTGGTGCGGGTCGGTGGTGTCGAGCACCGTCACCGGCTTGTCCATGGTGCGGGAGATCACCTCGGGAGCCAGCGACGAGCCGCCCATGCCGGCCAGCACCACGTGGTCGAGGTCACCGAGTTCGGCGCGCAGCTCGGCCAGCTGCGGCAGCAGGTCCCGGCTGCGCCGGAAGGTGTCCAGCCAGCCGAGTCGGATCTTGGCCTCCGCCTCGGCCTCCGGCCCCCACAGCGTCGGGTCCTTCGCCATCAGCAGGCCCGCGACGTCGTCGCCGACCAGTGCCGCCCGGGTGGAGGCCGCCGCGCTGGCGTCGACGGCGTCGGCACCGTAGACACTCAACCCGGCGGCGGCCTCCACCCCGCCGTCGAAGAAATCGCTCATGCGTTGCCTCCGGCCTGCTTGGCGGCGGCGGCGTTGTCCTTCGCCGCCGCGTTCGGTTCCCCGGCACCGGCCGCCGCCGCGTCCAGCGACGACCGCACCCCGTCGAGCAGCTCCTGCCAGCTCGCCTCGAACTTCTGCACGCCCTCGGACTCCAGCACCTTGACGACGTCGTCGAGGTCGACGCCGACGGCGGTCAGGTCGTCGAGGACCTGCCGGGCCGCCGGGTAGGAACCGGTGACCGTGTCACCCCGGGTCTCGCCGTGGTCGGCGTAGGCGTGCACCACCGACTCCGGCATCGTGTTGACGGTGCCGGGGGCGATCAGCTCCTCGACGTAGATGACGTCACGGTAGGCCGGGTTCTTCGTCGAGGTCGACGCCCACAGCGGACGCTGCGGGTGGGCGCCGGCGTCGGCCAGGGCCTGCCAGCGGGCCGACGAGAAGATCTCCGCGTAGCGCTCGTAGGCGAGCTGGGCGTTGGCGATGGCGGCCTTGCCCTTGAGCGCCTTCGCCTGCTCGCTGCCGATCTTGTCGAGCCGCTTGTCGACCTCACTGTCGACCCGGGAGATGAAGAACGACGCCACCGAGCCGATGATGGTCAGGTCGTGCCCGTTGGCCTTGGCCTGCTCCAGCCCGGCGAGGAACGCCTCCATCACCGCGACGTAGCGGTCCAGCGAGAAGATCAGCGTCACGTTCACGCTGATCCCCTCGGCCAGGGTGGCGGTGATCGCCGGCAGCCCGGCCTCGGTCGCCGGGATCTTGATGAACAGGTTCGGCCGGTCCACCAGCCACCACAGGGCCTTGGCCTCGGCGACGGTCTCGGCGGTCCGGTACGCCAGCCGGGGGTCGACCTCGATCGACACCCGGCCGTCGACGCCGCCGCTCGCCTCGTACGCCGGGCGCATCACGTCGCAACCCCACCGTACGTCGTACGTGGTGAGCATGCGGACCGCCTCGTCGACGCTGACGCCCCGGGCGGCCAGGTCCCGCAGCTGCCAGTTGTACTCGTCGGCGTTGGCCAGCGCGGCGGCGAAGATGGTCGGGTTGGTGGTCACGCCGGCGACGTGCTTCTCGCGGCGCAGCTGGTCCAGGTTGCCGGTGCTGAGCCGTTGCCGGGACAGGTCGTCGAGCCAGACCGCCACGCCCGCGGCGGTGAGCTCGCCCAATCGGTCCGTCATCAGGAGCCTCCTCAGTTTCCGGTGGTGGTGCCGGTGATGGCGCCGACCCGGGTCAGCGACGCGTGTGCCGCCGCTACCACCGCGTCGGCGGTGAAGCCGAACTGCTCGAACAGCACCTGGTACGGCGCGCTCGCCCCGTAGTGTTCAATGCTGACCGACTCGCCACAGTCGCCGACCAGACCGCGCCAGGACATGCCGATCCCGGCCTCGACGCTGACCCGGGCCTTGACCCCGCGCGGCAGCACGGACTCGCGGTATGCCTCGTCCTGCTCGGTGAACCACTCCTGGCAGGGCATCGACACGACCCGGGTGGGGGTGCCTTCGGCTTCGAGCCGCTCGCGGGCGGTGAGCAGCAGCTGCACTTCCGAGCCGGAGCCCATCAGGATCACCTCGGGCTGGGCGTTGCCGGCCTCGGCCAGCACGTAGCCGCCCTTGCGGACCCCTTCGGCCGAGGCGTACGTCTCCCGGTCGATCACCGGCACCGCCTGGCGGGTCAACGCCAGCGCGGTCGGCCGGTCGGTGTGCTCCAGCGCGACCCGCCACGCCCAGGCGGTCTCGTTGGCGTCCGCCGGGCGGACCACGTCGAGGCCGGGGATGGCGCGCAGCGCCGACAGGTGCTCGATCGGCTGGTGGGTGGGGCCGTCCTCGCCGAGACCGATCGAGTCGTGCGTCCAGACGTAGACCACCGGCAGCTTCATCAGCGCGGCCAGCCGGACCGCCGGGCGCATGTAGTCGCTGAACACCAGGAACGTGCCGCCGTACGGGCGGGTGCCGCCGTGCAGCGCGATGCCGTTGAGGATCGCCCCCATGGCGTGCTCGCGGATGCCGAAGTGCAGGGTGCGGCCGTACTCGTGGCCGGGGAACTCCTTGGTGGCGTACTCGGCCGGGACGAACGACGGCTCGCCCTTCATCGTGGTGTTGTTGCTCTCCGCCAGGTCGGCCGAGCCGCCCCACAGTTCCGGCAGCTCCGGCGCGAGGGCGCTCAGCACCTTGCCGGAGGCGGCCCGGGTGGCGACCCCTTTGGGGTCCGCCGGCCAGTCCGGCAGCGCGTCGGTCCAGCCGTCCGGCAGGGTACGGGTGGCGAGCCGGTCGTGCAGCGCCTTGTGCTCCGGGTTGGCCTGCGCCCAGGTGTCGTAGGCCTCGGTCCACTTCGCGTGTGCCTGCCGACCCCGGTCGAGCACCTCACGGATGTGGGTGAGCACCTTGTCGTCGACCGCGAAGTGCTGGGCCGGGTCGAAGCCGAGGAGTTCCTTGGTGGCGGCGACCTCGTCGGCGCCGAGCGCCGAGCCGTGGATCTTGCCGGTGTTGCGCTTCTTCGGTGCCGGCCAGCCGATGATCGTGCGCAGCGCGATGAACGACGGGCGGTCGGTCTCGGCACGGGCGGCGGTCAGCGCCGCGTACAGCGCCTCGACGTCCTCGTGGTACTCGCCGTCGCCAGCGGAACCGGCCCGCCAGTCGACGGTCTGCACGTGCCAGCCGTACGCGGCGTAGCGGGCGGCGACGTCCTCGCTGAGCGCGATCCGGGTGTCGTCCTCGATGGAGATCTGGTTGTCGTCGTAGATGACGGTCAGGTTGCCGAGCTTCTGGTGACCGGCGAGCGCGCTGGCCTCGTGGGTGATGCCTTCCTCGATGTCGCCGTCGGAGGCGATCACCCAGATGTTGTGGTCGAACACCGACTCGCCGGCAGCGGTGTCCGGGTCGAGCAGGCCGCGCTCACGGCGGGCCGCCATCGCCATCCCGACGCCGTTGGCCAGGCCCTGGCCGAGTGGTCCGGTGGTGGTCTCGACGCCCCGGGTGTGACCGTGCTCCGGGTGCCCCGGGGTCAGCGAGCCCCACTGCCGCAACGACTTGAGGTCCTCCAGGCTCAGCCCGTACCCGGAGAAGTAGAGCTGGATGTACAGGGTCAGGCTGGAGTGCCCGGCGGAGAGCACGAACCGGTCCCGGCCGGCCCAGTCCGGGTCGCTCGGGTCGTGCCGCATCACCCGGTTGAACAGCAGGTACGCCGCGGGGGCGAGGCTCATCGCGGTGCCGGGGTGACCGTTGCCGGATTTCTCCACGGCGTCGGCGGCCAGCAGCCGGGCGGTGTCGACCGCGCGGCGGTCGAGGTCGGACCAGTTCAGGGGGGCATCGTTCGGTGTAGCGGCCACGGTGGGTGTGCTCCTCGTCCAGCAGGTAGGCGGAACCCTCGGCACGACCCTATCGAGCAGGGTTGAACACGCGCCCGCCGATCTCGACAACCGGATAGCCGTGGGCCCGCCGGTCGGTGGTCGGGTCCGCCGGTCGCTGGTCGTCATGCCCGGTGGATCGGGCCTGGTGAGGTGGCCGCGAGCACCGTTCATGGGTCGGCCGGGCAGGCAAAATGCCTGCGCGTAGGCTGTCGAGGGTGCGCCGGCCGGCAGGTCGCCGCCAGTTGTGAGGTCACCCGCGCCGATGCCGGAAGGTGCAATCCGTGAGCATGGTCACCGAGCGCCCCGCCTACGACCGGGCGCGGGTCGCGTCCGCAGCCGTCACCGCCGATCCCGAGCGGATCGCCGGTGCCGACGCGGGGGTGGCAGACGCGGGGGTGAGAGCGGACACGGGGAGCGCGCTGGCCGTGGCCGGTCCGTCCGGATCCGCCGGCCCGCAGCGGGATCCGGCTGGTGGCCGCCCGACCGACCTGCTGGCGGTGGTGCGTGCCTACGTCTCGCTGACCAAGCCGCGGATCGTCGAACTGCTGCTGATCACGACGGTGCCGGCGATGATGCTGGCGGCCGACGGGCTGCCTTCGCTGGGACTGGTCGCGGTGGTGCTGGTGGGTGGTTCGTTGGCGGCCGGTGCGGCGAACGCCCTCAACTGCTTCATCGACCGTGACATCGACCAGTTGATGCGTCGGACGAAGCGTCGGCCGTTGCCGACGCATGTGGTGACACCTCGGCACGCCCTGGTCTTCGGGCTGACGCTCGGCGCGGTGTCGGTGACGCTGATGGCGGTGTTCACCAACTGGCTCGCCACCGGCCTGACCCTGGCCGCGATTCTGTACTACGACCTGGTCTACACCCTGTGGCTGAAGCGCACGACCCCGCAGAACACCTTCTGGGGTGGCATCTGCGGCGCGGCGCCGGTGCTGATCGGCTGGGCGGCGGTCACCGGGACGCTGTCTCCGGCGGCGTGGGGGTTGTTCGCGGTGGTGTTCTTCTGGCAGTTGCCGCACTTCTACGCGTTGGCCATCAAGTACCGGGCCGACTACGCGCGGGCCGGGATCCCGATGCTGCCGGTCGTCGCCTCGGTGCGGCGGGTCAACCTGGAGATCGTCGGGTTCACCTGGTTGACCGTCGCGTCGTCGCTGGCGGTGTGGCCGCTGGGAATGTCGGCGGTGTACGGCGTACCGGCGGTGGTGGTCGGCGCGGTCTTCCTCGTGGAGGCGCACCGGTTGCACTCGCGGTCCCGGCGTGGGCAGCCGGTGCGGCCGATGCGGTTGTTCCACTGGTCGACCACGTACCTGACGGTGTTGTTCGTCGCGGTCGCGGTGGACGCACTGCTCTGACCGACCTGGCAAATGTCCTTTATGTGTGATTTGTCCGCCGCTGGCCGTAGGTGCCGGAACTCGTTGTTGATCTGTGATCCGGTCGACTATTTGTCTGATTTGCGCCTGTGGTTTGCCCTATTTTGAAGGTCCGAATCGGTATTGGCTACCGGGATGCCGTGCTAAACCTTCAGGTAATTGGAGTCACAAAAAGCCGACATCTGATCGGCGAACCGCCGTTGGTCTGCTTACGCTTCCGCCATGGCAGATGGTTCCGATACGACGCTGACGACCGAGTCCGCTCCCACGGACACGCCCACCGGGCTGGTCGCCGGCATCCGGTCCTTCGCCGCCGGCCACGGCGGCGCGAAGGCGGTCATCGAATATGTCGGCAAACGTGGCGCACGGATCGTCCTGGTGGGTCAGGACGGCGCCTGGGCCGACCAGTTCGCAGACGGCACTGATGTGGCACGTGAGGCCTGTCTCAAGGCCGGAGTCGAGGTCGAAAACGAGTGGGAGCGGGAGCTGATGGACCAGATGCGTCCCAGCAACGACCTCTGGCGGTCCATGTCCCGACGCAGCCTTGCCCGCTGATCCGTACAACGAACCACGACCGGAACCGTGACTGGAGCCGCAGGTCCGTGACTGGCGAACCCCACCACAGCTCCCTGACCGGAGCGACCGAGCCGAAAGAACAGGTGACGAGCGCGACCCGGGCGACCGCCCGGGTCGCGCTCGTCACCTGTGCCGAGTTGCCCGACCTCGACCCGGACGACCGGCTGGTGATCGCACCGCTCGCCGCCGCCGGGATCGCCGTGGACGCGGTGCGGTGGGACCACGACGCCGACTGGGACTCCTACGACCTGACGGTGCTGCGATCCCCGTGGGACTACGTGCCGCGCCACGGTGAGTTCCTCACCTGGGTCCGTCGGGTGCCCCGCCTGGTCAATTCCGCCGACACGGTCGTCTGGAACACCGACAAGGGGTACCTGTCCGAACTGGCGGCGGCCGGCGTCCCCGTCGTGCCGACCCGGTGGCTGGTCCCCGGCGAGTCATGGCAACCAGCCGAGCCCGGCGAGCAACCAGCCGAGCCCGGCGAGTACGTGATCAAACCGGCGGTGGGAGCCGGCAGCGTCGACGCCGGCCGCTACCGGTTCGACCCGGCAGGCCTTGCCGGATCGCACGCCGACCTGGCCCGGGCGCACGTCGCGCGGCTACACGCCGACGGCCGGGTGGTCATGGTCCAGCCGTACCTGCCAGCTGTGCGGACGTACGGCGAAACCGCGTTGATCTTCTTCGGCGGACCCGACGGTCCGCGCTACAGCCACGCCATTCGCAAAGGCCCGATGCTGGACGGCCCGGATCGCCCGGTCGAGCAGCTGTACCGGCCGGAGCGGATCAGCGCGCGGACACCGTCGGCAGCCGAACGCCACGTCGCCGAGCAGGTGCTCGCGGCGATCCCCGGCGGACCGGCGGAACTGCTCTACGCCCGAGTGGACCTCATTCCCGGTCCGGACGGCTCACCACTGCTGGTCGAGCTGGAGCTGACCGAACCGTCGCTGTTCCTGGCCCACGACGCCGGCGCGGCCGACCGCTTCGCCGCCGCCATCGCCCACCGAGTCCGTCGGTCGCCGCGCTGACGCGGGTCCGGCGTCGGGATCCGGCGTTCAGACCCGTGTCGGGATCCGGGGTGGCGCGGCCGGTCGCACCGCCAGCGGCGCGGCGGTGGCGCTGTCGGCACCCCACCCGATCGCCCGGAACGCCTCGGGCCGTCGCGCCCGCAGCCACAGTGCCCAGCCGACCCCCGACAGCGCGGTCAACGCGTAGCCGGCCGGGAACCACCAGCGCAGCGGCGAGTCGGCCGGTAGGCCGAGCAGGTCACCGAAGCTGACCACGGTGGCGGTCAGGATCAGGCCGAGAACGGCGGCGGCCAGGCCCGGCGCCAGCCACCGCCGCCAGGCGGGCTCACCACGATGGTGTCCCAGGAAGTACCCGATCACCGCGAGCGACGCCGCGGTCATCAGGATCAGTACACCGAGGCCGCCGGTCACCGTCATCCAGAAGAACAGGTGGGTGATGGGGTCGAGCCCGGCGAAGGCGTATGTGACGATCACTGTGACCGCCAGGGTGCTCTGCACCAGGGAACCCAGCTTCGGTGCCCCGGTGCGCCGGTTGGTCCGCCCGAGAGCCGCCGGCAGCACCCGCTCGCGTCCGAGCGCGAACAGATATCGGGCGACGGTGTTGTGGAAGGCGAGCAGCGCGGCGAAGAGGCTGGTCAGGAACAACAACCGTCCGGCGTCCACCAACGGCTGGCCGAGGTACGGCCCGACCAGCGCGAACATCAGTTCGGTGCCGTGTTCGCGGGCCCGATCGACAACGGCGTCCGGTCCGGCCGCCACCGACATCGCCCAGGCCGAACCGGCGTAGCAGGCGCCGGTGATCGCCACTGCCAGATAGGTCGCCCGCGCCACGGTCCGGCGCGGATCCCGGGTCTCTTCGGCGAACACGGTGCTCGCCTCTATGCCGACGAAGCCGGCGATGCCGCCGACCAGCATGGCCGCGACGCCGGGATCGAACAGTTGACGCGGGTCGAAGGCGCTGGCCGTGATCGCGCCCTCCGCCGGGTGGGTGACCATCACCGCGCCGTAACCGAGGACCACGGCGAGTTCGGCCAGCAGCAGCCCGGCCAGGACGCGACCGTTGAGATCCACCCGGGCCAGCCCGAGAACGGCCGTCGCCGCCCAGCCGACCAGCGCGCAGACCCACCACGGTACGGCGGTCCCGAAGGTGGCGCAGACCTCGGCGGCGACCACGCCGAACGCCCCGTACAGGCCGATCTGCATCGCGTTGTAGGCGACGAGCGCGACGAACGCGGCGGCGATGCCCGGGATGCGGCCGAGTCCGTGCGCGACGTAGCTGTACATCGCTCCGGCGTTGACCACGTGCCGGCTCATGGCCACGTAGCCGACCGCGAAGATGCCCATCACCACGGCGATGAGCAGGTACGCCATCGGCACGGCGGTGGTGCCGGTGACCGCGAAACCAGTGCTGGCACCGCCGGCCACGACGGTGAGCGGGGCCGCTGCGGCGAGGACGAAGAACAACACCTGCGGTACGCCGAGCCGGGCCCGGGCCAGGGTCGCCGCGACGGTGCCGGATCGAGCGGATCGGAAATCAGACACGCGGAAGCTCCGATGACGAGTCAGGGGAAAGGGGGCATGGCGACAGCGGGCGGCCACGCCGAAGGCAACGATGGTGCGGGCGGCCGGCTACTCGCCGCGGGTCCAGGAGAGGAACCGGTCGAACAGGTCGGCGGGGGAGATGCCCGGCAGGTCGTGGGCGGCCTGTGCCATCCGCTGTGCCGCGTACGTGCCGAGTGCGACCGGGTCGTGTTCGGCGACGAGTTGGCGGCGGGCGCTCGGGCAGGGCCAGTCCAGGGTGCAGCGGGCGCAGATCCAGGACGGCCGGACCGGCAGGTGTGGGTGCTCCTGCGGCACGTCGCCCCCTCGCTGACCAGGGGTGCGGCAGCCACGGCACGGGGGGACCGCGACTACCGCACCCGGATCGTCGTGCCAGCGGTTGTGCCCCGGCACAGGCGTAGCCTCGCCGGTACTCTCCGCGATCGGGACCCGTCGGCGGTCTTCAGCGGTCTTCAATCAGCTGGCCAGGCGACTTCGGTCAGCTGGTGGCGATCAGCGGCCGTCCCTCGCCGGGCGCGCCGCCGACCGCCGCTTCGCCGGTCGCGGGCTCGCCGGTCGCGGGCTCGCCGGTCGCGGGCTCGGCGGTCGACGGGTCGACGTCGCGTCGCCGGGTGGACCAGAGTGCGGCCAGGGTCGCCAGCCAGACCAGACAGGCACCCAGCATGTGTGCGCTGACCAGGGCGACCGGCAGGTTGGTGACGTACTGCACGATTCCGATCAGGCCCTGGGCGAGTTCGACCCCGATGAGTACGCCGGCGGCCCGGACCGCCGTGGCCGGCGCGCCGACCGCGCGCAACGCGAACCACCAGGCCACCGACAGGCCGATGAGCAGGGCGACCGAATCGGCGTGCAGCTGCGACATGGTCTGCGGATCGAGTCCGGTCCGCGTCGCCGTCGCGTCCCCGGCGTGCGGTCCGCTGCCGGTGACCACCGTGCCGAGCACGAGGACGCCGAAGCTGACCGTCGTGATGACGAAGGCGAGGTGCCGCAGCGGTCGCGCGACGGTGTCGTGGGTGGTCGGGCCGCCGGCCCGGGTGCGGCGCCACAAGGCGTACGCGACCGCGAGCGCGACCATCGACAGCATGAAGTGCAGCGCGACCACCCACGGGTTGAGCTGCACCCGGACGCTGATCCCGCCGATGATCCCCTGCAGGATCACCAGCCCCAACACGGCGAGGGTCAGACCCCGCAGATCGCGCCGACGGGGTCGGGCCAGCAGGACGGCGACCAACGTCGCCAAGGCGACCAGGCCGACGACGATGCCCAGTACCCGGTTGCCGAACTCGATCACCCCGAGGATGCCCATCTCGGGGGTGGTGACGTAGGAGTCCTCGGTGCAGCGGGGCCAGGTGGGGCAGCCGAGACCGGACCCGGTGAGCCGTACTCCGCCACCGGTCACCACGATCGCGACGTTGGCCACCAGCGAGGCGAGGGTGAGCCGCCGGAGCAGGGCGGCGGAGGCGGACAATCGGCCGGAACTGGTCACGGCGGCAATCGTACGCAGCGGGCCGGCCAGGGGAATCCGGGGCGGGCACCTCGGGTGCGCCGGATCACCGGAGGGTGCGTTTGCGGGCGGCCGAGGAATTACGTAACGTTGGCGTAGTGAAAAACAGGGCGGCTGGCGCGGACAGCGGGGCGGTGAACGGCGGCGCGGTGACCGGTGCGGTCGCCGTCGGCCCTGACGGCCGTACCCGTGACCGGGTGGTCACCCTGTTGCTCGAGCGCGGCGCGGCGACCGCCGCGCAGCTCGGCGCCGAACTCGGCCTGAGCCCGGCGGCGATCCGACGGCACCTCGACGCGATGCTCTCCGACGGCGACGTGACGGCCCGGGACGCGCCGCCGCGTGACCATCGTCGCCGGGGCCGGCCGGCCAAGGTCTTCCGGCTCACCGACGCCGCTCGATCGCGGCACGGCCACTACCGATACGACAGCATGGCCGCCGCCGCCCTGCGCTGGATCGCCCGGTACGGCGGTGACCAGGCCGTGGACGAGTTCGCCGCGCAGCAGGTCGAGGGACTCGAAGCGCGATGCCGGGCCGCCTTGGAAGGCGCCGGGGAGGACCCGCTGGCCCGCGCCGAGGCACTCGCCGAGGCGCTCAGCGCCGAGGGATACGCTGCCAACGCGTCGACCATCGCGTCCGGCGGACAGTTGTGTCAGCACCACTGTCCCGTGGCGCATGTGGCCGCCGAGTTCCCGCAGTTGTGCGAGGCTGAGACCGCGGTGATCTCACGCCTCGTCGGCACCCACGTGCAACGCCTGGCCACCATCGCCCACGGCGACGGAGTGTGCACCACGCACATCCCCGACCCGCGGCGGTCCGAGACCGGCCCGAGCGCCGCCACCGTGACCATCACCAGCACGACCGATCGTTCACCCGACCACGTCACCAGCACTGTGAGGACAGATAGATGACCGAGCAGACCGTCGCGCCCATCTCCCAGGAGGAGCACCTCGCGGCCCTCGGCCGGTACGAGTACGGCTGGGCCGACCGCGACGTGGCCGGTGCCGCCGCCCAGCGGGGCCTCAACGAGGCGGTGGTGCGCGACATCTCCGCCAAGAAGAGCGAGCCGCAGTGGATGCTCGACCTGCGGCTGAAGGGCTTGCGGCTGTTCGGCCGCAAGCCGATGCCCGCCTGGGGCGCCGACCTGACCGGCATCGACTTCGACAACATCAAGTACTTCGTGCGCTCCACCGAGAAGCAGGCGACCAGCTGGGACGAGCTGCCCGAGGAGATCAAGAACACCTACGACAAGCTGGGCATCCCGGAGGCCGAGAAGCAGCGGCTGATCGCCGGAGTCGCCGCCCAGTACGAGTCCGAGGTGGTCTACCACAAGATTCGTGAGGACCTGGAGGAGCAGGGAGTCCTCTTCCTGGACACCGACACCGCCCTCAAGGAGCACGAGGAGATCTTCAAGGAGTACTTCGGCACCGTCATCCCGGTCGGGGACAACAAGTTCGCCGCCCTGAACACCTCGGTCTGGTCCGGTGGCTCGTTCATCTACGTGCCCAAGGGCGTCCACGTCGAGATCCCGCTGCAGGCCTACTTCCGGATCAACACCGAGAACATGGGCCAGTTCGAGCGGACGCTGATCATCGTCGACGAGGGCGCGTACGTGCACTACGTCGAGGGGTGCACCGCGCCGATCTACTCCTCCGACTCGTTGCACTCGGCAGTGGTGGAGATCGTGGTCAAGAAGAACGCCCGCTGCCGGTACACCACCATCCAGAACTGGTCGAACAACGTCTACAACCTGGTCACCAAGCGGGCCGTCTGCCACGAAGGCGCCACCATGGAGTGGATCGACGGCAACATCGGTTCCAAGGTGACCATGAAGTACCCGGCCGTGTTCATGACCGGCGAGCACGCCAAGGGCGAGGTGCTCTCGGTCGCGATGGCCGGCGAGGGACAGCACCAGGACGCCGGCGCCAAGATGGTGCACGCCGCGCCTAACACCTCCTCGACGATCGTCTCCAAGTCGATCGCCCGGGGCGGTGGCCGCACCTCCTACCGGGGACTGGTCCAGGTGCTGGAGGGGTCGCACCACAGCCGCTCGACGGTCAAGTGCGACGCCCTGCTGGTCGACGCGATCTCCCGGTCGGACACCTACCCGTACGTCGACATCCGTGAGGACGACGTGTCGATGGGGCACGAGGCGACCGTCTCCAAGGTCAGCGAGGACCAGCTGTTCTACCTGATGAGCCGGGGCCTGAGCGAGGACGAGGCGATGGCGATGATCGTCCGTGGCTTCATCGAGCCGATCGCCAAGGAACTCCCGATGGAGTACGCCCTGGAGCTCAACCGTCTCATCGAGCTGCAGATGGAAGGCGCGGTCGGCTGAGCCGGCCGGCTCGCCGTACCCACGCCGTCGTCACCGTACCGGCCCGCCCAGAACAGGAAGAGATGACTATTCAGGCCTCCGCGCCGCCGAAGACCAAGTCGCAGGCGTTGCGCTCCTACGATGTCGCCGACTTCCCGGCCCTCACCGGCCTGGAGGAGGAGTGGCGGTTCACCCCGCTGAAGCGGCTGCGCGGTCTGGCCGCCGGCGCTCCGGCGGCCACCGCGTCGGTCGACCACGAGTACGCCGACCTGCCCGCCGGTGTGGCGGTACGGCGGACCGACCGTACCGACCCCCGGGTCGGCACCGTGCTGACCCCGTTCGACCGGATCAGCGCCCTGGCCTACGAGCAGGCCACCGAGGTCCTGGTGGTGGAGGTCGCACCGGAGGCCACCCCGACCGAGCCGGCGGTGGTCCGGATCGTCGGCACCGGCGCGCACGGCGTCGCCTACGCGCACACCCTGGTCGACGTCGGCCGGTTCGCCGAGGCGACCCTGGTGCTGGACCAGGTCGGGTCGATCACCCTCGCCGACAACGTCGAGGTGATCGTCGGCGACGGAGCGAAGCTGACCCTGGTCACCGTCGCGGACTGGGCACCCGACGCGGTGCAGGCCGAACACCTCAAGTTCCGGCTCGGCCGCGACGCCCGGGTGACCCACGTCCAGGTGACCCTCGGCGGCGACCTCGTCCGCCAGTTCACCAGCGTCGAGTACACCGGTCGCGGCGGCGAAGCCGAGCTGTACGGCCTCTACTTCGCCGACGCCGGCCAGCACCTGGAGCACCGGCAGCTGGTCGACCACACGGTGCCGGACTGCCGCAGCAACGTCGGCTACCGGGGCGCGCTGCAGGGCGACGACGCGCACACCGTCTGGGTCGGCGACGTGTTGATCCGGGCCGGGGCGACCGGCACCGACACCTACGAGATCAACCGGAACCTCCTGCTCACCGACGGGGCACGCGCCGACTCGGTGCCCAACCTGGAGATCGAGACCGGCGAGGTGGCCGGGGCCGGGCACGCCAGCGCCACCGGCCGGTTCGACGACGAGCAGCTGTTCTACCTGATGGCCCGGGGCATCCCGGAGGCCGAGGCACGCAAACTGGTGGTCCGGGGCTTCTTCGCCGAGCTGCTCAACAAGATCCCGGTGGCGGAGCTGCGCGAGCGCCTCGGCGACGCGATCGAACGCCGGCTGCGGCGCGCCGAGGCCGGCGACGCCCCGAACGGCGACGCCCCGAACGGGATCCGGTCGGCCGGCCCGACCGGCGACCCCGCCGGACCGGCCGTCCCGGGCCAACCCGTACCCGGCCAGCCCGGTACGGCGGCGAACGGAATCCGGTGACCATGGTCGATCTGATCCGGGTCTGCGCCACTACGGAGATCCCCAAAGGCACCGCGGTCAGCGCCGACATCGAGGGCGTCCAGGTCGCCGTCGTACACACCGACGAGGGTTCCTTCCACGCCGTACACGACGAGTGCTCGCACGCCGCGGTCGCCCTGTCCGAGGGCGAGGTGGACGGCTGCACCCTCGAATGCTGGCTGCACGGCTCCCGGTTCGACCTGCGGACCGGGGCGCCGACCGGGCTGCCCGCCACCGAACCCGTACCCGTCTTCCCCGTCGAGATCCACGACGGCGACATCTACGTCAGTCTGACGCCGAGCAATGGAGTAGCCGCACCATGAGCGTTCTGGAGATCCGTGACCTGCAGGTGTCGGTCAAGCTGCCGGAGGGCGAGCACAAGCCGATCCTGGCCGGGGTGACGCTGACCGTCCGGGCGGGGGAGACCCACGCCATCATGGGCCCGAACGGCTCGGGCAAGTCGACCCTGGCCTACTCGGTCGCCGGCCACCCCAAGTACGAGATCACCGGCGGTGAGGTGCTGCTCGACGGGGCCGACGTGCTGTCGATGTCGGTCGACGAGCGGGCCCGCGCCGGGCTCTTCCTCGCCATGCAGTACCCGGTGGAGGTGCCGGGCGTCTCGGTGGCCAACTTCCTGCGTACCGCCAAGACCGCGGTCGACGGCACCGCGCCGAAGCTGCGCACCTGGGCCGGCGAGCTGCGCGGCGCCATGGAGCGGCTGCAGATGGACCCGGCGTTCGCCCAGCGCAACGTCAACGAGGGCTTCTCCGGCGGCGAGAAGAAGCGGCACGAGATCATGCAGCTGGAGCTGCTCAACCCCAAGATCGCGATCCTCGACGAAACCGACTCCGGGCTGGACATCGACGCGCTGCGGGTGGTCAGCGAAGGCGTCAACCGGGTACGCGGGTCGGGCCGGACCGGACTGCTGCTGATCACCCACTACACCCGCATCCTGCGCTACATCAAGCCGGACTTCGTGCACGTCTTCGTCGGCGGCCGCATCGTCGAGCAAGGCGGCCCGGAGCTGGCCGACAAGCTCGAGGCCGAAGGCTACGAGCGGTACGTCGCGGGCGCGGGCGCGGCCACGGCCTGACGCCGCGGTCCCTCCCAACCCGCAGAAGGGCGGCCTGACGCCGATGAGCACCATAGCGATCTCCCGGGACACCTCACCGCAGAGCGGCCCGCCGGCCCTCGACGTCGAGGCCGTCCGCGCCGACTTCCCGATCCTCGGCCGGGAGGTCAACGGCCATCCGCTGGTCTACCTGGACAGCGCCAACACCTCGCAGAAACCCCGGCAGGTGCTCGACGCGCTGACCGACTACTACCAGCGGCACAACGCCAACGTGGCCCGCTCGGTGCACACCCTGGGTACCGAGTCCACCGAGGCGTACGAGGGTGCCCGGGCCACGGTCGCCGCGTTCGTCGGCGCGGCCAGCCCGGACGAGGTGGTGTTCACCAAGAACTCCACCGAGGCGATCAACCTGGTGGCGTACGCCTTCTCCAACGCCTCGGCCGCGGGTCTCGCCGGCACCGGCACCGACCCCCGGCTGCGCCTCGGGCCCGGCGACGAGGTGGTGATCTCCGAGATGGAGCACCACTCGAACATCGTGCCGTGGCAGCTGCTCTGCCAACGTTCCGGTGCCACGCTGCGCTGGTTCGGGCTCACCGAGGACGGCCGGCTCGACGAGTCCGACCTGGACCAGATCGTCACCGAGCGGACCAAACTGGTCTCCCTGGTGCACATGTCCAACATCCTCGGTACGGTCAACGACCTCACCGCGATCACCCGCCGGGTCCGCGAGGTCGGCGCGCTGCTGCTACTGGACTGCTCGCAGTCGGTGCCACACCGACCGGTGGACGTCGCCGAGCTCGACGCAGACTTCATCGTCTTCACCGGACACAAGATGTGCGGCCCGACCGGGATCGGCGTGCTGTGGGGGCGGGCCGCCCTGCTGGCGGCGATGCCGCCGGTGCTCGGCGGCGGCTCGATGATCGAGACGGTGGCGATGAGCGGATCGACGTTCGCCCCGCCACCGGCCCGGTTCGAGGCCGGCACCCCGCCGATCGCCCAGGCGATCGGCCTCGGCGCGGCCGTCGACTACCTGTCCGCGCTCGGCATGCCGGCCATCGCCGCGCACGAGGAGCTGATCACCTCGTACGCCCTGGACGCCCTGGCCACCGTACCGGGACTGCGGATCGTCGGACCGGCCGAACCGGTCGGCCGCGGCGGCACGATCTCGTTCGCGCTCGACGGCATCCATCCGCACGACGTGGGTCAGATCCTGGACGCACAGGGGGTCCAGGTACGGGTGGGTCATCACTGTGCCCGGCCGGTCTGCGTCCGCTACGGTCTGCCGGCCACCACCCGGGCGTCGTTCTACCTCTACACCACCATCGGTGAGGTCGATTCGCTGGTGCGTGGGCTGGAACAGGTGCGGAAGGTGTTCGACTGATGGAGCTCGAGCAGCTGTACCAGGAGATCATCCTGGACCACTACAAGCACCCGCAGGGCCGTGGACTACGGGAGCCGTACGCGGGCGAGGCGCACCACGTCAACCCGACCTGCGGTGACGAGGTGACCGTCCGGGTGGCGTTGGACGCCGACACCCACGTCGGGGTGTCGCACGACGGCCAGGGCTGTTCGATCAGCCAGGCCTCGGCGAGCGTGCTCTACGACCTGGTCGACGGCCGGTCGGTCGAGGAGGCGTTCGCCGTGCACGGCGCCTTCGTCGAACTGGTGTCCGGTCGTGGCACGGTCGAACCGGACGAAGATGTGCTGGGCGACGGGGTGGCGTTCGCCGGTGTGGCGCGTTACCCGGCTCGGGTCAAGTGTGCGTTGCTGCCGTGGATGGCGTTCAAGGACGCGGCGGCGCGTGCCGGTGTGGGCGCGAGCCCGGAGGTGAAATGATGAGTTCCGACCAGACCATGACCGAGGCGACGCCTGACGCGGCGGCCACCGGTGGCGGCAGCGCCCCGGAGACCACCGCGAACGGCGGGGCCCCGGCCGGCAAGCCCGCTCTCGCCGACATCGAGGAGGCGATGAAGGACGTCGTCGACCCGGAGCTCGGCATCAACGTGGTCGATCTCGGCTTGGTGTACGGCGTACACGTCGACGACGACAACGTGGCGACTCTGGACATGACGCTGACCAGCGCTGCTTGCCCGCTGACCGACGTGATCGAGGATCAGGCCCGGCAGGCGCTGACCACGGGTCCGGGCGGTGGGCTGGTGTCCGACATCCGGATCAACTGGGTGTGGTTGCCGCCATGGGGCCCGGACAAGATCACCGACGAGGGTCGGGACCAGCTGCGGGCCCTCGGCTTCAACGTGTGATCTCGCCCCGTGACGGTGCTGGTGCCGTACCCGGTCCGGCTAACGCACCAGGCCGACCAGCGCCCGCTTGAGGTGTCCGTCGTGCCGATGGTCGACCCAGCCGACCGCGCTGATCGGCCGACCCTGGCGGCGCGCCTCGTCGCAGTAGTCGAGCACGTCGGTGGCCGGCTGGTAGTCGGTCACCGCCAGGGCGGCGTTGGCCCGTAGCTTGTAGGCCGCGTCCTCGGCGTCGCGGACCGCGACGCGGCCGTCGTCGTCGCGTCGGGCGGCCACGGTGATCCGCCAGCCGAAGATCTGCACCAGCACGATCCCACTCGGGGCGTCGGGCGGAATGCTCACCTCGGCGTTGGCCCGCGCCAGCGCCTCGGCTACCTCGCGCTGGTAGGTGCCGGCCCAGGCCGCCTGGGCGTGCTGGGGCCGCATCACCGCCAGCAGGTCGGCTTGTGCCTCGGCGGGTAGCGCGGTGAGCAGCGCGGCGGTGGTCGCCTGCGGCAGCCGGTCGGCGACCGCCCGGACCTGGTCGGCCGGCAGCCCGGTGAGCAGCCGTACGGCGCCGGCGGTGGGCATGCTCGCCGTCAGCTCGGCGAGCTGTTCGGTGGTGAGCAGTGCTATCAGGCGGGCCCGCAGCTCGTCCCCGGCGGCGGGCAACAGCCGGGTCAGATCGACCGGTTCCATCGCCGCGACCACCACCGGCAGCCGGTCGGCGGGCATCGCCGCCAGCAGCCCGACGGCCTGCCGCGGTGGGGTGCTGCGGACCATCGCGATCAGCTGGGTAACGGGCATCATCCCACCGGGCAGCATGTTGTTTCGCTCCAATGATCAGTTGAACCAAACGCGCCTGATGTGCGTAGCACCCCAGGTAGGGGTGATACATCAACCCGTTGGTGGACTTGCCCCTCGTTCGGCCAGGTCTGCCGGCATCTACGGCTGGCCGGACCACCGCACGACCTGCGAGGGACGCCTCCACCGCTGATCGTCGGCCTCCGGCGGGTCGTCCTCGCGCGGGGTCGGGTCGGCGTCCCGCTCGTGTCGGCACGGAACGCGACACGAGCTCGACTCGGCTACCCTGCGGCCATGATCGCGCGCCTACGCTACCTCGACGAGCAGCTCAAACGGCAACTGTTGACAGTCGTGGGCGTGCTGGTGCTGTTCGGCGTCACGGTCAGCGCGGTGGGTGGGTTGTTCCTGCGGTCGGGGCAGGAACCCGATTTGGCCGCCCGTACGGCCGCCGTGGCGTTTCTCGACCGGCTCACCGACGGGCCGCAGGACGCCGCGTACGACCTGCTCTGTACCACCACACAGGCCGACCTCAGCCGTACCCGGTTCCTGGAGTGGTCGCGGGGGCTGGGGATCGAGGACTACTGGATCGGCGCGGTCCGGCCGATCGAGGCGGCGAGCCGACCGGAGTTGGCGACGGTCGGCGTCCGGATCACCACCACCACCGGCGTCGCGCAGGTGATCATGCTCGAGGTCGCCGTCAACCGGGGAAGCTGGCGGGTCTGCGCGGGTCCGTTCGCCCGCTGACGCGCGGACCGGTGCCGGCCGCTGGTGCGCCAGCCCGGCTCTCAGGTCACCGGGCCCCGGCGAACGTGTCGCAGCTGGTCGGATCTCCACTGGTGAAGCCCCGTCCGAACCACTCCTGGCGTTGGGCAGAGGTGCCATGGGTGAACTGGGACGGTTCCACCGGGTTGCCGGCTCGCCGGGCGATCGCGTCGTCGCCTATCGCCGCGGCGGTGTCCAGCCCTTCCTGGATGTCGCGTTCGGTGACACTGGTGAAGATGCGCTGCCCACTGGCGTCAGCTGTTCCGGTGGCGTTGTGGGCCCAGGCACCGGCGAAGCAGTCGGCCTGCAGCTCCATCAGCACGGACAGCTCGTTGGCCCCGCCCGGGTCACGTTCCTGCTGCCGGCGGACCTCATCGGCGATACCGAGCAGGGTCTGGACGTGGTGGCCGTACTCGTGGGCGACCACGTACGGCTGGGCGAACTCGCCGCCGGCGCCGAGCCGCTCGGCGAGCACCTGGTAGAAGGTCAGATCGAGGTAGACCCGTCGATCGGCGGGGCAGTAAAACGGCCCCACCCCGGAGTCGGCCGATCCGCAACCGGTGTCGACGAACCGCTCGAAGAAGACCGTCTCCGCCGGCTGGTAGGGCCTACCGAAGTGCTCCGGGAGGGCGGTGCGCCAGTACGCCTGCACCGAGTTGACGTACAGCGTGTTGCGGCAGTCGAGCTGGGTCAGCGCGTCGTCGGCCGCGCACCGTTGTTCCAGCGCGGCGTCGCCACCGGTTTCGCCGCCACCGCCGTCACCCGTCAGCGCGTTGAGGCCGAATCCGCCACCCACGAGGGTGATCAGGAGGGCCACCACCACCCCGACCAGCGTGCCGCGACCACCGCCGCCGATCGGGATGCGAAGGGGGACTCCGCCCGATCCGCCGCCGGCACCTCGTTGATCCCGCACCTGACTGGTGTCGATCCGCGCGTTTCGATTGAGCTTCAACACCGACCCCGATCGTCGAGACGTGGCGCATCCGCCGGGCGTGGTACCGGCGGGCGACGGGCAGGTGCCGGGCGGGGTGGCCGACCGGCGTCCGCTTCCTACCCGATGATCTTGTCTGATAATCCGTTGGGAGCGACGTCGGTCGCGACGCTACGATGGGGGACGTGCTGCTCTGCGAAGGCTGAACCGCCCGGCGCCGACGGAGGATTCACCCGTCGGCGCATTGTCGTGTCCGCAAGTCAGCCTTTGACATCGGGGAGCGAAGAACGATGATCACCGCTACGGGCCTGGAACTACGCGCGGGATCGCGGATCCTGCTGTCGGACACCACCCTGCGGGTGCAGCCCGGCGACCGGATCGGTCTGGTCGGCCGCAACGGTGCCGGAAAGACCACCACCCTCAAGGTGCTGGCCGGGGAGGGCCTGCCCTATGCCGGGCAGGTCGAGCGGCGCAGCACGGTCGGATACCTGCCGCAGGATCCCCGTACCGGCGATCTGGGCGTGACCGCCCGCGACCGGGTGCTGTCCGCACGGGGGCTGGACACGTTGATGGCGCAGATGTCCGAGCTGGAGGGCCGCCTCGCCGAGGGCGGCACCGACGACAAGCTGGTACGCCGTTACGGCGTACTGGAGGATCAGTTCGCCTCGCTGGGCGGGTACGCGGCCGAGGCGGAGGCGGCGCGGATCTGCGCCAACCTCGGTCTGCCGGATCGGGTCCTCAACCAGACCATCGGTACGCTCTCCGGCGGCCAGCGCCGACGGATCGAGCTGGCCCGCATCCTGTTTCGTGACGCGGCTGAGAACGGCGGCGGGATCCTGCTGCTGGACGAGCCCACCAACCACCTCGACGCCGACTCGATCACCTGGCTGCGCGGGTTCCTCGCCGGACACAAGGGCGGGCTGATCGTCATCAGCCACGACGTGTCGCTGCTGGAGGCCGTGGTCAACAAGGTCTGGTTCCTCGACGCCACCCGATCAGTGGTCGACGTCTACAACGTCGGGTGGGCGGCGTACCAGCAGCAACGGGAGACCGACGAGCGCCGCCGCCGCCGCGAGCGGGCCAACGCCGAGAAGAAGGCCGGCGCGCTGATGGCGCAGGCCGACAAGATGCGCGCCAAGGCCACCAAGACGGTCGCCGCCCAGAACATGGCCCGGCGGGCGGAGAAGCTGCTCTCCGGTCTGGAGGAGGTGCGGGTCGCGGACAAGGTGGCGAAGGTGCGTTTTCCGAGCCCGGCACCCTGTGGCAAGACACCGTTGACCGCCGCCGGTCTGTCGAAGTCGTACGGGTCGCTGGAGATCTTCTCCGGGGTCGACGTCGCGGTCGACCGGGGTTCCCGGGTGGCGATCCTCGGCCTCAACGGTGCCGGCAAAACAACCCTGTTGCGCATACTCGGTGGTCTGGTGCAGCCCGACTCGGGGGCGGTGGCACCCGGACACGGTCTTCGTATCGGCTACTACGCCCAGGAACACGAGACCCTGGACGTCGAGCGGTCGGTGCTGGACCACATGCGTAGTGCCGCGGTCGAGCAGTCGGATACCGAACTGCGAAAAATTCTCGGAGCCTTCCTGTTCAGTGGTGAGGACGTCAACAAGCCGGCCGGTGTCCTCTCCGGCGGCGAGAAGACACGGCTGGCGTTGGCCACCCTTGTCTGTTCCGGTGCGAACGTTCTGCTCCTCGATGAGCCGACCAACAACCTGGATCCAGTCAGCCGCGAACAGGTTCTCGATGCGATAGCTCGGTATCCGGGCGCGATCGTGCTGGTGACCCACGATCCGGGTGCCGTGCTGGCGCTGAAACCGGACCGGGCGATTCTCCTGCCCGACGGTGACGAGGACACGTGGAGCGACGACCTGCTGGAACTCGTGGAACTTGCATGAACTGCAGCACGGGTGGGCCTTCGGGCTCACCTGCTCCATATCGGTGAACGTCATTTCGGTTAGCGTGAATCGTCATGAACACCGGTATGTGGATCATGCTTGACGCCGGTCGGCGGGACGTCGACGCCATTGGGTTGATGGTCGTATCGGCTAACTGGCACGCTGTGCGTGTCGCTTGGCCAACAGTTCATATCTAGCGCATGATCGGCGGAGGCGGTCTAATAGGTGGGACCGCATCGAACCGCTCAGTCTGGGACGTGAGGAATCAACATGGCAGCCACCGGCACAGCCGCCAGCACCGAGAAGGGTCGCCGGATCGTCGGAGCCGAGCGTCAGACCCTGGCCAAGGACCTGGTCAAGCGGTACACCTCCGGCGAGAGCATCCGCGCCCTGGCGGCCTCCACCGGCCGTTCCTACGGTTTCGTCCACCGGGTGCTCACCGAATCCGGAGTGCAACTGCGCCAGCGTGGTGGCGCCCGGCGTCGTAAGAAGCAGCAGTGAAACACCCGCCCCGTGGCGTCCGCCGTCGCCTCGGTCAGAGCCCCCGCTGACCGTGTCCGACGGCGTACGCCTCGAATACGCCGGGCCGGTCGCGACGGTGACGTTGGACCGGCCCGACGTGCTCAACGCCCAGACTCCCGCCATGTGGCGGGCGCTGTGGGCGATCGGCCGCGAACTACGCGGCGACGTCCGCGTCGTGGTGGTGCGCGGTGCCGGTCGCGCCTTCTCGTCCGGACTCGACCGGTCGTTCATTGTCGCGCCCCCGGTGGCCGTCGGCGAGCCCGAGGAGTGCGCCGCCCAGATCGCCACCTTCCAGGAATCCTTCACCTGGCTGACCCGCCCTGATCTGATCACCGTCGCCGCCGTGCACGGGCCGGCCGTCGGGGCCGGATTCCAACTCGCCCTCGCCTGTGATCTGCGGGTCCTTACCGACGACGCCCGATTCTGCATGGCGGAGGTGACCCTCGGGCTGGTGCCCGACCTCGGCGGCACCCGACGTCTCGTCGATCTGGTCGGCTACAGCCGGGCTTTGGAGATCTGCGTCACAGGTCGGTGGATCGACGCGGGAGAAGCGGATCGGATCGGTCTGGCCAATCTGGTGGTACCGGCCGACCAGCTCACCCCGGCCGTGGCCGATCTGACCGCGGCGGTGCTGGCCGGACCCCGGGACGCGATCGTCGAGATCAAGGCGTTGCTCACCGGGGCGGTGGGCCGTACCCCCGCCGCGCAGCTGCGCGCCGAACGTGAGGCCCAGACCCGGCGCCTGCGTGACCTCGCCGGGCTCGGCGAGTAACGCCGATCCTCCGTCTGTTGTCCGCCGAAGGCCGGATGGTCGTTGTCCGCCGAAGGCCGGATGGTCGTTGCCCGCCGCTGCCGCCGGTAAGGGGTCGTCGGGAAGGTGTCGGTTACCGATGTGGTTGTCGTAGGTGTCCGGGAGACTGACATCCGGGACGCGGACGGCAGGAGGTGGCGGGTGTCGAGTTCGATGGCTGGCGGCGGTGGCATGGGTGCCGGTTGGGGGATGTTGCGCTCCATGCGCGACAGCGACCAGGTGCGTCGGCACCGGGTCAACCGTGGCACCGCCCGCCGGATCGTCGCGTTCGCCCGGCCGTACCGCCGAGATATGGTCGTCTTCCTGATCACCGTCGTGGCGGCCGCCGGCATCGGGGTGGTCACCCCGGTCCTCGCCGGCGACGTGATCAACGCGATCACCGCTGGCGGCGCGGACGCCGGCGGCACCGTCGTCCGTCTCGCGTTGTTCATCGCCGGGCTCGCCGTCGTCGACGCCCTGCTCTCACTCGCGCAGCGCTGGTACTCCGCCCGGATCGGCGAAGGCATCATCCTCGATCTGCGCACCAAGGTCTACGACCACGTCCAGCGCATGCCGCTGCAGTTCTTCACCCGGACCCAGACCGGGGCGCTGGTCAGCCGACTCAACAACGACGTGCTGGGTGCCCAGCGGGCGTTCACCTCCACGCTGTCCGGCGTGGTCAGCAACGTCATCCAACTGGTCCTCACCGCAGCGGTCATGTTCACCCTCTCCTGGCAGATCACCGCGCTGTCACTGGTGCTGTTGCCGATCTTCATCATCCCGGCGCGCCGGGTCGGCCGACGGCTGGCCGAGATCACCCGTGAGTCCTACGATCTCGACGCGAAGATGAACGCCACCATGACCGAGCGGTTCGGGGTCTCCGGGGCCCTGCTGGTGAAGCTCTTCGGCCGGCCCGAGGTCGAAGCACGTCGGTTCGCCGACCGGGCCGACCGGGTCCGCGAGATCGGCATCCAGTCCGCGATGTACTCGCGGACCTTCTTCGTGGCGATGTTGCTGGTCGCCTCGCTCGCCCAGGCACTGACCTACGGTCTCGGTGGTTGGCTGGCCGTCACCGGCGCAGTCAGCGCCGGCACCGTCGTGACCCTGGCGTTGCTGCTGACCCGGCTCTACGGTCCGCTCACCGCGTTGAGCAACGTCCGGGTGGACGTGATGAGCGCGCTGGTCTCCTTCGACCGGGTCTTCGAGGTCCTCGACCTCGCCCCGTCGATCGCCGAGCGGCCCGACGCGGTGCCGGTGCCGCCCGGCTCCGGTCGACTCGAGTTCCGCGACGTCCGGTTCCGCTACCCGAGCGCCGCCGAGGTGTCCCTGGCCTCGCTGGAGGACGTCGCGACCCTCGACCGGACCACCTCCGAACCGGTACTGCGCGGTGTGTCGTTCACCGTCGAACCTGGACAGATGGTCGCGCTGGTCGGTCCGTCCGGAGCAGGCAAGAGCACCACCGCCATGCTGGTCTCCCGGGTGTACGACGTCACCGACGGCGCGATCCGGGTCGGCGGGGTGGACGTCCGCGACGCCACCCTCGACTCGCTGCGCGACACCATCGGCGTGGTCACCCAGGACTCGCACCTGTTCCACGAGACCATCGCCGAGAACCTGCGCTATGCCAGGCCCGACGCCACCGACGACGAGATCTGGGCGGCGCTGCGCGGCGCACAGGTCGCCGACCTGGTCGAGGCGCTGCCCGACGGGCTGGACACGGTCGTCGGTGAGCGGGGATACCGCTTCTCCGGCGGCGAGAAGCAGCGCATCGCCATCGCGCGGCTGCTGCTCAAAGCCCCGTCGATCGTCATCCTCGACGAGGCCACCGCCCACCTCGACTCCGAATCCGAGGCCGCCGTCCAGCGCGCCCTGGCCGTGGCGTTGACCGGTCGTACGGCGATCGTCATCGCCCACCGGCTGTCCACCGTGCGCGACGCCGACCAGATCCTGGTGCTGGACGAGGGCCGGATCGTCGAACGCGGCCGGCACAGCGAGCTGATCGGTGCCAACGGACTCTACGCCGAGCTATACCGCACCCAGTTCGCGGTCACGGACTCACCGGCACCGTACGTCGACGACACCGGTCCGGACCCGGTGACCGCCGCCGCCTCCGGTCGTTCCGTCGGTGTCGAGCCATGACGGTCCGTCAAGCCTGGCCGGGCGTGAGCGCACCCCGCGCGGGTTCACCCCGGCCGGTCCGTCACGGCCCGCCGCAGCATGCCGTACTCGTACGCCAGCCGGTCCAGCTGATAGTGGGCGTTGAGCCCACTGGGATTGGGCAGCACCCACAACCCCGCTCCGGCCAGCGTCTGCGGCTGTGGCCCCACGACCGCCTTCGGTCGGGCGTAGCCGACGCGGTACGCGGTCACCCCGACCACCGCCACCCATCGGGGACGGTACGTGGCGACCAGTTCGGTGAGCCGGGCAGCTCCGGCGATCACCTCGGCGCGGCTCAGTTCGTCGGCGCGCGCGGTGGCCCGAGCGACCAGGTTGGTCACGCCCAGCCCGTACGCGGGCAGCGTCGCATCCTCCGTCGCACGGAGCTGACGGTCGGTGAAGCCGGACCGGTGCAGCACCGGCCAGAAGCGGTTGCCGGGCCGGGCGAAGTGGTGCCCGGTCGCCGCCGAGTACAAGCTCGGGTTGATCCCGCAGAACAGTACGTCGAGGTCCGGGCCGAGCACGTCGGGCACCGTACGTCCGGCGGCCTCGGCCAGCTCGCGGACGGTCGGATTCCTCGTGGTCGGATCGCCGGGCGGCGTCGGCGTGGGCATCTCAGGGGTACGGCAGGGCGCCACCGTCGACCGGCAGCGTGATGCCGGTCAGGTAGCTCGCCGCCGGGGACAGGACGAAGGCGGCCACCCGGCCGAACTCCGCCGGCGTGCCCAGCCGGCCGAGCGGGATCGCGGCCTCCGCCCGCTCGCGGGCCTGCTGCGGATCGTCCGCCGACGCGAACAGTTCGACGTTGCGGTCCGTCATGATCCGGCCGGGTAGCAGACTCACCAGGCGCACGCCGCGTCGGGCGTACCCGTCGGAGAGTTCCTTGGCCACGGCGGCGAGACCGGGTCGCAGCCCGTTGGAGATGCCCAGCCCGGCCAGCGGCATCCGTACCGAGGTCGACAGCACCAGCGCGATCGCGCCGCCAGCGGGCAACTCTGCACCGATCGTGCGCACCGCCCGTACGGTGCCCAGGAAGACGGTGTCGAAGGCGTGCCGCCACTGGTCGTCGCCGGCCGCCGCCGCCACGGCCGGAGCCGGTCCGCCGACCGAGATCAGCGCCCCGTCGAGGCGGCCGTACCGGTGTGCCGCTGTCTCGACCAGGCGGCGGGCGGTGTCCGGTGCCGCTAGGTCGGCGGTGACCCCGACCGCGCGGTCCGGTCCACCCAGTCGGGCCACCGCGTCGTCCAGCCGGTCGGCGTCGCGGGCGGCGAGCACTACCCGGGCGCCCTCGGCGACCAGGCATTCGGCGGTGGCGAAGCCGAGTCCCCGCGATGCGCCGGTGAGCACGTACACCCGGTCGGTGAGGCTCAGATCCATCCCCGGATCCTGCTACACGGGACGTTCTCGACCGCCGCCGCCCCCCGGCGATCCACGCCGATCTGGGGTCAGGACCGGCCGAGTCGCCGGACCTGTCCGGCGATCTGCACCACGAGGCCGCCGGGAACCCGACGCAACGCCGGCAACCGGCGTGTGCGCGGCGCGGAGCGGCCGTCGTAGCGCCATCCGGCTTCCCGTTCGGCGAGCTCTCCCGCCGCGAGGCGAGGCAGCGCGCCGGCGTCGGCCAGGGCGCGGGCGAAGTCCCAACCATCCCGCCAGCCGCCGTCGGGGGATCGGGCAGCGGCCCAGGTGACGAAGTCTGCCGGCCACCGGGGTCCGAGCGCGGCGGCCAGCAGCGGCCAGTGCCGGGCCACCTCACCGGCGCGCTTGCGCAGCAGTGCGGCACGGGCCACGGCCAACCGGGACTGGTCGAAGCCGGCCGGGTCCGCTGCCCCGTGTACCAGGGCGGCCACCAGCGCCCGCTGTGCGGCGGCGAGGTCGTCGGCGGACGTCGGGTCGGTCACGTGATCGGTGCGACGCCCGCCGCGCGGGCGATCGCGTCGAGTTCGTCGCGGAGCGCGTCGGCCGGCGGGTAGTGGCCGTCGCGTTCGAGCAGCACCGCCGGCGGCCGTCGCCGGGCGCAGAGTTCGCCGAGCAGGTCCAGCACCTGCGGGGGTACGGCCTCGGTGTGCGTGTCGTGGTAGATGCCGTCCTGGTCGGCGGCACCACCGGCGACGTGCACGTAGGCGACCCGCTCCAGTGGCAGCCGGTCGAGCACGTCGACCGGGTCGGTGCCCCGGTTGCGGGCGTTGGCGTAGACGTTGGCGACGTCCAGCAGCAGCAGCGCGTCGGACCGTTCGCAGATCTCGGTGACGAAGTCGGGTTCGTCGAACTCGTCGTCGGGCCAGTCGAAGATCGCCGCGATCGGTTCGAGGGCGATCGGGACCGGGAGTTCGTCTCGGACCCTGGCCACGTTGGCGACCATCGCGTCGACCGCCGCGCGGGTCCGGGGCAGCGGGAGCAGGTGTCCGGCTTCCACTCCGGCGGAGCGGACGAACGCGATGTGTTCGCTGACCAGCGGCGCGTCCAGCAGTTCGGCGGCGCGGGCCAGCCGGGTGACCCGGTCCGGCTCGACCGGTTCGGCGCTGCCGAGCGAGAGTCGAACCCCGTGCGGTACGACGGTCACCCCTCGCGCGCGCAGGGCCGCCAGCTCCGCGTCGATCGGCCCGTTCGGTGGGATCGACTCGGCGATCACTTCGGTGAACCGTAGGCCGGGCAGGCCGGCGACGACGCCGGCGATCTCCGGTCGCCAGCCGATGCCGAGTCCGTAGTCGGCGGTCATCCTCCGCAGCCGCCCCCGCAGCCGCCGCCTCCGCAGCCGCCACCTCCGCCGTCGCCCCCGCCGTCCGAGCCGCCTCCGCCGTCGCCGCCGCCGGTGGAGGTGCGTTCGATCTCGGCTTCGGCGGCGAACGCCGGGTCCATCGACCACAGCGCCATCGCGCCGAACAGTCCGACGCCCATGGCGGCACCGTCGGCGCCGTAGGACGAGTACGCCGGCTTGCGTGCTGGGGCGAGATAGCTGTGCAGGTTCCGCATGTTCCGCAGGGCCGACCGGCCGGTCCGGGTCGTCCGGGGGACGGTGAACCACAGCACCAGTCCCACCGGGACGGTGACCGCGAGGAGCAGCAGCAGGTAGCCGATCGGACGTCCGTTGGCGATCCCGGCGACCAGGCGGACCACTCCGACCGCTGCCAGGACGAGCATGGCCGCCGCCAGCCGTCGGGCGGTCCGCCGCTGGGGCCCGGTCACCGCGAGTCCGGCCGTTTCCAGTCCTTCCCGCAGTTGCTGAACGGACTGCGCGACCCAGTGGTCGGTGGCGAGGTCACGGGCGCGGACCTGGTTGGTCGCCGCGTGGTACACCGCCCGGTCGAGGTCGGTGGCGCCGACGGGCAGGGGACCGGCGGTGGCCAGGTGGCCGCTGTGGGCCATCGCGATGGCTCCGGTATTGCGCAGTTTCGCCAACGTGGCGTACCGGGCCAGTCGCTCCCCGCCGTTGAGGAACGCCACCTGCGCCCCGGTCAAGGTCGAGTACACGACGTCGCGTCCGCCGAGGACGGTCCGGCGGAACACCAGGTTGGCCACGAACAGTCCCAGCGCGGCCAGCCCGAACATCTGCAGGAAGAGGGGGCCGGGGATGCCCCAGGTGTCTGCTGCCATCGTGCTGCCTCCGTTGCCCGATGTCGACGAGCTCCGCTGCGCCAAGGGATACGCGGCGGATCGCGGCCTCATTGTGCAGCAGCCGTGCCAGCGGCCGACATCGTGCGGTTAGCCGTGCCAGCGGCCGACGTCAGCCGGCGGGATGCGGGGTGGGCCGGCGGACCGCCTCCTCGACGAGGTCGAGCACGGCACCGAGGTCACCGGCGGGTCGACCCATCGCCAGGTGCAGGACCAGGCCGTCGTAGGCGAGCTCAAGGAAGCGGGCGAGCACGTCGATCGGTACGTCCTCGCGAAGCACTCCGGCGTCGCGTTGCCGGTGCAGCCGGTCCCGGGTGGCTTCGGCGATCGCCGCCGATCGGGCGGCCCAGCGTCGGGCGAAATCCGGATCGGTCCGCAGCCGGCGGGACACCTCGAGTTGACTGCCGAGCCACCCCGCCGTGTCCGGGGACAGCGCCCGCCCGAGTAGGTCCCGCATGACCTGGACGAGGCCGTTGCGGGCGACCGTCTCGACCATCGCGGCGGCGTCGTCCTCGGCGACGGCGAGGAACAGCGAGTCCTTGTCTCGGAAATGGTGGAATATCGCACCCCGGGACAGACCGGTCGCTTCTTCCAGCCGCCGGACCGTGGCACCCTCGTAGCCGTGCCGGGCGAAGCAGACGCGCGCGGCGGCGAGGATCTCCTGGCGGCGCGCGTCGAGCTGGACCTGACTCACCCGAGGCATGGTGTGATCGTGTCAGGTGCGCGGATAGCGTGCAATCCGTACGTACGGCTTGCTAGCTGGGTCAGTTAACACAACAGGACTGTCGGCGGATGCGTACTGTCGCGTAAGGTGCGGCCCGTGCCACTCCTGCTCCTGGATCTGGACAACACCCTGCTCGACCGGGCCGGGCCGTTCCGTGTGTGGGGTCAGGCGTTTCTCGCCTCGATCGGGGCACCGCCCGACGACATCGACTGGCTGGTGTCCGTCGACGCGGACGGACTGACCGACCGGTGGGACCTCGCCGACGCGATCCGGGACCGATACCGCCTGCGGATGTCGGCGATCGACCTCGTCGAGGCACTGCACGACGGCGTGGTCGAACACACCCGCCTCGACCCGCTGGTCGCCTGCACCCTACGGATCGCCCGCGACGCCGGGTGGATTCCGGTCGTGGTCAGCAACGGAGCCGTCCGGCAGCAGGAAACCAAGATTCGCCGTACCGGCCTGGACCGCTACGTCGCGGACTGGGTGATCTCCGAGGCGGCCGGGGTGAGCAAGCCCAATCCTCGGATCTTCGCGCTCGCGGCACAGAGCGTCCGGATGCGGCTGCGCGGGGCCTGGATGATCGGCGACAGCCCGGAGGCCGACATCGGTGGTGCCGCCGCCACCGGCCTGCCGAGCGTGTGGCTGCACCGGGGACGCAGCTGGATGGACGACCGGTTCGCCCCGACCCGGGAGGCAGCCGGGGTGATCCCCGCCGTTGCCACGGTGCTGGCCAGCTGACCAGCCCTCGCCAATCCCGCGCCTACTGCAGGTAGCTTTCCACCTCGCCGGTCGGGCGGGGCGCGACGTAGTCCGGGTCGGTGCCGGCCTGCCGCGCGGCCCGGCGTCGACGCAGCAGATCCCAGCACTGGTCCAGGGCTTCCTCGACGGCGCGGAGCCGGTCGTGTTTCTGGTCGGCCGACAACTCGCCGGCGGTGAACCGGGTGCGCAGCTCGTGCTCCTCGTCGACCAGCTCGTGGATCCGGGCCAGTACCGTCCTGTCGTCCATGCCAAGAGCTTGGCACACGACGGCGGCGGGCGGTGACCGGACCGGTCACCGCCCGCCGCCGTCTCACCTCGGCCGGGAGCTGGTCTCAGCCGGCCAGCATCTTGCGCAACACGTACTGCAGGATGCCGCCGTGCCGGTAGTAGTCGGCCTCGCCCGGGGTGTCGATGCGGACCACCGCCTCGAACTCCACGCCGCTGTCGGTGCGTACCGTGACCGTACGCGGGGTGGTGCCGTCGTTGAGCGCGGTCACGCCGACGATGTCGAACGTCTCGGTGCCGGTCAGCCCGAGCGACGCGGCGTCCTGACCGGCCGGGTACTGCAACGGCAGCACCCCCATGCCGATCAGGTTGGAGCGGTGGATCCGCTCGTACGACTCGGCGATCACCGCCCGTACGCCGAGCAGCATGGTGCCCTTGGCGGCCCAGTCCCGCGACGAACCGGAGCCGTACTCCTTGCCGGCCAGCACGACGAGCGGGACGCCGGCCCGCGCGTACGCCACCGAGGCGTCGTAGATGGTGGTCTGCTCACCGGTCAGGTGGTCGACGGTGAACCCGCCCTCGACGCCCGGCACCAACTGGTTGCGCAGCCGGATGTTGGCGAAGGTGCCCCGGATCATCACCTCGTGGTTGCCGCGCCGCGAGCCGTACGAGTTGAACTCGTGCCGGGGCACCCCGTGTTCGGTGAGGTAGCGACCGGCGGGGGAGTCCGCCTTGATCGACCCGGCCGGCGAGATGTGGTCGGTGGTCACCGAGTCGCCCAGCTTGGCCAGCACCCGGGCCCCGGTGATGTCGGCCACCGGCCGTGGCGTCGGCGCCATGCCCTCGAAGTACGGCGGCTTGCGCACGTAGGTCGACTCGTCGGCCCAGGTGAACGTGTCGCCGGTCGGGGTGGGCAGCGACTGCCAGCGTTCGTCACCGGCGAACACGTCGGCGTACGCGGCTCCGAAGCCGGCCGCGCCGATCGCGCCGGCCCGGACCTGCTCGATCTCGGCGTTGCCGGGCCAGATGTCGCGCAGGTACACCGGCTCGCCGTCGGAACCGGTGCCCAGCGGCTCGGTGGCCAGGTCGATGTCCATCGTGCCGGCGAGGGCGTAGGCGACCACCAGTGGCGGCGAGGCCAGGTAGTTCATCTTGACGTCCGGGTTGATCCGGCCCTCGAAGTTGCGGTTGCCGGACAGCACCGACACGACGGTCAGGTCGTGCTCGTTGACGGCGGCGGAGATCTCCTCGGGCAGCGGCCCGGAGTTGCCGATGCAGGTGGTGCAGCCGTAGCCGACCAGGTGGAAGCCGAGCTTCTCCAGGTACGGGGTGAGCCCGGCCCGCTCGTAGTAGTCCATGACGACCTTCGAGCCCGGCGCCAGGGTCGTCTTGACCCACGGCTTGCGGGCCAGGCCCCGGTCGACGGCGTTGCGGGCCAGCAGCGCGGCACCGAGCATGACCTGCGGGTTGGAGGTGTTGGTGCAGGAGGTGATCGCGGCGATCACCACCGCGCCGTGGTCGAGTTCGAACTCGGTGCCGTCGGCGCCGGTGACCCGGACCGGCTTGCTGGCCCGACCGCCGGCGCCGAGCGAGGCGCTGATCAGCTCGTGCGGCTTGTCCGCCGGGTCGTCGGCGCCGTCGACGGCCGGTGGATCGCTGGCCGGGAACGACTCGACGCTGGCCTCGTCGGCGTGGCCGGCCACGGTCGGCGTCGGCTCGTCGGAGACGTAGTCGGTCAGCGCGGAGCGGAACATGGTCTTGGCGCTGCCCAGCGGCACCCGGTCCTGCGGGCGCTTCGGCCCGGCCAGCGACGGTTCGATCGCCGACAGGTCGAGCTCGAGGCGCTCCGAGTAGTGCGGTTCGGCGGCCGGGTCGTGCCAGAGACCCTGTTCCTTGGCGTACGCCTCGACCAGGGCGACCTGGGCGTCGTCGCGGCCGGTGAGTCGCAGGTAGGTGATGGTTTCGGCGTCGATCGGGAAGATCGCGACGGTCGAGCCGTACTCGGGTGACATGTTGCCGATGGTGGCCCGGTTGGCCAGCGGGACGGCGCTGACACCGGGGCCGTAGAACTCGACGAACTTGCCGACCACGCCGTGCTGGCGCAGCATCTCGGTGATGGTGAGCACCAGGTCAGTGGCGGTGGTGCCGGCCGGTGCCTCGCCGGAGAGCTTGAAGCCGACGACCCGGGGGATCAGCATGCTGACCGGCTGGCCGAGCATGGCGGCCTCGGCTTCGATGCCGCCGACGCCCCAGCCGAGTACGCCGAGTCCGTTGACCATGGTGGTGTGCGAGTCGGTGCCGACGACGGTGTCCGGGTAGGCCTGACCGTTGCGTTCCATGATCGTGCGGGCCAGGTATTCGATGTTGACCTGGTGCACGATGCCGGTGCCGGGCGGCACCACCTTGAACTCGTTGAACGCGGTCTGTCCCCAGCGCAGGAACTGGTAGCGCTCCTTGTTGCGGCCGTACTCCAGCTCGACGTTGCGGGTGAAGGCGTCCTCGCGGCCGAACAGGTCGGCGATGACCGAGTGGTCGATGACCAGTTCGGCCGGCGCGAGCGGGTTGACCTTGGTCGGGTCGCCGCCGAGGTCGCGGACGGCTTCCCGCATGGTGGCCAGGTCGACCACGCAGGGGACGCCGGTGAAGTCCTGCATCAGCACCCGGGCCGGGGTGAACTGGATTTCGACGCTCGGCTCCGCGGTCGGGTCCCAGCCGCCGAGTGCCCGGATCTGTTCGGCGGTGACGTTGGCCCCGTCCTCGGTGCGGAGCAGGTTCTCCAGCAGGATCTTCAGGCTGTACGGCAGGTGTTCGTGACCCGCCACTGTGTTGATCTTGAAAATCTCGTAGCTCGCGTCGGCGACGCGTAGCTGGCTCTTCGCACCGAAGGTGTCGAGGCTCGCCACGTCGGACTCCTTACCGCTGTGTCGCTGGTCGTCCTGGCAGTCTTTCGTACGGATCGCCGCGCTGTCCGGGTGAGGTGACGCTTACCCCGGGAGCGGCCTCGGCTCCGTATCGAAACCGTACGTTATCAAAACCGTACGTCCGTCTTGCTATTGCTGCAACCCCGGTGCCGGGTGCTGGGACACCGGCCGCCCGCCCGCCGCTGTCTGCTCCGGAGCCCGCCGCCCGTTCCGGACGGGACGGGTTTGCCGTCGAGACCGCCCGGGCACCTGGGGTGGCGTGGACACCTCGACCCGACTCGACGCGTTGACCGACTTCTTCGACCGGTACGGCGCGGCGGTGACCGCTGGCGACCTGCCGGCCATCGCCGGCTGCTTCGCGTCGCCGGCGATGGTGGTCGCGGACGGGTACAGCTTCTCGTTCTCCTCGCCGGCGGCGGTGGCACTGTCGTTCGTCGGTGCCGCACCCGACTACCAGCGACAGCGGATCGTCGCCGCGCACGCCCGCTTCGCGGAGGTCCGGCCGGTCAGCGTCGGCCTCGTCGCGGTAGGGGTCGAGTGGGAGTATCTGGATGCCGCCGGTCGATCGGTGCCGGGGCGGCATTTCCACTATCTGTTGCGTCTCGGTCGCGATGGGGTGCGTATCTGTACTGTTACCCCACTCGACTAAGACCGTGTGTCGTTTGGGGTTGTTGAAGTTCAAGGTCATTCGTTGACGTGGTGTGGATGACGTGGAGAAGTACTGCCCCGACGCGTTGTGGCACCTCGCGCGGCCGTTGCTGCCGCCGCACCCGGAAAGGCACCAGGGCGGCGGCCGGCGGCGGACCGATGACCGGGCGATGCTCGCGGCGATCCTGTACGTACTGGAGTCCGGCTGCTCGTGGCGCAAGCTGCCCGCCTCGTTCCCGGTCCACTGGCGCACCGCGCACCGCCGGTTCGCCGAATGGGTCGAGGCCGGGGTGATGACCGCCCTGCACCGGGCGACGCTCGATGTCCTCGGCGCGGCCGGGCGGATCGACTGGTCGAGGGTGAGTGTCGACAGCATGCACGTACGCGCGGTGAAAAGGGGGACCTGACCGGGCCCAGCCCGGTGGACCGGGGCAAGCCCGGCTCCAAGATCCACGCCATGAGCGACCGGGGCGGGTTGCCGCTGCACGTGGGCGTCTCCGCCGCGAACCTCAACGACCACCGGATGCTCGAGGACATGGTCGACGGCGTCACACCAGTGCGTCAACCGGTCGGCCGGCCGCGTCGACGACCGGCCAAACTCCACGGCGACAAGGGCTACGACTACCCCGAATGCCGCGACCTGCTGCGCGCACGCGGCATCGTCGCACGGATCGCGCGCAAGGGCGTCGAGTCGTCGAAGCGGCTGGGCCGGCACCGCTACGTCATCGAACGCTGCCTCGAGTGGATGACCCGGTTCCGACGGCTGGTCCGCCGCTACGACCGCAAGGCTTCCCACTACCTCGGATTCCTCCACCTGGCATGCGCTCTGATCTGCTACCGCCGCGCCGACCGACTCAACCTGTTGACCAGCAACAACCCCTACTGACACACGGTCTAAGCGAGGGTCAACTAACCCTTTTGCGCAGCGGGTCTGAATCGCTACTCTCTCGCGGGACGTCGTTGCGCTAAGGGGGCCATCGTGGACGGCAGACACGTCGCGCGTACCGTGTGGACCCCCGCCAACGTGATTGCTATGGCACCGTGGGTAGTCGTCCTGAGTGGACTCGGGGTGATGGTGCTCATCTTCCTCGTGGCGGCGGGCTGCGTACCGATGCAGTCGCGGGCCACCGGTGAAGTACCGCCGCCGGATCTCGTCACCCCCGCGCCCGAGCCCCGGCCGGCCGCGTCACCGCCGATCAACACCGGTGGGCAGCTCGTCGCCGTCGCGCCGCCGCCGTCCGGCCAGGCGATCCTGGCACCCGCGCCGCCGTCACCGTCGTTGACGCCGTCGGCGCCGGTGATGCCGCCGCCGGCGGCCAGCACGCCACCGGCTGCCTCCGCGCCGGCGCCACCGCCGGCCACCACGGCCGCGCCGCCTCCGCCGCCACCACCGGTCGAACCGAAACCGAATCATGATCTGGTCGGCCGGTACCGGGTGCTCGACCAGTATGGCGACGCCTTCATCGCCGAAGTGCTGGTGGTCAACACGTCGAGTCGAGATCAGGACTGGACGGTGACGTTGCGGTTTCCCCGAAACGTCGGCCGGCTCTACGCCGCGTGGGTCGAGGGGGCACCGCAGGCGTCGATGACTCGATCGGGATCCGACTATGTGTTCCGCGGCGGTGTTCCGGTCGGCGGACGTTCCTCGGTCCCACTGCGATTCCACTTCGAGCGGCACGGTTCCGGAGCGAGACCAGACCGCTGCGCGGTGAACGGCGCCGGCTGCCTGATTCGCTGATCCGTCGGCCTCTCGACCTCTCGACCCATCCGAACGTCGCCCCCCTGGGGTGGGTGCCGGGTGCCCGGTTCGGGGCACCGATTTGCTCGGATCCTGCAATATCCCTGCCGGTTTCGATCAGCTTTGCAAGGCGTTGCAGAATCTTGCAGCAAGGGCTAGCGTGCGGTCATCCTCCACAGGAAGGCCGTCGATGGAAGCCGCACCCTCCCGTCCGCGTACCCCCCGCCTGTCCCTGTTCGCCCTCGCCGCCGTGCTGGTCGCGACGCTCGTCGCCGTTCCCGCCGCCGCCCGTCAGACGGCACCGGCAACCGGACTCAGCCCCACCGGTGCGCCGCAGTGGGCCGGCGAACCGTCGGCGGCGACCCTGGCCGCAGCCGCCGCTGGCGCCGGTGCCGACGACCGGGCCCGCAACGAGCAGTTCTACTTCCTGCTGCCCGACCGGTTCGCCAACGGCAACCGGCGCAACGACCGGGGCGGGCTGCGCGGCGACCGGCTCACCACCGGCTACGACCCGACCGACAAGGGGTTCTACCAGGGTGGCGATCTCAAAGGCGTGATCGACAACCTGGACTACATCGACGGACTCGGTACCACCGCGATCTGGCTCGCCCCGGTCTTCGCCAACCGCCCGGTGCAGGGCAGCGGCGACGACGTCTCGGCCGGCTACCACGGCTACTGGATCACCGACTTCACCCAGGTCGACCCGCACTTCGGCACCGTCGCCGACCTCAAACGCCTGGTCCGGCTGGCCCACCAACGCGACATCAAGATCTATCTCGACGTGATCGTCAACCACACCGCCGACGTCATCTCCTACGCCGAGGACACCTACGGCTACGTCGACAAGGCCACCGCCCCGTACCGTGACGCGCAGGGCCGCCCCTTCGAGGACCGCCACTACGCCGACGGCAGCCGCGCCTTCCCCGACGTCGACACCGACTCGTTCCCGTACACGCCGGTCTTCGCCGACCGGGCGGACGCCCGGGTCAAGGTCCCGGCGTGGCTCAACGACCCGACGATGTACCACAACCGGGGCGACAGCACCTTCGCCGGCGAGAACAGCGAGTACGGCGACTTCTTCGGCCTCGACGACCTGTGGACCGAACGCCCCGAGGTCGTCGCCGGCATGACCGAGATCTTCGCCGACTGGATTCGCGACACCGGCGTCGACGGCTACCGCCTGGACACCGTCAAGCACGTCAACCTGGACTTCTGGCCGCAGTTCAGCCAAGGCGTCACCGCCGCCGCGCAGCGGGCCGGTAAATCCGACTTCTTCATGTTCGGCGAGGTCTACTCCGCCGACGCCGACGTCACCTCCACCTACGTCCGCCAGGGCGGACTGCCCGCCACCCTCGACTTCGGCTTCCAGGAAGCCGCCCGCGCCTACGTCGCGGCCGGCGAATCCGCCGGCACCCTCGCCGACCTGTACGCCCGCGACCCGCTCTACACCGCCCGGGACACCGACGCCGGCCGGCTGCCGACCTTCCTCGGCAACCACGACATGGGCCGGATCGGCACCTTCATCGCCGACGGCGACACCGACCCGGCCAGCCATCTGCGCCGGGACCTGCTCGCCCACGAGCTGATGTTCCTCACCCGTGGCCAGCCGGTGATCTACTCCGGCGACGAACAGGGCTTCACCGGAGCCGGCGGCGACAAAGACGCCCGGCAGACCATGTTCGGCTCCCGGGTCGCCGACTACCTCGACGACGACCTGCTCGGCACCGACCGTACCCACGCCGACGACCAGTTCGACCGCGACCACCCGATCTACCGGGGCATTTCCGCTCTCGCCGACCTGCGCGCCGCGCACCCCGCGCTGCGCGACGGCGTCCAGATCACCCGGTACGCCGCCGACGGTCCCGGCGTCTTCGCCTTCTCCCGCATCGACCCGGCCGACCGCGTCGAATACGTCGCCGCCGTCAACAACGCCACCACCGCCCAGCAGGTCACCGTCGACACCTGGTCGGCCGGCGCGCACTTCCGGGGCGTCTACGGCCAGACCGGCGCGGTCGCCGCCGCCGACGACGGCCGGATCACCATCACCGTGCCCGCGCTGTCCGCCGTCGTCTACCGGGCCGGCAACGCCATCGGCGTCCCGCCGGGCAAGCCCGGCGTCAGCCTCACCGCACCGGCTGACGGGGCCGCCGTCGCCACCCGCGCCGAGATCGACGCCACCGTCGTCGGTGACCCGCTCGCCGAGGTCACCGTCGCCGTCCGGGTCGGCACCGGCCCGTGGACACTGCTCGGCCGGGCCGGCCACGCCCCGTACCGGATGCACCACGACCTCACCGGTTTGGCAGCCGGCACCCGGGTCGAGTACAAGGCTGTGGTGCGCGACGACAAGGGCCGGACCGCCACCACGAAGACCACCGCGAGGGTGGGCACCCCGCCGCAGGGTGACTCCCGCGACTGGCTGGTGGTGCACTACCAGCGGCCGGCCGGCGACTACGCCGACTGGGGCCTGTACGCCTGGGGCGACATCGACCCGGACTGGCAGACCCCGTGGCCGACCGGCCAGCCGTTCGTCGGCGAGGACAGCTACGGGCGGTTCGCCTGGGTGAAGCTGGCACCGGGCGCGACGTCGGTCGGTTTCCTGGTGGTCGACGCCGACGGCGTCAAGGACGTCGAGGCGGACCGCGTCGTCGATGTCTCCGCCGCCGGTGAGGTCTGGCTCAAACAGGGCGATCCGACCATCTATCCCAGCCGTCGCGACGCCACCGGGGAGCCGGACCCGCCGGTCGACGACGGTGCCGCCGTCCTGCACTACAGGCGCGCCGACGGCGACTACACCGGCTGGGGCCTGCACGTCTGGGACGGTGCCGCCACCCCGACCGACTGGGCCGACCCGCTGCCGCCGGCCGACCGCGACGACTTCGGCGTCACCTTCCGGGTGCCGCTGGCCGACGGCGCCACCGGACTGAGCTACATCGTCCACCGGGGCGACGACAAGGACCTGCCCACCGACCAACGGCTCGACTTCGCCACCGTCGGCCGGGAGGTGTGGCTGCTCGCCGGCGACCCGCGCCGGCTGCTCCCACCGGCCGCCACCGCCGACCGGGACCTCGACCTGACCGCACGACGGGCGCACTGGATCGACCGGTCCACCATCGCCTGGGTCACCGGCCCGACCGACGGCAAACGCTACGACCTGGCCTGGGCACCGGACGGCGGCCTGGGCGTCGACGGCGACGAGCTGACCGGCGACCACTCCTCGATCCGGCTGACCGCGCAGCGCAACGGGCTCACCGAAGCCCAACGGGCCGCGATGCCGCACCTGTGGGCGCACCGGGCCTTCACTATCGACAGACGCGACCATCCGAAGCTGCGGGGCGCGCTGCGCGGCCAGCTCGCGGTCACCGAACGCGACCACGAGGGCCGATTGCTCGCCGTCACCGGGGTGCAGATCCCCGGCGTCCTCGACGACCTGTACGCCACCGCCACCACCGCCCCGCTCGGCGTCACCTTCACCGGGCGGCGGCCCACCCTGTCGGTCTGGGCGCCCACCGCCCGTACCGTCGCCCTGGAGCTGTTCGACCGACCCGACGTCGCCCCGCGTACGGTGCCGATGCGCCGCCACGAGCAGACCGGCGTCTGGTCGGTACGCGGCGAACCGGACTGGTACGGCCGCTACTACCGCTACCGGGTCGACGCCTGGCAGCCCGCCGCCGGGCGGATGGTCACCGCCTCGGTCACCGACCCGTACGCGGTGGCGCTGGCCGCCGACTCCACCCACAGCCAGATCGTCGACCTGGCCGACCCGGCGTTCGCCCCGCCCGGCTGGGCGCGGCTGCGCAAACCGGCGGCGGTGCCGGCCGGCCGTACCCACATCCAGGAGGTGTCGGTCCGCGACTTCTCCATCGCCGACGACAGCGTTCCCGCCGGGCGGCGCGGCAGCTACCTCGCCTTCACCGATCCGGACACCGCCGGCATGCGGCACCTGACGTCGTTGGCCGACGCCGGCGTCACCCACCTGCACCTGCTGCCCACGTTCGACTTCGCCGCCATTCCGGAGCGCCGCGCCGACCAGGCCAGCCCGGACTGCGACCTGGCCGCGCTGCCGCCGGACTCACCGCGCCAGCAGGAGTGCGTCGCGGCGGTCGCCGACCGCGACGGCTACAACTGGGGCTACGACCCGCTGCACTACACGGTGCCCGAAGGCGGCTACGCCACCGATCCGGACGGCGCGGCGCGGACCAGCGAGTTCCGGCGGATGGTCGCCGGGATCAACGACGCCGGGCTGCGGGTCGTGCTGGACGTGGTCTACAACCACACCTCGGCCGCCGGGGTCGACCGGCACTCGGTGCTCGACCAGATCGTGCCCGGCTACTACCACCGGCTGCTCGACGACGGCAGCGTGGCCACCTCCACCTGCTGCGCCAACACCGCCCCGGAACACGCCATGATGGACCGGCTGGTCGTCGACTCGGTGGTCACCTGGGCCAGGGCGTACAAGGTGGACGGGTTCCGGTTCGACCTGATGGGCCACCACCCCAAGGCCAACATCCTGGCCGTACGGGCGGCGCTGGACACGCTGACGCCTGCCCGCGACGGGGTCGACGGCCGGAAGATCCTGCTCTACGGCGAAGGCTGGGACTTCGGCGAGGTGGCCGGCGACGCCCGGTTCGTCCAGGCCACCCAGCTCAACATGGCTGGCACCGGGGTCGGCACCTTCACCGACCGGCTGCGGGACGCGGTACGCGGCGGCGGTCCGTTCGACGTCAACCCCCGGGTGCAGGGCTTCGCCACCGGCCTGTTCACCGACCCCAACGGTGACCCGGTCAACGGCAGCGCCGCCGAGCAGGAGGCCCGGCTGCGTCAGCGGCAGGACGTGATCAAGGTCGGGCTGACCGGCAACCTGGCCGGGTACGAGTTCACCGGCGCGTCGGGGGACCCGGTCACCGGCGCCGACGTGGACTACAACGGCGCGCCGGCCGGCTACACGGCGGCACCGGGGGAGGCGGTGACCTACGTCGACGCGCACGACAACGAGATCCTCTATGACGCGTTGGCGTACAAGCTGCCGGCCGGCACCTCGGCCGCCGACCGGGCCCGCGCCCAGGTGCTCGCCCTGTCCGCGGTGGTCTTCGCGCAAGGGCCGGGGTTCGTCACCGCCGGCAGTGAGCGGTTGCGGTCGAAGTCGCTGGACCGCAACTCGTACAACTCGGGGGACTGGTTCAACCAGATCCGCTGGGACTGCGCCGCCGGCAACGGGTTCGGCGCCGGACTACCGCCGGCTGCCGACAACGCCGACAAGTGGCCGTACGCCGGCCCGCTGCTCGCCGATCCGGCGCTGGTCCCGGACTGCGCCACGATCGAGGCGACCGCCGCCCGCTACGCCGAACTGCTGCGCGTGCGCCGATCGTCGCCGGTGTTCGCCCTGGAGACCGCGCGGGAGGTGCAGCAGCGGGTCAGCTTCCCGCTGTCCGGCCCGGCCGAAACCCCCGGGGTGATCACCATGCGGCTGCGCTCGGCCGGGCTCGACGAGCGCTGGCAGTCGATCACGGTGATCTTCAACGCCACCCCACGGACGGCGACCCAGCGGCTGCCGGAGCTGCGCCACACCGCGACGCGGCTGCATCCGGTGCTGCGTGACTCGGCCGACCCGGTGACCCGCTCGGCGGCGTTCGACCGGTCGACCGGCACCTTCACCGTGCCGCCCCGTACGGTCGCCGTCTTCGTCCAACCCGGCTGATCCCGGCCCGCCGGCGGGCCGGGCGGGTCGGGTCGGGCTGGCGGATCCGCCAGCCCGACCCGACCCGCAGGCGTGGCCGGTGTCACCTGGTCAGGGCAGCCGGTCTGGGCGCGGGTCAGGGCAGTCGCGGTCCGGCGTCGCGCTGGGCGGCGAGCCAGGCTTCCACCTCGTCGGCCTGCCGGGGCAGCCCGGCCGACAGGTTCACCGCGCCGCCGGCGGTGACCAGCACGTCGTCCTCGATCCGGATGCCGATGCCGCGCAGTTCCGCCGGCACCAGCTCGTCCTCGGGCTGGAAGTAGAGTCCCGGCTCGACCGTCAGCACGTATCCTTCGCCGAGTTCGCCGTCGCGGTAGCGTTCCTTGCGGGCCCGGGAGCAGTCGTGCACGTCGATGCCGAGCATGTGTCCGAAGCCGTGCAACGTCCACCGGCGGTAGACGGTCGACTGTGTGTCGAGCGCCTCGTCGACACTCACCGGCAGCACGCCCAGTTCGGCCAGCCCTTCGGCGAGGACCCGCATGCAGGTCTGGTGGACGTCGCTGAACTTCACTCCCGGCTTGATGAACTCCATGCCGGCCTGCTGGGAGGCGTACACGATGTCGTAGACCTGTCGCTGCAGGGCGGTGAACCGGCCGGAGACCGGCACGGTCCGGGTCACGTCGGCGGTGTAGAGGTGTTCGCCCTCCACACCCATGTCCATCAGCAGCAGCTCACCCGGTCGGGTACGGCCGTCGTTGCGGATCCAGTGCAGGATCGTGGCGTGCGCTCCGGCGCCGACGATCGAGCTGTAGCCGACGTCGTTGCCGTCGTGCCGGGCCCGCAGCGCGAAGACTCCTTCCAGCAGCCGCTCGGCGACCGGCCGGTCCGTCGGCAGCACCCGGGCGACGTCCTCGAAACCCCGGACGGTGGCGTCGATCGCCGCCTGCAGCTGGGCGATCTCCCATTCGTCCTTGACCAGCTTGGCCTCGGAGATCGCCGTCGCCAGCTCCCGGTCGCGGGCCCCGGCGTCGTCGCCGCTGTCGTACGGCAGCACCGCGGCGTCCACCCGCGCGTCGAATCCGCGCAGCACCCGGGCCCGGGCCGGGGCGACGCCGGCGAGCGCCTCCGGCAGCGCGCTCAGCGCCACGGTTTCCAGGCCCAGCTCGGTCGACTTCTCGGCGAGGGTACGGCGGCGGCCGACCCACAGTTCGCCGTCGCGGCTGCGGAAGAACTCGTCGGTGTCGCGCGACGAGCGCTGCCGGGTGTAGAGCACCGCGTCGTGCCCGTCGGCGGTCGGGTGCAGCACCAGGACGCTGTCGGGGTCGTGGTCGCCGGTCAGGTACGCGAAGTCGCTGCCCGGCCGGAACGGGTAGTCGGTGTCGTTGGCCCGTACCTTCTCGGTGCCGGTCGGGATGATCAGGGTCTCGCCGGGGAAGGCCGCCGCCAGCGCGGCCCGGCGCCGGGCGTAGTGGGGTACCTGCGGGTGTGGTCCGACGGGCAGCGGGTCGTCGCTCCAGCCGGTCCGCATGAACTGCAGCAGCTTCTCCGGGTAGTCCGGATCGTGTGACTCCGTGCGGGGCTGCTCGGCGACCACCTCGGCCGCCATCTCCGTCTCCGCGCCAGCGGGGTCGCCGGTCGCGGTGACCTCGATCTGATCTTCGCTCATCTGCCGTCCTCCCACGGTTGGGCGTACTCGACGGTACCGCGTGACCGGCCCGTGGAAAGATGTCTGCCATGTGCGGACTCCTGGCCTTTTTCAGCGCTCGCGGTGACGCCGGCGCGCACCGCGACGCGATCGCCCACGCGTTGGAAAGCCTGCATCACCGTGGCCCGGACGAGACCGGTGTGGAGGTGGTCGGCGACCCGTCCACGGGATGGGCGGACGCGGTCTTCGCGCACAAGCGGCTGGCCATCATCGACGTGGCCTCCAGCCAGGAACCGCTGGCCTACGCCGACGGGCGTTACCTGCTGACCTTCAACGGCGAAATCTACAACTACATCGAGCTGCGGGACCAGTTGGCGCGCGAGTTCGGGGCCCGGTTCGCCACCGCCGGTGACGGCGAGGTGATCGTCGCCGGCTACCACTACTGGGGCGAGAAGGTGCTGCACAAGCTGCGCGGCATGTTCGCCTTCGTGATCTGGGACCGGCAGACCCGCCGGGCCTTCGGCGCCCGCGACTACTTCGGCATCAAGCCGCTGCACTACCTGCAGACCCCGGACGGGATCTACCTCGCCTCGGAGAAGAAGGCGCTGCTGCCGTTCTCGGCCGCCGCGACCGCCGGGGACGCCGGGGTCGACACCGCAAACCTGTCGCACTATCTGACCCTGCAGTACGTTCCCGAACCGCGCACGCTGCACTCCGGGATCAGCCGGATCGGCTCCGGGGAGTGCCTGACCTGGTCGCCGCCGACGTTGGACCCGGCCGGCGGGACGGCACCGGGCCCGGCCGGCGGGGTGCAGGTGCGCCGCTGGTACCAGCCGATTTTCCGGCCCACCCCGACCCCGGACCCGCAGCGGCTCTACGACGAGATCCGCGAGACGCTGCGGGAGAGCGTACGGATGCACATGCGGTCGGATGTCCCAGTCGGCGCGTTCCTGTCCAGCGGGATCGACTCGACCGCCGTGGTGGCCCTGGCCCGGGAGTTCAACCCGAACATCCTGACCTTCACCGTCGGCTACGACGTGCCGGGCTACTCGGAGATCGAGGTCGCTCAGGACTCGGCCCGGCACCTGAACGTCACCACGATCCCGACCAAGATCGGGCCGCAGGACATGATGGAGGCGCTGCCCCGGATCGTCTGGCATCTCGACGACCCGGTGGCCGACCCGGCGCTGGTGCCGTTGTACTTCGTGGCGAAGAAGGCCGCCGAGCACGTGACGGTGGTGCTGTCGGGGGAGGGCGCGGACGAGTTCTTCGGCGGCTACACCATCTACCGGGAGCCGCTGTCGCTCGGTGCCGTGCACGGCTTGCCGGATCCGATGCAGAAGGGACTGCGGGCGGTCTCGAAGGTGATCCCGCAGGGGGTCAAGGGCAAGAGCTTCCTGGAACGGGGCACGACGCCGATCGAGGAGCGCTACTACGGCAACGCGCGGATGTTCACCGAGGAGGAGAAGCGGCATCTGCTGCGCCGCTACGACCCGTCGGTGCGGTACACCGACGTCACCGCGCCGATCTACGCCGAATGCGCGCAGCTCGACGACGTCACCAAGATGCAGTACGTCGACCTCTACACCTGGCTGCGCGGCGACATCCTGGTCAAGGCGGACCGGATCTCGATGGCGCATTCGCTGGAGGTGCGGGTGCCGTTCCTGGACCGCGACGTGTTCGACGTCGCGGCCAAGATCCCGGTGGAGCTGCGGCTGCCGCCGCGCTCGGACGCCACCAAGTACGCGATGCGTCAGGCGTTGGCGACGGTGGTGCCACCGGCGATCGTCAACCGGCGCAAGCTCGGTTTCCCGACCCCGACGCGGGTCTGGTTGCGGGGCGAGATGTACGAGTGGGCCCGGCACGTCTTCGCTACCTCGGGTGCCGGCGAACTGCTCGACCTGTCGTACGCGATGCGCCTGCTCGACGAGCACAAGCGGGAGGAGGCGGACCACTCCCGCAAGGTCTGGACGGTGCTGGTCTTCTGCATCTGGCACGCGATCTTCGTGGAGCGGTCCCTGGATCCGGGCATCCAGCGCAACCAGTCGGCGCTGTTGACCAAGCCGGTGGTCGGGTCGATGGTGTCCTGACGTTCTCGACCCGGAACGCGCCGGTGCCCGGCAGCGCGCGAGCGCTGCCGGGCACCGGCTTGTTTCGTGTTGGCCGTGCGGGTGGCCGCGTGGCGTGGATCAGGAAGCCGTGCAGCTCACCGTGGGTGTACCGGAGGTGCCGTTGGCGGTGAACCCGAACGTCGTCGAGGCGTTCGGCGCGAGCGTGCCGTTCCACGACGCGTTGCGGACGGTGATGCTCGATCCGCTGAGGGTGTGGGTGCCGCTCCAGACGCTGTTGATCGTGACGCCGCTACCCAGGTTCCAGTTGGTGCTCCAGCCACCGATGCTGGCGGTGCCGGTGTTGCGGACGGTCACCTCACCCTGGAAACCACCGCTCCACGAGCCGACGGTCCGGTAGGTGGCGGAGCAGCCGCCGGACGGCGCCGGGGTGGTGGGGGCCACGGTGGTCGGGTTCGGGCCCGGCGTGGTGGGGTTCGGACCCGGGGTGGTCGGGGCCGGGGTCGGCGTCGGGTTCGGGTCGATCGGGGTGCCCCGGATGCCGGTCACCTGGCCGTTGCCGCCGTCGAAGGTCACGTCGGAGCAGCCGTAGAAGTTCTCCTGGCTGTCCGAGCGCACCCAGTGCGAGTAGATGATGTGCCGGCCGCTCTTGTTGCTCGGCAGCCGCCCGCTGAAGTAGTAGTGGCCGTCGTTGGTGCCGACCGCGCCGCGCTGCGGCGGGTTGGTGACGGTCAGGAACGGGGTGGCCTCCAGGTCACTCCAGGCCAGCGGCCGGGTCGGGCTCCAGCTGTCCTTGGTCACGTAGAAGTAGAACGTGCCCGGGTGGTGCGCCCAATTGCTGTACTTGAACTCCATGGTGGCGCCGGCGGTCAGGTGGGTCAGCGGCCAGTCGTTGCGGGCCAGGTTGAAGCCCGAGAAGCCGGTGTTGCCACCGGCGCAGAGCTGGCCGTCCGGGATGAACCCGGTGGTGCGGCCGGCCGCGTCGGAGCGCAGCACGCTGAACCAGTTGTACAGCGAGTTGGAGCCGCTCTGGTTGACGGCCGCGGAACAGGCCGGGTTGGTCGGGCGGATCTGACCGGTCTGGTCGAGGCCGTCCACCCAGCACAGGTACGTACGGCTACCCGGCGTCATCGCAGCACCGTGCGCGGAAGCCGAGTTAGGGGTCACCACCGTCAGTAGACCGGCGGTGAGCGCGGAGGCGGCAGCGACGACCGCCACTCTGCGTAGAACGTTCACCGAGAACTCCTTTGATTGCCCGTTCGCGTGGTCGATCTGATGGCGGACCTGCGGACAAGGCGATGGGTCGGACAATGCGTAAGGTGCCCGAACGCGAGGAGGAACGGCCGTCGACCGGCCTGCGTCGGCAGGCATCAGTGACGGAGCGTCCGATGGGACGGGTGCACGCCCGCGTGGTTCCCGGCTAGACCAATTGCGGTACGTCAGCCCCCGTACCGCGTCGGTAATCGATATCCCATCATATCCGCGCCAGGAACGCAATAGTCGGCCCTCTATGTCCAGGTCAACGGCCGCATCGACGCCGCCAGCTGTCGAACCGACCGCCACCGGGTTGTCCCGCCACCGTCCAGTCCCGCCACCGTCCAGTCCCGCCACCGTCCAGTCCAGGCAGCGGCCGCCGTGGTGCCGGCCAGCGCCGCGTGGTGCCGGCCAGCGCCGGCCGGGCTGGCACACTGCGAGGTGATCAGCTGCTGGAAGGAGGAGACAATGCGGTACGCGGCGGTGCTCGGTGAGGCCCTGATCGACCTGCTCGACAGCGAGTGTGACGGCGCGCCCGTCTACCGGCAGGTGATCGGTGGAGCACCGCTGAACGTGGCGGTCGGCGTGGCCCGGCTCGGTGGCGCGGTCGAGTTCGTCGGTTCGCTCGGCGACGATCCGCTCGCCGAGCGGATCCGGGCTTTCCTGACGGCGGCCGGGGTCGGCGGGCGGGGCGTCGTCACGCTGGGTGTGCCGACGACGCTGGCGGTGGCGACGTTCTCCGGCGCGGAACCGGACTTCCGGTTCTACGGCGATCCGCCGTCGTACGGACTGCTCGCCCCGACCGACGTCGACGAGCGGCTGACCGGCGACGCCGCCGTCCTGTACTGCGGTTCCATCGCGCTGCTGTGCGAACCGATGCTGGCCACCGCCCGCCGGTCCTGGGCCGCCGCCGGTGGTCTGCGGGTCTTCGACCCCAACGTCCGGCCCCGGTTGCTGCCCGACGCGGCCGCCCTGGCGGACTTCCGGTCCGTGGTGGCCGAGTTCGCCGCCACCGCAGACCTGGTCAAGCTCAGCGCCGCCGACGCCGAACTGCTCTACGACGGTGCCGACGCGGCGACCGCCGCCAAGCTGTTGCGCGACCTCGGCGCGGGCGCCGTCGTGGTCACCCGGGGCGCGGTGGGAGCCCTGGTGGACGCGGCCGGGCAGCAGCTGGCCGTACCGGCGCCGACGGTGGCCGCGATCGACGCCACCGGGGCCGGTGATTCGGTGATGGCCGCCCTGATCGCCGAGCTGCTCGCCACCGGGGCGCCGGCCGACGCCGCCGGCTGGGCCACCCACGTGGAGTTCGCCCTGCGCGTGGCCGGCCTGGTGTGCGAGTCGCCAGGGGGAGCGGTCTCCATGCCCACCCGCGAGGCGGTCGCCCGGCGGTTCGCCTGACCGTCCGGGCTCTCGCCGGACCTCCGGGCCCGCCGGACCGTCGCGTGCGTCCGAGGTGGGTCAGGCGCGGTTGGCCAGTTCGGCGTAGCCTCGGGCCACTGCCGGGGCCGCCACCAGCGGGTCGTACGGCGCTTGTGCGGCGACCCGCTCGATCGGGGCGTCGTCGGCGTGTCCGGCCCGGATCAGCCACTCCAGCGCGACCAGTTCGCTGTGCTGGGCGGCGACGAAGTCGCGTCCGACGCGGTCGCCGTGTCCCGGCACCACCACGCTGTCCGGGCCGAGTTCGCGCAGCAGTTCGGCGAGGGTGTCCGGCCACTCCAGCGGGTAGGCGTCGGTGAACGACGGTGGCCCGGACTGCTCCACCAGGTCACCCGCGACCAGCACGTCCGCGTCCGGTATCCGGACCACCAGGTCGCCCACGGTGTGACCGCGTCCGGGGTGCCACAGCTGGACCGTACGGCCGCCGAGGTCGACAGACTCGGTACGGGCGACGGTGTGATCGGGCGGCCGGACCGTCGCGTGCCGCAGCGCCTCGGCCAGCCGGGGATGGGTCGGGGCCATTTCCTGGTACGCCTCGGTGCGAATGGTCTCGACCGGCCGGTGCAGCAACCGGGCGGTCTCCTGGTGGGCCCAGATGGCGGCCGGCGGATCGCCGGCGACGAGCTCGTTGCCGAAGCAGTGGTCGAAGTGGTGGTGGGTGTTCACCACCGACCAGGGCAGGCCGGTGACCTGTCGGGCGGCCCGGATCAGCTCGGTGGCCTCGTCGGGGGTGCTGAGGGTGTCGACGACCAGTGCGGCCGCGTCGCCGACGATCAGGGTGACGTTGACGTCGAGGCCGGGTTGGCGAAGCACGTACACCCGGTCGGCGACCTCGGTGAAGCCGACGCTCACCTGGCCACCGCCCGGTTTCCAGCCGGCGGCGTGCCGCCACCGTCCGGGCCGCCACCGTCCGTGGTCTCCGTGCCTGGCGGGGGCGGGCGGTCGAACGCGCCCTCGACGAACCGGTGCCGGTCGACCAGGACCCGATCAACGGTTCCTTCGGCGACAGTGGTGGATCCCTCGGTGACCACGACGTCGAAGCCGAGCCGCCGGCCGTCCACGGTGGCGAGTTCGGCGTGCGCCGCGACGGTGCGGCCGACCGGAGTGGGTGCCCGGTGGTCCAGTTCGACTCGGGTGCCGACGGTGGTCGTCCCGGTCGGGAGCCGGCTGGCGGTCGCGGCTACGGTCGCCGCCTCGGCGAGCGCCAGGACCCGGGGTGTGCCGAGCACCGGTACGTCGCCGGAGCCGAGGGCCTGGGCGGTGTCGGCATCGGTGACGGTCAGCTCCACTCGGGCGGTCATCCCTGGTACGAGCCCGCTGTCCGGCGTCTGCTCCATGAGCTGTCAGCCTAGGCGCTCGACCCGCGGTGGGCCACGAACACCGACCGCGCGTCGAGCGTGGGCCAGGTTTCGCAGACTCCGCTGTGGGGCGGGGCGGCCCGGTCTTCCGGGCCGCCCCACTACAGCTGTTGTCGCATGCGCGACGAGGTGATTGCGTGCGGCGGCGCGCGGTTGCCATTCTGTGACTCCTACGCAGAAGGGTGTCACAGAATGATCATTTATCCCAAGTGGACCGGTGACACCGACAGCCTCGGGCAGATCAAAGACCGACTGGAGATCGAGGAGACCGTGGCGACCCTGCTCCTCCAGCCGGGGCAGCAGGCCGACGGCTACGACGGTACGGCGGTGCGAGCTTCCCACCCTCCGGTGGACAACTACGTCATCGGTCATGGCGTGGCGGGCCTGCCCCACTGGTTCTCGGGCGACGTCCTGGCCGGCAACCTGGTCGCCCGCGGCCTTCAGACCGGCGACCGGATCTGGCTGGTCTGCTGCTCCGCCGCGGAACCACTCACGGTGGACGACAGCGCCGCGCAAGAGCTAGCCACCGGGCTCGGCAAGCTCAACGTCCCGAACGTCGTCATCTTCGCCTCCCGTGGGTACGTCAACTGGAACGCCGGCGGACCGCTCCTGATCAGGGACTACGTCACCAGTGACGTCGAGGTCAAGAAGGCGGGGAAGGCGTGGACGAGGGCCGAGGACAAGGCGTGGAACGCGTACGTGGCTGACCTGAGAAAAGCCATCACCGGCGCCCTGGCGAAGGTCCCCGCCGATCATCTCGTCACCGTCCACGGCCTGATCGACGCCTTCGCCACATCCGCCACGAGAAACGCCAGCGACCTGTCAGGGCGTGTGGCGAAGGCAGCGCCCAAGGTCGACCCGGAAGCGGCGCGGAAGGTCTACGTCACGGTCGTCAACGATGCGTCGCCGCGCGAGGATCCGAGCCGCGCCGAGCAGCACCGGCGGTGGTCCGAGGCCCTGCGTGGACTGCTCGCGGACGTGCACACGCAGGTGACCGACCTGCTGCGCGGCAAGGCCGCCGCCGGACAGGAGGTCAGCCAGGCGCGCGCCACCCTGTACGCCGCGCTCGGTAAAGCCTGGCCCGCCTACAGCACCGGATACTACGACCGCCTTCGCGCTCTGGCCGCGTCGAGCGGCAAGTCGATGCCCTGGGAACAGTTCACCAGCTGACCGGCGACGTCGTGTCGGGCAGCCGAGGGATATCACTCATCCGGGCTCTCTTGATGAGCGTCGGGACCATGTCGCTGACCCGCCCTGAGCGGCGGTGCCACGAACCTGCGCCGGGGAGACGCCAAAGTACTGTTTGAAGTCCCGGGCGAACTGGTCGGGGCGCAGGTATCCGTGCACGGCCATGATGGTCTTGACTGGTGTGTCAGCCATCGAGGGATCTCGCAGGCTGCGGTGCGACGCCTCGAGGCGTAGCCGTTTGAGCAGCTGCATCGGTGTGGTCCCGGCTTCTTGGAACACCTTGTAGAGGTAGCGCGGTGACACGTTGGCGATCTCGGCGAGCCGATCGGGGTCGAAGGTCGGGTCGTTGAGGTGCCGACGAAGGATGGTGCGGAACGATGCCATGCGCAGTAGTTGTCGGGTGCGTGGAGTGAATCCGAACGGCTGGCTGAGCCGCTGGCGGATCAAGCCGACCGCGCATTCATGGAGGGCGGCTGCGAGAGCTGGTTCGTCTTCCTGATCGACGGAGGTGCCAGCCAGTTCGATGAGGAATTGTGCAACCAGGCTACGTCCGGGCAGGCTTCTCGGCAGGGCTGTGCCGACGAGCGGCGCGACCACGGCGCGGGCCATCGGTATCAGTGCTCGCGGAAACGTCAGCATGACCAGCTGCATCGACGTCGGGCCGGTCGGGTGCGTGGCCTGCCATGGGCGGGACAGGTCGTATAGCGCGATGTCCCGGGCACGGAACAATACTTGTGTGCCTGCCTGATCCATCCGGGCACCGCCGTTGACACTCAGGAAGATTCGGTAGCATTCGGGGTCGCGAACTCTGATCAGACGGTCGGTTCGGTGCCCGGCTAGTTCGGTGTCGGCAGCCCAGGTCACCGCCTCGATCTTGAATTCGCCGATCTCGGTGACTGCCATCACCGCGACCAGCTTGCCTGGCGCGCGGCCGTGGATGGCCACCGGGGCGAGTTCGGCAGCGACACCCGCCTGGACGTGTTCGTACCGGTCGAGCGGGTGCACCGACCTGGTGTCGTACAGTACATACATCGAAATTCCCTGCTGCTTCAGCGTCACGGTATATCCAGTATGGAGCGGACGCGGCGACGCGGAGTTGGCTGTGGATGCACAACCGGTCGTGGACTCTTGATCACGGCAGAGGCTGGCCAGCGCGAACTCCGATCGCACGACCGGTAGCGCCTCCTGAGCCGCGTACGTGTCGTACCGCAGGTGTCGTTGTGCCGCCGGGCATCGTCACCGCAGTGCGGATTGTGGCGCGGCGTCAGAGAGTGAAGAAGTTCTTGAGTAGGGCCGCACGCCGTGTCCGTCGTCCAGGGTTGTTCTGGCCCTGAACAAAACGCCCGTATCAATGCTTTTCGGGCGTCGCACAAATTGTCCGTCGACGACTCGGACAATTTGTGCGACCTTAGTATCGGGTCGTAATGATAACTATTCACGATTGCATATGGTGATAGATCTGGCAGCCGAGAAACCTTGACATTGCAGATGTGGTCCGCCTGAGGATCCACGACGTATCTATGCGTTACCGCTGAAGATCGCATTCGTTTGGACATCGACCGTTGTTGTGCGGTCGGCCGGGCCGCCCGACGTCGAAGGGATGCGAGTTGTCTGGATTTCCCGTGCACCCCGTGATTGAGGCCCAGAAAGCTTTGAAATCGCTCTACCGCCGTGGATTCAGAGGCTATGCGAATCGAATGGATCTAGGGGTAGTGTGCCCCTGTAAGCTCCATGTCAGGTTCCTCGATCCTAGTCCGGAGAATGCCGTACGGTATGCGAATTCGCTTATGAAGTGGGCTGACTCGCTCCCGTGTGGGAGTAGCGCCGCAGATGACGGGGACCGAGAATGGAAGTGGGGACCGCACGGGAAGCAGGGGCAAGGGTGGAGGCCAGAATCGTCCTACGAGTCGTTCCCCGAGGAGGATGGAACGGCGGGGAGCGACGAAGCTGGGCCGACCTGCATGCTGATACGCAACGTATCGGAGCGGAAATCCTTGCTATCAAAGATCCGGCCAAGGTCGCGGACATTTCGACCTCCTGTGACCCTTCCAAGGGCGTCATCGAAGTTGAGGCCTACATTGAGGCGGCAAAGGAGGGTGCTGCGGTCGATTGGCTTGTGAGCGCCTTCGCCGCAGCGATGGAGGCCGTCGAACGCGGTCGGCCTGAAGGTCAGCGGCAGATCGAACTGATCAAGCGCCTTCTATACATAGAGTATTTGGATGATGGCGGATAAATATACATGACCAACTCCCGGTCACCGATGCGGTGACCGGGAGCTCGTGTCAGGTGTCCGTGGGGCGGGGGAGTGGGCTCAGGCGGTGGTCGTGGGGCGCTTCGCGTGCGTGACGAAGGCAGACCAGGCGGCCGGGCCGAACGACAACGTACCGCCGTCGCGGTCCTTGGTGTCGCGGATCAGGACCCGATCGGGAAGGTTGTCGGCGACCTCGACGCAGTTGCCGGTGCCGGTGCTGCGGGTGCTCTTACGCCAGCGTGGCTCACTTGTGTTCATGCAGCGTCCTCAGGATCAGGTCTCGGGACTGGACCACGGGCAGGGCCAGCGCGTCAATCTCCTCCCAGGCTAGTTCCAGGTGTGCCAGATCGCTACGGGCGGCCGCGACGTGGCCGGTCAGCTGGTCATCCATGTAGGCCGTCCGGCGACCGTCCGGCATGCCGGCGATGACGAAGGCACCAGCGAGCCCGACGTGGAGGCCCTCCGACTCGGCCGGGATCACCCGGACGCGCACGTGCGGCCGGTGGCCGACGTCCACCAGATGCCCGAGCTGATCCTTCAGCACCTCGCCCGGCCCCCGCCGCAGCACCACCTCGCCGATGATTGCCGACAGCCCGACCGGGTCCTCCCGGTCGATCGTGGCCGCCTGACGTTCCCGCCGCTTGGCGACCAACGCATCCACCTTCCCGGCGTTCGACGGCACCGCGGCGAAGACCGCGCGCATGTACGACTCGCACTGCAACAACCCGGGCACCAGCATCGGCTCCCAGCTGCGCAGCAAGGTCGCCCGGCGCTCCTGTTCGAACCAGGAGCGCAGCCAGGGCTGCCGGTCCTCCCGCGCGTCCTTGGCCGCCCGCTGGATCTCGTCACCGGTGCCGAAGAACCCGTCCAGCCGCTCCGCCGTGCCCTCCTGCGGAATCAGTTTGCCCGACTCGAACTGCTGCACCAGCGACTTCGACACACCGATCGTCGCCGCGAGTCGATCTTGCGCCATCTTGCGGTCGGTGCGTAACTCGCGTAGTCGCGCCGACAGGGTCGTAAGGTCATTCACGATTATCACCTCAGCTGGTGGAGTGACAGGGGCGCTATCGCTTGTGGATGGCTGCAGAGAGCTTCCCCGAATAGCGTTCGAAAGTCCAGGGTGGAAGGGACCCCGGGGGTTGAGGGCGGCCGCTTCCCCCGCCACGGCACCAACCCTCGGGGTCCCTTCCGCCCAGCTTCCACCAGGGGGATCCCCAATGCGACACGACGACGGCATCGGCAACGCGAACGGATCACGAGTGGTCCGCAACCTCGCGGCAGCCCGACGGCGAAATCTGCCAAACCGAATCCCCGGCCAACACGACACGACCGACGGGCCATGGCGGCTGTCGATGCGGAACATGCCACCGCGTCGACCGGCATCCCCGATGTCCGTACGCGCCGTCGAATTGATCAACAGACACATGCCGTCGCGGATCACGCTCGACTGCCGTACCTGCGGCACCGCCGCGTTCTGCCAGAAGTTCCGACGGGCGTTCGCCGTACTGCATCGGGTCGACGCCGCCAGGGCGCGGCGGGTGCGCGTCGTCCTGGAGTACGCCGGGCTGTGGCCGGTCGGGGCACCCGAACCGCCAACGACCGAATACGCGCCGGTACGGGTCTGCCCCGGCGACATCGTCGACGTCCGGGCCGCCGACCACGTCGACGGCGTACGGCCGATCAAGCTGGAGGTCGGCGAGGTCGGCCCCGACCTTCCGTGGCAGTCCTGGATCGTCCTGATGGGCAAGGAGATCAGCGACGACCCGCAGCACGCCGGTGAACTAATCATGGTCCGGCCGTACAAGGACGCGCTGGCCCGGCCGGGAGTCGTCGTCCGGCGGTGACGCCGGCTACCGTCGCAGGCATGAGCGGTGTACGCGACGACGTCGACATCCGTCAGGTCACCGAATGGGTCGCCGACGCCCGCCGGATCGTGGCGTTGACCGGAGCCGGCATATCCACCGACTCCGGCATACCCGACTTCCGGGGACCCAACGGCGTCTGGACCCGCGACCCCGAGGCGGCCAAACTGTTCACCCTCGACGCGTACGTCGCCGACCCGGCCATCCGCCGACGGGCCTGGCAGGGCCGCCGCGACCACGCCGCCTGGACCGCCGAACCCAACACCGGCCACGCGGCGTTGGTCGAGCTGGAGCGCGCCGGCAGACTGGCCGCCATCGTCACCCAGAACATCGACGGGCTGCACCAACGGGCCGGCAACTCACCGGACACCGTGATCGAAATCCACGGCACGCTGTACGAGGTCGAATGCCTCGGCTGCGCCGACCGTACCGGCATCGGGGAGGTCCTGGACCGGGTGGCCGCCGGCGAGGACGACCCGGCCTGTCGGCACTGCGCCGGCATCCTCAAGACGGCGACGATCTCGTTCGGCCAGTCGCTGCACGGACCGACCCTGCGGCGGGCGGCGCGGGCCGCCGCCGACTGCGACCTGATGCTCGCCGTCGGCACCTCGCTGACGGTGCAGCCGGCCGCCGGGCTGGTCGAGATAGCCGCCGAATCCGGTGCCCGCGTCGTGATCATCAACGCCGCGCCGACACCGTACGACGGAATCGCCGACGCGGTGGTGCGCGAACCGATCGGTACGGTCCTGCCGGCACTCGTCTCGGGCTGACCGGCTCTCGGATTGAGTGACTCTCGGGTTGAGCGACGCGACTCGGTCGGATCGGGACCAACGTCCCTGGTGACCGTCGCCGAACACGCCAGCCCGGGTGAAGCGACTCTGCTGGTGCTGCGGGGCCGGGTCCGGCTGGTCGCCGGAGACCGGTCCTGGCCGGGCGAGACGGGCGACCTGCTGGTCATCCCGGACGCCCGGCACGCGCTGTACGCCGACGAGGACTCGGCGGTGCTGCTCACCGTCGCCCGCTGACCGAACGCGCACCGCCGCCCCGGGTAGTCGTACCGCACGGACGGCGCGAGGGAACCCTCATTGTCGTCACGTCCCCGATTTGACGACAATGAGGGTTCCCTCGCGAAGGTTCCCGCTTGTCGGATCGGTTCAGGACAGACGCGGTCCGGCGTCACCCGACTGGCGACCGGCCGACGGGTCGGCTGTGGTGCGGGCGGCGCGGGCCCGCTCAATCAGCTCGGCGGCCAGCCACCAGGCCTCGGCCACGTCCCGGTCCTTGGCGCTGGCGCTCGGACCGCCCGCCGTGTCGGCGTGCACCGTGGCCAGCCCCAGCATCCGCTGCATCGGACCCCGTACCACCCGGATCGACTGCATCCGGGCGTACGGCACCACCGTCATGTGCCGGGTCAACAGTCCGCTGCGCACGCTGAACACCTGATCGGCCAGACCCGCGCCGAGCTTGGGCTGGGCGAGAGGGTTGAGCCAGCGGGCCCGGCGCGGCGGCGCGGTCAGCGGCAGGGTGTCCAACGCCAGCCCCGACACCACCTCGGTGAGGATGTGGTTGGCGGTGGGCAGGTCGCCGACCGGCAACAACCGGTCGGCCTGTCCGCCCTGCTCGTCGCCGACGGCGTAGCCGGCGACGTGCAGCCGCAGCCGGAGCCACTTCTTGGCCCGCCACAACAGCGGCCAGGTCACGCTGATCGCCTGGACCCGGTGCAGCGGCACCGTCTGCGACCGGGTTTCGGTCAACCCGTGCCGTACCCGCAGGCCGACCTCGTCGCGGGCGAGCCGGAAGTTCCAGTCGCTGAGCACCCGTCGTACCGGCTGCAGGATCACACCGGCCATCGCGGTCAGGGTGCTGGCGACGGCGATGAACGACCACTGGGCGTCGGTCGCGAACTGGGCCACCACGAACGCCACACCGAACGGCAGGAACATGGTCTGCGGCGTGAGCAACTGGCTGATCAGCAGATCCCGGTTGACCACGGTGTGCAGCAACCGGCCCGGCGGTGGGCCGGAGGTGTCCGGCAGCTCCGGTACGGGTTCGCCGTCGACCGGAGCGGGACCGCCGCGCCCGGACAACGCGAGCAGCCGGGCCCGCAGCGCGGCGGCGTCGGCGACGGTCAGGTACGCCAGCGGCGCTTCGGTCTTGCCGCCGCCGACGACTTCGAGCCGCAGCTCGGCCAGCCCGGTCAGCTGGGCCAGCAGCGGACGGACCACCTCGACGGCCTGCAGACGCTCCAGCGGAATGGCACGGGTCCGCCGCCAGATCAGCCCTTCGTAGATCCGCAACTCCCGGCCGACGATGTGGTAGCCGGTGTTGTACCAGCTCACCACCGCCATCGCGAGGTAGCCGAGCAGGCAGAGCGCGACCAGTAGTGCGAAGCGCCCGACCCCGACCCGGCCGAGGGTCTGCCAGGACAGCCCGACGATGATCACGACCAGGGCCTTGCCGCCCTGCAGCACCGGGCTGAGCGGATGCAGCCGCTTTCGGGGCTCCTCCGCCGGCACCGGCGGTGGGTAGGGCTGGCCGGGCATCGGGTACGGCTGCCCCGGCCCGGTGTACGGCGGCATGGCGTACGGCGCCGCCGGGTACGCCTGCGCCGGGTAGGGCGGCGGGCCGTACGGCCCGGCGGTCTGCTGCGGCTCCGGCGGCGGGGAGTCAGCCGGCGTCACCGGCTGGTGCGGCTCGACGGGCTGGTTCACAGCCCCTCCGCGCGAACCTCGCCGAGCGCGGTGAGCCGATCCCGCAGCCGGGACGCTTCCGCCGGCGGCAACCCCGGAACCCGGGCGTCACTGGCCGCAGCCGCCGTGTGCAACTGCACCGTGGCCAGGTCGAAGGCCCGTTCCAGCGGGCCGGCGGTCACGTCGACGAACTGCATCCGGGCGTACGGCACGATCGACAGCCGGCGGATCAGCAGCCCGTGCCGGACCAGCAGATCGTTGTCCCGCTCGGCGTACCCCCAGGCGAGCACGGCCCGGACCGTGGTGATCGTCCGCATCACGGTGAGCAGCACCGCCGCGCCGAAACCGACCCCGACCAGCCAGTAGCCGGTGATCGCCCAGCCGATGCCGAGCCCGGCGAGCAGCAGACCCATGCCGATGGCGAGGCGGATCAGTTCCACCCAGATCAGGTCACGGGACACCGGCTGCCAGTGCACCGTGTCCGGCCAAGGCTCCAACGGGCTGATCGGCGCGTCCGGTACGGCAGAGGGTTCGCTCACCCTTACGAGCGTAGGCGATCAATCGAGTGGTGCCACCTCGCGCAGGAATCCCCGTACCGCCAGGAACTCGCCGAGCCGCTCCCGATGCTGTCCGCACGCCAGCCAGGTCTTGCGGCGCTGCGCGTCGTGCAGCTTGGGGTTGTTCCACCGCAACGCCCAGATCGCCGACGCGCGGCAGCCCTTGGCCGAGCAGACGAGCGGGACATCAGGCCGGTCGGACTGGTCGGGCAGGCCGGCTCCGCCGGCGGTGCCGGCAGAGCCGGAATCATCGTGGTGGCTCACCGGAACCAGTCTAGGAAGCGCCGACGGACATGCCCCGGCGGGCGGCGCGGCGAAGAAGACGGCGGCGCGGCAGAGAAGACGGCCGAGACGACCACAGACTGGTCGGGCCGAAGGTGTAGCGCGCCGGGCGGCCACGGGGGAAGCCGCCCGGCGACGGCTGAATCGTACACACGCCAATCCCCCCTGTGTCTACCCACCCTGCGGTGCTTTCTCGGCCCCTGCCCAGCCTTTCCGGCAGACGTGCGAGGCTTAGTACGGCACGACCCATTCCAGACTGATGACGCCAGATGCTGTGGAGGACCGGTGGCCCAGCCGACCACGCCCGAATCGTCGACATCGACCGACCCGTCGCCGCAGCCCGGCGCTACTCCGGCCGAGGACGCCACGCTGCTCGAACGGGCGATGTTCGAGGTTAAGCGAGTGATCGTCGGGCAGGACCGGATGGTCGAACGGATGTTCGTCGCACTCCTGGCCCGAGGACACTGTCTGCTCGAAGGCGTGCCCGGGGTCGCCAAGACACTGGCCGTGGAAACCCTCGCCACGGTCGTCGGCGGCAGCTTCGCCCGGATCCAGTTCACCCCGGATCTGGTCCCCGCCGACCTGGTCGGCACCCGGATCTACCGGCAGTCCAGCGAGAAGTTCGACGTCGAACTCGGACCGGTGTTCGTCAATTTCCTGCTCGCCGACGAGATCAACCGGGCCCCGGCGAAGGTGCAGTCCGCGCTGCTGGAGGTGATGAGCGAACGCCAGGTCTCCCTCGGCGGCCAGACCCACCTGGTGCCGGAGCCGTTCCTGGTGATGGCCACGCAGAACCCGATCGAGCAGGAAGGCGTCTATCCGCTGCCCGAAGCCCAGCGGGACCGCTTCCTGATGAAGATCGTCGTGGGCTACCCGACGGACGCCGAGGAACGGGAGATCGTCTACCGGATGGGCGTCAGCGCACCCGAACCGAAGGTCGTCTTCCGGCCGACCGACCTCATCGACCTGCAGCGCAAGGCCGACCAGGTGTTCGTCCACAACGCCCTGGTCGACTACACCGTACGGCTGGTGCTGGCCACCCGTACCCCGGCCGAGCACGGCATGCCCGACGTCGCCCAGCTGATCCAGTACGGGGCCAGCCCCCGCGCCTCGCTCGGCATCGTCCGGGCCACCCGGGCGTTGGCGCTGCTGCGCGGCCGTGACTACGCGCTGCCCTCCGACGTGCAGGACATCGCCCCGGACATCCTGCGGCACCGGCTGGTGCTCAGCTACGACGCTCTCGCCGACGACGTACCGGCCGACCACGTCGTGTCGCGCATCATGTCGACCGTACCGTTGCCGTCGGTCGCCCCCCGGCAGAACGCGACGCCGATGCCCGGCCACCCGCACAGCGCGCCAGGTAACGGTCCGGGCGTGCCGGGCGGACCGGTCGGCACCGGCCCGTTCCCACCGCAAGGTGGCACCCACCCGGCGCCGACCGGCGGCGGCCACTGGCCCGGGCAGCTGCCGTGACCGGACCGGCACCCACGACGGCGGGCCGATCCACCGCAGCGCCGACGGCGGGCCGGTCCACCGCAGCGCCGACGGCGGGCCGGTCCGAGGCGGTGCTCTCCCGGCTCTACCTGACCGTCACCCGCAAACTCGACGGCCTGCTGCAAGGCGACTACGTCGGGCTGCTGCCCGGGCCGGGAAGCGAAGCCGGCGAGTCCACCGAGTACCGCCCCGGCGACGACGTCCGGCGGATGGACTGGCCGGTCACCGCCCGCACCACCGTGCCGCACGTTCGCCGTACAGTGGCCGACCGGGAACTGGAGGCGTGGATCGCCGTCGACCTGTCGGCGAGCCTCGACTTCGGCACCGCACGATGTCTCAAACGGGACCTGGTGATCTCGGCGGCGGCGGCGATGGCCCACCTGACCGCGCGCGGCGGCAACCGGATCGGCGCGGTCATCGGCACCGGTGACCCGGCCCGGGGCGGGCTCACCACCCGGCTGCCGGCCCGACCCGGCCGGCGGGAGGCCCACGGCCTGCTGCGGGCGATCGCCAACACGCCGTCGCGGCCCGGTCGCAGCGACCTCGGCGCCCTCATCGACATGCTGAACCGGCCCCCCCGACGCCGGGGCGTGGCGGTGGTGATCTCCGACTTCATGGCCCCGCCCGACCAGTGGGGTCGGCCGCTGCGCAAGCTGGCGGTCCGCCACGACGTACTCGCCGTCGAAGTGGTCGACCCGCGTGAGCTCGAACTGCCCGACGCCGGTGTGCTGGCGTTCACCGACCCGGAGACCGGCGAGGTGCACGAGGTGCAGACCGCCGACCCCCGGCTGCGCCGACGGTACGCCGAGGCCGCCGCCGCCCAGCGGTACGCGATCGCGCACACCCTGCGCGGCGCCGGAGCGGCACATCTGCGCCTGCGCACCGACTCGGACTGGCTGCTGGACATCGTCCGGTTCGTCGCCGGGCAGCGGCACGCCCGTACCCGTGGCGTCGCCCGCCCGGCACCCGCCCCGCGCCCGGAAAGCGAAGCTCGATGATTCGTTTCCTGCAGCCCTGGTGGCTGCTTGCCCTGCTGCCGGTCCTCGCCCTCGCCGGGGCGTACGTGTGGCGACAGTTCCGCCGCAAGACGTACGCGGTCCGGTTCACCAACGTGGAGCTGCTGCGCGCGTTGGCCCCCCGAGGCCTGGGCTGGCGCCGGCATCTGCCCGCCGTGGCGTTCCTGCTCAGCCTGATGGCGTTGGCCTCGGCGATGGCCCGGCCGTCGATCGACGCCGAGGAGTCGTTGGAACGCGCGACCGTCATGCTCGCCATCGACGTGTCACTGTCCATGGAGGCCGACGACGTCGCGCCGAGCCGCATCGAAGCGGCGCAGCTGGCCGCGAAGGAGTTCGTCGCGGAACTGCCGGAGGGTTACAACATCGGACTGGTCGCGTTCGCCAAGTCCGCGAACGTCCTGGTCGCACCGACCAAGGACCGCCCGGCGGTGACCCAGGCGATCGACGGTCTGGTGCTGGCCGAGGCGACCGCGACCGGTGAGGCGGTCTTCACCTCGCTCGAAGCGATCCGGATGGTGCCCACCGACGGCGCGCAGGGTCCGCCACCGGCGCGTATCGTGCTGCTCTCCGACGGATACCGCACCTCGGGCCGGTCGGTGGAGGAAGCGGCAGCGGCCGCCGCCGCGGCCAACGTGCCGGTGTCGACGATCGCGTTCGGCACCGACGCCGGCGAGGTGCAGATCGGCGGCCAGGTGCAGCGGGTGCCGGTGGACCGGTTCGCCCTGGCCGAGCTGGCCGACGCGACCAACGGATACTTCTACGAGGCCGCGTCGGTCACCGAACTCAACGAGGTCTACGCCGACATGGGCAGCTCGATCGGGCAGCGGACCGTGCCGCGTGAGATCACCCAGTGGTACGCCGGAGTGGCGCTGCTGCTGGCACTCGGCTCGGCCGTGCTCAGTCTGCTGTGGACGTCACGGCTGCCCTGACCGGCACCCGGGCTCACCCTGACCGGCACCCGGGCTCACTGGGTGCCGCTGGCCAGCACGAAGATGACGGCGATCCAGACGGCGACGAGGGTGAAACCCAGCGGGGCGACGTAACGGTTCATCGTGGGCGGGCTCCGGCGACGGGCCGACCACCCCCGACGGAGGGTGACCGGCAGGCGGGCTGACGGGCGACACGGGTAGATCGCACGGGCGCACCGGGAGCCGCGCCGAGGTCAGCGCGCTCGACCGGTGACCCGGCGGCGACTCGGAGGATCGCTATCTCGCACAGCGATCACCTCCACATGTCGTCCGGCCGTTGAACCGGGCAAGATCGTACACCCGGACCGGCGCGCCGGCACAATCACGCCACGGAGCCGGCACCCCCAGGTTACTGCTTACCAGGCGGTAGCACCTAGTCTCCAGAATCGGATCCATCACGACGAGGGGGGAACGTGGCCCGCACCGTACTGGTCACCGGCGGTAACCGGGGTATCGGCCTGGCGATCGCGCAGGCGTTCGTGAAGCAGGGCGACCGGGTCGCGATCACCTACCGGTCGAGCTTCGAGGAGCAGGCCGGCCTGTTCGGCGTACGGTGCGACGTCACCGACGCCGACTCCGTCGACCAGGCGTTCGGGGCGGTAGAAGCCGAGCTCGGGCCGGTGGAGGTGTTGGTCGCCAACGCCGGCATCACCGACGACACGCTGCTGATGCGGATGTCCGAGGAACAGTTCACCTCGGTGCTGGACACCAACCTGACCGGCGCGTACCGCTGCGCGAAGCGGGCCTCGACCAAGATGCTGCGGGCCCGCTGGGGCCGGCTGGTCTTCATCTCGTCGGTGGTCGGGCTGCTCGGTTCGCCGGGCCAGGTCAACTACGCCGCCAGCAAGGCCGGCCTGGTCGGGATGGCCCGCTCCATCACCCGGGAGCTCGGCACCCGCAACATCACCGCCAACGTCGTCGCCCCCGGCTACGTCGAGACCGACATGACGGCGGCGCTGCCGGAGGAACGCAAGGCCGAATACCGCAAGGCGATCCCGGCCGGGCGCTTCGCGTCCGTCGACGAGGTCGCCTCGGTGGTGACCTGGCTCGCCGGCGACGGGGCCAGTTACGTCTCCGGGGCGGTCGTCCCGGTCGACGGCGGCCTCGGCATGGGGCACTGACACACCCGACATCGCGACCTTCGACCTTCGACCTTCGAACGGAGAACCCTGTGTCCGCACTGCTGGCCGGCAAACGGCTGCTCGTCACCGGCGTCATCACCGACCAGTCGATCGCCTTCTCGGTGGCCAAGCTGGCCCAGGAGAACGGTGCCACGGTCGTGCTCACCGGCTTCGGCCGGATGTCGCTGGTACAGCGGATCGCCAAGCGTCTGCCGGTCGAGGCCCCGGTGATCGAACTCGACGTCACCAGTCCGCAACACCTCGCCGGCCTCGCCGACCGGGTCCGGGAACACGTCGACGGGCTCGACGGCCTGGTGCACTCCATCGGGTTCGCCCCGCAGAGCTGCCTCGGCGGCGGTTTCCTCGACGCCCCCTGGGAGGACGTGGCGACCGCCCTGCACGTCTCCACCTACTCGTACAAGTCGCTGGCGATGGCGGCGTTGCCGCTGATGGGACCGGGCAGTGCGGTCGTCGGACTCACCTTCGACGGCACCGTGGCCTGGCCGGTCTACGACTGGATGGGGGTGGCAAAGGCCGGCCTGGAGTCCGCCTCCCGCTACCTCGCGGTGCATCTCGGTCCCAAGGGCATCCGGAGCAACCTGGTCTCCGCCGGTCCGCTGCGCACCATGGCGGCGAAGTCGATTCCGGGCTTCGAGGCGTTCGAGAACGCCTGGACCGAGCGGGCTCCACTGGGCTGGCAGCTGACCGACCAGGAACCGGCGGCGCGGGCCTGCCTGGCGCTGCTGTCGGACTGGTTCCCGGCCACCACCGGCGAGATCGTGCACGTCGACGGCGGCTACCACGCCGTCGGCGCCTGACCGCGCGCCACCCGTGATCGGCCGGCCGGGTCGGCCCTGGGGTGGCTGCCGGGCCGCCGGGCCCGACCAGCGACAATGTGAGCATGTCGTACGACGCACTGGTCCTGGTTTCGTTCGGTGGCCCGGAACGCCCCGACGACGTGATGCCGTTCCTGCACAACGTCACCCGGGGACGTAACGTGCCGCCGGAGCGCCTCGCAGAGGTCGCCGAGCACTATCAGCACTTCGGCGGGGTGTCGCCGATCAACCAGCAGTGCCGGGACCTGCTCGCCGCGATCCAGGCCGACTTCGCCGCCAACGGGCTGGACCTGCCGGTCTACTGGGGTAACCGCAACTGGCACCCGATGCTCGCCGACACCGTCGCGCGGATGCGCGACGACGGGGTGCGCCGCGCGCTCGCCTTCGTCACCAGCGCCTACGGCGGCTACTCGTCGTGCCGGCAGTACCAGGAGGACATCGCGGCGGCCCGCGCCGCAGTCGGCCCGGACGCCCCGGTGATCGACAAACTGCGCCAGTTCCACGACCACCCCGGCTTCGTCGAGCCGCACGCCGAGGCGGTGCGCTCCGCGCTGGACACCATCGACCCCGCGCTGCGTGGCCGCACCAGGCTGATCTTCACCGCCCACTCGATCCCGAACTCGATGGCCGCGGCGGCTGGTCCCGATGGCGGCCGGTACGAAGCGCAGCTGGCCGAGACCGCCAGGCTGGTCGCCGCCGCGGCCGCCCCCGATCTGCCGTACGACCTCGTCTGGCAGAGCCGCAGCGGCCCGCCGCAGGTGCCGTGGTTGGAGCCGGACGTCAACGACCACCTGTCCGCCCTCGCCGAGCGCGAGGTGGCCGCCGTGGTGGTCAGCCCGATCGGGTTCGTCTCCGACCACCTGGAGGTGGTCTGGGACCTGGACACCGAAGCGGCGGCGACCGCCAAGGATCTCGGCCTGGTCTTCGTCCGGGCCGGTACGCCCGGTGTGCACCCCAGGTTCGTCAGCATGGTGCGCGAACTCGTCGACGAGCGGATCCATCAGGACGAGCGGATCCATCAGGACGAGCGGATCCACCGGCCGGAAACCGGGTCGCGACAACGGCTGGGTACGCTGCCGATCTGGGACACCTGCCCGGTGAACTGCTGCACCCCCGCCATCTCCGCCCCCGCCACCTCCCCTCGGAGCACCACGTGATGGATCGCAAACCCGTCGAGAGCTGGCTCACCGACATGGACGGTGTGCTGGTGCACGAGGGCCAGCCGGTGCCCGGCGCGCCCGAGTTCATCAACCGGCTCCGGTCCTCGGGTAAACCCTTCCTGGTGTTGACCAACAACTCGATCTACACCCCTCGGGACCTGCAGGCCCGGCTCACCCGGATGGGTTTCGACGTACCCGAGCAGGCGATCTGGACGGCCGCGTTGGCGACCGCGCAGTTCCTGGCCGCGCAGCGGCCGGGCGGCACCGCGTACGTGATCGGTGAGGCCGGGCTGACCACCGCCATGCACGCGGTCGGCTACATCCTGACCGACTACGCCCCGGACTACGTGGTGCTGGGGGAGACCCGGACCTACAGCTTCGAGGCGATCACCAAGGCGGTCCGGCTGATCAACGACGGGGCGCGGTTCATCTGCACCAACCCGGATCCGACCGGGCCGTCCATCGAGGGCGCGTTGCCGGCCGCCGGTTCGGTCGCCGCGATGATCTCCAAGGCGACCGGGGTGGAGCCGTACTTCGTCGGCAAGCCGAACCCGATGATGATGCGGTCGGCGCTGAACACGATCGACGCGCATTCGGAGAGCACCGCGATGATCGGCGACCGGATGGACACCGACGTGCTGTGTGGGCTCGAAGCGGGGCTGCAGACCATCCTGGTGCTGACCGGGATCAGTAGCCGGACGGACATCGACCGATACCCGTACCGGCCGTCCCGGATCGTGCCGTCGGTGGCCGACCTGATCGACGAGATCTGACCCGCCCCGGTCAGGGATCGGATCTGACCCCTCCGGGTCAGGGGCGCAGCGGGGCGTTGCAGGCAGCCACCAGCGCCTGACGGCAGGCGGCGGTGAGCGGGCGGAGCGCGGCGTCGCGCTGCTGGGCCTCGTAGCCGTTGACCGCTCCGCCGGGCGCGACGTGTTCGGCGAGCGCCAGCACCTGGTCGAGCACACTGGCCCGGGCGAACAACCGCCGGGCCCGGGGGTCGAAGCCGGGCGGCAGGTCCATGCCGGCGTCCGGGCGGCGCAACGCCGCGAGCGCACCGGCGAGTTCGGGACGCCAGTGGGCCACGTCCAGCCGGGTCAGCGCGGCGGTGGCTTCGGCGAGCGCGCTGGACAGCTCCGCTTCGGCCTCCGCCGGCCCGGGATCGGCGTACCCGTTCCCGTTGGGCAGGTCGTTCGGCAGCGGGTGGACGCGCCATAGCACCGTTTCGAACGTGACGCCGGAACCGGAGGTGTGCGTGCGGACCTCGGGGATCACGCCGAGACCTCGGGCGACGACGGCCTCGCCGGCCAGCAGCGCGGCACCGGCGAACTCGCCGGGTCCGGGGAGTCCACGGGGATCGCCCGGCGCCGGCAGCACCAGTCGGATCTCGTCCGGGGCCAACTTGGAGAAGCAGGACAGCGCGTCGCGCAACGGCAGATCGGTCCAGGCGCCGGGTGCGTCGGCGACGAGGTGTTCCTCGTCGCCGGCGATCTCGTCGGCGATCTCGTCGTAGGACACCAGGCCCGCGCGCCATGCGCGAACCCAGGTGACGAACCGGCTGGAACGACGCGTCGCGAGGGTCGCCGCGCCTGCTGCGGGGGACATGCACGCTAGGGTACGTGCCACAGTGCCGGTTGTCTCGATGCCCGCTGTGCGACTCCCCGGCCGGGTGCCCGGGCGGCGCTTTCCGGCGCGTCGGCGTCCGGTCGGGCCGGCCCGGCGGTTAGCCTGCCGGGCGTGGGTGGTGATCGGCGGTACGGCGACGACGTGTTGGCGGGCAACTGGCGTCGACGTCGCACGGTGCCCGAGGTGGACGCCGAGCCGGACCTCGTCGTGGAGGACGCCGATTCCGGCTTCTGCGGGGCCGTGGTCGGATTCGAGTCCGGCGCGGTGACGCTGGAGGACCGGCACGGACGCCGACGGCACTTCCCCCTCGCCCCGGCGGCGTTCCTGCTCGACGGGCAGCCGGTGACGCTGCGCCGTCCGGCACCTGCCCCGACCGCGCCGCGTCAGCGGCAACGGACCGCGTCCGGGTCGATCGCCGTGGCCAACCAGCCCGCCCGGGTGGCCCGGGCCAGTCGGATCTGGGTCGAAGGCGTGCACGACGCCGCCCTGGTGGAACGGATCTGGGGTGACGATCTGCGGGTCGAGGGTGTGGTCGTCGAACCGCTCGACGGCATCGACGACCTGGCCACCCGGGTCGCCGAGTTCGCCCCCGGTCCTCGGCGGCGCCTCGGCGTCATGGTCGACCATCTGGTGCCGGGCTCGAAGGAGAGCCGGATCGTCGCGGCGGTCGACTCGCCGTACGTGCTGGTCACCGGCCACCCGTACGTGGACGTGTGGCAGGCGGTCAAACCGGACCGGGTCGGGCTGCGGCAGTGGCCCCGGATCCCGCCGGGTCAGCCGTGGAAGGACGGGGTGTGCGCGGCCGTCGGCGTGGCGGAGCCGGCCGAGATGTGGCGCCGGATCCTCGCCAGGGTGCGCGGCTACCAGGACGTCGAGACACCGTTGATCAACGCCATGGAGCGCATGATCGACTTCGTCACCGTACCGCCGCCGGGTTGACCCGCCGGGACCGGCGCAGCCGTCGCGTCCGGTCGGACCTGCCGGCTCAATCGGACCTGCCGGCTCAGCCGGGCTGGTCGGGCTGGTCGGGGTCGCGGGTCAGGACGAAGGTGGCGATGTCCAGCGCCCTCGGGTGACCGGCCGGATCCCGCCGTACGGCGAGGATCTCCCCGTGCTGGGTGCCGGCGGTGCCCCGCCAGCGGTCCGGGCCGTCCGGCGTGAACCGCGACGTCTGGGCCGGGCCTCGGCCGAGCTGGGTGATCACCAGTTCGCCGGGCCCGGCGTCCCAGCTGGCCTGAAACTCGCGTCCCATCCACCACCAGCGACCGCAGATCGGGGCCACGGGTGGTGCCGGCGGCCGGCCGGGTAGCCACGGTGCGACCGGCTCCGGTTCGCGGTCGAGTACGTCGGCGAGTACCCGCAGGCCGAGTTCGCGGATGCTGCCGTCGGCGAAGCCGTACGAGTTGGCGAAGGCGACGACTCCGGTCCTGGTCGGCCGGTGGACGGCGAGCAGCGCGACGTAGCCGGGCATGGAGCCGCCGTGGCCGGCGAAGACTCGTTCTCCGACCCGGTACAGCTCGGGGCCGAGACCGTGGCCGCCGGTCCACCGCTCCGGGTCGTCGATCGCGACCGGTCGGCACATCTCGGTCATCGTCTCCGGGGCGAGTACGGCCGGATCCGGGTCGGTGAGGAAGGCGGCCCACCGGCTGAGGTCCTCGACGGTCGACCAGAGCTGTCCGGCGGGTGCCATCGCCCCGGTGTCGGTGCGGGGTTCCTCGGCCAGGGTGCCGTGCCAGGGATGCACCACGTAGCCGGGGGCGAACGGCGCGGCCGGGTGGTAGCTGGTCCGGGACATGCCGAGCGGGTCGAGGACGCGGTCGCGGACCAGCTCGCTCCACGGTGTCGACGTGAGCCGCCGCGTCATCGCGCCGAGCAGCCCGTACGCGAGGTTCGAGTAGTGGTAGGCGGTGTGTGGCCGCAACGCCACCTTGTCCGGGGTGAGGGTGGCGAGCAGACCGGCGAGGTCGGTGCCGGTGGTCCGCTCCCACCAGGCGTCGCTGTCCGGTTCGCGTTGCAGGCCGGCGGCGTGTCCGAGGAGTTGACGCAGGGTGATCCGGGTGAACGGGACGTCCGGCAGGTGCGCGCGCAGCGGATCGTCGAGGTCGACGACGCCGGCGTCGCGCAACTGCAGCACCAGGGCGGCGGTCATCGTCTTGGTGATGGAGCCGATCCGGTACTGCAGGTCGCGGTCGGGTACCGGATGACGTCCGGCGCTCGCGACGTGCGCCAGCCGGCCGTGGCGGAGCACACCGAGGACGACCGACGGCGTACGGCCCCGGGCCTGCGCCTGCGCGACCGTGGTGTCGATCATCGTGACGCTCTCGGCGGAGATGGTCGCGGTGGGCACGGTGGGTGACTCCTCTGCGTGATCGAGCTATCGAATCAGAGTGACGGTTCGCGGGGGTGTCGTCGATTGATGTCCGATTTGCCGGGCTGTCGGTCGCCGAGGCGTGCGAGCGCATGTCACGATCGGTACGTGGAACCCGTCCTGTGGATCGTATTGGGCGTCGTACTGGCGATCGCTGAGCTGTTCACCGCGACGCTCTTCCTCATCATGTTCGCCGCCGGCGCGTTCGCGGCGGCGATCGCCGCCGCGCTCGGTGCTCCGGTGCTGGTGCAAGCGCTCGTCTTCGCCGCCGTGTCCGCGTTGAGCGTGCTCGCCGTCCGTCCGATCATCCAGCGGCACCGCCAGTCGGCGCTGAGCACGGGTGATGAACCGTTCGGCGTCGAAGCGATCGAGGGCGCCTCCGCGCTCGTGCTGGAACAGGTCGACGCGGACAGCGGCCGGGTCAAGATCGACGGCGAGTCCTGGAGCGCTCGATCCTACGACGGGACGCAGGTCTTCGCCCCCGGCGAACGGGTACGCGTCATCGAGGTCAAGGGGGTGACCGCCATGGTGTGGCGGGACGACGTCATCGACCGCGAACTGCCGTAGAACACCCAAACCGAAAAGGTGAGCAACGATGGAGCTTGCGATCGCGGTGCTGGTCGGGGCGATCGCCCTGATCACAGTGATCACCCTGATCCGCGCGGTGCGGATCGTTCCGCAACAACGGATGGACGTCGTCGAGCGGCTCGGCCGCTACCAGCGCACCATGACCCCCGGCCTCAACCTGCTCGTACCGTTCGTCGACACCGTCCGCGCCAAGGTCGACATGCGGGAGCAGGTGGTCAGCTTCCCGCCACAACCGGTCATCACCTCCGACAACCTGGTCGTCTCGATCGACACCGTGCTCTACTTCAAGGTCGTCGAGCCCCGGGCGGCCACCTACGAGATCGCCAACTTCCTGCAGGCCATCGAACAGCTGACCGTCACCACCCTGCGGAACGTGATCGGCTCGCTCGACCTGGAACGCGCCCTGACCAGCCGTGAGGAGATCAACCGGCACCTGTCCGGCGTCCTCGACGAGACCACCGGACGCTGGGGGATCAAGGTCACCCGGGTGGAGATCAAGGCGATCGAGCCGCCGCCGAGCATCCGCGACTCGATGGAGAAGCAGATGCGCGCCGAACGGGACCGCCGCGCGGCGATCCTCACCGCCGAGGGGCACAAGCAGTCCCAGATCCTCAGCGCCGAAGGTGAGAAGCAGGCCGCCGTGTTGCGCGCCGACGGTGACCGCCAGGCCCGCATCCTGCAGGCCGAGGGGCAGGCCAAGGCGATCCGTACGGTCTTCGACGCCATCCACCAGGCCAACCCGAGTCAGAAGGTGCTCGCCTACCAGTACCTGCAGGCGCTGCCGCAGATCGCCAACGGCCAGTCCAACAAGATGTGGATCGTGCCGGCCGAGCTGACCAAGGCCCTCGAAGGTCTCGGCGGCGCGCTCGGCGGGTTGAGCCAGATGGTCGGCGACGCACCGTCCCAGCAGGTCGACTCCGGCGCCGTCGAACGCGAGGCGGCCGAAGCGGCCGAGGCGGCCGCCGCCGAAGCGCAGCGGGTCAACGACGAGGTACGTGCCGCCGAGCAGGTCACCCGGGGCGGCAACGCCCGGCCGGCCGGGTTGCCGGCACCCGAGCCGGTGCCCGCCTCTGAACTGTTCGACGGCATGACCGCCGACCGTCACGCCGAACCGGATCGCGGCTGACCTCGCAGCCGACGGGCATAGACCTCGACGAGCCGGGCGAGCTGGTCGCATCGGTCCGCGAAATCTGAAGAATCCCCGCATAACGGTCCCGGTGCCTGTCACGATCAGTCGGTCAGTGACCACAGGCGTCGGGACCGCCGCGTTCCGGCCGTACGGGAAGGCGACGTCGATGACGCGTGCCGTCCGGAACACCCGACCCCGTACCACCGCCGCCGCCACCGCCGGTCGGTCCGGGCCGATGCGGGTCGTTTCGCGCAGCGACGCGGGGATCGCCGTGGTGGCGGCCGCCGCCCCCGAACAAGCCCCCGCTGGCCCGGCCACCAACGCCGCCTGGGCGTGGTCGGTGCGCCGGTTCAGCCGGCTGGCGATCTGGGTGCTGCCGCTGTACGCCGTCGCGTTCGCGGTCAGCAGCCTCAGCGGCCTGCGGGGCGGCAACCCGGCACCCGACCTGGTCGACGGGCGTCCCGTGTACCTGATCGCCTGGGTGATCGCCAGCTGGCTCGGTCTGGTCGCGCTGGTCGCGGTCGCCGGGATCCACGCGGCGGCCCGCAGCCGGGGCACGGCGGTCGCCGCGCTGCTGGTCGGTCTCGCGGGCGCCGCGCTGATGGTGCCGTTCGCCGGACTGCCGGACGGCACGATCGTCTACGGCACCTCGGCGCGCGCACTGGCGTTGGTCGGTGCCGCGCTGTACAGCCTGGGCTGGTTCCTGGCCGGCGGGGCGGTGCTGCGCTCGGACCTGTTCAACCGGCTCGACGGTTGGCTGTTGATCGTCGCCGCGCCGCTGCTGGGCATCGTCGGGCTGTTCTCCGGTCCGCTGCAGACCGTCGGAGCGGTCTTCGCGCTCACCGCCGGGATCGGGCTGGCCTGGTCGGCGGGACGGATGGTGCCGGTGGTGCACGCCCGGGCGAGCACCACCGGCTGACCGAGAGCGCCGGCCGGGCCGTCGGCCGCGTGTGTCAGCCGGCGTGCGTCGGTCGTGTGTGTCAGCCGGCGTCGGTCGCGTGCCTCAATCGCTGTCGTCGTCGCGGGACAGCTCCCAGAACGCGACCGCGGCGGCGGTCGCCACGTTGAGCGAGTCCACCCCTCGGCGCATCGGGATCGACACCCGTACGTCCGCGCCGCGCAGCGCCGCCGCGCTCAGCCCCGGCCCTTCGGCACCCAACAGCAGCGCCGGTCGGCTCCGGTCAGCGGCAGTCAGCCGATGCACCGGTACGGCGTCCGGCGCCGGCGTCAAAGCCAGCAGCCGGAACCCGGCGGACCGGATGGTGTCCAACGCCGCCGGCCAGTCGCCCGCCCGGGCGTACGGGACGGCGAAGACCTCGCCCATGCTGACCCGTACCGACCGGCGGTAGAGCGGGTCCGCGCAGGTGGGGGAGAGCAGCACCGCGTCCATGCCGAGCGCGGCGGCGCTGCGGAACAACGCCCCCAGATTGGTGTGGGTGTTCAGCCCTTCGAGGACGACCAGTCGCCGGGCACCGTCGAGCAGCCGCTCGACGGTGGGCAACGGCCGCCGGTGGAACGAGGCGAGCACGCCCCGGTGGACGTGGAACCCGGTGATCGACTCCAACAGCGGCGGTGTTCCGGCGTAGACCGGCGCCTCGGCGGGCAACTCGGCCAGCTGGTCGACGCGCTTGGCGTCGACCAGCACCGACCGGAGCCGGTAACCGGCCCGCAGCGCGCGGTGGACGACCAGCTCCCCTTCGGCGATGAACAGCCCGTTCGGTGGTTCCCAACGGGTGCGGAGCTCGACGTCGGTCAGCGCACGGTAATCGGCGATCCGCTCGTCGCCCGGGTCGGTGATCTCCACTACTGGCACACGGGGCATTCTGCCTGCCGTACCGGTACCGTCTCCGAGGTGTTCCCAACCGTACGTGAGGTGCTGGCGCTGGAGCCGGTGCGCCATGGCGGGCCCCGGGTTGTCGCCGCCGAACGAGCGCTCGATCAGCCGGTCCGCTGGGTGCATGTCACCGAGGTTCCGGACATCGCCACCCTGCTGCGTGGCGGTGAGTTGGTGCTCACCACCGGGATCGGGCTGCCGGCCGACGACGCGGGGGTTCGCGCGTTCATCGCCGATCTGGCCGAGGTCGGGGTGGCCGGGCTGGTGGTGGAACTCGGCCGCCGCTACGGCACAGCGGTGCCCCGGGTGATGGTCGCCGCCGCCGAACGGCGTGGTCTACCCCTGGTGGAACTACGTCGGGCGACGCCGTTCGTGCTGATCACCGAGGCGGTGCACGCGCTGATCGTGGACGCGCAGATCGGCGAGTTGCGGGCCACCGAGGAGATTCACCAACGGTTCACCGAACTCTCCGTCGAGGGCGCGGAGGCCGCCGAGGTGGTACGCCAGGCGGCCGAGCTGGCCGGTGCGCCGGTGGTGCTGGAGAACCTGTCGCGTCGGGTGCTGGCCTTCCACAGCGCGGGGGAGAACGCCCGGCTGCTGCTCGACGGCTGGGAGCAGCATTCCCGCCGGATCCAGCCGGCCGGGCGGACGGCGTACGATGCCGACTCGGGTTGGTTGGTCACCATGGTCGGCGCGCGCGGGCAGGACTGGGGCCGGCTGCTGCTGCGGTGCCCGGCGCAGGTGCTCACCCCCGCCGGCCGGCCACCGGTGCGGCTGTCGATCCTGGTGGAGCGGGCCGCCTCCACCTTGGCGTTGGGCCGGCTGATCCGCCGGGACGCCGAGGGCTTGGAGCGTCAGATTCACCGTACGTTGCTGACCGCCCTGCTCGACGGGTCGCAGCCGGTGGACGAGGTGGCGCTGCGGGCCCGGGCGCTCGGGGTCCTGCTGGATCGGCGGCGGCTGGTCGGGGTCGTGGTGCGGTTCCGGGAATTGGACGGCGTCGACGACGACGCCCCGGCCGAGGCGGCCCAGGCCCGGTTGCGCGATCTCGCCGAGGCGGTCGGCCTGGCGCTGCGGGAGGCGGGCCTGACCGGCCTGTCCAGCTCGATCGACGACAATTCGGTGGGTGCGCTGGTGGCGGTGCGCGACGCCGCGCCAGCGGGCACTGTGTCGGCGGGCACTGTGTCGGCGGGCAGCATGCCGGTGGACGCTGGCCCGGTAGGTGCCGGGCCGGTGGACGTGGCGCTGGACGCCTTCCGACTGGCGCTGTATCGGGTCCGCCGGTCCGAGCCGTTTGCGGTGGTGGTCGCCGCCGGTAGCGCGGTGGACAGCATCCGGGAGGCGCGGCGGTCGCTGGTCGAGGCGCGGCAGGTGGCCGAGGCCGGGCGGCGGGACCGCCGGACGGACCAGGTGTTGCGGCTGCCCGACGTCGGCCTGGCCGGGTTGTTGCATCTGTTGCGGGAGGAGCCGCGCCTGCAGGTCTTCGTCGAGCGTGAGTTGGGCGCGTTGCTGACCCACGAGGATCGCCACCCGCGCGATCCGCTGCTTCCCACGCTGCGCGCGTACCTGGAGTGCGGCCGCAACAAGTCGGCGGCGGCCGCGGCGGTCCATCTGTCCCGGCCGGCGTTCTACGAGCGGCTGGCCCGGCTGGCCCGGATTCTCGACGCCGATCTGGATTCGGTACAGACCTGCCTGTCGCTGCATGTCGCGTTGCTGGCCCTCGACGCGGTCCGGGCCCGTCCGCCGGTCTGAGTCCGACCCCGGAGCCCGCGTCCGCGCAGTCTGAGTCCGACGGTCGTCCCGACCTGCTCGCCTCGCTCGCCGTCACCGGCGAGCCGGGCCGGATGCTCCACCACAGCGTCCAGCACAAGCTGATGGCGCTGCCCGATCCGGTACGGGTCTTCCCGGCACACGGCACGGATCGGCCTGCGGCAAGAACCTGTCCACCGAGCGTTCCTCGACGGGAGCAGCGGCCACCAACTACGCCTGCGTGCCGATGGACGCGGTGCTCAACCGTCGCGGGCATGTGCGGGGTGCGCTCAACGTCCCGGCCGACGGTCGGTTCGCCGAGACCGCCGGCAGCGCGTGGTCGCTCCCGGCACGCAGGTGCTGGTGGTGGCACCGCAGGACCGCGAGGAGGAGATCGTCGTCCGGCTGGCCCGGTTCGGGTTCGACACCGTCGGCGGCTATCTGCGTGAGCCGGAGCAGGTGTTCCTGCGGATGATCGATCAGCTGGACCGGGGGAGTCGGCTGACCGTGGCGCAGTTGGTCGCCGCGTTGGCCGGCGATCGGCCGCCGGTCGTGCTCGACGTGCGCAACTCCGGCGAGCGCTCCTCCGGCGCGATCGACGGGTCGCTGCACATCCCGCTGGCCGAGTTGTCCCGGCGGAGCACCGAGGTGCCGACCGACCGCCCGGTGGTGGTGCACTGCGCCGGGCTTACCGCTCCTCGGTGGCTGCCAGCCTGCTGCGCGCCAACGGTCATCCGGACGTCTCCGACCTGCTCGGCGGCTACCAGGCGTGGCGAGCCGCCCAGACGCCGGCCGAAGTCGTCTGAGCGCTGCGGCGTCGTCTGAGCGCTGCGGCGACGGCGGTCAGGCGAGGGACAAGAACAGCTTTTCCATCTGTTCCAGGTTGGCCTTGCGGTCGGCGAGGTCCGCGTCGGGGTCCATGCACTGTTCCAGTCCACTGGCGATGACCTTGAATCCGGCACGGTCGAGCGCGCGGGAGACCGCCGCGAGTTGGGTCACCACCTCGGCGCAGTCGCGGCCGGACTCCAGCATGGCGATCACACCTCGGATCTGCCCCTCGGCTCGCCGTAGCCGCTTGACCACATCCGCCGTGGTCTGCTCTTCGACCCGCATCGTCTGCTCCTCCCGCTCAGGTTCGCAGGATACACCTGGGGGTATGTATTGCAGATGTACGGTCATCCGAACATGCTGGGATCACATACCCCCATGGGTATATTGATCCGGGAGGGAGAATCCGTGGAGCTCGTCTCGTTCCGTACCCCAGGGCTGGGCGACCAGTCCTACCTGTTCACCCACGAAGGCAAGGCAATCCTGGTCGACCCGCAACGCGACATCGACCGGTTCCTCGACGCCGCCGCCCAACGCGACGTCGACGTCCGGTTCGTGCTGGAAACACACCTGCACAACGACTACGTCTCCGGTGGGCCGCAGGCGGCGCGCCGCACCGGTGCCGAACTGGTCCTGCCCGCCGGTGCCGCACCCACCTACCGCCACACCCCCGCCTTCCACCTCGAAGACATCAAGGCCGACAACCTCACCCTGCGGCCCGTCCACACCCCCGGGCACACCCCGGAACACACCAGCTACCTGGTGCTGATCGACGGCGAACCGGTAGCCGTCTTCTCCGGCGGCAGCCTGCTGGTCGCCTCCGCCGGCCGGCCCGACCTGCTCGGCCCCGACCGCGCCCGTACCCTGGCCCGGCTCCAGCACGGATCCCTGCACCGACTCGCCGGCCTGCCCCGGGCGGTCGCGCTCTACCCGACCCACGGCGAGGGCTCGTTCTGCGCCACCACCACCGGTGCCGGCCGGCGTACCTCCACCATCGGCGACGAAGTCGACGACAACCCGCTGCTCGGCATCGCCGACCCGGAGGACTTCGCCGACCGGCTGCTCGCCGATCCCATGCCGATCCCGACCTTCTACCAATATCTGGGACCTGCCAACATCCGGGGCGGGAAACCGATGCCGACCATCGCCGTACCCGAGGTCACCGCCGCCGAACTGCCGACCGCCGCCGAACTGCCGGCCGATGACGCCACCCGCCTCGTTGACGACGCCACCCAGCTGGTCGACGTCCGGCCCCGCCACGTCCAGGCCGGCGGCCTCGTACCCGGCTCGGTCGGCATCACGCTCACCGACGACTTCGGCAGCTGGGCCGGCTGGTTGCTGCCGTACGGGGCACCGATCGTGCTGGTCGCCGAACCCGAGCAGGACGTCACCGAGGCCGTCGTCCAACTCGCCCGCATCGGCGTCGACGCCGTCCGCGCCGTCTACCGGCCCGCGTCCGCCGACCACCTCGGTCCCGGTTACGAACTGCTCGACCTGGCCGCCTTCCAGCAGCGGCTGGCCGGGCCCGACGCCCAACTTCTCGACGTACGGATGCCGACCGAACGGGCGAAGGTCAGCTGGCCGGGAGCCGTCGAACGGTTCCTCGCCGACCTGGTCACCGACGGCATCCCCGCCGAACTCGACCCGCGACACCCGGTCCTGGTCGCCTGTGGCAGCGGCCGTCGCGCAGCCATCGCCGCCAGCCTGCTCGTCCGGGCCGGCTACCGGGCCGCCGTGCTCGACGGTGCCGGCGTCGCCGACCTGACCACCGACTGACACCACCACCCCAGGGAGACGACATGCCCCCCACCGCCACCCGTCCGAGCATCGACGTCCCCGCCGCACGGGCGTTGCTGGCGGCCAACGCCGACACCCTCGTCGTCGACGTGCGGACCCCGGCCGAGTTCGAGACCGCCCACATCGACGGGGCGATCAACCTGCCGCTGGACCAGGTCTACGCCCACCTGAACCGGATCGTCGCCGACCGCGGTGGCCGGATCCTGCTGATCTGCCAGTCCGACAACGGGCCGACCCGGCCTACGGCAAGCTCGCCGGTGCCGGCAGCGATCATCGGGAGGTGGTCGGCGGATCAGACATAGCAGGGAACGACCCGGTCGCGGTAGAAGTGGCTCCGCGAACCCCAGTCCTGATCCACCCACACACCGTCGCAGGCACCGTAGACCCACTTGCCGATCTCGGTGGTGTAAGCGCTGGTGGTGTAGAACCTGACCTCGATGAGTGCCCCCACCGGTGGGGATGGGAAGTTGGCCTCAGCGGGGGCGCTGAGTACCAGGCTGGTCGACATCACCGTCACTGCCGCGACGATGGCGTTGCGAAGGAACTTGAGCATGCGCCAGATCCTTCCTGGAAACGTGATTACCTCTCGTGAGAATAGAAATTCCGTTCGCGATCATCAATGCTTTGCAAGATGTGACAAAGCCCCGCACGCGATGAGCTCACAGCAAGGCGGTGAGGACCTTCGCGTACGCGGCCGGCACGAAGTGCGGGCCGCCGGGCAGCAGCACGTCGGAGGCGTCGACCGCCGGCCACGCCTGTTCCGGCACCGCCGCCATCAGCTCACCGACCAGCGGCGCGTCGCGCCACTGCGGCGCCGACGCCAGCATCCGCAACGCGACCAGGGACTCCTCGACCTCGCCGACACACTCGAACGGCTTGTGCCCGTCGACGCCGAGTAACTCCCGGTAGCCCGCCAGCTGGGCCGGGTCGGCCAGCAGGTCGACGCCGAAGATGCCGACCAGTCGGTCGCGCGCCATGAACGGCGCGAACGCCAGGAACACGAACCGGCACTTCGGGCACGCCCCGCACCAGCGTTCACTGCGGTCGCGCAACTTGAACGCCGCGTTGCAGCTGGTCACCACCGGGTCGTAGCCGGTCGACGCCGCGTACAGCTTGGCGATGTGCAGCTCGGAGAGGGTCCGCAGCAGCGAGAAGTACGGCTCGCTCAGCCCGGCGTGGCCCTGCAGGGCGGCCCGCAGCAACCCTTCGGCCTCGACGCCCTTGGACCACTGATGGTTGATCTCGTGTCCGTTCCAGATCAGGTTCGGGTCGGACGCGGAGCGCTCGTTGGACATCACCACCGGGCCGAGGCCGTGCAGGACCGCCGTACCGACCGCGATCAGCGAGTTGATCGCGGTGACCGGGATGTGACCGTTGTACGCCCCGGCCGCGTTGAGGTCGAACAGTCGCAGGTCCAATGCCCGGCGGGCGGCCAGCGCCGGCAACCCGGACGCCGCGTTGACCGCGACGATCACCGGATTGGGGTTGACCGAGAACGGCACCGGGTCGAACCCGGCCCGACACAGCGCCTCCAGGGTGACGATCGAGTCTTTGCCGCCGCCCACCGCCGACAACGGCCGCCGGTCACCGGTGTCCACCGGCGTCGGCGCGCTCGGCACCCCGTCCGGCACCACCGGTGCCAGGTCGAGCACGTGCGGCAGGGCGTTGCGGTACGCGTACTCGGCCAGGCCCTTGGTGTAGACGGCGGTGACCAGCGCCACCGCCTCGCCCCCCAACGGGGCCGGCGCCACCAGCCGCGCCGGTGCCGCCACCTTGTAGTAGCTGACCCCGGCGACCAGGTGCAGCAGTTCCAGCACCCGGCGGAACGTCGACCCGGGCCCGCTCGGCGGCGGGGTGCCGTCGGGCATCGGAAAGGTGATCCGCTCGACGAAGGTCAGCTCCGCGCCGTCGTCGCCGGTGAGCGCGTAGCCCAGCTCGGCCACCCCGGTCGCCGGGTCGAACTCCAACGTGGGAAAGGTGAACGTGGTGAATCGTCCTAGCTCGTCACGGGTCACCCGTACCTCCTCCACTGATCACCGACCAGACATACTAGTCCCGGTTCGCGCCCCCGATCCGGTGCCTGATGAGATGCTTCGTAGTGGAGGAGATGACCGGTGCGCCTGGCTGACCTGCGTGGCCGATCCGTCGCGGTGTGGGGCACCGGCCGCGAGGGACGGGCCGCGGTGACCGCGATCGCCGCCCAGTCCCCGGCGGCGCTGGTCGCCGTCGACGACAGCGCGACGGCAGCCCCGCCCGACTGGGACGCCGACCTCGCTCCGGTGCACACCGGCGAGGACGGCTTCGCCCGGCTGGCCGCCGCCGACGTCGTGGTCCGCTCCCCGGGTGTGCCGCAGACCCACCCATGGGTGATCGAGCTGCGCCGACGCGGTGTGCCGATCACCGGCGGCACCGCGCTGTGGATGGCCGATCACGCCGCCCGGACCGTCGGCGTCACCGGCAGCAAGGGCAAGTCCACCACGTCCAGCCTGATCAGCCACCTGCTGACCGCGCTGGGTCGGCCGAACGCGTTCGGCGGCAACATCGGCGTACCGCTGCTGGCCATGCCCGAGGCCGACCTGTACGTGTTGGAGCTGTCCTCGTACCAGTGCAGCGACCTGACCGACTCGCCCCGGATCGCCGTGCTGACCTCACTGTTCCCGGAGCACCTGGACTCGCACGGCAGCGAGGAACGCTACTACTCCGACAAGCTCAACATCGTCGCTCATGGTCCGGAAACGATCATTTACAACGGTACGGATCCGAGGCTTACCCGGCGGCTGCTCAACGAGGAGGCGATCGCCGCCGGACTGCCCGACGGCTACCACCTCGCACCCGGCCCGGACGGTCGGCCGTACCTGCACCGGCGGGCCGAGCCGCTGTTCGCCCGGGCGGTGCTGCCGCTGGCCGGCCGGCACAACGAAGGCAATTTCTGCGTGGCGTTGGCGGTGCTCGAGGCCCTCGGCGTCGACTGCGTCGCTGACCGGGACGCGGTCGCCGACGCGGTCGCCGGTTTCGCCGGCCTGCCGCACCGGCTCGCCGAGATCGCCGACCCGTCCGGGCTGACCTTCGTCGACGACAGCATCTCCACCAGTCCGTACTCGGCGATGCACGCGATCGACGCGTACGCCGGCCGCCCGTTGACCGTCATTGTCGGCGGTACCGACCGGGGGCTGGACTACACGCCGCTGCGCGAGCACCTCGCCGAGTGTGAGTTGACGGTGATCGGCGTACCGGACAGCGGCCCCCGGATTCTCGACACCCTGGCCGGGCTGCCCGGGGTCCGGACCGCGCGAGCCGACGACCTTCCGACGGCGGTCGCGCTGGCCCGCGAACTCACTCCCGCCGGCGGGGTGGTGCTGCTGTCGCCGGCCGCGCCCAGCTACGGGCACTTCCGCAACTTCGAACACCGCTCCGAGGTCTTCGCCGCCGCTGTCCGCGACACGGCCCCGACCGTCGCGGCTTAGCCCGCTGTCCCTGCCCGGCCCGCCGCCGCCGGAGGCGTGACTCGATCTCCGCGTGATCCCCCAGCGGGATCACGATCCCGCTGGGGGATCACACTGAAACGGAGAGCCGGTCCTGGGCAGGCGCCGACCGCGCCCGCTGGAGGCGGTCCGGCACCCACCATCGACCAGCCAATCGACGGAGTGTCAGGTCAAGCCCGGGCGGCTGCTACACGATGGCAGTTGCTCCTCATCCGGTCACGGTGGGAAGGTTCTCTCATCGACGACCCAGGGAGCGTGGTGCGCCAGATGACCGCCGACGACCTGCTGGCCCGGCACCGGGCGGTCATGCCCGGCTGGATGCCGATCTACTACGCCGAACCCCTGGAGATCGTCGCCGGCTCCGGCAGACGGGTCACCGGTGCCGACGGGCGCAGCTACCTGGACTTCTTCGGCGGCGTGCTGACCAACATGATCGGCTACGACATCCCGGAGATCCGTGACGCGGTGCAGCGCCAGCTCGCCACCGGTGTCGTGCACACCTCCACGCTGTACCTGATCCGCCACCAGGTCGAGCTGGCCGAACGGATCGCCGCGCTGTCCGGCATCGTCGACGCCCGGGTCTTCTTCACCAACTCCGGCACCGAAGCCAACGAAGCGGCGCTGCTGGCCGCCACCAACTTCCGCCGGTCGCACCAGATCCTCGCCGTCCGCAACAGCTACCACGGCCGCTCGTACGCCACGATGGGCATCACCGGGCACCGCAGCTGGTCGGCGAGCGCCCTCAACCCGCTGCAGGTCGCCTGGCTGCACTCGGGTGACCGGCTGCGCGGCCTGCTGGCCCGGCTCGGCCCCGACGCCCACCTCGACGCCGCCGTCGAAGACCTCCGCGAGATCCTCGCCACCCAGACCGCCGGCGACGTCGCCTGCCTGATCGCCGAGCCGATCCAGGGTGTCGGTGGCTTCGTGCACGGCCCCGACGGTCTGCTCGGCGCGTGGAAGAAGGTCCTCGACGAGTCCGGCATCCTGCTCATCTCCGACGAGGTGCAGACCGGCTGGGGGCGTACCGGCGAACACTTCTGGGGCTACCAGGCGCACGGCGTCGTGCCGGACCTGCTCACCTTCGCCAAGGGCATCGGCAACGGGTTCGCCCTGGCCGGTGTGGTCGGCCGCGCCGACGTCATGGACGCCGTACCGGCGATCTCGTTCTCCACGTTCGGCGGCAATCCGGTCAGCACCGCCGCCGGCGTCGCCGTCCTCGACTACCTGCGGGACCACGACCTGCAGGCCAACGCCGCCCGTACGGGCGAAGTGCTGCGCACCGGGCTGACCGAGGCCGCCGCCGCGCATCCGATCGTCGGCGAGGTACGCGGCAAGGGCCTGATGCTGGCCGTGGAGTTCGTCCGCCCCGGCACCCGCGACCCGGACCCGGCCGCGACCACCGCCGTGTTCGAGGCCTGCCGCGCCGGCGGTCTGCTGGTCGGCAAGGGCGGGTTGTACGGCAACGTGCTGCGGATGGGTCCACCGTTGACCCTCACCGAGGACGAGGCCCGGGAAGGCCTGGCGATCCTGGTCGACGCGATCGCGTCGGTCTCAGCCACCGTCGTCGGAGGTATGGCATGAACCGGATCGCGCATTTCGTCGACGGTGTCCGTACCGCCATGGACGTCGGCGGCGATGGTCGGCACGGTGAGGTGTTCGACCCGGCGACCGGGCAGGTCGCCGCCACCGTCGGGTTCGCCTCCGCCGCGCAGGTCGACGAGGTCGTGCGGGTGGCGGCCCGGGCGGCCCGCGACTGGCGGGACGTGTCGCTGTCGCGGCGGGCCAGCGTGCTGTTCGCCTTTCGTGAGATCATCAACGCCCGGCGTGACGAACTCGCCGCCGTGATCACCGCCGAGCACGGCAAGGTCCTCGCCGACGCCGCCGGCGAGGTGCAGCGCGGCCTAGAGGTCGTCGAGTACGCCTGCGGCATCCCGACGCTGCTCACCGGCGGCTTCAGCGAGAACGTCTCCACCGAGGTCGACTCGTACAGCCTGCGTCAGCCGCTCGGCGTGGTCGCGGTGATCTCGCCCTTCAACTTCCCGGCGATGGTGCCGCTGTGGTTCGTGCCGATCGCCGTCGCCTGCGGCAACGCCGTCGTGGTCAAACCGTCCGAGAAGGACCCGTCGGCGGCGGTGCTGCTCGCCGAATGGTTCGCCGAGGCCGGACTGCCGCCCGGGGTCTGCAACGTCGTGCACGGCGACCGCGAGGCCGTCGACGCACTGCTGGACCACCCAGGCGTACGCGCGGCGTCGTTCGTCGGCTCGACCCCGGTGGCCCGGCACGTCTACACCCGGGGCACCGCTGCCGGCAAACGTGTCCAGGCCCTCGGCGGGGCGAAGAACCACATGGTGGTGCTGCCCGACGCCGACCTCGACCTGGCCGCCGACGCGGCGGTCAACGCCGGCTTCGGCTCGGCGGGGGAGCGGTGTATGGCGATCTCCGCCCTGGTGGCGGTGGAGCCGGTCGGCGACGATCTGGTGGCCCGGATCGTCGAACGGCTCGGCCGGATCCGGACCGGTGACGGCCGTCGGCCCGGCTGCGACATGGGGCCGCTGATCACCGCCGCGCACCGCGACCGGGTCGCCGGGTACGTGGCCGCCGGTGCCGCCGAGGGCGCGAAGATCGTGGTCGACGGTCGGGGCGTGCCGGTCGACGGGGACGAGCGCGGGTTCTGGCTCGGTCCGACCCTGTTGGACCAGGTGACCCCGCAGATGTCGGTCTATACCGACGAGATCTTCGGCCCGGTGCTGTCGGTGCTGCGGGTCGACTCCTACGACGCCGCGTTGGAGCTGGTCAACGCCAACTCCTACGGCAACGGTACGGCGATCTTCACCAACGACGGCGGTGCCGCCCGGCGCTTCCAGCACGAGGTGGAGGTCGGGATGGTCGGCATCAACGTGCCGATCCCGGTGCCGATGGCGTACTTCTCGTTCGGCGGCTGGAAGGCGTCGCTGTTCGGCGACAGCCATGCCCACGGCCGCGACGGGGTGCACTTCTTCACCCGCGGCAAGGTGGTGACCAGCCGCTGGCTCGACCCCCGCCACGGCGGCGTCAATCTCGGCTTTCCGACCCAAACCTGAGTATCGCCGGCGCGCCGTCGGATATGTCGGTATGCGGAATTCGGGGATGATGTGTCCGCCGGACGATGCATGCGATATCCGGCGAACCGCACCGTTTGTCGACCGCACCGTTTGTCGACCGCACCGTTTGTCGATGGTGGCTGGATCGACAGTGGGCAGCCGGCGGGATTCCTGATCGACACACATCGTATCGATGTGAATGCGCAAGGTTCCGTTCTTGACTGTGAAACCTGCTGCGCTAACATCGGGGCGGGCCAATTTTGATGGCACGATGTCACTTGTGGACATGTAATCGATCGAGTGTCATCGACGCGTTCCGCCGATTGGGCCAAGTGGACGGGTAGGTATTCGGGTCCGGCGGTATCAGGTGTGTACCGGTCACGTGGGGACGGCATGGCGTACATCGAGTACCACGAGGCGCTGGAAGCTCTGCGCGCCGGGCTCGCACGGGCCTCGGCCGGTCGAGGTGGCACGGTCCTCGTCGTCGGTGGTCTCGGAAGCGGAAAGAGCGCCCTGCTGCACGAGTTCTCCCAATGCGCCGCGATCGACGGCGCACGGGTCGTTCGCGCCTCGGGCGCCTCGCCCGAACGCTCACTTCCGCTGGGTGTCGTGGACCAGCTCGTACAGAGCGCGCAGCTGGGGGAGCCCGCAGACCAGCTGCTTCGGCTGATCGGCGGCTGCGACACCGGCCACGATCACCCCAAGGGCCACGATGTCGGCAGCGACTGTCGATGCGCCCGGACCTCCAGCGAACTCGCGAAGCTGCTCCTGCGCCCGGGTCCGGGACGGTCCACCAAGGATGGACCTGTTGTCGTTTGTGTCGACGACGCCGAGTTCACCGATCCCTGGTCGATGAGAGTGCTCGTCGCGGTCGACCGCCGACTCAGAAACGCCCACGCCATGCTGGTGCTCACGGTTCGAAGCCCAACCCAATTCGCGATCCCGTTCCTGGCCTCGGAGATGAGTCGTCCCCACCGCGAACGCATCGGGCTCGCGCCAATGTCGGTGGAGAGCGTGGAAAACCTGTTCGCCAAGGCTTTCGACGCGGACGTCGCCGCCCGGATCGCGTTGCCGTGTCATCGGCTCAGCGCCGGAAATCCGCTCCTGGTCAACGCGCTGCTCCGCGACCACCAGGAACGAGCGCTCCCGGCCCGGCCCGGTGCCGGCCATCCGAGGGTTCCACCCGACGAGAGCAGAGCGACCGCCCATCCAGATCCGGACCCGTACCAACCGATGGTGGCCGGACCCCATTACCGGCAGGCGGTCGTCGAAAGCGCCCACCGCTGGGAACGCCAACTCCTGGACTGCGTACGCGCGTTGGCCGTCCTCGACGAGCAGTGTCCGCCACCGACACTCGGCCGGCTCCTCGGCCTCGGCACGGTCACGGCGGCGAGTCTGCTCCGGACCGCGACGACAGCCGGTCTGGTGATGAACGACCGCCTGCGGCATCCGGCCGCGATCGAGGCAATCCTGGCCGACATGACGGCGCAGGAGCGCGCCGAACTGCACCGCCGAGTCGCCGAGTCGATGTTCCATCGGGGAGCGCCTGCCGTCGACGTCGCACACCACCTGCTCGCGGCGGACGGCAAGGGTACGCACTGGGTCGCACGGGTGCTGCGCGAAGCGGCCGAACACGCCCTGGCCGCAGAGGACCCGATGCACGCCGTCCGCTGCTTGGAACTGGCACTGGCCTGCGCAGGCGGAGCCGAGGACCGGCTCGCGGTGGCCAGCGTCCTGGTCCGGGCACTGGAACAGGTGAACCCGTCGGCGACCGCCGCCCACCTCGAACCGCTCTGGGCCGCCGCGCACCAGGGCGAATTCCGCGACCGCGATCTGCTGACGATGGCACGCCTCGCGCTCTGGCAGGGCGCCCACGACCGGGTCGGGCAGGTACTCCGGGCCGCCACCGAGACGAACCGGCTGCTGGAGACCAAGACCGAGGCCGAGCTGCGCATCACGTACCAGTGGTTCCACGGTTCCCGACAGGACTGGCCGGCACGCACCCCGGACGAGTCGCACGATCCCTGGCCCGACCTGGCCCGGTCCCTGACGAGGGTCTGGCACGGTAGCGCGGCGAGCGCGGTCGTCGGTGCCCGGCAGCTACTGCAGAGCTACCGCCTCGGCGAAGTCGCGATCGAAGTCGTGGCGACCGCGCTGCTGGCGCTCGCCCACGGCGGCGAGCCCGACCAGGCGACGCTCCGGTGCGACCGGCTGATCGGTCAGGCAGAGCGACGCGCCGCGATCACCTGGGAGGCGCTGCTCCGAGTGGTACGGGCCGAGATCGCCCTGGTGCGCGGTGAGCCGGCGATCTCGGTCGCCCAGGTCGACGCGGCCCTGCACCGGCTGCCGGCCCCGCGCTGGGGGGTGCTGATCGCCTATCCGCTGGCCACTCTCGTGATGGCGCACACCGCCCTCGGCTCGCACGAGACCGCCGCGCGGGTGCTGGCACAGCGGATCCCGGAGGCTGCCGACGACACCGTGTGGGGTCTGCGCTACCGGTACGCGCGGGGACGTCTGAAACTGGCCACCGGCGCGGTCCTGGCAGCCGCCAACGACTTCCACACCTGTGGGCGGCTGATGCGCAGGTGGGGGGTGGACGGCCCGGTGCTGGCCACCTGGCGGCTCGATCTGGCCGAGGCCCAGTTCCGCCTGGGCCGCTCCGACATCGCCCGCGACCTGATCCAGCAGCAACTCGCTCGCAGCGGCGGTGACTCGCGTATCCGAGGACTCGCGCTGCGGGTGCTCGCCACCGGCAGCGAACCGTGGCAGCGAATCGCACTGCTCCGCGAGTCGATCGACCGCCTCCGGGCCGCCGGAGACCGACTCGGGCTCATCGCCGCGCTGACCGACCTCGCCCAGGCACACGAGCAGCTCGGCGACGGCGAGCAGGCCCGGACGACGGCCCGTCAGGCCGACCATGAGCGGCGGGCGGCCGCCGGAGCCAGCAGCGACCAGGAACGACGGGCCAGCAGCGACCAGGAACGACGGGCCAGCAGCGACCAGGAACGACGGGCCAGCAGCGACCAGGAACGACGGGCCGGTCGCGGGCTCACCGGCGACCACGGTGCGGAGCCGGCCGGGACACGGATGGATGTCGGCGGTCCCACGCCAGCCGCCGACACCGTCGTCGGCGCGCGACCGGCTGCCGAGGACGCGTCGGCCGATCCTTCGCCCGCACCACTTTTGTCTGTGTTATCCGACTCCGAACGCCGGGTCGCCGAACTGGCCCGGTTCGGCTACCCGAACCGAGAGATCGCCTGCCGCCTGTTCATCACCGTCAGTACCGTCGAGCAGCATCTGACCAGGATCTACCGCAAGCTCAAAGTCAAGCGCAAGGCCGACCTGCGCGCCCTGCTCACCTCCACCAGCGCCCTGTCGCAGCCCACCGACAACTAGGAGTGCCGTACATGCCCGCGATGTCGACCTGCCGCGTCTGCGCCGGTCCCGTGGAGGAGTTCTTCGACTTCGGGCGGCAACCGCTGTCCGACGCCTTCCTGCCACCGGAACGGACGGAGGACGAGTTCTTTTATCGACTCGCCGTGGGCATCTGCCAGACCTGCACGATGGTACAGCTCATGGAGGAGGTGCCACGCGAGCGGATGTTCCACGAGGACTACCCGTACATCTCCCGTGGATCGGCCGTCATGCGGTCGCACTTCGAGACGCTCGCGCGGCGCTTCCTCGCGGGCGAACTCCACCGGCCCGACCCCTTCATCGTCGAGATCGGTTGCAACGACGGGACGATGCTCGGCACCGTCGCCGACGCCGGGGTACGCCACCTCGGGGTGGAACCGTCCGGCGGCGTGGCCGCCATGGCCGCACAGCGCGGGGTACGGGTCCGCACCGACTTCTTCGAGGCGTCGGTGGCCGCTGACATCCTGGCCAACGACGGGCCGGCCGACGTCATCTACGCGGCCAACACCCTGTGTCACATCCCCTACATCGACTCCATCCTCAAGGGGGTACGGGAACTCCTCGCCCCGGACGGCGTCTTCGTGTTCGAGGACCCCTATTTCGCCGACATCGTCGAACGGGCCTCCTTCGACCAGATCTACGACGAACACTTCTTCCTGTTCGCCGGTGGCTCGGTGCAGGCGATGGCCGCCCGGCACGGGTTGGAACTGGTGGACGTCGAACGGCTTGCGGTACACGGCGGCGAGGTCCGCTACACGCTGGCCCGCCCGGGCACCCGTACGCCGTCGCCGGCCGTCGCCGACCTGCTGGCGGCGGAACGTCGGGAAGGCCTCACCGAGCCGGCCACGCTGCGGCGCTTCGGTACGCGGGTCGAACGGATCCGCCAGCGGCTGACCGAGGTTCTCGACGACTGTCACGCCCGGGGCCAGCGGGTGGTCGGCTACGGCGCCACGGCCAAGAGCGCCACCGTGCTCAACTTCTGCGGGATCGGCCCGGACCGGATCGACTTCATCTGTGACACCACCCCCGCCAAGCAGGGGCGACTGACCCCGGGCTCGCACATCCCGGTGCGCGGGCCGGAAGCCTTCGCCAGCCCCTACCCGCCGTACGCGCTGCTGTTCGCCTGGAACCACGCCGACGAGATCATGGCGAAGGAGACCGCCTTCCGGGCGGCGGGTGGGCAGTGGCTTCGGTACGTCCCCGAGGTTCACCTTGCCTGACGGCGCACCGCCCACCCGTGACGCGCCGTCGGCCGGGTCCGGCGGTTCTCCGCCGGTCGGATCCGGCGGTTCTCCGCCGGTCGGATCCAACGGTTCTCCGCTGGTCGCGATCCTGGGCGCCGGTGGCTTCGTCGGCTCGGCCGTGTCCGCCCTGCTGAGCCGGCGGGACGTACGGTTGCGGCTGGTGTCCCGGCGCCTGCCCGCGTCGCCGCCCGGTCCGGCGCCGGTCGAACGTCTGGCGCGGGATCTGACCGACCCGCGTCAGGTACGCGAGGCCGTCGCCGGGGCCGACGCGGTGCTGCCGCTGGTGCTCTACGCCGGACGGGGCACGTGGCGGCTGACCGATGACGAGCCGGCCGCGCGAGAGGTCAACGTGGGGGTGGTACGGGGTGTGCTCGCCGCGCTGGCCGAGCCGCCCGCCCGGGGGACCCGGCCCGCGCCCGTCGTGGTCTTTCCGGGGTCCACGTCCCAGGTGGGCCCCGGTCCGGAGTGGATCGACGGCTCGGAGCCGGATCGGCCCGTCACCGGCTACGACCGACAGAAGCTCGCGGCGCAGCGGGCCGTGGAGGCGGCCACCGCCGAGGGTGTCGTGCGTGGCGTGACCCTGCGCCTGCCGACCGTCTTCGGGCCGGCGCGGGCACCGGAGGTGGTCGACCGTGGGGTGGTCAGCGCGATGATCCGGCGGGCGCTGGCCGGGCAACCGCTGACCGTCTGGGCGGACGGGGCGGTACGGCGCGATCTGCTGTTCGTCGACGATGTCGCCGAGGCGTTCGTCTTGGCGCTGGACCATCCGGACGCGCTGGCCGGCCGGCACTGGGTGCTCGGCAGCGGGCACGGGACCACCCTGCGGGAGCTCTTCACCGCCGTCGCCGCCTTGGTCGGCGAGCGGACCGGGACGCCGCCGGTGCCGGTCGAGTCGGTACCGCCACCGGCGGGCGCCTCCGAGATGGACCTGCACAGCCTGGTGGTTGACGCGTCGGCCTACCGCGAGGTGACCGGCTGGCAGCCCCGCACCGCGCTGCCGGAGGCGTTGCGTCGCACCCTCGACCATCTGGTAGGCGGCACGCCATGACTCGTCCCTGCGGCACGCCATGACCCGTCCGCACGGCACCCTCGCCGGATCGGACAACCCCTATCGTTGGTCATGTCGCCCCCTATCGCATTGACCTTCCACGTTGCGGTGAAGCATCCTGTCCCAGCGGTCACGGACGGTACGCGGAATTCGCACGGCAGGCGTTTGTCGGACGGTTCGATGAGAGCGCGGTGAATTCGACATCGGCGACGACATGATGCCGAGCACTGACGGACGGTGGCGATCAATGAGACGCGGATCGTGAAAGCGCAACCGCTGGCCGTCGAGGGCGCCTACGTGTTCACTCCACGGAGCTACCCGGACGAGCGTGGCGTGTTCGTCTCGCATTTCCAGGGATCGGTGTTCCAGGAGACGGTCGGGTACCCGCTTTTCGCCGTCGCGCAGGTCAGCCACAGCCGTTCCCGACAGGGCGTGGCCCGAGGCATTCATTACACCCGTACGCCACCCGGTGCCGCCAAGTACGTGCACTGCCCCAACGGTCGGGCGTACGACGTCGTGGTCGATCTGCGGGTCGGCTCCCCGACCTACGGACGGTGGGACGCGGTGGAGCTGGACCCGCTGACCCATCGCGCTGTCTACCTTCCGCCCGGGGTGGGTCATGCCTTCGTCGCGATGGAAGCCGACACGGTGATGACCTATCTGCTGTCCCGGGAGTACGACCCGGACAACGAACTGGCGGTGTCGATCGAGGATCCGACGATCGCGTTGGACCTGCCGGCAGCCGTGCCGCCGGTGTTGTCGGCTCGCGACCAGCGGGCCCGCACCGTGGCCGAGGCACGGGCCGAGGGCCTGCTTCCCGAGTACGCGACCTGCCGCGCGATCGAGCAGACCTTCCACCTGCGGTGACCGACATGACGCGACGAAGCCTGGTGACCGGCAGGACGCGACGAGGTGAGATGCCATGACCAGCCGGGCCGCTACCACGACCGGGACCAGCCTGGTCGAGTCGATGCTCGCGACCAGTGGTCGGTTCGCCCGGATCGGGGACTTCGACCGGTGGCTCGGCGACATGCGCGAGTCGACGTTCATGTCCGTCGAGCAGGTGGCGCTGGAAGACCTGCGCGGTTGGGGACAGGACCCAGCTACCGGCAACCTGCGGCACGAGACCGGCAAGTTCTTCACGGTCGAGTCCCTCGCGGTCGACTTCCCGGCCGGCCCGGTGTCCAACTGGAGCCAGCCGATCATCAACCAGCCCGAGATCGGCATCCTCGGCATCCTGGTCAAGCGGATCGACGGCGTACTGCACTGCCTGATGCAGGCCAAGCGGGAGCCCGGCAACCAGAACGGCATCCAACTCGCGCCGACCGTGCAGGCGACCCGCAGCAACTACACCCGCGTGCACCAGGGTCGACCGGTGCCGTACCTCGACTATTTTCTCCACCCGGTCGGCCACCGGGTGATCACCGACGTCCGCCAGTCGGAGCAGGGCGCCTGGTTCTACCAGAAGCGCAACCGCAACATGGTCGTCGAAGTCAGCGCCGACGTGCCGGTACTCGACGGCTTCTGCTGGTTGACGATGGGACAACTACACGGACTGCTCCGCGTACCCGACCTGGTCGGGATGGACGCGCGGACGGTCCTGGCCTGTCTGCCGCTGGGTGGCCCCGGCTGGGGTGCGATCCTGCCCCACGCCGACGAGTTCGGATCCGCTCTGGCCCACTCCTGTGACCCGGAGAGCGGCTCGCAGCGCTCCCTGACCGACATCCTGAGTTGGGTCACCGGGATGCGCTCCCGGACCGAGATCCAGGCCCGGCTCGGGCCGCTGGTCGCGGCCGAGGGCTGGCGGCGGACCGACGGCCGGATCTCGCACGAGTCGGGCCGGTTCTTCGACGTGATGGGGGTACGGGTCCGGGCTGGCGGACGTGAGGTGGGTCAGTGGATGCAGCCGATGATCCAGCCCCGCAGCGACGGGATCATCGCGTTCCTCGTCCGACCGATCGACGGTGTCCTGCACATGCTGGTCTCCGCCCGCCCCGAGCCCGGCTTCGCCGACGTGATCGAGCTGGCGCCGACCGTACAGTGCCTGCCGGGCAACTACGGGCACCTGCCGGTCGAGCGGCGGCCGCCGTTCCTGTCCGAGGTGCTGGCGGCGCGGCCGGAGCAGGTCAGGTTCGACGCCGTCCTCTCCGAGGAGGGTGGCCGTTTCTACCACGCCCGCAACCGCTACCTGATCGTGGAGACGGACGCGCCGATCCGCCCCGATCGTGACGACTATCGCTGGTTGACCCTGGCGCAGCTCACCGAGCTGCTCCAGCACAGCTTCTATCTCAACGTCCAGGCCCGTAGCCTGGTCGCCTGCCTGCGGAGCCTGCTCACAGGCTCGCCAGCACGTCCCGAACCGCCTCGATGACCTTGTCCTGAAGGCCGGTCGGCAGCGACGGGTACATCGGCAGGGAGAAGATCTCGCCGGCCAGCCGTTCGGTGACCGGCAACTGGCCGGTGCGGTACCCGAGGTGCGCGAAGCCGGTCATCGTGTGCACCGGCCACGGGTAGCTGACGTTGAGCCGGATGTCGAAGGCCGTCAACCGTTCGATGATGTCGTCCCGCCGGGGATGGCGGACCACGTACAGGTAGTAGACGTGGTCGTTGCCGTCGGCCACCGCCGGCAGCACCAGGTCGGTGTCGCCGAGGCCGTCGACGTAGCGTTGGGCCACCATGCGCCGCCGGGCGATGTAGTCGTCGAGCCGACCCAGCTTACGCCGCAGGATCTCGGCCTGGACCTCGTCGAGTCGGCTGTTGTGTCCCGGGGTCTCGACGACATAGTAGGTCTGCTCCATGCCGTAGTAGCGCAGCCGGCGTAGCGCGCCGTCGGCGCTGTCCGCGTCGGTGATGACGGCTCCGCCGTCGCCGTACGCCCCGAGCACCTTGGTCGGGTAGAAGGAGAACGCGGCCGCGTCGCCCATGGAACCGGCCACCTGCCCGTGATGGCGGGCGCCGTGCGCCTGCGCACAGTCCTCGAGGAGCACCAGACCGTGCTCGGCGGCGAGCCGGCGCAGTGGCGCCATGTCGACGCACTGCCCGTAGAGGTGGACGGGCAGCAGGCAGCGGGTACGGGACGTGATGGCGGCCGCCACCTGATCGACGTCCATGAGGTAGGTGTCGGGTGACACGTCGACGAAGACCGGGGTGGCGCCGACCGCGTCGATGGCCACCACTGTCGGCGCGGCGGTGTTGGAGACGGTGACGACCTCGTCGCCCGGTCCGACGTTGAGCGCCTGGAGCGCGAGCTTGAGCGCGTTGGTGCCGTTGTCCACCCCGACGCAATGACCGACGCCGTGGTACGCGGCGAATTCGCGCTCGAAGGAACGGACGCTTTCGCCGAGGACCAGTCGGCCCGAACGGAACACCGTCTCGACGGCGTCGAGAATGTCGTGCTTCTCGCTCTCGTACTCCGGCAGGTAGTCCCAGACGAGCGTGGCCATCGTCGATCCTCCGTCGAGGCGTAGGGGTTGCCGTATGTGATCGACCTGGATGAACGCGCGGGATCGACCTGATCCGAGCGGCATCGTCGCCGGATCGACTGACAACTCGGGCACCTTACCCCGAGGTGCGGAGTGCGCAAAACCCCTACTCGATAGGGGTGGGTAGGGGGTATCGGGTCGTCAGTGGGCTGTTTAGCCTGCATCGACCGGGCTCGGCCTGCTGATCGCCGGTCGGACCTGGGCGGCATGAGGTACGCAGTCGACAGCTTGGGGACACCAGCAAATGTCTGAACACGTGCTTGTCATGAGCCACCCGGATCACGGCCACGTCATTCCCAACGTGGCGGTGGTGACCGAGTTGGTGGACCGGGGACATCGGGTCACCTATCTCACCGGTGCGCAGACGGCGTCGATCGCCGAGTCGGCGGGCGCGACCGTCCTGCGGTACGACTCGCGTTACAAGCGGGCCGACTTCACGAGCGTCGCGAACGATCCCCGCTATCTGTTGAATCTGCTCCTCGACGAGAGCACCGAAATGCTGCGGACCGCCGACAACGAGCTCGGCGCCGATCGGCCGGACCTGGTCGTGTACGACACCTCGATCCTCTACGCCGGCCGGATCCTGGCCCGCAAATGGCAGTTGCCGGCGGTCCAGCTGATCCCGATGTTCGCGTCGAACGAGAGCTTCTCCTACCTCAGCGCGATCTACAGCGGTGACGGTGCCCCGGCCGCCGGTGGGCCGCCGTCGCCTCCGCCGTGGCTGGCCGAGATCATGGGCCGGATCGGGGCGCTGAGCGCGTCACACGGGGTACGCGTCGCACCGCAGGAGCTGTGGTGGGGAGTGCAGGACCTCAGCTTGGTCAACATCCCCCGGGAGTTCCAGTACGCCGGGGACACCTTCGACGACCGGTTCGTGTTCGTCGGCCCGTGCGTCGGACGCCGGGACTTCCTCGGTGACTGGAAACCGCCGACGGACGAGCTGCCGGTGGTCCTGATCTCCCTCGGCGCGGTCTTCAACGGACATCCGGACTTCTTCCGTACCTGCGTGGAGGCGTTCACCGGGGCACCGTGGCACGCCGTGATGACCGTCGCCGACGGGATCGACCCGGACGAGTTGGGGCCACTGCCGTCGAACGTCGAGGTCCATCGGTGGGTCCCGCACCTCACCGTTCTGGAGCACGCCAGCGTCGCGGTCACCCACGGCGGCATGGGTACGGTCATGGAGGCGTTGCTCAGCGGCACGCCGATGGTCGTCGTACCGACCTCCGCCATCGACGCGGTCACCGCTCGTCGCCTCGACGAGCTCGACCTGGGACGCACCCTCGGCCAACAGGAGTTGACCGCGCGCCGGCTGCTGGAGCTGATCGCGGAGGTGACCGCGAGCCCGGCGATCCAGGACGCGACGCGGCGGATGCGCCAGCACGTCCAGGCCGCCGGTGGCGCCCGGCGGGCCGCCGACGAACTCGAGAACCACCTGGCTCGGCAGCGGACATGAACTCGCTGCTGGAGCTGCGGATCCTTGGGCCGTTGACGGTCCGCAAGGGTGACCAGACAATCAAGATCAGTGGCATGCGGGATCAGGCGGTGCTGGCCCGGCTCGCCCTCGACGCCAACCGGGTCGTCAGCGTCAGCCGGCTGATCGCCGCCGTGTGGGACGGCTCGCCACCGCGCAGCGCCCGGTCCCAGATCGCCATCTGCGTGTCCCGGCTGCGTGCCGCGCTGGGCGAGCGGATCGGGGCGGGTGAGGCCGACGACCAGGCGATCGTGACGGTCAGTCCGGGTTACCTGTTGCGGGCGGATCCCGAGCGGATCGATCTGCACCGGTTCAGCGAGTTGGTCGGTCGGGCGCGGGCCAGTGTGGACCGGGAACGGGCGACGCAGCTGCTGGTCCGCGCGTTGGGTCTGTGGCGGGGAACCCCGTTCGAGGGCATGTACGGGCTGCGGGCCGAGGCGGCGGCGTTGGAGGAGGCCCGCCTCGAAGCGACCCACGCGTACGTCGACCTGGAACTCGAACTCGGCAACCACGACCGGGTGATCATGGATCTGATCCCGCTGGTGGCCCAGCATCCGCTGCGGGAACGCTCCCGCGCCCAGCTCATGCTCGCGCAGTATCGGGCCGGGCGGCGGGCGGAGTCGTTGCGGACCTATCAGGAGGCCCGCCGTCACCTCGTCGAGCAGGTGGGCCTGGAACCCGGCCCGGAACTCAAGTACCTGCACGATCAGATCCTGCGTGACGCGCCGACGTTGATGTTGCCCGTGCCCGCGCTCCGGTCTGCGGTCGCACGAACGTCCCGGCCCACCGCCGACCCGCCGGTACGCCAGCTGACCCGCCGGTACGCCAGCTGACCCGCCGGTACGCCAGCTGACCCGCCGGTACGCCAGCTCGGGCGGGCTGCCGCCTCGGGCGGGCTGGTCGGCTCGGCGTCGGCCGGGTCATCGGCCGCTGGTGCCCGTCCGATCCAGGATCCGATCCAGCGCGTTGACCAGGACGGCACTCGACGGTGGGGCGTCCGCGCACCGCCAGGCGACGTGTCCGTCCGGGCGGATCAGGACCGCCCCACGAGAGGACAGACCGTACGCACGCGCCCACTCGGGACCGGACAGCGCCGTGGCGCCGTCCGCCGAGATCTCCACCGTGGTGATCGCTGTCGCGGCGGCGCCGCCCGCCTCCTTGGCGCTCTGTGCCCACCCGCTGCCGGCCGGCGTCATCAGGGTGAACTCCGGGCCGATGAGGTCGAGGGTGGACACCCGCGCGCCGGCCCGGGAGAGCCAGACGTGCGGGGCCCGGTGTCCCGGCCGCGCGGTGGGCACGTAGGTACGGTACGGGTCGGACGGCTGCGGCGGGTCGGTGCCGTCGGGCAGGACCGCCGGTGATTCGTAGCGGTAGCCCAGGATCATGCCTTCGGCCCGCCGCCGGTCGGCCTGCCGCTCGCCGGCCTCCCGCATGCCGAGCCGCCCCTCCATCATCTCCACGGTGATCAGGGCGTTGTTGAGACTCTCGTCGACGGTCCACTCCGCGACGGGTCGGCGTTCCCGGGCGTAGCTGTCGAGCAGGCCGTCGCCGGCCGCGTCGCGCGACACGGCGGCGAGCTTCCAGCCGAGGTTGTGCGCGTCCTGGATGCCGCAGTTCATCCCGAAGCCGCCTTGCGGCGTGGCGACGTGCGCGGCGTCGCCGGCGAGGAAGATCCGGCCCCGGCGGAACTCGTCGGCCACGATCGCCTGCTGCAGCCAGGGCATCGTGCCGATGATCTCCACCGGCAGGTCCGGGATGCCGACCGCCGCCCGGACGAAGGCCAGGCAGACGTCCTCGGTGAAGTCGTCGGCGCTCTGCCCCAGCTCGGGTTCGTAGGCGGTCTGGATGATCCAGCGGCGCTCGTTGTCCACGGCCTCGACCGCGCAGCCGACCTCGCCCCGGACGAAGTAGAGGGCGCCGAGCCGGTCGTGCAGCAGGTCCCGCAGGTCGACGTCGAACATGATGCTGAGCATGTGGCCCAGCGGCGGCGGTCCGGCGACGCCGATCCCGAGCGAGGATCGGATGCCGCTGCGGCCGCCGTCGGCGGCGATCGCGTAGCGGGCCCGCGCCAGGCGTCGGCCGTCGGCGGACTCCACCACGGCCTCGACGCCGTCGGTGACGGTCCGCAGCTCGGTCATGGTCGTCGCGAAGCGGACCTGCGCGGTGCGCTGATCCGTGGCGAGCGCGCGCAGGATGACCTCCAGCCGATCCTGCGAGCAGATGTAGGTGTAGGTCGGGCTCTGCGGCGCGTCGTCGTGGATGGGCGCGACGGCCCGCCGGAAGTCCGGTGCCGTCAGGGCGGAGCCGACGCCCAGCGCGAGGCTGTCCGCGCGCGGCAGTCCGGCCCGCTCCACCGCATCCTGAATTCCCCAGGACCGGAAGATTTCCATGGTGCGCGTCGAAACGAGTCGAGCTTTGGGAAAAATGGAAGTGTCGGCGTGTCTTTCGACGAGAAGAGATGTCACCCCGTGGCGGGACAGTTCGATCGAGGCGGACAGGCCTGCGGGCCCTCCACCGACAATGAGAACCTCGACGTCGACCGTCTCCATGTGTCGCATCTTCTCACGAGATCTGAGCCATCGTCAATGCGACGAAATAGCGATGATATTGACGTAATATTCGTCGCCGATATCCTCAATCTCGTAACAAGGTCGGTTGCGATTCGCAGGACCGTCGGGGGCGGGACTTCGGCCAGGGGTCGCGTTTCATCGTCGGTCACGACAACGCGGGAGACAGCATGCTCTTCGCCGAGGGATCGGTCGCGCTGGTCACCGGCGGCTCACGCGGCATCGGTCGGGCCGTGGCGCTCGACCTGGCCAGGGAGGGTGCCCACGTCCTGGTCAACTACTCCCGGTCCGAGCAGGACGCCAAGGAACTGGTCGCCCGGATCAGCCAGGAGGGCGGCAGCGCGGCGGCCCTGCACGCCGACGTGACCGACGAGTCGAGCGTCCGGGACATGTTCCGTGCCCTGCGGTCCGAACACGGCCGGCTCGACGTCCTGGTCACCAGCGCGGGCATCACCCGCGACAAGCACCTGGTGGCGATGAGCCTCGGCCAGTTCCAGGAGACCATGGACGTCAACGTGCAGGGCACCTTCCTCAGCTGCCGCGAGGCGATGCGGATCATGCAGCACCAACGGCGCGGGGCGATCGTCACGCTCTCCTCGGCGAGCGGACTCGACGGCGGTTTCCCCGGACAGGCCAACTACGTCGCGTCGAAGGGTGCCATCATCGCGTTCACCAAGGCGCTCGCGTACGAGGCCGCGCCGCACGGGGTACGCGCCAACGTCGTGGCGCCCGGATTCGTCGCCACCGACATGACCCGCGTGCTGCCCAGTCAGATCCGCAAGCAGTACGAGTCGCGGATCCGATTGGGCCGGATGGCCCGGCCCGAAGAGATCGCGGGCCTGGTCACGTTTCTCGCATCGGAAAAGGCGTCGTACGTGACAGGTGAGGTTCTGGTCGCCAACGGCGGCGGTCTCGGCTGAGGTCATCGGGTACCTGAGAAAATGGAGGCTATGGATGACTCTGGATGACATCCGGGCGCGCGCGGCCGCACGTCGCGACGCGTGCGCACAGATAAAGAAGATGATCGTCACGCGTCTGGACATTCCGATCGACCCCGAGTGGATCACCGACGACCAGCCGCTGTTCGGCCGTGGCCTGGAGCTGGACAGCCTCGACGTCCTCGAGCTCTACGTGGCGATCGAGGCGGAGTTCGGGGTGGCGCTCTATGACAGCGAGCTGTCGATCTTCGGCTCGGTGTCCCGACTCGCGGAGACGATCAATCCGGATCTGCTGCCCGCCACCGGGTCATGAGGGTCCGTACCCGGGCCACGTCCGCCAACGGGCACGCCACCGCCGCGTCGGTGGCGCTGACCAACGACCAGATCCGGACCCTGATCCCGCACCGCTGGCCGATGTTGCTGCTCGATCGCATCGAGAGCATCGAAGCGGGCGAGCGGGGGGTGGCCATCAAGAACGTCGCCGCGACCGAGCTGTGGTTCCAGGGCCACTTCCCGGAGGAAGCGGTCCTGCCCGGCGTCGTGGTGATCGAGGCGATGGCGCAGCTCGCGGGCGCGGTCTTCGCGCTCGCCGGGGCCGGCCGGATCAGTTACCTGACCGGGGTGCGGTCCATGCGGTTCCGTCGCCGGATCGTTCCCGGTGACCAGATCGTGCTCTCCGCCGAGCGGACCGCCGGCGCGGGGGGCATTGGCGAATACCGGGTCGTCGCACGGGTCGACGACCAGGTCGCGGCGGAAGGGTTGATCACCATCACCGACCCCGCCGCAGGAAAACCAGTTGGAGAGGCTTGATGATGAATTCCGCGCTCACGGACGTCCATCCTGACGGCACGGTCTTCGGCAAGGTCGACGACGCCGAGGTCCCGCTGCGCTATTCCACCCTGGAGACCGAGTACGAGGCGGTCCGGGAACGGGCCGCGGTCATCGACCTGAGCCCGGTGTCGCTCATCGAGGTGCGCGGCGACGCGGCCGTGGACTTCGTCCAGCGGATCCTCGCCCGCGACGTGGAGTACCTGACCGCCGAACGGTGCATGAGCAGCCTGGTGCTCGCAGCTGACGGTCGGATCGTCGACCAGGTGGTGGTCTGGGGCCGCGAGGACGGGATGATCCTGGAAAGCTCCTGCGGCGCCGGATCCCGCCTGCTGGCGTACCTCGAGTCCCAGGACCACGACGGGGTCGAGATCGTCGACCGGTCGGACGATCTCGCGCTCGTCGCCTTCGAGGGCCCGTACTGCTGGGGGGTCATCGGTCGGCTGATCGACGGAGAACTGGCGGCGCTGCCGTTGGAGTCGGTCGCCGACACCACCTGGGACGGCGTGGACGTCGTCTTCGGCCGTACAGGCAGCACCGGTGAGTACGGCTACAAGATCATCGTGCCCCGTGCCGACGCCGCGAAGCTGTGGAGCCTGGCCGTCGAGCACGCCACGCCCGTCGGGCTCGAAGCCCTGGAACTGGCCATGATGGAGGTGCGCCAGCCGGTGCTGCGGCACGAGGACGGCCACCAGGCCAGCGTCCTCGAGCTCGGCGCCAACTGGCTCGTCGACTTCACCAAGGAGTCCTTCGTCGGCAGGGACGCGCTGCTGCGGGAGTTCGAAGGCACGCCGGGAGTGCGTACGGTCGGCTTCCGCTGTGGCAGCGCGCTGCCCGCCGCCGGCACCCGCGTACTGGCCGCCGGCGAGGAGATCGGGCAGGTCGTCTACGCCACGCACAGCATCGGCATCGGCGAGACCCTCGGCCTGGCCCGGGTGGCACCCGAGTTCGCGGCGGCCGGGCTGCACCTGACCGTAGGCGACGCCGAGGCGGTCACCCTCAGCAGCCCGTACGTGACGCCCAAGAGCTGGAGCATCCCGGTCCTCTGAGCCACCGGACCGGATCGCTGGGAGAGAGGACGCACATGGCGCTTCCCACGGTCGTCATCACCGGCCTCGGGGTCATCTGCGCGATCGGCCGGGACCCCGACGAGTTCTGGCTGCGGCTCGCGTCGGGCACCGGCGGCATCAGCCTGATCGGCGACCCCGCCTTCGCCGCGTTCGAGGCGCGCCACGCCGGCCAGGTGCCCGACGAGTGGATCACGTCGCAGCTGGTCGCCGACGAGGCCGGCCTCGACCGGACGGCGCAGCTGGCGATGGTCGCGGCGCGGCAGGCGCTCCGCCAGGCGGGTCTGGACCTGCCGGCGGGTCTGGACCTGTCAGCGGGTCTGAACCTGCCTGCGGGTCCCGACCAGCCGGCGGCCGGGACCGACCGGTTCGGACTGGTCCTCGGCAAGTGCCAGGCCACTCCGGACCCGGCCGACAAGTATCAGCCGATGCATCGGACCGCTGACCTGGTGGCCGACCGGATCGGGGCGTACGGTCCCCGGATCCTGGTCTCGACCGCCTGCGCGGCCGGCGGCAACGCGGTCGGCCTGGCCCGCGACAAGATCATCACCGGTGAGGCGGACCTGGTCCTCGCCGGTGGCGTCGATCCGCTGCTGTTCGGCACCTACGCCGGCTTCGCCGGCCTGCAGGCGCTCAGCTCGGGAGTGTGCGCGCCGTACAGCCGCTCCGACGGCCTGAACCTCGGCGAAGGCGCGGCGTTCGTCCTGGTCGAACCGCTGGAGCGGGCACTGGCCCGAGGCGTCGAACCCCTCGCCGAGGTCGCCGGTTACGGACTGTCCGCCGACGCCTACCACGCGACCGCCCCCGACCCCACCGGCCGGGGCGGCGCCAGCGCGGTCCGGCGGGCGCTGGCCGACGCCGGCGTGGGTATCGACGACGTCGACTACGTCAACGGCCACGGCACCGGTACGCCCGCCAACGACACCATGGAAGCCAAGGTCATGCGGGTCGTCTTCGGCGACCGGGCCGCGCGTGTGCCCACCAGCAGCATCAAGTCGTTCCTCGGGCACACCCTGGGCGCGGCCGGCGCGGTGGAGACGGTCGCCAGCGTGCTGGCGCTGCGCCACGACACCGCCCCGCCGACCATCGGCTTCGACGACGAGGCGGCTGCCCGCGAAGGGCTGGACTTCGTCCCCAACACCGCCCGGAAGATGCCGATCGACGTGGTCGTCTGCAACAACTACGCCTTCGGCGGCAACAACGCCTCACTGGTGCTGACCACCCCCGGCCGGCCCCGCGCCGACCAGCCGGGCTACGACGCCGCCGCCCCGGTCGTGATCAGCGGTCTGGGCCCGGTCACCGGCCTCGGCATCGGGATCGGCGAGATCAGCGAGGCGGTCGGCACCGGCCGGACCGCGGTCGGGCAGGCACCGGACCTGACCAGCCGCACCTACGCCCCCCGCCCGGTCTGGCGGCACATGAACCACCTGTCCCGGATGGCCATCGCCGCGTCCCGGCTGGCCTGGGAGGACGCGGCCCTCAAACTGCCCCGTACGGCGCTCAACGACGTCGGTGTGGTCTTCGCCACCGCCGCCGGATCCGTGGAGAGCACCGACGACTTCGACCAAAGCGTTGCCGTCGACCCGGGCAAGGCGTCGGCGCTAAGCTTCTCCAACGTGGTGCTCAACGCCACCGGCGGCGCGGTCTGTCAGGCGCTGGGCCTGCGCGGCCCGACCACCACGATCTGCAACGGCGGCGCGTCCGCGTCGATCGCGCTCGACTGCGCGGTGGAGATGATCCGGGCCGGCAAGGCCGAGGTGGTGCTGGTCGTCGCCGCCGACGAAACCGCCCGGCCGCCCGCCGAGGGCAGCACGGTCTCGCCGTACGACGTCTCCCGCGACGCCCCGGTGCCGGGCTCGGCGGCGGTCGCCCTCGTGGTGGAGTCCGCCGCGCACTGCGCGGCACGCGGCGGCCGGCCCTACGCGACCGTCGTCCGGACCCGGCACGCCACCGCCGCCGGCGGCACCGAACGCGACAGCGTGCGCCGCAGCCTGGCGACGATGACCCAAGAGCCCGGCATCGGCTTGGTGCTCGGCGCGGCCACCGGCGGAGCGCACGACGCCACCGAGGCGGCCGAACTGCTCGACGCCCTTCCCGGTGCGCTGCTGACCACCTCCGTCGGGCAGACCGGTGACTGCCAGGCGGCGACCGGCGCGATGAACATCGCCCTCGGTGCCCTGGCCATCCGCGATCGGGTCGCCCCCGCTGTGGCCGGGCTGCGGCGTCCGGAGGCCGGTGCGATCGAGTCCTACCTGACCAAGCCGGACATGCCGCCGGCGGTGGACCGGACCCTGGTGCTCACCGCCGCGCCCGGCTCGGTGCGCGGTGCCGTCCTGCTGGGGCCGGCGTGACCGGCGGCCCGTTCAACCCTGCTGCCGGCGCTGGCGTGACCGGCGGCCCGTTCGACTTGGCCGAGACGGACCGGCTGCTGACCACCACCCGCGCGGTCCGGCGTCGGCTCGACCTCGACCGGCCCGTCCCACGGCACCTGGTCGAGGAGGCCCTGGACATCGCCGTCCAGGCGCCGACCGCCAACAACCACCAGAACTGGCGCTGGCTGGTCATCACCGAACCCGACGTCAAGCAGCGGATCTCCGAGATCATCGCGCTGTCCTGGCAGTTCCACCGCGACGAGTCGTGGACCCGCTCCGGGCGGCAACGCAACACCGCGCAGGCGCGACGCAACACCGAATCCGCCGCCGCGTTGCAGGACATCCTGCCCCGCGTACCGGTGATGATCCTGCCCTGCGTGCTCGGCCGACCGCCGGACACGGCGGCGATCGACGCCGAATGGGCCCGGTTCCGGGCCGGCAAACCGGCCGGCGACCCGGCGCACGACGTACAACTCGGGCCGATGCGGCACAGCATCTACTACGGCTCGATCTTCCCGGCGATCTGGTCGCTGCAACTCGCCCTGCGCAGCCGGGGGTTGGGCAGCACCATCACCTGCATGCACCTGCCGTACGAGCGGCAGGTGGGACAACTCCTCGGCATCCCGTCCGGGGTCACGCAGATCTGCCTGCTGCCGGTCGCCTACACGGTCGGCACCGACTTCCGGCCGGCCAAGCGGCGCCCGGCCAAGGAGCGCACCTTCTGGGAGAGGTGGGGAGCGTGACCAACCACAGCGCGGACGTCGTCATCGTCGGCGGTGGCATCGCCGGTGCCGCCGCCGCCTGCGACCTGTCCGCCCACGGACTGTCCGTCGTGCTGCTGGAAAAGCAGATTCGATACCAGGACCTGGTACGCGGTGAGTGGCTCGCCCCGTGGGGTATCGCCGAGGCGCAGCGGCTCGGCGTCGACGATGCCTTCGTGCTGGCCGGAGCCTGGGAGATCCGCGAGTGGGTGCAGTGGGACGAGGTCGTGCACCCCGACGAGGCGCAGGCCGTCGACATGTGCAGCTTCATGCCGGGTGTCGGCGGGCCGTACTCGTTCCCGCACCACCGGGTCTGCGAACTGATGGCCGAGCAGGCGGCGGGGAACGGTGCCCGGGTCGTGATGGGCGCGTCGCGGATCGCGGTCACCGCCGGCACCGAACCGACCGTCGCCTACCGTGACGCCGTCGGCGAACACCGGATCACCACCCGGATGGTCCTCGGCGCGACCGGCCGGGCCTGCACGGTCGGCCGGCAGGTCGGCGTCACCATGAGCAACGCGATCCACCACTGGGGAGCCGGCCTGATGGTCGACGGCCTCGACGACTGGCCGGCCGACGTCCAGGCGATGGGCACGGCCGGTGACGTGATGTTCATGATCTTCCCGCAGGGCTACGGCCGGGCCCGGCTGTATCTCAACTTCGCCACCGGCCAGCAGACCCGCTACCGGGGGCCCGGCGGCGTGGACCGGTTCCTGGCCGCGTTCGAGTTGGACTGCCTGCCCGACAAGGGTGCCGCCGTCGTCGCCGCCAAAGCCGACGGGCCGCTGGTCGCCTGGCCGTCGGTGTCGATCGTGCCGGAGCGCCCGCCGCTGGCCCCGGGCGTGGTACTGATCGGCGACGAAGCCGGCAACGCCGACACGGTGCTCGGCACCGGCCTGTCGTGCAGCCTGCGCGACGCCCGTACGGTGTGCGAGCTGCTGCGCGGCACCGACGACTGGTCACCGGCGACGTTCGACCCGTACGTGGCCGAGCGCGAAGCGCGGATGAAGCGGCTGCACTTCGGCGCCAACATCATGGCGAAACTGCACGTCGAGTTCGGCGAGGCGGCGGTGGAACGCCGCCGGCGGGCGCGGGCGCTGATGAACCAGAACGACGCCCTGCAGGTGACCGGCCTGCTGAACATGGTGCCGCCGGAACAGGTGCCGGACTTCGGGTTCAGTGAGTTCTTCGCCGAACGGCTGCTCAGGGAGACAGTGTGATCAACAAAAAGGTGACGGTGAACGACGTCGAGATCGCCCTCGTCGACGAAGGCGCCGGCGAACCGGTGCTGCTGCTGCACGGCTTCCCCGACTCGTCGTACCTGTGGCGGCACCAGATCCCGGCCCTGGTCGACGCCGGATACCGGGTCATCGCACCCGACCTGCGGGGCTTCGGCGAGTCGAGCAAACCGCAGGAGATCGAGGCGTACGACATGCGTACCGTCCTCAACGACCTGGTCGGCATCACCGGGCAGCTCGGCATCCAGCGGGCCCACGTCGTCGGACACGACTGGGGCGCGGCGCTGGCCTGGATGTACGCGTTCCTCATGCCCCGCCGCGTCGACCACCTGGTGGTGCTGTCGGTCGGACACCCCGGCATGTTCGCCAACCCGAGCATCGAGCAGCGACAGAAGTCCTGGTACATGCTCTACTACCAGTTCCCGGGCGTGACCGAGGAACTGTTGCGCCGCAACGGCTGGCGGCTGTTCAAGCAAATCATGGGCCGGGAGGGTGACTACACCCGCTACCTGCGGGACCTGGCCCGTCCCGGCGCGCTGACCGCCGCACTGAACTGGTACCGGGCCAACCGGTCCCCGGAGGCGGAGCTGCGGACCCAGACCAACTTCCCGCCGGTGCTCGCCCCGACGCTCGGCATCTGGTCCGACGGGGACAAGGCCATGGAGGAAGAGGGCATGGCCAACTCCGGCAAGTACGTCAAGGGGCCGTGGCGCTACGAACGGATCGAGGGTGCCAGCCACTGGATTCCGCTCGACGCGCCGGACAAGACCACCGAGCTGATCCTCGGCTTCCTCGGCACCCACGAGAGTGCCGAGCCGCAGCGGCGTCGCCGCCGGCTCTGACCGCCGGTCGCGTTGGGAGGAGACGTGCTCGCGTTCCTGTTCCCCGGGCAGGGGACCCTGCGGGTCGGCATGGGCGGCTGGCTGCGTCGCCACCCGGCGGCCGCGTCCGTCTTCGAGCAGGCCGACGCGATCCTGGAGATGCCGATCAGCCGGCTCTGCGCACGCGGGCCGGTCGACGACCTCGTCGCCACCGAACACGCCCAGCCGGCGGTGACGGTCTGCAACCTCGCCGCGTTGGCGGTGCTGCGGGCCGAGGGCCACGCCCCGGACATCGTCGCCGGGCACAGCGTCGGCGAACTCAGTGCCTTGTACGCCGCCGACGTACTGGACCTGGCGACGACGCTGCGTCTGGTGCGCGTACGGGCCCGGCTGATGGCCGAGGTCAGTGGCACCGGTGCGATGGCGGCCGTGCTGGGTGTGCCGCTGCCGCAGGTGCAGCGGTTGGTCGAGACCGTCAGCTCCGACGCCGAACCGCTGACCGTCGGCCTGGTCAACGCTCCCGACCACGTGGTGGTTTCCGGCGCGGCGCCGGCCGTCGACCGGTTCCGCCAGTCGTTGGGCGCGACCGGCAAACTGGCACCGCTCAAGGTCAGCAACGCGTTCCACTCGCCGCTGATGGCCGAGGCGCTCGGCGAGTGGGAACGGGTCGTTCGTGACCAGCCGATGCGGACGCCGACCGTGCCGGTGGTGCCCAACGTGACCGCCACCCCGACCACCGATGCCGAGGTGTTGCGGGAATCGGTGATCAGCCAGCTGGTCGGGCGGGTGCGCTGGGCGGAGACGATGCGGCGGCTGCCGGCCGACGCGACCTGCGTCGAGGTCGGGGACAGCCGGGCGTTGGCCGGGTTCGCCCGTGGCGCGGGTCTGCGCTGTCTGAGTTTGAGTGACCCGGCCAGCGTACGGCGTCTCGCCGGGGCGGTGACGGCGTGACGCCGCGGGAGGGTGACGGCGTGACGCGGTGGGGCTGCGCGGTGGTCGACTTCGGCGGGCTCACCCGCCCACAGCAGTTGATCGACGGGATGGACCTGCACGAGGTCTACACCCGGGGGGAACGGATCCGTTCCGGGGCGGGTCGCGGCCTGCGGCACTGGGCCGGGCGGCTGGCCGCGAAGCGGGCGGTCCTGGACGTCCTCGGCGTCACCGCCGGGGCCGCCCACCTGGGCCAGGCCGAGGTGTTGCCCCGACCGACGGCGCTCTGCGACCGGTCGGCCCGCTGCCAGCACGGCCACCCCCCGGCCGTACGGCTGCACGGGATGCTCGCCGACCGCGCCCGGCGGCGGGGGATCGAGCAGATCCGCCTGTCCATCACCCACACCGCCGACACGGCTCTCGCGGTGGCGCTGGTCGGCCCCCGGCTATCCGACGACGACCCGCCGGAGGCCGCCGTGACGACCATGACGGACGCGAGCATGCCGCCGGAGGCGCGATGACGACCAAGCTGGCCCGGATTGCCCGCGCCCATCTCGACGCGTGGCAGTCCGGCGACGCCGACGCGGTGGCCGGCTCGGTCGACTCCTACCAGGACCCGGACACCGCCGACGCGATCGCCGGCGCCGACCTCGCCCGCCACGCGACCGAGTTCCTGCACACGTTCCGCAACGCCCGGTTCGAGGTAGGGCACGCGGTCGCCGACGAGACGGTCGCCGTCCTGGGGTGGACGATGGCCGCCGAGCATCGAGCACCGTACCGTGGGGTGCCGGCGACCAACACGTCGTTGTCGGTCAGTGGCGTGGACACGGTCACCCAGGTAGGCGAGACGGTACGGGTCGCCCGGCGGTTCGACCGGCTCGCCGTGCTCGAGGCGCTGGGCTACCAGGGCCAGGCGTTGCCGGTCGACGAGTCCGACCGGCAGTTCGGCACCAGCTCGCGCACCCTGTCGGGGCGGACCGCCCGGCCCGGAGCCCTGGTCCTGACCTCCCTGCAGGTCCGCGACGACGCCGAGAGCGCCGAGGTGGATCTGCTGGTCACCCCGATCGTGACGGCGCTGCGGGCCTCGCGTGGCTTTCTCGGCATGTCGACCTTCGACGTCGGCGACCGCAAGTTCACGGTGTCCACCTTCGACAGCCCAACGTCGGTACGGGCCGTGCACGCCCGCCCGCACCAGCGGGCCGTCCGGCGGTTCTTCCAGGGCGGACTGTGTCTGCGGTCGATGACCAGCGTCTGGGAAGCGACGTCCGTGCACGACTTCGCCCGCTGTCCGCGATGCGGCGCGGTGGTGGCGGTACACAAGGAACCACTGTGTGAATGCGGTTGGTCCGTCCCCGACGATTCCCTTCTGTGAGCGGAGCCAGAAATGTCGTTCAGCTTCGACTATCAGCCGGCCGGCGACGCCCGACCTCCGGTGGTCTTCATGTCGGCGCTGTTCGCCGGCGGTTGGATCTGGGACCACCCGTACACGGCGTTGGCGCGCTCCGGCCGGGGTGTGCTGCGGACCCGGGAGGCGATCTGCGCCCTCGACAGCAAGATCGCCGGATCGATCGAACGGCTCGGTGAGGAGCTGCTGGCCGCCGTCGACGCGGCCGGGATCGGCGAGTTCGTGCTCTGCGCGAACTCGCTCGGCGGGCTCGTCGCCATCGACATGGCCAGCCGCTACCCGGACCGGGTACGCGGCATCGTGGTCAGCGGGGCACCCGGGCTCACCCCCGACCCGGACGTCGGCCTCAACATCGACCGTCGGGCCAGCGTGCAGCTCGCCGGCGAGGAGTTCCGCGAGCGGATGCTGGACGCGCTGTTCCACCGGGGCCGGCACTTCACCGAGGACCAGATCGAGCAGACCGCGCAGCTGCTGCGCCAGCCGGCCGCGATGGTCAGCATGGCCCGTAGCCTCAAGGCGACCCGGCGGTTCGCCGTCACGCCGGCCGTCGACCAGGTGCCCTGCCCGGCGCTGTACGTGTGGGGCCGCTACGACCGGATGACCCCGATCGACCCGTGGCTGGCGCTGCTGTCCGAGCGGCCGAACACCGAGTTCGTCGTGGTCGAGGAGTGCGGCCACATTCCGATGGCGGAACGCCCCGACGAGTACACGTCGGTGCTGGAAGGCTTCCTGAGCCGGCGGGCGGGGCTGCCGGTATGACGAGGATTCGCGCTATGACCGGGCCTGCGGCATGACGGGTCTGCCGGCGCTGGTCGGCGTGGACATCGCCGAGGTCTCCCGGGTGGCTCGCGCGGTCGCCGACCTCGGTGACAGCTACACCCGGCACGTGATGACCCCCGCCGAGCGGGCCGCCGCCGGTGACGACGCCGTCGCCGTGACGGCCAGCGTGGCCATGAAGGAATGCCTGATCAAGGCCGTCGGCGGCCGGCCGGCCGGGTTCAGCTGGCACGACTTCGACCCGGTCACCGGCCGACGGGACGATTCCGCCCGCCCGGTCACGCGGCTGCTCGACGAAGCCACCGGTCCGGTCGCGCAACTGCTCGACGAAGCCGCCGAACGGCTACGTGCCGTCACCGACTTGCCGCTGCGCCACGAGGTCGTCCACCACGTACGGGGAGCCAGCCGCCGGGCCGCGTTGGCCCGGTTGACCTCGGGCGACGCGGCCACGACACCGGTCGTCGGCGTTGCCAGATGGGGCTGCCACGGCGACGCGGTGATCGCGTTGGCATTACTGGTTGTCGACAATCGAGAAGAACGGTGATGAACATGACCGACGAGGTGCTGGTCGCTGCGGGCGAATCGGTGCAACAGGCGCTCGACGCCGCCGGACCGGGTGCCACCATCCGGCTCGCCGCCGGCGAACACCCCGGCAACCTGTGGATCCGGCACAGCGGTGTCACCCTGATCGGCGCGGGAGCCGGCGCCACCGTCATCACACCCGGCGAGGTCCGGCCGGCGCAGTTGCCGCCGCTGCACGACGCCCCGCCGGACGTGGTCAACGGCATCGGCATCCACGGCGACGGCGTACGGGATGTGCGGGTCCAAGGGCTGACGGTGCGCGGCTTCTCCGGTGCCGGCGTCTACGTCCACTCCGCGCACGACGTGCACCTCGAGGACGTCCACGCCGAGAGCAACGCCGTCTGGGGCATCTACCTGCGGGAAAGCAGCGGGCTGGAGGTGCTGCGCTGCACAGCCTCCGGCAGCCAGTACGCCGGGATCGGCGTCAGCTTCTGCCCGGCCGCGCGGGCCCACATCAACCAGTGCGAGACCTACGCCAACGCGTTCGGCGTCTTCGTCGACAACTCGTCCTTCGTCAAGGTGCTGCGCGGCACCAGCCACGGCAACGCGGCCGGTGTGCTGCTGCTCAACCAGGTCTACGCCGGTGAGCTGCCCGGCGGCGTCAGCGACTGCCTCGTCGCCGACAACGACATCTACGACAACACCCTGGCCAGCGGCGGCAACCCGGAGGGTCTGGGCGCGGCCGGCCCGCCGATCTCCGGCGTCGGCCTGTCGATGATCGGCACCACCCGGGTGACAGCGGTCGGCAACCGGATCCGTGGCCACCACCCGGGCGGCCCGTCGGTGATGGGTGCCGCCGTCGTGGTCGGCTCGTCCAAGGAATGGGGCGGCGACGACCCGTACGACAACTACCTGCTCTGGAACGAGGTGCTGGGCAACGCCCCGCTGGACATCGCGATCGCCGACGGCATCCCGTCCCAGCATCTGGCCAACAACACGGCGTCGCTGACCGCGCCGGAGAAGATCGACGGGTGCACCGCGCCGGAAGTCCCGTGACCGCCACGATCGTCTGCGAAGGGCTGACCAAACGGTACGGCGAGCACCTCGCCGCCGACGACATCAGCTTCTTCATCGAGCCGGGGGAGGCGTACGGCCTGCTCGGCCCGAACGGGGCCGGCAAGACCACGACCATCTCGATGCTGGTCGGACTGTTGCGGATGGACGCCGGCTCGGTCCGGATCGGTGACCACGACTTGGCGGCGGACCCGATCGCCGCCAAGTCGCTGGTCGGCTACGTACCGCAGGAGATCGCGCTGTATCCGGAGCTGACGGCTCGGGAGAACCTGCGCTACTTCGGCCGCCTGTACGGGCTGCCCCGCCGTCGGCTCCACCAGCGCATGGACGACGTCCTGGACTTCGTCGGTCTCGCCGACCGGGCCGGCGACCGGGTGGAAACCTACTCGGGCGGCATGAAACGCCGGCTCAACATCGGCGTCGCCCTGCTGCACGAGCCGACGGTGCTGATCCTCGACGAGCCGACCGTCGGCGTCGACCCGCAGAGCCGCATCGCCATCCTCGACGGCGTCGAGCGGCTCGTCGCCGACGGCATGAGCCTGCTCTACACCTCGCACTACATGGAAGAAGTGGAACGGGTGTGCCGCAGGGTCGGCATCATCGACCACGGTCGGGTCGTCGCCGAAGGGACCCGCCGCGAGCTGGTCTCCCGGGTCGGCGAATCCGACCGGATCGAACTGGTCCTCGACGGCGACGTCGACGGCGCGGCCGACGCCCTCCGTACCGTCGACGGGGTGACCGAAGCCCTGGTCACCGGAGCGACCACCGTCCGGCTACTCGCCACCGGCGGCCGGCACCTGCTACCGGCGATCATCGCCGCCGTCGGCGACACCGCGACCATCACCGGCGTCGAGGTGTCCGAACCCGACCTGGAAGCGGCGTTCCTGCACCTCACCGGCAACAAACTGCGGGACTGAGCATGATCCGCGCCTTGTTGGTGATCGCCGCGCACGAACTGCGTACCCGGCTGCGGGACGGCACCGCCATCCTGATCGCGTTCGTCGCACCGGTCGCCCTCGCCTCGATGTTCGCGCTGGCCCTCGGCGGCGACGACCCACCGCTGCGGGCGACCGTCGGCATCGTCGACCTCGACGGCGGCGAGTTCCCGGCCAGCGTACGACGCGAAGCCCTCGCCGCCGACGAACTCGACGGCATCCTGACCCTGCGGTCGTACGCCGACGAAACCGACGCCCGCCGCGACCTCGACGACGGCGAGATCGGCGCGGCGATCGTCTTCCCCGCCGGGTTCAGCGACAGCGTACGGGCCGGCGACGGCGGCGAGGTCCGGGTGCTGCGTTCACCCGAGGCGCCGCTGGCCGGGGTCGTCGCCAGCAGCATGGTCGACCGCATCTCGGCCCTGGTCGACGCCCGTACCCTCGCCGTCAAAGCGTCGCTCGCGGCCGGCGTACCCGCCGACGAGGTGCAGCTGTTCGTCGAGGAGAACGGCGCCGACGGGCCGGCGTTGAGCCTCGCCGGCGACCCGGTCTCCGGCGGCACCGTCGACCTCGGCGTCTACTACGGCTCCGGCATGGCGGCCCTGTTCGTCTTCTTCGTCGTCGGCACCTGCGCCCGCAGCCTGCTCACCGACCGGCAACTCGGCACCCTCAGCCGCCTGCAGGCCGCGCCGATCCCGGCGTCGGCGATCGTCCTCGGCAAAGGCCTGGTCGGTTTCCTCCTCGCCCTGGCCAGCTTCTGCGCCACCTGGCTGTCTTCGGTGCTGATCTTCGGCACCACCTGGGGCGACCCGGTCGGTGTGCTGGCTATCGGCACCGCCCACGTGCTCGCCGCCACCGCCATCGTCATGCTGGTCGCCGCCGGAGCCCGGACCGACTCGCAGGCCGACGGCTTCGTGCTCGGCATCGCGTTCGTCTTCGCGCTGCTCGGCGGCAGCCTCGTGCCGCTCTACGACCTGCCGGAGCTGCTGCAGGGCCTGGCGATGGTCACCCCCAACGGCTGGACCTCCACCGGGCTCGCCCGGCTGGCCGGCTCCAGCGACGGTGTCACCGCCGTAGCGACCCCGGTCGCCGTCCTGGCCGGTATCGCGTTCGTCGCCGGGGCACTGGCCGTGCTCCGCTTCCGCAAAGGGCTCATCCGATGAGATCACGGCCCGTCAGGGCGCGGCCACGGGCCGTCCGGGCGCTGATCGTCGCCAACCTGCTGCGCCAGTCACGCGACCGGGTCGGCCTGTTCTTCATGGTCGTCATGCCGTTCGTGACGATCGCCTTCGTCGGCCTGGCCCTCGGCGGCAGCGCCTCCGGGCAGGAAAAACTCCCCGTCGGGGTGGTCGCCCAAGACTCCGACCCGGTCGCCGCCGCCGTGCTGCGCGAGCTCACCGCCCGACCCGATCTGGAGGTACGGCGGATCGCCGACCCGGCCCAGGTACGCGCCGACGTACGAGAAGGTGCGCTCGCCGCCGGCCTGGTCATCACCCCCGGTGAATCCGAACTGGAACTGGTCGTCACCCAGACCAACGGCAGCGGCATGGCCGCCCGCAGCGCGCTCGACGTCGCCGTCGGCAAAATCTCGGCGGTACGGGAAGCGGTGCGCGCCGCCGAAGCCGCCGGTGCCAGCCCACAGGAGGCCGAAGCGCTGGTCGAGGCCGCACGGCAGGAGTCGGCGTCGGTGGCCGTACGGACCGCCGACGACGGCGACACCACGCCGCGCGGCTTCGCCTACACGGCACCCGCCAACGTCCTCCTGTTCACCTTCGTCAACTCGATGGCGGTCGCGGCCGCGCTGGTGGAAAGCCGCCGCCTCGGCATGGTCCGCCGCAGCCTCGGCGCCCCGGTCCGCCGTTCGGCGATCCTGCTCGGCGAGGCGCTGAGCCGGTTCATCGTGGCGATCACCCAGGCGATCCTGATCATCGTCGTGAGCGCGCTGCTGTTCGGCGTGTCCTGGGGGGACCCGCTGGCCGTCGCCGTCGTCGTCGGCGCGTTCGCCCTGGTCGCCACCGGTGCCGCCATGCTGGTCGGCAGCCTGGCCAGGTCGGGCGCGCAGGCCCCGGCGATCGGCCCGCCGGTCGGCATCTTCCTCGGCATGCTCGGCGGCTGCCTCTGGCCCCGGGAAGTCGCGGGGGAGACCCTGAACCTGATCGGCTACGTCACCCCGCACGCCTGGGCGTTGGACGCCCTGCTGGCGGTGACGGTCCCCGGTCGCGGCCTCGCTGACGTGACGACCGAGGTCGCGGTGCTGCTCGCCATGGCGGTCGGGCTGCTCGGTGCGGCACTGCTGGTGTTCCACCGCCGCGCCCTGTCCACGACCTGACCACGCCGTACCGGGACAGGACGGGCCGGTTGGGTTGGTCGGCGTCGATAGCATGTGGGCTTCTGGTTGCGGGCTGTACGCAGAGGAGCCGACGCGAGAGGCGATCCGGATGTCCGACGACGAGGTGCGGACCGTCACCACGCGGGAGTTTGTCGATGAGCTGGTGATGGTCACCCGACAACGGGACGCGTCAACCTATCTCTATCTCAACCTGGAAGCCGGCGGCCGGATCTGGGTGCAGTGGGAGCAGCCGGGCGTCGATCATCCTCGCCGATACCGGGTCGTCGACCCGACCGGGCCGGCCTGCCCGCACTGCACGATCCTCGAAGGCGTCGCGCGGCTGGCACCGGTGCTGCCGCTCGACGGGCTGCGCCTCGGGCGGTCGCGACCCCAGTACGAGGCGGTCCTGGCCACCGGACGACTGCCGTCGATGGCGTTCGGCCGGCGAGCGTGGGACCCGTCGGCCAGCTGGGCCGGCGACTGCCACGCCGCCGTCGGTGACCCGCACACCCCTGCTGACTGCGCCGCCCATCGCAGACCTTCCGACACTGCAGACGTCGGCGATCCGCTCACCATGGTCGACCCGCTGCCGCTGGCCGTACAGCAGCGGTATCCCGACCCCGACACGGCCGTCCGGGACGTCGCGGCCCGGCTCAGCGTGGCCCGGGACTGGCGTGACGCCGCCGACGAGGTCGCCGGCCGGCGGGCCGAAACCGAGGCGACCCGGGCGTTCCTGGCGCGCTGCCCACTCGCCCTGCCGCTGTCGGACGCGATGGTCTTCGCGCTGCGTCCCGGTGAGCCGGCCAGCACCAGCACGCTGCTCGACCTGCTGGCCGCTGCCGGTCGCAAGCAGAGCGGTGCCGGCCTGGACGAGTATCGGTATCACCGCTTCGCCTGCCTGATGCCTGAGCCGACGACGGGCCGGCTTCCGACGTTCCGTGGGGCGTTCGACGTGTCGTCCGGTGAACCGGTCCGTACGCTGCGGCTGCCAACCGGGAGCGCACCGTTGAGCCGACGCGGCCGTGGCATCCTGCTGCTGTTCGAGGCCCGGCACACGATGAACGTCCACATCGTACCCGGCCCGGACGCCGCGTCGCCTGGTTACTGGCAGTCCGAGGCCGCGCTGCACGTCTTCGAGTTCGGACTGCTCAGCGCACTTGGCGGCGGCTACGAGGCGGCGGTGGACGCCTTCCTCGCCACGCTGCGCCGTACCGGTGATCTGCTCGACCGCCCGGAGCGGGTGCTCAACCGGCGGCAACGCAAGGCACTGGCCGAGCCGTTCGGCGACATCGACGACTTCGAGCTGCACCTGTGGGCTTTGGTCGCGTACCGCAACGCGATCTACCTCGCGTTGGGCAGCCAGGAGGCGTTCGCCGAGCACCTACGGCTCCAGGACCAGCTCCGGACTCGAGGACGGTAGGCGACTACGCCAGCTTTAGGCGCGCTAAGCGCCATGATCAACCAAGTACGGACTCGATCCTGGACCGAGGTCTGGGTACGCCGCCGGCCACGAGGGTACGCTGACCCGGTCGCGGCTCTCTCGGGAGCTGCGCCCTTTCATTGAGGCATGCCGGTAGGGTCGGCATTGTCGTCGGGGCTGTTGGTCGCAGCTTTCTCGGGAGCTGTCCTTCGTTGAGGTGTGCGCAGGATGGTGCGGGTGACTCTGGACCTCCAGAGTCACCCGTACCAATTGAGCCGGTGAGTTGAGTCAGCAGGGAAGAGCGCCGGTCTGCAGGGCGGTGGTGAGGGTGCCCCGTTGGTCGGCGGCGTTGACTTCGTCAGCGGTCAGCCGAGGTCGTGCTCGTCCGGGCTGGTGTTGAGGACCCAGGCAAGCGGCATCGTCGCGTGCACCGTGAAGCGATCACCGGCCAGGCGATGCATGGTGACGGTCTGGGCCGGATCCTGGTCGACGATCCAGTACTGCGGGATGCCGGCTGCCGCGTACTCATTACGCTTGGTGATCAGATCAATGCCTTCTGAACCCGGCGACATGATTTCGACGACGAGCAGTACGTCTGCGACCGGCAGCCAGACGGCGTCGGACTGCGGCTTGCTCCACACGACCGGGTCGGGGATCCGTCCACCGACCGTGCCACCGCGACCTGGGATGCGCAGTCCGACCGCCTGGGCGATCCGCTCCGCCGGGACACCGGCGGAGGCAAGCCACACCGTGAGCCGGGTCGCGATGATCGCATGAGCGTACCCAGGCGGCGGCATGATCGAGAGTGCTCCCTCGGGGCTGATCTCATATCGATGAGATTCGTCCGCAGCCATCATCGCGGTGAGGTCGTCGAGCGTCACCACCGTAGGCATGTGCCTGCCGACTGCCTCCGAACTCATGCCCGCATAATACGCCGTCCGGCGCTGCTTGACGTGCGCGACCAGCCGCTGTGTGGTCAGCTGACGCTGGCCCAGGCGGTCGTGTCTCGATAGCGATCGTTGGCTCGCATGGGGCCCGTCCGGCGAAGGTCCTGCGGTCGCGGGCCGCGCTCACCGACATGATCAACCAGGGTACGGACTCGATCCTCTTCTGCGACCTCGGTACGCTTCGGGAGCGTGCCGGCCGGTCGCTTGACTTTGTTCGGTCAGGGTCGTCCGATCACCGGGCACGGTCCGGCGATCTTGTAGCCTCTTCGTCCGTCTTGTCGTTGCCCGCCGCGAGGGGTCCGTCGTGACGGCCGTGAGCGTGGACCTCTCGCGGAGCTGTTTTCCCTGTTCAGATGCCGTTCGATAGTGGACGATCGCGGCTTTTTGGTGGTCGGGGAGCCCTCTGTCGGGGGACCTCTCGCGGGGCGGTTGTTCCGCCGCAGGTCAGGAGGGGTAAGATTTGGACCCTGTCGCAGCTCTCTCGGGAGCTGCCCTTCATTGAGGCCCGCCGGTGACGTCGATCGCGTCCTGCATGGTGCCGTTGTCGCAGCTCTCTCGGGAGCTGCCCTTCATTGAGGCGAGGCGGACGCGCTGGTGACCGCCACCTGGCGCGACGGTCGCAGCTCTCTCGGGAGCTGCCCTTCATTGAGGCCTGGCTGCAACCTGGCCACCAACTGGGTGGCCGGATCGGTCGCAGCTCTCTCGGGAGCTGCCCTTCATTGAGGCCTGACACGCCAGCGCTTGCCGCGCCCGTGCTTCGCGTCGCAGCTCTCTCGGGAGCTGCCCTTCATTGAGGCATCGCCGGTACGCCGGGGCCGACGCCGGCGGAAGTCGCAGCTCTCTCGGGAGCTGCCCTTCATTGAGGCTTCATGTCGATCAGGCCATCGGCGTTGATGTCCTGGTCGCAGCTCTCTCGGGAGCTGCCCTTCATTGAGGCACCCGCCTGCTAACCGAGCAGCAGACCGTCAGGGGGTCGCAGCTCTCTCGGGAGCTGCCCTTCATTGAGGCCCAGCTCCGACGGTCCCAGGTGCACCTGCAGGGAGTCGCAGCTCTCTCGGGAGCTGCCCTTCATTGAGGCCAGGTGATCAGTCTGGTGGTGGACGATGGCGCGACCGGGTCGCAGCTCTCTCGGGAGCTGCCCTTCATTGAGGCCTGGCCGGTGGGTGATGGCGGCGGGGCACTGGACCGTCGCAGCTCTCTCGGGAGCTGCCCTTCATTGAGGCGCCACCGGCGACCGACGGCTCACCCGCGCCCGCCGCCGGTCGCAGCTCTCTCGGGAGCTGCCCTTCATTGAGGCCGATTATCCAACATCGAATCAACCGGCAGGTTGTATCAAGTCGCAGCTCTCTCGGGAGCTGCCCTTCATTGAGGCTCGGCGACCAACGCGGCCCCGGCGGTGACGACACCGGTCGCAGCTCTCTCGGGAGCTGCCCTTCATTGAGGCGAGTCGCTCGGGCTCGACGCGCACAAGATGTCCAAGTCGCAGCTCTCTCGGGAGCTGCCCTTCATTGAGGCTACGGAACGATCAGCGCATGGTGGGTGCCGGCCGCCGGTCGCAGCTCTCTCGGGAGCTGCCCTTCATTGAGGCACTAGTGGCATGACGACGACGTACCCCTGGACCTCCCGTCGCAGCTCTCTCGGGAGCTGCCCTTCATTGAGGCTCGTCCGCGTCGACGCCGGCGCTGCTGGCGCAGACCGTCGCAGCTCTCTCGGGAGCTGCCCTTCATTGAGGCGGTGTCCATCGGGTCGCCTCCATGCGGCGATCAAGGTCGCAGCTCTCTCGGGAGCTGCCCTTCATTGAGGCTCGTCGATCAGCTTCACGGCCGGCGCCAGGTCGCTACGTCGCAGCTCTCTCGGGAGCTGCCCTTCATTGAGGCTCGTCGTGTCCGGAGGAGATCACCACGGCGCGGCCGGTCGCAGCTCTCTCGGGAGCTGCCCTTCATTGAGGCTGGGCGCGTGCGTCGGTGTTGGCGAGCACGCCGGCCGTGGTCGCAGCTCTCTCGGGAGCTGCCCTTCATTGAGGCCTCACATCGGATCGGCGGCGGCCGAGGTCGTCTGTCGCAGCTCTCTCGGGAGCTGCCCTTCATTGAGGCCTCACATCGGATCGGCGGCGGCCGAGGTCGTCTGTCGCAGCTCTCTCGGGAGCTGCCCTTCATTGAGGCACCGAACCATGCGAAGGGTGCGAGCTGTGACCGACGCCAGTCGCAGCTCTCTCGGGAGCTGCCCTTCATTGAGGCTTACGCCAGCAACGCCAGCGATATTCGTTATATCCGGTCGCAGCTCTCTCGGGAGCTGCCCTTCATTGAGGCTTCGGCGCCGTCGCCGAGGTACGCGACATCGGATACGAACGTCGCAGCTCTCTCGGGAGCTGCCCTTCATTGAGGCGCAGCCGCACGGAATGCCCTCACTGTGGCGGCGGTCGCAGCTCTCTCGGGAGCTGCCCTTCATTGAGGCATCTCCCGCACCACTACACCAGCTCCGGTCGACCCGGTCGCAGCTCTCTCGGGAGCTGCCCTTCATTGAGGCTGACTTTACGATCATGTTGGAATCGTAATTAAATGTCGCAGCTCTCTCGGGAGCTGCCCTTCATTGAGGCGGCGTTCGGCAGGGTCGCGGCGTACCGGCGGTGCTGGGTCGCAGCTCTCTCGGGAGCTGCCCTTCATTGAGGCCTGTAGCCCCAGTTCGCGTCGTCGCTGTACTTCGTGTCGCAGCTCTCTCGGGAGCTGCCCTTCATTGAGGCCTGGGAGCCGCGTCGCCGTGAGGTGAGGACGAGTCCGTCGCAGCTCTCTCGGGAGCTGCCCTTCATTGAGGCCCCAAGACGGTCGACTTCGGCGACCTCGACCAGCAGGTCGCAGCTCTCTCGGGAGCTGCCCTTCATTGAGGCGAGGTGCGGGAGCAGTCCCCGGCGTCGGGGGTGTGGGAGGTCGCAGCTCTCTCGGGAGCTGCCCTTCATTGAGGCACCTCTACCCGCGCGGGGTGGTGGCGCAGCGCGTTGTCGCAGCTCTCTCGGGAGCTGCCCTTCATTGAGGCTGGTCCTGCCAGTCGTACACAAACCTCGGTACGGGTCGCAGCTCTCTCGGGAGCTGCCCTTCATTGAGGCGCCGAGCGGAATCTGCGGCTGGCGCAGGTGTCGGTCACGTCGCAGCTCTCTCGGGAGCTGCCCTTCATTGAGGCCCGGTGGGCGAGTTCGTGGGCGGTGGTCCGGTCCAACGGTCGCAGCTCTCTCGGGAGCTGCCCTTCATTGAGGCCCGGTGCGCTGGGTGATCGAGACGCAGCAGCATCAGGCGTCGCAGCTCTCTCGGGAGCTGCCCTTCATTGAGGCGAGGCCGCACCATAGCGACGGGCCCGCCGATCTTCTCGCGTCGCAGCTCTCTCGGGAGCTGCCCTTCATTGAGGCTGTCGTTGAGTGCACCACGTGATGCGCACTCGGCGACGAAGTCGCAGCTCTCTCGGGAGCTGCCCTTCATTGAGGCCTGCAGGAGGTCGCCGGCGAACTAGTGCGGGCCGTCGCAGCTCTCTCGGGAGCTGCCCTTCATTGAGGCTACCCCCGGGCCGACGTGGACACGCTGCTCGCCGGGAGTCGCAGCTCTCTCGGGAGCTGCCCTTCATTGAGGCCTACCTGGAGGGTCGGGTCGGGACACTCGCGGAGGCGTCGCAGCTCTCTCGGGAGCTGCCCTTCATTGAGGCCGCTCAGCCGCGATCCGGGTGTCCGATCGAGGGTCGTCGCAGCTCTCTCGGGAGCTGCCCTTCATTGAGGCCGGGCGTCGGATGTCGACGCGTGGGTGGCGACCTGGTCGGTCGCAGCTCTCTCGGGAGCTGCCCTTCATTGAGGCGAGTTGCCGGCAGTGCTGACGTCCAGCTCCATCCGTCGCAGCTCTCTCGGGAGCTGCCCTTCATTGAGGCCAGACCGACTTCAACCCGTACCACGACCAGCCCGCACCCAGTCGCAGCTCTCTCGGGAGCTGCCCTTCATTGAGGCCCCTCCGGGGGTCCGTCTCAGCGCTCCACCGGGGCGCGCTGTCGCAGCTCTCTCGGGAGCTGCCCTTCATTGAGGCCCGGGCCGCTGGCACACCGTGATAGCGCCGACAGGTCGCAGCTCTCTCGGGAGCTGCCCTTCATTGAGGCGGGCACTTGCGCGGGGGCAGGGGCATCAGGACTCCTGCGGTCGCAGCTCTCTCGGGAGCTGCCCTTCATTGAGGCCGCTTGAGGGTGGCGGGCGGCACCACGGCGACCGGCCGTCGCAGCTCTCTCGGGAGCTGCCCTTCATTGAGGCATGACCCTCAACCCGTGCAACCCGGCGCTACTCGCCCTGTCGCAGCTCTCTCGGGAGCTGCCCTTCATCAAGGCAGGGGGATGGTGGCGTGGGTGGGTAGGACCACGCCGGTCGCGGCTCTTGAGAGCTGTCAATCGTTAAGACCGTGTGTCAGTAGGGGTTGTTGCTGGTCAACAGGTTGAGTCGGTCGGCGCGGCGGTAGCAGATCAGAGCGCATGCCAGGTGGAGGAATCCGAGGTAGTGGGAAGCCTTGCGGTCGTAGCGGCGGACCAGCCGTCGGAACCGGGTCATCCACTCGAGGCAGCGTTCGATGACGTAGCGGTGCCGGCCCAGCCGCTTCGACGACTCGACGCCCTTGCGCGCGATCCGTGCGACGATGCCGCGTGCGCGCAGCAGGTCGCGGCATTCGGGGTAGTCGTAGCCCTTGTCGCCGTGGAGTTTGGCCGGTCGTCGACGCGGCCGGCCGACCGGTTGACGCACTGGTGTGACGCCGTCGACCATGTCCTCGAGCATCCGGTGGTCGTTGAGGTTCGCGGCGGAGACGCCCACGTGCAGCGGCAACCCGCCCCGGTCGCTCATGGCGTGGATCTTGGAGCCGGGCTTGCCCCGGTCCACCGGGCTGGGCCCGGTCAGGTCCCCCTTTTCACCGCGCGTACGTGCATGCTGTCGACACTCACCCTCGACCAGTCGATCCGCCCGGCCGCGCCGAGGACATCGAGCGTCGCCCGGTGCAGGGCGGTCATCACCCCGGCCTCGACCCATTCGGCGAACCGGCGGTGCGCGGTGCGCCAGTGGACCGGGAACGAGGCGGGCAGCTTGCGCCACGAGCAGCCGGACTCCAGTACGTACAGGATCGCCGCGAGCATCGCCCGGTCATCGGTCCGCCGCCGGCCGCCGCCCTGGTGCCTTTCCGGGTGCGGCGGCAGCAACGGCCGCGCGAGGTGCCACAACGCGTCGGGGCAGTACTTCTCCACGTCATCCACACCACGTCAACGAATGACCTTGAACTTCAACAACCCCAAACGACACACGGTCTAAGTGCGGACGGGGCGGTGGGGTCGCCTCGGGGTACCCGAGGCGACCCCACCGTCGTGGGTTGGGTCAGTGGGGGAGGGTGCCGGACTGCAGGGCGGTGGTGAAGGTGCCCCACTGGGAAGTGCTGAACGTCAGGGTGGGGCCGGTGCGGTCCTTGCTGTCGCGTACCTCGGCGTGGCCGGCGTGCCGGCGGGCCTCGACGCACGCTCCGCCGTTGCCGCCGCTGCGGCTGGAGGTGAACCAGGGGGTGTCGGGCTTCATCGCAGGTGCTCCTCGATCGGGATCGACTGCTCGCGGACCTCGCGGAAAATTCGACGGTACTCGGCCAACTCGTCCGGACGCTCCAGGTAGCGAGCGCCCACATGGGACTCGACGTAGGCGATGTCGGGGTCGTCGGGGTCGGCGAAGTCGAGCAGAATGAACGGGCTGACCATCGCGGCGTGGGCACCGGCGGACCACGGCAGGACGCGGATCTCCACCCGGACCCGTCGACCCACGCTGGCCAGGTGGGCGCGTTGCTCGGCCATCACCGCCGGGCCGCCGACCTCACGGGCCAACGCGCCAGCACCGAGGACCGCGACGATCCTCGCCGGATCGGCCCGGTCGTAGTAGGAAATCTGCCGATCGAGCCGCAGCGACACCAGCCGCTCGATCTGCTGCTCGGATGCCTGCCGGTCGGCCGCCCGGAACACGGCGCGCATGTAGTCCGGCGTCTGGAGTAGACCGTGGATCAGCTCAGGGTCATACAGATGGATCTCGGTGGCGGCGGCTTCGAGGCCGAGATAGAGCTGAAACCAATCCGGTACGGCGTCACCGTGCGACTCCCACCAACCGTGCTCGTCACACGCGGCGGCCAGGCGGGTCAACGCGTCCGTCGTCTCCGGGTCGGCACCGTAGAACCAGCACAGACCCCGGACCGTGTTCATCTTCACCGGGAACTTGCCGTTCTCGATGCGCCACAACGTCGTACGGGAACAGACCTTGGCCCGCTCCACTTCCTGCTCGGTGCGGGCCGCCTCCTCGCGCAGTCGGCGCAGTCGTCGCCCCAGCTGACGGCGCACCACAGTCGGTCCGGTGACCGGCATCGCTTCACCTTCCTTTCGTCCGACACACCCACCACCCATGCCGATGTTTCAAAATGAAACACCGGACCGGGTTGGCCGCCGAATTCGCACGTCAGAGCTGTGACAGATCGGCGTCCACGATCGAGTGTGCCGTACGCGGGCGGAAAATGTGGTCCGCCACCAGGGTGGAATCGACGCGGGTTCGCTGAGAAAGTTGATCAAAGCTGAGCGGCGGTCGCCAAGCCGGCCGATCATCCGCACCGCTCATTCGATCCTGCCGGTGGGCTGACGTGACGCCCCTTGATCAGGTCACGGCTGGTGCCAGGCGGCGGCGATACACCGACGTTCGGATGATTGCCGATCCGATCACCGCTTCGCCACTATGGGTGCCGACTTCTCACGTTAGGCGGGTCGTTGGTCTATTCGCTCTCGCAGGTCCCAACTGGTCAGGTGGTGTGGATCAGGCACCTACGCGTGAGTGACTGGGAACAGGGATTATTGACAGCAACTGATGCTCCGGCGGTCGTCGTTCACCGTACCGCCGGGTTGTCGGGCCAGCAGGCGACCGTCGCCGCCGTCCTCGACGAGCTGGAGGCGACCGCCGGCCAGCTTTTCCCCGCCTGGCTGCCCGGAGCCGAAGGGATCACGACGTCTGCCGGTGCCGCGCCGGTCGCCGTACGCAGGCTCGCTGTCGCCCACGCCGCCGCGACCGGCCAGTCCGGCCCGTTCCTCGCGGACCTGGCGGCCGCCGCGCTCACCGGGTCGGCGGCCCACACCCGGCGGCATCCGCCGGAGGTACGGGCACGCGGGCTGGCCCGGGTCATCGCGGCCAGCTTCGGCCGGCCGGCGTGCGCGTTGGTGCTACGGCCGCCCGATCATCTTGACGAGGCGGCCACGCTGGCGCTGGCCCAGGCGGCGCAGTGGCTGGTCGACCACGGTCGGCTGACTGTATGGATCGACAGCGATTCGCCGTACGGCATCGAGAGCCAGCCGCGTGCGACGGAGCCTCCGTCGGTGGCCCGGCCGCGTCGTGAACCGCGCGCCGGAACCCGACGGACGAGGGACGTCGTCGGCAGGCCGCATCCGAGCAGTCGCGCCGAGGTGGTGCTCGAAGCCGCCTTGGCCCGCCGGACCTGGGCGGCCGGCCGCGCCTGGAACCACACCATCAGACCGGGTCCGCTGGTCAACCCCGTCCGGGTCGACCTGCTGTGGAAACGGGAACGGTGCGTCGTCGAGATCGACGGAGACGACCACCGTACGCCGGCGAAGTTCACCGAGGACCGGCACCGCGACGTGATGCTCCAGATCAACGGGTACGCCGTACTCCGTTTCACCAACACCCAGGTGCTCGACGACATCGACAACGTGCTCGTGCTCCTGCAGCAGTTCCTCGCCACCCGTCGCCGTATCAGAAAAGGACCCTGACATGTCGGACGAGAAGTTGACCTCGGTGGAGACGGCCGCTCTCTTCATTCTCCTCACCGAGGCCGGCGAAGCGCTGAACGTGAAGCTCGCCCAGGAGCATGGCTGCAAGCTGGAGAAGCGTTCGCGCGAGAAGCTGGAAAAATTGAGACTGATCAAGGTCGGGGGCACCCCTCGCCGGCTCGTCCTGCGGCTGACCGAGGCGGGTCGGGATCGTTGCCGCGCCGAATTCGCCGCCGGATCGCCGCCACCACGGTCGGGGCCTATGGGTGGCGCGCTCTACGCACTCCTGCTGACGGTGGATCGTTTCCTCACCGCCCGGGGGCTCAGCCTCGGTGACTTCGTGACCGCCTCGAACGCGCCGGTCGCCGAGGACCTACCGGCCGTGCCCGCCGCGTCGGCGGCTGCCGAGCCAACAAGCGCCGAGCCGGCGTTGGACGGGCCGGCGTTGGACGGGCCGGCGTTGGACGAGCCTGCCGTCGAGGAGCGGGTACGGGCGGCGTACCACAAACTCGCACCCCGGACCGGCGACCTGGTCAACCTTGCCGACCTGCGCGACCTGGTCGTCGACCTCGACCCGGCCGACGTCGACGCGGCCCTGCGCCGGCTGCACCGCCGACCCGGTGTCACCCTCGTGCCGGAAGCCAACCAGAAGGCCCTCGACGCACGGACCCGGGCCGCCGCCGTCGTGGTCGGTGACCAGCCCAAGCACATGATCACCATGGCGGCATCATGACCGAAGCGGCGCTGAAAGCACTCACCCATCTGCAGTTCAGCTACACCCCGACCATGAACGACGTCTGGCGGCCGGCGGCGTCCCACGTCGACGGGCTGCACACGGACGTGCTCCGGACCATCCTCGACGGCCTGGCACTGGCCAAGAAAAGCCGGGACACCAGCCCTATCGGTGTCGCCGTGCAGGGCCAACGCGGCGCGGGCAAGACCCATCTGCTCAGCCGGGTCCGCGAGCTGACCCAGCTCGACGGCGGCTACTTCTTCCTGATCAACCTGCTCGACGCCAACGCCTTCTGGCGCAGCGCCGCAGTGTCGATCGTCGACGGCCTGCACCAGCCGGTGGACGACGACGGCACCACCCAGCTGCAGATGTTCCTGCACCGACTCGCCGACGGCCTCGAACTGTCCGTGGTGACCCGGATGGCGGTGACCGGCCGGGCCCCGATGACCGTGGACCGGCTCAACGAGTTCGTGGCCGCCCTGACCTGGTCCCACCGCCGGATCGGGATCGGCTGCCGGGACACCGCCCGCGCGCTGACCCTGCTCGCCGGCATCGACCCGCGAGCCCAAGACGTCGCCAACTCGTGGCTGCTCGCCGGCGACGAGGCGGAGCCCGGTGAACGGGCCGCCTGGGGGATCCGGCCGGCCCGGCGGCTGCCGCAGGAGATCGTCTCGGATGTGTCACGCCTGCTGGCGCTGACCGGCCCGTCGGTCATCGCGGTCGACCAGGTCGACGGCCTGATCGCGCAGGTCGCCAACCGCAGCCACGTATCCGGGCCGCCCAGCACCGGTGCGGAGGAGGACGGCTGGCGGGCAGCGGTCTCGATCGACCAGGTCGCCAGCGGTCTGATGGAGCTACGGGAGCTGACCCAACGGACGCTGACGGTGCTGTCGTTGCTGCCCGTTTCCTGGGCGTTGATCAAGAGCCACGCCGTCGACACCGCCCAGGACCGGTTCCGGGAAACCGCACCGCTCGAATCGATCCCGGACGCCGACCTCGGCCGCACCCTGGTCGAACGCCGACTCGCGGCGCACTATGCCGACGTCGGGTTCGTGCCGCCGTACCCGAGTTGGCCGGTGCGACCCGAAGCGTTCGCCGACGCCCCGGATTTCACCCCACGGCAGCTGCTCATCAACGTCGAGAAGCACATTCGCGCGTGCGTACGCGACGGCCAGGTCACCGAGATGACCACGCTCACCACGCTCACTCCGGCCGCCGCCGGGAAGCCGACTGCCGGGAAGCCGACTGCCGGGAAGCCGACTGCCGGGAAGCCGACGTCGTCGACACGTACGCCGACGACACCGACAGCTGACGGCTCGCCGTTGGGCAGGCTCGATCAGCGGTACGCCGAACTGCGCGCGAAGGCAGACACCGCCGGACTGCTCGACCCGGCCAACGAGGACACCCAGGTGCCGCAGCTGCTCGCCGCCGGGCTGCGCGCGTGGACCTGGGAAAGCGCGGACACCGACTTCGACCAGGACACCATCCCGGCCCGCCGGCCGGTGCTGCACGCCCGGCTGCGACGCACCCTCGACGACACGACCGGCGACGAGGCCCACTGGGCGTTTCGGGCCATCGCCGCGCAGCACTACAACGGCGAGCTGGCCCGGCTGCGCAACGCCTGCGTCGCCGCCGGGCTGGCCCACGGGGTCGCCAACCGGCGACTGTTCATCCTGCGCAACGACGAGTGGCCACGAACACCTGCCGTACGCAAGGCGGTGGACGATTTCGTCGCCGCCGGTGGCCGGACGCTGCCGGTCACTGACGACGACCTGCGCAGCCTGGTCGCGCTGCACGCGTTGCTCGCCGAGGAACCGGACGGACTGCAGGCCTGGCTGGCGGACCGGCGTCCCGCCTCCCGTACCGCCTTGTTGTCGACCGCGCTCGCCGACGCCGTCCGCGAACCGGCCGCCGACGAACAACCGACCGTTGAACCGGCCGGCGTCGTACCCGATCGCGAACCGGCCGCCGACGGACCCGGGGTGCGGCTGCGGGTCGGCGTCGACTTCGACAACGGCGATCCCGTACGGGTGGAACTGGCCGCGCTGCGCAAGCACATCGCCGTCTACGCCGGCTCCGGATCCGGCAAGACCGTCCTGATCCGGCGACTGGTCGAGGAGTGCGCGCTGCTCGGCGTATCCGCGATCGTCCTGGACCCCAACAACGACCTGGCGCGGCTCGGCGACCCGTGGCCGGAGCAGCCGGCCGCGTGGGGTGACGGCGACGCGCGGGCCGCCGCCGACTACCTTGACGCAACCGACGTCGTGGTGTGGACGCCGGGCCGCGAGGGTGGCCGACCGTTGACGTTCCAGCCGCTTCCCGACTTTTCTGGCGTCAACGACGATCCGGACGAGTTCACCCAGGCAGTGGACAGCGCCGTCGACGCCCTGGCCCCGCGCGCCAAGGTGGCCGCCAACACCGCCAAGGCGATGCGTGGACAGGCCGTACTGCGGCAGGCGCTGCGCCACTACGGCCGACACGCTGACACGTCGACCCTCACCGGGCTGATCGCGCTGCTCCGCGATCTGCCGGACGGGGTGAGCGAGCTGACCGGAGCGGTAGCGATCGCCGCCGACCTCGCCGAAAACCTGGAGGCGGCGCGGATCAACGACCCGATGTTCGGCGGTACGGGGGAGTCTGCCGACCCCGGAACGCTGCTCACCCCGGCTCCGGGTAAACGCGCCCGCGTCTCCGTGATCAGCTTCATCGGACTGCACGGCGAGGAGAAACGGCAGGGCTTCGTCAACCAGCTGCAGCTGGCGCTGTTCTCCTGGATCAAGCGGAACCCGGCCGGTGACCGACCGCTGGGCGGTCTGCTGGTGATGGACGAGGCGCAGACCCTCGCGCCCTCCGGGCCGATCACGCCCTGCACCCGCAGCACACTGATGCTCGCTTCCCAGGCCCGTAAGTACGGCCTCGGCCTGGTCTTCGCCACCCAGGCACCGAAGGGCCTGCACAGTCAGATCCCCGGTAACGCGGCGACCCAGTTCTTCGGGCTGCTCAACGCTCCGGTGCACATCGAAGCGGCCCGCGAGATGGCCCGCTTCAAAGGCGGTGACGTGCCGGACATATCGCAGCTGACCAGCGGACAGTTCTACGTCGCGGTCGAGGGGCAACCGTTCCGCAAGACCCGTACGCCGCTCTGCCTCACCCACCACCCGGCCAGCCCACTGACCGCCGAAGACGTCCTCACCCGCGCCCAGCAGCCTTCATCTCCAGCGCATAACAAAGAGTCGGCCGAGTGACGTCAAGGGGAGAAGGTGCAGGAGAGAAGGTGCAGGAAGGGATGCAGCGAACTGCTCAGAGGTTGGGCGCATTGCGCGACCAAGCCTTAATGAAGGGCACCCCCACCTGCGTCTACAGTCTGGCCGACTCCAGAGCGATCGGCAACCCGACCTGCACCTGCCAGGCTGTGTCTGGTGGCGTCATGCCACCTGGTGCGCGGTCATCTGCCGAGCCCGACAAGGCTGCGGATGGCGGCCATCGCGGGGATCAGCACCGAAACCAGCTCACCTGCACGGCGTACGTGAGTGCCGTCAGCGTTCGGGCTCTCCGGCGCTTGCGGAGCGGTGGCATCGGCCGGGGTGGTCTGTACGAACACTCCGACGTTCGACCCGTTGATAGAGATCAAGGGCTGCTGGCGCACAGGCGGTACCTCGACTTTCGACGTTGGACTGTACGATGGCGACCGTACCACAGCGCTGAGACTAGGTGATGAGGTCGGGTTGAGCGCTCTACGCTACCAAGTACATTCTTAGTCGCCAGGCTGCTCGCCGCAGGCGCAGCGTCGTCTGTGGAGCCGTACGCTACGAGGTCACTTAGGTGACAGCTATGAAGGGAATTTGAGTGCGTTCGTTGGATCTTGATGTGTTGCTGGCCGCCGGGTCGCCCGGCGGGTCGAGCTGTTTGACGTCGACGACCACGTTGGAGCCGGCCGGTGGCCGGCACACGTCGGTCGCGCCGGCCAAGTTCGCCCCCGAGCGCGGGAAGGGGTCCGTGTACGCGTACGAGCAGCGGTTCCTCGGTGACGAGAGCCGTTACGCCGCGATCATCGACAGCAAGCAATCCCAGCTCAACCGCGCCGAGCAGGCCCTTGCTCAGGCCATCGAGGATGGACATCCGCTGCTGTCGCGGGTGCCGCACGTGCAGGTCACCTACGAGCGGGACGGCGCGGTCGAGCGCTACTACGACCTTACGCTGCCACATAGGATCTTCGACGGTCACATTCGCGCCGGCACGATCGACGGGGTGCCGACGACGCAGACTCCGGCGTACCGGGCGGTGCGCGACGCCAGCCCGGCCAACGCGCGGGCGCTGCTGGAAACCAGCCCGATCACGCTGGTCTTCGGCGGCTGGGATTCGAGCCGGCGCAGCCGGCAGGGCCGCTGGCGTAGCGCCCTGGTCGGGGAGATCGTCGGTTTCGTCGCGGCGAGCCGGGACGACACCGGCGTGTTGAGCGCGCCACGGCCCGCGTTGCGCGGTGGCGCGCGGGTCGACCCGGTCGGCATGCAGATCAACCTCGACAAGAAGACGATGACCGAGACGGCGACCCGGCAGCAGGCCGAGTTGAGCCCCGGCACGTACAGCAAGATCGTCAAAACTGCCAACGCGATCAAGGTCGGCACCGCGGAGTCGGCGTCCGCGCTCGGTCTCGGTGGCATCCCGCCGACCCTGGACCAGCTGGCCGGCGTCGCCTGCGACACCATCATCCGTACGCACGTGTTGTCGTTCGCGACGCTGCGGCAGATGCGCTTCGGGGCCGGCGTCGACGGCGACGCCGCCTGCCGGGCGCTGCTGGCCGCGTTGGCGCTCAACGCGCTCGCCCGCTCCGACGCCGAACTGTGCCTGCGGGCCAACTGCGACCTGGTCGAAGCCGAGCAGCCGAAGGTCCGGCTCGACCAGCGCGGCGGGTCGTTCGCCGACGTCGAGCCGCTGAGCATCGACGCCGCCGACCTGCTGCTCGGCGAGGCCCTCGCGCACGCTGAGAAGGTCGCCGACGTCACCTGGTCGGGCCTGGCGATGCGGGTCGTCGGCAACCCGGACATCGTCTCCGGCGCGCTCGAAACGGGTGACGACGCGTGAGCTTCGCGATCGTCGCCGAACCGGTCCTCGGCGTCTACAAGGGGCACGTCGGCAGCGGTGAGCTCGACCCGCTGCCGTCGCCGGCCCGGCTGCACGCCGCCCTGCTCTGCGCTGCCGCCCAAGGGGTGCGAGCGGTCGCCGACGGCGACAGTCTCCAGCCGTGCGACACCGACCGGGAGGCGCTGCGCTGGCTGGAGGCCAACCCGCCGGACGGCATCGCCGTGCCGCAGACCCTCCCCAACGGCGGCGGCGCGGCGACGGCGTACCGGCAGGAGGGTTTGATCGTCAAGGAAGGTCGCGGCCCGCTGGCGGAGAAGCTGGTCGGCAAGCCGGCGGTGACCGGTGTCGCGGTGACCGGACGGTACGCGTGGACGTGGGAGCAGCCGCCACCGGAGCCGGTGGCCGCCGCGTTGACCGCGCTCTGCCCCGAGGTGCCCTACCTCGGCACGACCGAGTCGCCGGTACGGCTCGTCGTCGCCGACGCCGAGCCGACGCACCGGCTCGACCCCGACGCGGACCTGTTCACCGGCGACGGCCTCGACCTGGCGGTGGCGACCGCCGGCCGGTCCGACGCCCTCGAAGCCGCGCACCGGGAGACGACGGCCGTGCCGCCGGTGAAATCCGACGCGCACCGCTCCAGCGAGAAGACGGTCGCGCCGCCGACCGTGACCGCCGGCGTCGAACTCGGCCGCTACACCCCGCGAACCTCGCCGCCTCCGCTGACGCCGTGGACGTCGGTGCTGCTGTTCCGCATGCGTGAGCCGGTCCCGCCGCAGCTGCGGGTGCGGTACGCGGTCGCCGTACACCGGGCGTTGATCTCGCTCGTCGGCGACGGCGCGCCCGCGATCCTCACCGGTACCTACGCGGACGACGCGCGACAACCGGTCAACCGCTGCGCGATCCAGTTCGTCGGCCCGAACGCGCCGCACGTCGGCGGCACCGCGATGGCGCTGCTGCTGCCCCGCGACGCCGACGACATCGACCTGACCCTGATCCGGATGGCGGCACACCACCTGCGGCAGGTCAAGGTCGCCGCCGGCCCGTTCACCCTCGACCCGCCGGTCGAGGTCGCGGCCGACGAGTTCTGGCCGGAGCCGGCCGCCGGCACCCAGCGGTGGTGGCAGACCGACCCGGTCGCCGTACCCGACAGTCGGCCGCCACGCGGACACGTCCGGAACTGGACGCTGGCCGACGCCGCCGCGTTGTCGGTCGCGCTGGTCTGGCGCGACGAGTTCGAGTCGGTGCCGGAACGGGGCGAAGCGCGCTATCAGGCGTTGGCGCGGGCGGCAGCCGAGCGCGGGGTCCGGGTCGAATCAGCGGTACGGGTGATGGACGGCGACGTCGGCCGGTACGTCCACAAGGTCCACAGTGACACGATCATCCAGCCGTACCGGGCGGTGCTCAACCTCGGCAACCTGACCGGCCCTCGGACGATCGCCGCCATCGGACAGAGCCGCCACCTCGGCGGCGGCCTACTCGTGCCCCGGGACCTGCCGGAGGCCATCGCCCGCCGGCTGGCCCGGTGAGCGTCGGCCGCGCCGACTTCGGCGCCTTCTTCGCCGCCGTCCGCGCCGGACAGCAGCCGTTCCGCTGGCAGGAGCGGCTGCTCGACCACCTGCTGGCCACCGGCCGCTGGCCGGACCAGCTGGTCGCGCCGACCGGCGCCGGCAAGACCAGCGTCATCGACGTACACGTGTTCGCCGTGGCGATGATGGCCGCCGGCCACCCCGTACGGGTGCCGCGCCGGCTCGCCCTCGTCGTCGACCGCCGGGCCCTCGTCGACGACCAGCACCGCCACGCGACGACGATCGCCGACCTGCTGGCGGCCGCCCGAGACGACCGGACCGTGCTGGCTCGGGTCGCCGCCGCACTCGGCGGCCTGCGTACCGGGCAGGTGGATCCGACCGCGAGTCCGCTGACGGTGGCGTTGCTGCGCGGCGGCGCACCACCGTCACGGTCCTGGCTGGACGAGCCGGTTGGTGCCGCCGTGCTCTGCGCCACCCCGGACATGTGGGGTTCGCGGCTGCTGCTCGCCGGCTACGGGTCGCGGGCACAGGCCCGGCCGCGCGAAGCCGGACTGCTCGCCTACGACACCGTCGCCGTCGTCGACGAGGCGCACCTGTCCCGGCAGCTGGTGACCACCGCCCGCCGGGTCGCCGAGCTGGCCGTCGTCGCCGACGAGCAGCTCGGCGTACCGGTGCTGCAGGTCGTCGAGACCACCGCCACGCCGCACGCCGACGCCGGGGTCGCGGTCGGCGTCGAAGCCGACGATCTGGCCGTGGACGCGCCGCTGCGGCAGCGGCTGACCACCCCGAAGCCGGTCACCCTGCTGCCGGTCCCGACCTGGCCGATCCCGCGCAGCGGCCCGGCCGCCAAGGCGGGCGTCGCGGCGCTCGCCGACGAGGCGGTACGGCTGCGCGAGGCGCACGGCGCGACGGTCGGCTGTTTCGTCAACACCGTCGCGGTCGCCGCCGCCGTCGCCGCCGAACTGCGGGCGCGTGACCTCAAGGTCGAGCTGATCTGTGGGCGGCTGCGGCCGTACGACGTGGATCGGCTGCGGCCGCCGGCGTCGAACCTGCTCAGCCTCGGCGGTGACCCGACGGTCGACGTCCTGGTCAGTACGCAGAGCCTCGAAGTCGGTGTCGACCTTGATCTGGCGGCCGCCGTGACCGAGCTCGCTCCCGGTGGGGCGCTCGCCCAGCGGGCCGGCCGGGTCAACCGGCTCGGCGTCCGTCCCGCCACCGAGGTCAGCGTCGTGGTGCCGGCCGGCGAGCTGCCCGACGCGGCCCAGTCCGGGCCGTACCAGCGGGACGACCTGGCGGCCGCCCTCACCTGGCTGGCCGGGCGGGCCGCCGACCCGGCGGGCCTCGCCCCGTGGGCGTTGCGCGACCCACGGCCGCCGGCCCCGGCGCTGCGTCGCGACCTGCTGCAACGGCTGGAGTTGGCCCAGGCGTGGCACCTTGCTCGGACCAGCGACGACCTCGCCGCCGCGCCGGACGACCTCGACCTGTGGCTCTCCGACGACCTCGACGCAGCCGACCACGAGTTCGGCATCGTCGTGCGACGGGCGCTGCCAGCCGACACCTCAGACGCCGTACGGCTGATCGAAGCCCTGCCGCCCCGCCCGCACGAGGTCTTTCCGGTGTCGATCCGGCAGTCGCCGGAGATCAGCAGGCGGATCGACGACATCGCTACGGCAGCTGTCAGGGCCCGCCGGGACCCGCCGCCCACGCCGATACTGGTCCGGCCCGGAGAGTCCGCGCCGCGCCCGTTGACCGCCGGAGAGCGGATCCGCCCTGGTGATCAGCTGGTCATCGACGACACGACCGAGCTGTTCACCTCCGGCGTCGTCGACCCGGCCGGCACCGAACGCGTCGACGACGTGCTCGACGCCCTCGCCGACCCGAAACCCGGCGACATCGTGCTCCGGATCGAACGCGACACCGCCGCGCACCGCCGGTTCCTCGACGCCGTCGCCGCCACCATCGTCGACCAGGACGACCCGGAGAGCCATGGTGCCGTGGAACCCGACCCGGAGGAGGTCGCCCAGCTGCTGCGGATGCACCGCGACGAGCTGACGCCGCGCCCGATGGTGATCGCGGCGGCCGCCCTGCTCGACCGGCCGGAGACCGAACGGGCCGGGGCTCAGGTGATCCCGCACTGGCAGGATTCCGATGACGGCAAGCCGGAACTCGCCCGGCTGATCGTCGTCGACCTGCGCAAGGCCACCGTCGACGACGAGTTGCGCCAGACGTGGACCCCGCGCCGCCGGAAGGTGCTGCTGAGCCAGCACGCCGACGCCGTCGCCGAACGCGCCGAAACGGTCGGCGACCGGCTCGGCCTTCCCGCCGAACTGGTGGCGGTGCTGAGGCTGGCCGGCCTGCACCACGACGACGGTAAATCGGATGAACGCTTCCAAAAGCGGCTCGCCGCCGACCCGACCGAGCTGCTGGCCAAGAGCAAAGTACGGGACGCACGACGGGACCGGAAGCTGCTGAAGGAGTCCCGGCTGCCGACCGGATGGCGCCACGAGCAACTCTCCGTCGTCCGGGCCTGGCCGAACCTGTCCACCCAGGACGATGCCAACCGAGAGCTGATCGCCCGGCTGGTCGGCACCAGCCACGGACACGGCCGGCACGGCTTCCCCCACACCGCCGGGCAGCTCGTCGGCACTGTCGACACCACCGCCATTGACGCTACCGCCGTCAACGCCACCGCCGTCGACCTGTTCGACGAAGGCCGGTGGGACGAACTGATCGAACGCACCCATCGCCGGTGGGGGGTGTGGGGCTGCGCCTACCTGGAAGCGCTGCTCCGCGCCGCCGACGGGCAGGTATCCGCGGAGGGATCGTGACCGACTTCGTACTGCCGCACGCCGACCCGTACACGATGTTGTCGCACATGGCGCTGTACGGGCTCGCGGCCATCGCCGAAGACGCCGGCCTCGACGACGTCCGGCTCTCCTGGACGCCCGGCATGAACCGCCGTCCGGTGCTCAGCGCCCCGCAGGCCACCCCGGAGACGATCGGCGACATCGTCCGCCGGCACGCCGCCCGCCACGACGACCCGGACGCCTGGCCCAGCCGGCAACTGCGCGACGGCGAGCCCCGAGCCCTGATGAGCCCCCGGATCAGCGTCATCACCACCGACGACGGCTGGCGATCACTGCAGGACCGGCGGCACGCCGTCCTCGACCAGCTCACCCAGGCGCGGGCGCTGCTCGACCTGCGGCTGATCGCCGCACTCGGCGAACCGGCCTACTGGAGCCGCAACGGCAAAGGCGACCGGCTGCAGGACGACGGTGCCAGCCGGCTGGAGATGCAGCCCCGCAACCAGGGCTCCGAATTCGTCGGCAACCGGCTCCGGCCACTCGCCGCAGCGGTCGCCGCCCGTACCGCCGACGAGATCGCCGACGGCCTGACCGGCCGCCGGGTCCGCGACGAAATCGGCAAAGACCAACCCGCCAGCCGTACGCCGACCGGCTTCGCCGCCCCCGGCCCGACCGACAACGCCCTCGCCTGGTGCGCGCTCTGGGGCATCTCGCAGTTCCCCATCGCCCAGCGCGTCAACGCCACCGCCACCGCCAGCATCCACCTTGGACGGGCCACCGGCGGCTGGTTCTGCGTACCCGTGTGGACCGGGCGGTGGCGCACGGCCCGGCACCGGACGGTCCTCGCCAGCGGACAGCTCACCAGGTTCGCGGCGGCCGGGCTGTCACCCAAGGCGCTCGGGATGCCGTCGGGCAGCACACCGGTCGACGGTGAACCCGCCCGAGGGTGGCTGGCGGCCCGAGGTGTCACCTCCGTCGTCCGGTTCCCGGTGCAGCGCTTCGGCAGCGACAGCGCCCCCGAACGCCGGGCCATGCGCGGCGAGCTCATCAAGACCGAGCGGCCACTCGTCGTGAGACGCTGACGATGACGACGCCGGAACTGCTCCCGATTAGCCTGGTGGCGCACCAGGCGTTCTGCCCTCGCCGGGCCTGGCTGGAAGCAGCCGGCGAGTCGACCGACACCCACCAGGTGCAGGTCGGCGTCCAAGCCCACACCCCGGCCGACGACCCGACCGGGTCGCGGTCGCGACGCTACCGGGCCGTCGACGTCGTCAGCCACGAGCTCGGCGTGTACGGGCGCTGCGACACCGTCGAACTCGACGACGACGCCGCGATGACCGTCGTCGAACACAAGGCCACCCCGGTGCGCCGAAGGCCGGAAGTCACCGAACCGATGCGGATCCAGGTCGCCCTCCAGGCTCGGGCGCTGGCCGACATGGGCTACCCGGTGGCCGGGCAGGCCGTCTACTTCACCAACCATCGGGTACGGGTCGACATCACCCTGTCGCCGGCGGATGTCGCCGCCGCCCGGGAGATGGTGGCGGCCACCGCGCGTACGCTCGACGCCGAGCAGGCCCCGCCGCCGCTGGAAGACGACCGGCGGTGCTCCCGCTGCTCGCACATCAGCGTCTGCCTGCCCGACGAACGTCCGCTCACGCCGGTGACCCGCCGGATCGTCGTCGCCGACCCGGACACCCAGGTGCTGCACCTGACCACGCCAGGGTCGCGGGCGTACGTCGAGCGTGGCCGGATCGAGGTCAGCAAGAGCGGCGAGAAGATCGGGTCGTTTCCGATCGAACGGGTGCAAGGCTTGGTGGTGCACGGCAACGTCGACCTGTCCAGCGGCCTCATCCGGGAAGTGCTGTGGCGCAGCCTGTCGGTGGTGTGGTGCACCAGCAGCGGCCGGGTCACCGGATGGGCCAGGGCAGCCCAAGGACCCAACGGCAGCCCGCGACTGTTGCAACACGTCGCCTCCCACAACGGGCGCATCGACCTGGCCCGGCAGTTCGTCACCGCGAAGATCGCCAACCAGGCGACGTTGCTGCGCCGGCTCGGCGACGCCCCGGACACGGTGGCCCGCCTGCGTGAGCTGCAACGGCAAACCCTCGACGCGCCGTCGTTGGCTGACCTGTTCGGCATCGAAGGCGAGGCCGCCGCCAGCTACTTCGACCGGTTCCTGACCATGTTCCGGCCGAAGGTCGTCGACACCGAGCAGCTTTCCTTCTCCGTACGGACCCGACGCCCGGCCCGCGACCCGATCAACGCAGCGTTGAACCTCTGCTACGGGCTGCTGACCGCCGACGCCCTCCGGGCGGTCGTCGCCTGCGGGCTCGACCCGCACGCCGGGTTCCTGCACAGCTCCGGCCGCAACAAGCCGGCGCTGGCGCTCGACCTGGTCGAGGAGTTCCGGGCGGTGGTCGCCGACTCGGTCGTCATCACCGCGTTCAACAACGGCGAGATCCGCGCCCGCGACTTCTCCACTGTGCTGGGCACCACCCGGATCAGCGCGAACGGGCGCAAGGCGCTCATCGCCGGCTACGAACGCCGGATCACCAGCACCTTCCGGCATCCGATCTTCGGCTACGAGGTGACCTGGCGACGCGCGATGGAGATCCAGGCGCGCCTGGTGCTCGGCGTGATCGACGGGACGCAGCCCCGGTACGAGGGGATCAAGATCCGATGAGCCTGGACGACGTACGGCGCTACTTGATCGCGTACGACGTCTCCGACGACGTACGGCGGACAAAGGTCGCCAAGAAGCTCGAATCGTACGGCGACCGCGTCCAGTACAGCGTGTTCGTCGTTGACGCCCGTCCGGCGAAGATCCTGCGGCTGCGGGACGCGCTCACCGACATGATCAACCAGGGTACGGATTCGATCCTGTTCTGTGACCTGGGTACGCTTCGGGAGCGTGCCAGCCGATCGCTTGATGTGATCGGCCAGGGTCGCCCGATCACCGGGCACGGTCCGGCGATCCTGTAGTCCCGCCGTCCGTCCTGTCGGTGCCACCTCCGCGAGAGGTCCGTCGTGACGGCCGTGAGCGTGGACCTCTCGCGGAGCTGTTTTGCCTGCTCAGATGCTGCTCTATAGTGGACGGTCGCGGCTTTTGGGCGGTCGGGGAACCCTCTGTCGGCGGACCTCTCGCGGGCCGGTTGTTCCGCCGCAGGTCAGGAGGGGTAAGATTTGGACCCTGTCGCAGCTCTCTCGGGAGCTGCCCTTCATTGAGGCTGAGTGGCTAGACATTATGGAGCGTGTCAGAGGTGAGTCGCAGCTCTCTCGGGAGCTGCCCTTCATTGAGGCGCATCACGTCGATAGCCGACATCACCACTCCATCCAGTCGCAGCTCTCTCGGGAGCTGCCCTTCATTGAGGCACCCGGACATGACGATGGGGCCGGCGTGCGGGCCGAGTCGCAGCTCTCTCGGGAGCTGCCCTTCATTGAGGCTTTCGGTTTGCGTCGTCGAGACTCGCGCCGTGCTGTCGCAGCTCTCTCGGGAGCTGCCCTTCATTGAGGCACGTCATCGTCGGTCGGAGCAGCCGGCCCCCACGTGTCGCAGCTCTCTCGGGAGCTGCCCTTCATTGAGGCTGCACGCTCGGATCGTCCATGGTGCCACCGGTCACCGGTCGCAGCTCTCTCGGGAGCTGCCCTTCATTGAGGCTTGATTCCACCCCACCACACACCGAAAACACGCAGTCGCAGCTCTCTCGGGAGCTGCCCTTCATTGAGGCGATTCTGGTTGACGCCTTCCATTTGGACGGGGTCGTCGCAGCTCTCTCGGGAGCTGCCCTTCATTGAGGCCAGGACGAGACCCGACCGGTCGGGCGAAGGCGTGGTACGTCGCAGCTCTCTCGGGAGCTGCCCTTCATTGAGGCATGAATCGGATTTTGATGAAAAGGGACGAGTCAAGGCAGGTCGCAGCTCTCTCGGGAGCTGCCCTTCATTGAGGCTGGGGCAGCCAGTCGTCGGCCGCGCCGGCGAACCGGAGTCGCAGCTCTCTCGGGAGCTGCCCTTCATTGAGGCATCTCGTCGTCGCCGCGCCGGCGCATGAACTCCGGTCGCAGCTCTCTCGGGAGCTGCCCTTCATTGAGGCATCCAGCAACACACCTCGCCCGTGCTACTAGACGGTCGCAGCTCTCTCGGGAGCTGCCCTTCATTGAGGCGAATTGCCGCCGGTCCTCGGTCGGCGGCAGGACGGTCGCAGCTCTCTCGGGAGCTGCCCTTCATTGAGGCCTTAGTCGGGCTGTCAAGGGCGTGACTCTGCGTGAGGTCGCAGCTCTCTCGGGAGCTGCCCTTCATTGAGGCTCCCACCTGTACCGGTGGTGGCCGGACGTGCTGTTGAGTCGCAGCTCTCTCGGGAGCTGCCCTTCATTGAGGCCTACCACACCAGAACGTACTTCTGCCCCACTATCATAAGTCGCAGCTCTCTCGGGAGCTGCCCTTCATTGAGGCAAGATCACCATCGAGACAGGAGACGGATCATGAAGTCGCAGCTCTCTCGGGAGCTGCCCTTCATTGAGGCTCCGACGCGAACCGCTGTGCGTCTGCGAAGACGAGAGCCACGTCGCAGCTCTCTCGGGAGCTGCCCTTCATTGAGGCGTCTCCCACTCGAACTGCGCCGAGCTGGTCTGGCCGTCGCAGCTCTCTCGGGAGCTGCCCTTCATTGAGGCATCAACACACGTACCGGCGCGATGATTAGAACTCGGTCGCAGCTCTCTCGGGAGCTGCCCTTCATTGAGGCTACAGCAACAGTCGAGAATCTGTTCGACTGTTCAAGTCGCAGCTCTCTCGGGAGCTGCCCTTCATTGAGGCGTCAGCCCGCCGCCCGTCGGGGTGGTCAGCGTCTGTCGCAGCTCTCTCGGGAGCTGCCCTTCATTGAGGCATTCGGCGGTGATCAGGTGGCTTCCAGCACCGGGAGTCGCAGCTCTCTCGGGAGCTGCCCTTCATTGAGGCGCACGCCGCGCCGAGTCTGGCGGAGATCCGGGTGAGTCGCAGCTCTCTCGGGAGCTGCCCTTCATTGAGGCATGACCAGGTCACCCGGACCGACGGACGCCCGGTCGCAGCTCTCTCGGGAGCTGCCCTTCATTGAGGCGGGGCGAGACCCTGCGCGAGTTCTTCGAGTTCATGTCGCAGCTCTCTCGGGAGCTGCCCTTCATTGAGGCGAGACATGCGGCGTTTCAGTGGTGGCCACGACATGTCGCAGCTCTCTCGGGAGCTGCCCTTCATTGAGGCCGCACCGAACAGCCGGCGGGCGGTGGGTCGGATGAGTGTCGCAGCTCTCTCGGGAGCTGCCCTTCATTGAGGCGTGCTGGCGCTGCCGTGCATCGGCGTGGCAGCCCCGGTCTGTCGCAGCTCTCTCGGGAGCTGCCCTTCATTGAGGCGTCGAGCAGATCGACGCCACCGCCGGGCAGCGCGGCGAGGTCGCAGCTCTCTCGGGAGCTGCCCTTCATTGAGGCCGGTCTCCCTCCTGTCGCACCTGAACGCGGGTACCAGTCGCAGCTCTCTCGGGAGCTGCCCTTCATTGAGGCTTGTCTTGGTCGTGTTGGAGATACCCGAACTGAAGTGTCGCAGCTCTCTCGGGAGCTGCCCTTCATTGAGGCGCAAGCCGACGGTGGAGAACGGGGCCGTCAACTTCGTCGCAGCTCTCTCGGGAGCTGCCCTTCATTGAGGCCCGGCCGCCGGCAGACCGTCAGCCGGGGGCGGGGTGTGTCGCAGCTCTCTCGGGAGCTGCCCTTCATTGAGGCTCGACGCAATGGACCTGACGCTCGGCGTGGTCCGGGTGGTCGCAGCTCTCTCGGGAGCTGCCCTTCATTGAGGCCAGCTGTTGGGTCAGCAGGGTGAGGTGGCGCCGTGGTCGCAGCTCTTTCGGGAGCTGCCCTTCATTGAGGCTGGCCATGCAACGACGGCAGCGACGCGGGCGGGTGCGTGGTCGCAGCTCTCTCGGGAGCTGCCCTTCATTGAGGCGTGTTCGCCCCGCCATGGGTGGGTGTCCGGTGGCGGCAGGTGGTCGCAGCTCTCTCGGGAGCTGCCCTTCATTGAGGCCAGGGGTCAGACGGCCGCTGGTACTGCTGGGTCGTCGCAGCTCTCTCGGGAGCTGCCCTTCATTGAGGCCCGGCAGCCCTGCACCACTGTAGATGTGCGTCGATGGTCGCAGCTCTCTCGGGAGCTGCCCTTCATTGAGGCGAGCACGTCCGCGCCGGCTGGCTGCTGCTGCGCCCCTGTTGCAGCCCTCTTGGGAGCTGCCCTTCATTGAGGCGCCCATGCGCTTACACGGACCCTGGGGTTGAGCATGGTCGCAGCTCTCGGGGTGTTGCCCTTCGTTGAGACGTCTCGTGGATTTCGGGGCAGTCGTTTTCGCTGTCCGGCGGCGTTCGACTGCGGAGAATGACATCGATGACGGTATTCGTTGTTGGGTGCCCGCGAGTATGTGATCTGGCCTCACCGAGGTGAGGCTTATCCACGTCACCCGCGAGAATAACGTGGATAAGCCTCACCTCGGTGAGGTCAAAAATCGTGATGGGGTGGCGGTGCCGTCGCTGGCACGTGGACTCGCTGAAGGCGTGGCGGGTCAACCGTGAGCTGGGAAGTTGCAGCGTGGCCAACCGGCGTACGGCGAGCGCGGGTGCCGGTGGAGACCCGATAGCCGGGTTACAGTTCGGGGTCGACGCCGTTGGCATGGCGGCGCTGGGCTTCCCGGACTCCGGTGTGGGTGAGGGCGGACTTGTAGACGGCGATCGACACCATCCGGCCGTCGCGGCCCGCGCCGACGACGGTCGCCAGGATGCCGATCACGGGGGAGTGCGGGTCGTCGTGGCCGTACCGGATGTCGGAAACCCGTACGCGCATGGCGCGGTCGCCGTACACCCAGTCGGCTTTGCCGAGATGCAGCGTCTCGCCGACGCGCAGCGGTTCCTCAGACGGCATCGGGGTCGCCATCCGTCTCGTCTTCCGCGTCGTCCCCGAGGCCGTATTCCATCAGCGGCTCAGGTGAAGACAGGCCGGACAGGTGGAGCACGGCTCGGATTCGTCGCGCCGTGACGCCATCCCAGCGGTCCAAGATCGCCAGCGCGCGCAGAAACGGTCGGCAGGGTGCCGCCACGTCGCATCGCCGACATTCACCGATCCGACTCGGCAGGTGCAGCGTGGCGTCGTCGCGTGCCTGCGCGATCGTCCGCGCCGTCGACGGGCTGTGCGGGCCGCCGGTGCGGGCCTCGGGCGGTGCCGGGGTGACCCCTCGGGCGGCGGCCAGCCGGAAACGTCGGTCCTGGTTGATGTCGGTTGTGCCAGGGGTACGGCGAGGCAGCGGCGGCCGGTTGGGGGTCGGCTCCGACGACCGCGACCTGCCGCCAAACGAGGTGTATCGGGCGAGGCGGGGCGTACCGCCGATCCCGTCGTTTCTGAGCACGGTGATCCTCCCTCGTGGATAGGCAATCACATTCGCTTCCCGATCCACCCTGGACTCCGCAGCGGTCCTGTGGAAGGTTGATTGGCGGCAACGAACTTGAACGTCTCCACACCCGCGAAGGAAGGACCTGTAACCATGAGCACCTACGGTGGCGTGGCGCGAATCCTGAAATTCATTCGTAACCATTCGGGCATGACACAAGACCAGCTGGCCGATCGGATCAACGTATCGTCGTCCTTGATCGCGAAGTTCGAGACCAACCGGGCCATCCCCAAGCCGGACACCGCGCGGCACCTGGACGCCCTGTTCGACGGGGGCGACATGTTCCAGGAGCTGGCCGCCGAGGCGCGGGCCAACCTCGGCAAGCCGATCTGGGTCCGCTCCTGGCTGGAACACGAGAGCAACGCGACGATGGTCCGCTCGTTCCAGCCATTGTTCGTGCCCGGTCTGCTGCAGACCGAGGAGTACGCCCGGGCCATCCTGACCTACGCCGGCACCCGGGTCGCCGACATCGAGGCCGCCGTCGACGCCCGGCTGGGCCGGGCCGGTGTGCTGCACCGCTCCGACATGCCGTGCCGGCTGTTCGCGGTGATCGACGAGGCAGTGTTACGCCGGCCGGTCGGCGGCCCGGAGGTGATGCGCGACCAGCTCCAGGCGATCGTCAAAGCGTGCGCCGGACCGACCGTCGAGGTGGCGGTGGTGCCGTCCACGGTCGGTGCCTACCCCGGCCTCAACGGGCCGCTGGCGATCGCCACCGTCGAGGGCCGCAACGTCGCCTTCCTGGACGGGCCGATGGGCGGCCAGGTGATCGAGGACTCCGACCAGGTCGCGATGCTCGAAGAACTCTGGGAAGGCGTCCGGGGTTACGCTCTGCCGCGACAGCCGTCCCTCGATCTGATCACGGAGGCCGCAGAGGCATGGAACTGACCGACACCCCCCGCTGGCGCACGTCCCGCCGCAGCAACGGCCAGGGCGGCGACTGCGTCGAGGTCGCCGACAACCTGCCCGGTCGGATCCTGGTCCGCGATTCCAAGGACCGGTCCGGGCCGACGCTGACCTTCGGCCCGGCCGCCTGGCGTTCCTTCGTCACCGACGTGTCCGACGTGTCCGACGTGTCCGACGGGCCCGAGCTGCGCGCCGACCACTGACAGTCGAGACCTGACTCCCGCTCGTCGCGGGCCGGCAATCACGCTCGATGTGAGCGCCATTGTTGTCAAAACGCCATCGTGACAACCACAGCGCTCACATTGATCCTGATGCCGGGCGGGGTCTACCGCTGACGCCAGCGGGCCAGGGCGTACAGGGCGAAGCACAGGTGCGGTCGCGGCGAGGCGTGGCGCTGCTCGGTCAGCAGTTCCGGCAGTAGGGTCGGATCGAGCAGGTCGGCCACGGCGTCGCCGTCGAGGCGGGCCAACGCCGCCAACGCCGCCCCGTCCCCGTGGAACGCCGTCTGGTCCACGTAGAAGGGTCCGGTCGGCGGCCGGGGTCCGCGCGTCCAGTAACGGGCGGGTGGCCGCGACGCGGTCCGTCCGCCGTACCCCTGCTCGGGGTAGTCCAGCAGCCGGGGCCAGAGCCGGCTGATGGCGTACCGATGCCAGCGGTCGCCGAGCTGCGCGCGGACCGGCAGCCCCCGCACGGCGTCGGTCCACGTCGGATCGAGGTACGGCACCCGCCACGCGGGGTGCCCGCCGATCGCCGCCAGATTGGTGCCGATCTTGCGGCGACCGTACTGCGTGTGGAAGAAGTCGGCGGTCGCCCGCGCCAGGGTGCCGGTCGTCGGCAGCACCCGGTCGATCCGGGCGCGCAGCGCCGCCGGGCGCAGCGCGTCGGCGAGTTCGGCCGACAGTCGGCGGTGCTCGTCGGCGCGGAACGGGTGGGCGAACCGGCGCAGCAGATGGTCGGTGGCGTGTCCCGCGCCCCGATACGCCAGCCGCAGCGCGGCAGCACCGACCGGCGGCAGATAGTAGCCACGGGCGAATTCGCCGTGGTAGCCGAGCAGCACCGGCGGGTTTGGCGGAGTCGGTGTGCTGAGGTGTGCCATGCCGGCCCAGTTGCTGATCGGCAGTAGACCGCCGGTGGCGCGGGCGGTCCGCTCCGTCCCGGCGTCGAGGTCCCCCGCCGGTACGGCCCGGACGGTGTACGGCAGCCCCAGATCGGTGGCGATAGTGGTCGCCACCTGCCGGTCGAAGGACCCGGCGACGCCGGAGACGAGCAGGTGCGGACGGTGCCCGTCGGCGAGCAGCGCGGCCAGCAGCAGTCGGGCGTCCAACCCGCCGGACATGGACAGCGTGCAGTCGACAGCACTGTGCCCGTCGGTTCCGGCAGGCGCGGAAACGGCCCGCCGTACGCTGTCGCGCAGTGCCCGCACCGCGTCGTCCGGTGTGGTGGGCGACGGCATCCGGATCGCCGGGCCGGCCGACACCCGGGCGCCGTCGCGGTCGAGGGTGACCACCGCGCCGGCCGGGACCCGCCGCACGTGCCGGTCCAGGGTTTCGTCGCCGAGCAGGTGCCCGACGGCGAGGTAGTCGGCGACCGCCTCGTGGTTCCAGCTCAGCGGACGTCGTGCCGCGGCCAGGACGTCGTCGACGGTGCGCCCGTGCGTCAGCGGTGACCGGGTGTCGTAGAAGTGGTCGACGACGCCGGACCGGGAGCTGATCAGGGTCACCTGGTCCGGATCGGTCACCGCGATCACGAAGTCACCGGGCAATACGGTCAGCGCGGCCGCCTGACCGGAGCCGATCAGGTCGGTGATCCGCTGTGGGTTTTCCGCGCAGTGACCGAAGACGGTCACCTCGTCGGTGCCGGCGGTCATGCCGCGCTACTTTCACCTGCCGCCGCGAACTCGTCGGCCGCGTCGGGATCGTCGGCCGGGTCGAGCTGTTCCAGGACGGTGTCGGCGACGGCCAGCACCCCCAGGGTGCAGAAGCGGGTCCGGGTGCTGGTGAAATCGCTGTTCTCGGCCCACTTGTTGGCCGGTGCGCCGCCGCCGCAGAGCGCGAAGTAGCCGCAGGTTCGTGCGCAGGCACGCCGGCCCTGTTCGACCTGGGCGGCCAGCCGGGCGAACCCCGGCCGCCAGCGGTCCAGGGCGAAGCCAGGCTCGGTGACGTTGCCGAGGACGAAGTCGCCGTGGTCGGCGGCGCGCCAGCCGAGCAGCTCGGGGGAGAAGGAGCCGACGTCGCCGTTCGCGCCGACGGTCACGATCGCCAGGGGTTCGCTCTGGGTGTTGCCGATCGGCAGCTGGTGGGACACGATGTGCGTCCGCATGGCGGCCAACTCCCGTACCCGGATGCCGGTCTCGGCCGACCAGGTGGCGACTCGGCGCAGGAAAGCCCGGTAGGCGGCGTCGAAGTCGGCCAGCCGGTGCAGCGTCGACGTGTTGCCGCCTTCGGTCTCCTCCGGGTTGAGCCCGATCGAGCGGGGCCGCAGCTCGGCCAGGTAGTCCAGCCACAGATCCTGGTGACGCAACGTCTGTGGGGTCACCACGGAGATCACGTCGAAGGGTATGCCGGCGGCGTGCAGCCGCCCGGCTCCCCGATGGGCGCGGGCGTGGGTGCCGCGTCCCTGCCGGGTCCGCCGGTGGACGTCGTGGATCACCGCCGGCCCGTCGATGCTGACCCCGACCCGGATCTGTTCGTCGCGCAGCAGCGCGCACCAGGCGTCGTCGATCAGCAGACCGTTGGTCTGCAGCGAAAACCCCACCCGGGTGTACGGGCCCAGTTCGCGGCGCAGGATCTCGTTGGCCTGCCGGTAGAAGTCGCGGGGGGCGGTCAACGGTTCACCGGCGTGCCAGCGGACCTCGACCTGCTCGGCAAGGATGCCGGAGCCGGTCAGGGTGTGGGCGGTCGCTTCGACCACGTCCAGCGGCATCAGGGTGCGCCGCTCCCGGTCCGGCAGGTAGCAGTAGCCGCAGTTGATGTTGCAGTAGCCGGTGGCTTGCAGGACGACCTGCCGGACCGGGCCGAGACGTGGGGCGTGGGCCGGGGCGATGTCCGGGCCGAGAGCCGGGTTGTTGGGTGGGCGCGGCATCCGGTTCACCCCGCCGGGCTCGGTGCCATCGCGCGGGCGCTGAGCGCGTTGGCGGTCAGCATCGACACGTCCGGTAGGCCGACGTCGTTGGTGGCTCCGTCGTGCAACACGTCTTGGGTGTTGACCACGTACGCCTGTCCGGGTCGCAGGCGGATCCGCACCACCGGGTAGCCGCCGAAGGCCGCGAAGAACGCGTTCTTGAGTGCGTGGGTGGTGATCGGCACCGGGTGGCCGGTCTCCCGCAGCAGCCGGATCAGGTCGACGACCCGCAGGTTGACAAAGTGGACGTACCGGTGGGCGAAGCCCAGGTTGACCCCGGCGAGCAGGTACGACAGGTGCCGTTCGGTGAGCGGGTAGTCCTGGTGGTTGTCCAGGTGCAGGCCCATGAAGACCCGTTCGGCGTAGTTGTAGGCGGTGGACAGCTGCTGCGGGGAGTGCACGACGGTGTCGGCCGGGCCGTGGTCGCCGCAGGTGATGCCGGCGCGCTGGTAGAGCGTGTCGAGGAGCAGGTCCCGGGCGGCCCGTACGGTGGCTGTCCGGCGTTCGGCGTCCGCCGGCGTGTCGGCCGGGTCGGCGAGCAGCGGCAGCATCCGCTGCTGGATGTCCGTCAACGCCGCCGGGTCGAGATCGATCAGGGTGAGCATTTCGTGCAGCTGGGTGTCGGGGGTCGGCCGCAGCAGGTCGAATTCGGCGGTGGTGAGGGGCCGCCAGTCGTCGCGGGGAACGATCGCCGACGCCGCCGCCGGCACGTTCGCGCAGTCGGCCAACGAGCGGGTCCCCGAGCTGATCGCGATGTCGGTGGACTCGTGTACGTCGGACAGGACGTTGAGGGTGATGCCGGGAATGAGCACGGTGCCGCTCCAGCTTTCGATCGGTTTCGGGGTGGCTTGCGAAGTGGGCGGTGACGGGGTGGTGGTGGCTTTCGGCGGAGGGCCGGCGCGTGCGGGGCGCCGGCCCTCCGCCGACGCCGGATCAGGCATCGGAGGCGAGGTCAGTCGCCCCAGGTGGAGTAGCCCGACTGGCAGGAGCCACGGCTGCCGGACCGCTCGGCGGTGCGGATGCGCTGGACACGGTCCTCGACGGACCGCAGCTGGCCGGTGTCGCTGGACACCGAGATCGGGACCGTACGGGCGGCGGAGGACGCGAGGACCCGCTCCGCCAGTTCGGCCTGCCACTGGTTGATCGCCACGGTGTTCTCCCTCGGAGGTAGGTGACTGTGGTGCTCCTAGGAAAGCGACGTCTCCGCTTCCGGCGAAAGCACACGGCTGCTGGCCTACCGCTTCCGTACCGCTTCCCTTCTGCTTCCATACCGCTTCCGTTGCCCGCGCGGCCCGTCGAGGTGGGGGCGCGGGGTGGACCGGGTCGAGGTCCTCCGGGCGGCCGCGTTACAGGTAACGGTTTGAAAACTTCGCCCACGGTCTTGACAAGGAGGGGGGTTCAGTAAGAACTTTTACCACTAACAGTTAACACTCTTTCCCGAAAGGTTGGCGCCGATGGCTGACAGCGAGGTGGAGATCCCCGCGCGGACCGCGGTGGTCGACGCCCCGGGGCCGGCCGACTCGGTGCTGGCCCGGGTACGGCTCACCGACTTCACCGGAGCGTTGCGGCGGGTCGCCGACCAGGTGCTCACCGACCCGGCGGCGGCCGCCCGCGCCACCATCGTCGAGCTGGCCGAACGCAGCGGTACGTCACCGGCGACGGTGACCCGCTTCTGCCGGGCGCTCGGCTTCGACGGCTACGCCGACCTGCGGCTCGGCATCGCCGCCGAGACCGGCCGGGCGCGCGCCGCCGGCTGGACCGTCGACATCGGACGCGAGATCCAACCCACCGACCCGCTCGACCGGGTGCTCGGCCAGATCATGGCCGCCGACACCCAGGCCATGAACGACACCGCCGCCCTGCTCGACCTGGCCGAGGTCGACAAGGCCGCCAACGCCGTCGCCGCCGCCAGCCGGGTCAACATATTCGGTGCCAGCGGCAGCGCCCTGGTCGGCGAGGAGATGCAGTTCAGCCTGCACCGCATCGGCGTACCGGCGTGGGCCTGGACCGACCTGCACAACGGGCTGGCCAGCGCGGCGCTGATGCGCGACGGCGATGTGGCCCTCGGCATTTCGCACACCGGCCAGACCCGGGAAACCATCGAGATGGTCGCCGAGGCCGGCAGCCACGGCGCGACGACCGTCGCGCTGACCAGCTTCCCCCGCTCCACCCTGGCCGAGCTGGCCGACATCGTCCTGCTCACCGCCACCCAGGCGACGACCTTCCGGCCGGACGCGTTGTCCGCCCGGCACCCGCAACTCGTCGTGCTCGACCTGCTCTACGTCGCCGTCGCGCAGCGGACCCACGACCGGGCGCACGCCGCGTTCCGCCGGACCGCCCGTGCCGTCGACGGACACAAGGCCGTTGACGGACACAAGGCCGTCGACGGACACAAGGCCGTTGACGGACACAAAGCCGTCGATGGTCAGAAGTCCGTCGACAGTCACAAAGCCATGAACCCGATCATCCACCGCCCCGCCGAAACCCCCAGCTGAGGAGCGCAGATCATGTCCCTTTTCCCGGATTCCGCCCGGATCCCGTCCGCCGTCGCCGGTGCCTCGGTGCGCCGCCGGACCCTGCTGCGTCGGGCAGCCGCCGCCGGTCTGCTGGCCAGCCCGGCCGCCGGCCTGCTCGCCGCCTGCGCGGGCAGCACGCCGGACAGCGGCAGCACCGAGTCCGGCACCAAGAGCCCGGACAACCCGTTCGGCGTCGCCGACAACAGCAGCGTCGACGTCGTCGTGTTCAACGGCGGCCTTGGTGACGAGTACCCGGAGTTCGACAAGACGCTCTTCGTGGCCAAGCACGACAGCGTGACGGTCAACCTCAGCTCCACCCAGAAGATCAAGACCGAGCAGCAGCCGAAGTTCTCCACCACCCCGGCCGACCTGATCAACAACTCGGGCGCCGACCTGATGGCGATCGACACCCTGATCAACGAAGGCGCGCTGACCGAGCTGACCCCGCTGCTGGACGCGCCGAGCTGGGACGACCCGGACGTCAAGGTCCGCGACACGCTGCTGCCCGGCACCGTCGACGACGGTACGTTCGACGGCGAGTACTTCCAGCTCAACTACGCGTACACGGTCTTCGGTCTCTGGTTCGACCAGGCGCTGTTCGACCGCAACGGGTGGGCGTTGCCGACCAGCTTCGACGAGTTCTTCACCCTCGCCCCGAAGATCAAGGCGGCCGGCGTCGCGCCGTTCGCGTTCGCCGGCAAGTACCCGTACTACATGCGGTGGCCGATCATGACCTGGATCTGGTTGGCCGGCGGCCGCCAGGCCGTCGTCGACATCGACAACCTCGCCGAAGGCGCCTGGCAGACCGACGCGGTCACCGCCGCGATGAGCGCCGTCGAGAAGATGGTCAAAGACGGCTACACGCTGACCGGCAGCGACACGCTGACCCACACCGAGTCGCAGCAGGCCTGGCTCGACGGCAAAGCGGCGTTCCTGCCCTGCGGCACCTGGCTGGAGAACGAGATGCGCTCCACCATCCCGACCGGCTTCCAGATGACCATCGCCCCGGTGTGGAGCGTCGGCGCGAACGACGCCGCCCCGTACGGCACCGTGCAGGCCGGCTCCGGCGAAGGCTGGATCGTGCCGAAGAAGGCCGCCAACGCCCCCGGCGGGATGGAGTTCCTGCGGGCCATGCTCTCCAAGGAGGGAGCCAGCAAGTTCGCCGAACTGACCAGCTCGCTTGCCTCGGTCAAGGGCTCCGGCGACAACGTCACCACCTCCACCGCGCTCACCTCGGCCAACGAGATGATGACCAACGCCCCCGGTGACCTGGTGTCGTTCCGCCACCCCGACTGGTACGCCGACGTCGACAAGGTGGAGCAGAACGCGATCGGTGAGCTGATGGCCGGGCGGATGACCGCCGCCCAGTTCCAGGCGGCGCTGCAGGAGGCGTCCGACGCCGTCGCGGCCGACGACTCGATCAACAAGTTCACCCGGTCCTGACCCGGAGACCGCGGCCCGGTAATCGGTCGGTCCAGGAAGGAAGCGACAGGTCATGCGGCACGGGAAGGCCCGGTTCGTCACCGGATTTCTGGCACTGCCGGTAGCGCTGTACGTGTTCTACGTCGTCTGGCCGTACGCGCAGGCGGTTGGCTACTCGATGACCAACTGGGGTGGCTACTCCGACACCCAGGAGTTCGTGGGCCTGGCCAACTACGTCCGGCTCTTCGGCGACGAGCTGATCCGTACGGCGTTCTGGCACAACGTGTTCTTCCTGGTCACCCTGCCGCTGTTCACCATCGCGCTGGCCCTGTTCCTGGCGTTCCTGCTCAACGTGGGCGGACGCGGGGACAGGGCCGGCGTCCGGGGAGTACGCGGATCCGGCACCTACAAGATCATCTTCTTCTTCCCGCAGGTGCTGTCCCTGGTGCTGATCGCCATCATGTGGGGCGCCATCTACCGGGGCGACAGCCAGGGACTGCTCAACGGCATCCTGATCAGGATCGGGCTGGTCGACGCCGAGGCGCCGCTGAAGTTCGTCTCCGACCCGACACCGTTCCTCGGCGTACCGGCGGTGCTGTGGTGGCTGCTGCTGATCGCCGTCTGGGGCGGCGTCGGCTTCTACATGGTGCTCTTCTCCGCCGCAATGCAGTCCATCCCCAAGGACATCTTCGAAGCGGCGATGCTCGACGGCGCCAGCCGGGTCGCCAGCTTCCTGCGGATCACCCTGCCGCTGCTGCGCGACAGCATCTCGGTGGCCTGGGTCTACCTCGGCTTCATCGCCCTCGACATGTACGCCCTGGTCTTCGTGATGACCCCCAACCAGGGCGGCCCCGACCACGCCAGCGAGGTCTTCGCCTCGGTCATCAACTTCACCGCCTTCAGCAAGGGCCAGTTCGGGTACGCCTGCGCGATCGGTGTCTCGCTGGCCATCTTCACGCTGCTGCTCGCCGCCGTGCAGCTGCGGATCACCCGCCGCGAGCGGATCGAATACTAGGGAGGGCCGCGATGAGCACGATCACCAATCCACCGACCGGCGCGGCCACCCCACCGCCCCCCACCGTCACCGGGGGACGCCGTACCGCCAAGCCGTTGCCGCCCCGACGACGGCCCGGCGCGGTCTCCGATACCTTCTTCAACGGCTTCTCCCACCTGTTCCTGCTGGTGTGGGGCGCGATGGTGGTGCTGCCGCTGCTGTGGGTGGTGATGTCGTCGTTCAAGGACGACGCGCAGATCATCCGCGACCCGCTGTCGTTGATCCCCGATCAGCTGCACTGGGACAACTTCGCTCGCGCCTGGGTCGACGGCGGAATCGGCGACTTCTTCGTCAACACCCTCGTCATCGTCGGCGGCGGCGTGTTCCTGACCATGCTGCTCGGCTCGATGGCCGCGTACGTGCTGGCCCGCTACGAGTTCCCCGGCAACCGGTTCATCTACTACATGTTCCTGTCCGGGCTGACCCTGCCGGTGTTCATGGCCGCCGTACCGCTGTACAAAGGCGTGTACAACACCGGGGTCGTGCTGCCGCTGCTCGGCCCGAACAGCCACCTCATGCTGATCCTCGTCTACACCGCTTGGTCGTTGGCGTTCACCGTGTTCTTCATGCACTCGTTCTTCAAAACGCTGCCGGACACCGTCGCCGAAGCGGCGATGGTCGACGGGGCCTCGCACTCCACCCTCTTCTTCCGGATCATGCTGCCGATGGCCCGACCCGGTCTGATCAGCATCGGCATCTTCAACGTCATCGGCCAATGGAACCAGTGGTACCTGCCGTACCTGCTGATGCAGCCCAGCGGCGGCGAGGCCAAGAACCAGGTCATCGCCCAGGGTCTGATCGACCTGTCGGTCAACCAGGGCTACCAGTCCGACTGGTCCGGCCTGTTCGCCGGCGTCACCATGGCCATGCTGCCGGTCCTGATCGTCTACATCATCTTCCAGCGGCAGGTGCAGTCCGGCCTCACCGGCAGCGTCTCCAAGTAGCCGGCACCAGCTGGCAAGCGGCCGGCCACAGATGTCGCAGCCGGCGGTCACAATGGCCGGGTGCTGGTGGCGGTGACGGCGGGACCTGGCGGCGGCGGATCACTGCGCCCGCTGCGGCCCGACGGGCACCCCGCCGGCTCGGTCGAGCTCGTCGCCGACCTGGCAGCCGCGATCACCAGCTATCCCGATCCCGGTACGGCCGGTCCGCCCCGATGGGTGTGGGCCGCCACCGGCGGGATCTACCCCGGCCTGCTACGGGCCGGCGTACGAGTCGACCGCTGCCACGACATCGAGCTGACCGAGGCCCTGCTGCTCGGCCACGCCGGCCGCTGGGGCGAACCCCGGTCGCTGGCCGCCGCGTACGCCCGGCTCACCGGCGCGCCGGTACCCGCCGATCCACCCGCCCACGTGGCCACCCCGCCCGGCCACGACCAGCCGGCGCTCTTCGACGACCTGCCGGCGGTCGCGCCCCGTACCGACCCGCTGCGCACCCTCGCCGAGGTCTACGCCGACCAGCTTCGCCGGATCGCCGAGACCAGCCACCCCGACCGGTTCCGGCTGCTGGTCGCCGCCGAGTCGGCCGGTGCGCTGGTCGCCGCCGAAATGGGCGCGACCGGGCTGCCCTGGCGGGCCGACCTGCACGACGCGCTGCTGACCGAGCTGCTCGGCGCGCCGTCGCCGGTCGGCGGACCGCCCCGGCGGCTGGCCGAACTGTCCGCCCGGATCGCCGTCGCGTTCGGTCTGCGGCACCTGCACGCCGACTCACCAGCCGAGGTGCTGCGGGCCTTCGCCCGCGCCGGCATCAGCGTGCCCAACACCCGGGCCTGGGTGCTGCGCGGCGTCAACCATCCGGCCGTACCGCTGCTGATCCAATACAAGGAACTGCACCGGATCTGGACCGCGCACGGCTGGGCCTGGCGGGAGGCGTGGGTCCGGGACGGCCGCTTCCGACCCGAGTACGTCCCCGCCGGGGTGGTCTCCGGCCGCTGGGCCACCCGGGGCGGCGGCGCCCTGCAGATCCCCAAGGTGATCCGCCGGGCCGTGGTGGCCGACCCCGGCTGGTGTCTCGTCGTCGCCGACGCCGCCCAGCTGGAGCCACGGGTGCTGGCCGCCATGTCGGGCGACGCGCGGCTGGCCGCCGCCGGCAGCGCCGGTGACCTGTACGCCGCGCTGGCCCACGACGCGTTCGGCGGCGACCGGGACCGGGCCAAGGTGGCGCTGCTCGGCGCGATGTACGGCCAGACCGGTGGGGCCGCCGTACCGGCCCTCGCCGTGCTGCGGCGCAACTACCCGGTCGCCTTCGACTACGTTGAGGCGGCCGCCCGTACCGGCGAATCGGGTGGCCTGGTGCGCTCCTGGCTCGGCCGCACCTGCCCGCCGGCCAGCGTCGGCCCACAGTTCGACCAGGGCGCTGAGCCGGCCTTCGTCGAGACGCCGGACGGCCCACCGGCCGCAGGATCCGTCGGCGGGGCCGGCGCGCGGGCCCGTGGCCGGTTCACCCGCAACTTCGTCATCCAGGCGACCGCCGCCGAGTGGGCGCTGATCCTGCTCGCCACCGCCCGACAAGCCATCACCGGCACCCCGGCCGAGCTCGTCTTCTTCCAGCACGACGAGGTGGTGGTGCACTGTCCGGCGGAGCAGGCCGAAGAGGTCGCCGCCGGGCTGCGGCAGGCGGCGGAGCGGGCCACCCGGCTGCTGTTCGGCGACACCCCGGTCCGGGTGCCGCTCGACGTCGACATCGTCACCTGTTACGGCGACGCGCGGTGAGGCCGAGCGCGCCCGGCGACACCTGTTCGGCGCTTGATCGTTGGGATCGTTGTGCGTTCCATCGAGTCGGCGGCGGGCGTGCCGTCTCCGGTCGGTGCGACATGACCGGTCGAGCAGCGTGGCGGGGGTGGCTCAGCTGAGTCGGATCGCGGGGATGATCATTGCCGCTGGTGGTGGTCGTCGAATCGGTGGGCCGGAGGCCCTGCTGTATCGCGGCGACCAGCTGCTGGTCGAGCGGGCGCTGCGCATCGTCCGGGAAACCGGCTGCGATCCGGTGGTGGTGGTCCTCGGGGCCGCCGCCGACCAGGTCCGCGAGGAGGCTGACCTGAGCGGCGCCACCGTTGTGGTGAACCGGGCCTGGGGCACCGGGCTCGGTTCGTCGCTGCGGGTCGGCCTCGACGCGTTGAAGGACGCCGACGTCGAAGCGGTCGTGGTGTTCCCGGTCAACATGCCGGGGATCACCGCCGACGCGTTGCGCCGGGTGGCCGCGCTGCCGTACCCGGAGGTGCTGGTCTGCGCCACCTACGCCGGGCTGCGCAGCTACCCGATGGTGTTCGGACGCCGACACTGGTCGGCGATCGCGACGCTGGCCAACGCCGACGGCGGTGCCCGACCGTACCTGCTCGCCCACAAGGGCGAGGTGGTCGACATCGCCTGCGACGGGATCGCCGTCGGCGGTGCGGTGGACACTCCCGAGTCGGTGGTGGCCTGGGGGCTCGCCGTACCGGTGCAGCGCACGCCTGCCTGATCGGCGGCTCAGCCGAACCTGTCCAGCTGACCGGCGGCTCAGCCGCCGGTGAAGTGTCGGTACAGCGTCGGCATCAGCAGCCCGACGATGGCCAGCACCGAGACGACGGTGAACACGCCGCGCAGCACGACGACCTCGAAGGTGCTGCCCGCCGTGAGGGAATACTTGTTCGGTGGCCCGATCATCTTCCACATCCGCCGGCCGATCGGGATCGGCCACAGGATCGGCACCCCGGCCTTGGTGACCAGGTCGCCGAGTATGTGTACGAAACAACCGACCCCGACCGCCAGACCGAGCATCGGGTAACCCCTGCCGCCGGGCAGGTGCAGGTAGGTGAACCAGGCGGCGGCGAGCGCGACCAGGGTCACGATCACCCAGCCGGCGCGTTTGGCCCATTCGTCGAACAGTCCACGCAGGGCGAGGCCGATCATGAAGAACAGGATGCCGATGACGGCCCACTTGCCGTACGCGGTGCACAGTGCCGTGGTGCCCCAGCCGACCAGCACGGTGAACGGGATGGTGTGGGTGAGGGTCCGGTGTCCGTTGTTGCGATGTGGATCCTTGCTGAGCTTCGTCGCGTGGTAGACGCCCAGGGAGACCTTCTCGATCACCTCCGCGACGAACAAGGACACCACCCCGAAGGTACGGGCGACGGTGGCACCGCCCTGATTGCGGGTGACCTTGCCGGAGAGGTCCAGATCGGGGAAGAGCGCCCCGCCGGCGCAGACGGCGGTGCCCACCGCGATCGCCAGTGGCGACTGTTCGTAGCCGGCGAACTGGTCGAGCGCCCAACAGCCGGCCAGCCAGACGGAGGCACCGGACAGGGCATGGGACGGACCCATCATGGTTGAGCTTCCTCCAAGGTCATCTTCGCAGCGGAGGTCACTCTGTCAGACGCGCACCGGTCGGACAATCACCGCACCCACCACTATGGCCGTGGAGCGTGTCGCGACGATCGGCCACAGCTCGCCACCCGATGCCCATAGTAGACACAAGCGGACCGGACCGCTCAGATCACCCGGGTGACGTTTTCCGTGTCGACGCGGGCGTCGAGTCGGTCCGGGTTGAGGTTGACGCACAGCACCACCGACGCGCCGACCGCGAGTGGCGCGAGCAGCCAGTACAGCGGATGCTCGTGCTGGCCGGCGTCGACGAGCACCCGGTCGCCGGTGGTGATGTCCTGCTGTGCGGCGATCTCCACCGCCAACGATTCCCACTCGGCGTAACTGGTGCCGTCGACGCTCGCCGGGTCACCGGGGCGCACCAGCGTGTAGGCCGGGGCCCGGCCGACGTACCGACCGGCCTCGGTCAGGAAGGCACCGTAGCCGTCCGGCGGGTCGCCACCCGGCGTGGCCTTCGCTCCGACGTCGAGCACGAAACGGTGCCGCGCGGCGGGCACCTCCTCCAGCCAGTCGTCGACCCGGCCGCGCGCGGCGAACACCACGTCCAGCGGCTCGTCGGCCCCGGGTTCGAGCACCGGCAGCCCGGCGGTCGCGGACAGCCGGATCGACACCGAGACACCGATCGACCAGGTGCCCAGGAGCACGGCCGCGCTCTGCCAGTGCGGTGGCAGCAGCACGGCGGCCCGGTCACCGGCGGCCAACCCGCAGCCGTCGCCCAGCAACGCGGCGGTCCGCGCCGCCCAGGCGCCGAGCGCGGTCGCCGACAGCTCGGTCCGTTCGCCGGTCGCGTCGTCGTAGTAGGTCAGCAGCGGTGGGCCCGAACCATTGCCGACGGTGCCCGTACCGGGCCGGCTGGTGACGGCTGACGCGTCCATCGAGACTCCTTCGGCCACGGACGGTGTGACGGGCGGGACCGCCTGCGACCCTACCGGTTCGGGGCGCTGGGAACCCGTAACCGGGTCGCCACGTCGCGCAGTCGCGGCCAGGTCGGTGCCGGAGGACGGTCCCGGGCACGACGACGGTCGCAGATCCGACTCAGCAACCGGTCCACCTCGGCCGCGTCCAGTCGGCGACGAGGATCGCGGCGCAACGGGCCGGCCAGGACCGGGCGCAGCGGCCCGGCCCGCGGCGCCGGATCGGGCGGTACGGTGGCCAACGCGGTCAACGTCGCCATCGGCGTCGACCGGGCGTACGGTGAACGACCCTGCACGGCGGCGTACAGCGTCGCGCCGAGCGACCACAAGTCGGCGGCCACGCTGGACACACCGTCGCGGGCCCGTTCCGGGGCCATGTACTGCGGTGATCCCACCACGGCTCCGGTGACGGTGATCGACCCGTCGCCGTCGAGGGTGGCGAGTCCGAAATCGGTCAACACCACCCGGCCGTGCTCGCCGATCAGGACGTTGTGCGGCTTGACGTCGCGGTGCAGCACACCGGCGCGGTGGGCGGCGCGCAGGGCGGCGAGCACCTGCCGGCCGATCTCGGCGACCCGGACCGGTGCCAGCGGCCCCTCGTCGGCGACGACCTGGTGCAACGATCGGGAACGGACGTGCTCCATGACGATCAGCGGCGAGTCGTCGACGTGCCGTACGTCGTAGATCCGGACCACGTTCGGATGGTTGAGCCGGGCGGCGCTGCGAGCCTCGCGCAGTGTACGGTGCCGCAGTTCGGTGCGTTCGGTGTCGGTCATCCAGCCCGGCGGGAGGACCTCCTTGACGGCGACCTCACGCCCCAGGACCTCGTCGCGGGCCAGCCAGACCCGTCCCATGCCGCCGCTGCCGACCGGCCGGAGCAGTTGGTACCGGTCGGCGATCAGATCCGGTCGCACGATCCGGTCTCCCATCGTCATGTCCCGATCGCACACGGTAATCGCTGGTGTGACGACGACACATCAGCTGGAAACCCGGCGAACCTCCACCGTTCAGCTGTCCCGCGTCCACCAACAGCCGAACGACAGCGCCCGGACGCCGACGGGGGTGCCCCACGGCGCGCGATGCGCGCGGGACACCCCCGGTCGGTTCGGTCGGTCAGGAAGCGCTGCCGACGGCGAGCAGGTTGCCGTCCGGTACGACGATCTTGTGCGCGCCGCCGGCGAGCTGGGCCGCCGCCCGGCGCGTGTTGAAGCTCGGCGCCTCCCGTACCGCCGTCGCGTAGGCCGCCGCCGTCTGGGCGGCGATCGTCGACCAGCCGTACCGTCGGATCACCTGCTGGCGGGCCGCGCGCGCCACCCGCCGCGCGAACACCTCGTCGACCAGCAGCGCGTGCACCGCCTCGGCCAACCCGTGCGAATCCTGCGGCTGGAACCGCATGCCGGTCACACCGGGCTCGACGATCTCGGCCAGGCCGCCGGTCGCCGACACCGCCAACGGCGCTCCCGCCGCCGCCGCTTCGAGAGCCACCATGCCGAACGGCTCGTACAGGCTCGGCACCACGGTCGCGTCGGTGGCCCCCAGCACCGCCGGGAGCTGCGCCTCGGTCATGAACCCGGCGAAGTTGATCAGGTCGGCGACGCCGAGCCGCTCGGCCTGTGCCTGCAGCTCACCCCGGTACGGCCCGTCCCCGGCGATGATCACCCGCAACCCGGCGTGCCGCTGGCGCAGCCACGGCAGGGCGGCGATCAGGTGCTGCACGCCCTTCTCGTAGACCAGCCGGCCGGCGAAGCCGATCAGCGGACCGTCCGCCGCGTACTTCTCCCGTGCCGCCGCGACCGCCCGCGCCGAGGAGCGCCACACCCGGTCGTTCACCCCGTTGGCGATCACGTCCACCCGGGCCGCCGGCAATTCCAGTAGCTGGCTGACCTCCCACCGCATGTACTCCGAGCAGGTGATCACCCGACACGACTCGTGGCCGAGCCAGTGCTCGATGGAGTGGATGGACTTGTTCATCTCGTTGGGCAGCCAGCCCTGGTGGCGGCCGGCTTCGGTGGCGTGGATGGTGGCGACGAGGGGGATGTCGAGGTGTTCCTTGAGGGTGATGGCGGTGTGGGTGACGAGCCAGTCGTGGGCGTGGATGACGTCGTATTCGGCGGACTGGGTGGCGCGTAGGGCGGCGCGGGTGAGGGTGTGGTTGAAGGCCATGGTCCAGGCGAGGAGGCTGGGGGTGGCCAGGGGGAACAGGGGTGGGTCTTCGGCGGCGCGGATGATGCGTACGCCGTCGGCGTATTCCTCGAGGGGTGCGCCGGGGGCGTGGCGGGTGACGACGGTGACCTCGTGGCCGGCGTTGGCCAGGGCGACGGACAGGGCGTGCACGTGCCGGCCCAGCCCACCCACCACCACCGGCGGGTATTCCCAGGACAACATCAACACCCGCTGCGCCCGTGGTGCGCGGATGTCGATCACGTCGGCGGTTGGTGACATCGACAGACCCCCCTCAAAATGTTCTGCGCCTGGGCATGCGCGATCAGACACCATTAGCGGGTGCTGACGCGTCGTTGGGTTGCGGCCAATACTGCCCGCAAAGGGATAACCAGGGAAGACGTTCGCGTTGCGCTGGTGTAACGAGCACGGATCAGACTTGTCGGACCCGTAGTAGTTCGGCCATCGACCACGCCTGGAACGGACAGCCGGTCGCCCCGTGCGGCGGATCTCCGTCAGCCGTTTCGCTGACCGAACCCAGGCCGTACTCGCCCAGGTGCGCGGTCAACCCGGCGAAGACGTCCGCCACCTCCAGCCCGGCCCGGCGGGCCGCCGACACGTACGGGCCGACCAGCCACGGCCACACCGTGCCCTGGTGATAGGCGCCGTCGCGCTTGGCCGGCCCGCCCCGGTGCCGGCCGAGGTAGCCGGCCGAGTCCGCAGCCAGGCTGCGCAGCCCGAGCGGCGTCAGCAGCGCCTGACCAATCGCCCGGATCGTCGCCGGCTCCGGCTTCAACGGGGCGTACGGCAGCGACCAGGCGAGCAGCTGGTTGGGGCGCAACGCGTCGTCGTCGGCGTGCGGATCGCCGCCGAGCGGATACTGCGCCGGAGCGTCCAACACGTCGTAGAGCCACCCGGACGGGGCCGGATAGCGGGTCCGGAACGACTCGTACGCCTGTGGGTAGGTCGTCGCGGCCGGCCCGGAATCGGCGTCGACCAGCGAGGCCAACTCGTTCACCGCCGCCAACCCGTTGACCCACAACGCGTTGACCTCCACCGGCTTGCCCTCCCGGGCGGTGATCGGCACCCCGTACACGCGAGCGTCCATCCAGGTCAGTGCCTCACCGCTGGCGCCGGCGGTGAGTAGCCCGTCGGCCGGATCGACCTGGATGCCGTAGCGGGTACCCCGTAGATGCGCCGCGATCACCTCCCGCAGCGCCGGTAGCAACTCGGCGGCCAGGTCGATGTCGCTGGTCGCGGCGACGTGCCGGTCCACCGCGTGCAGGAACCACAGGGTGCCGTCGACGGTGTTGTACTCGACGTGGCCGGTGTCGGCGGTGTTGGCCAGCATGCCCTCGGACAGCGTCGCCGCGTAGCCGCGCAGCAGCTCCCGGCCCTCGTCGGACCGTCCGGTGGCCAGGAACAGCCCTTCGTAGGAGATCATCGTGTCCCGCGACCAGCTGCCGAACCACGGATAGCCGGCGACGACGTCCGGGCCGGTCGACGTGCGCACCACGAACGTGTCGGCGGCCAGCGCCAGCGTGGCGTCCACCTCGTCGGCCGGCTTGGCGGCGGCCACCACCGTCTGGTTGCGTTTGCGGGCGGCGTCGACGATTGCCGATGCCGGCTCCGGCCGCTGCTCCAGGTGCTCCGCCCAGGCGGTCACCTCGGCCACCGCGCCGGGGCCGTCCAGCACGGCGGTGAAGCTGCCCGCGTACCACAGGTCCTCCTCCGGACGCAGCCCCCGGGCCGCCTCCTCCCGGTGGTAGACCCCGTCCCACCAGGTGCCGGCCGGCACCCAGTCCGGGCCGCTGATCCGGTACGCGCCCTCGATCACCACGCCCCCGTCGACGTTCTCCATCCGGGGTGGGGGAGCGTCGGCGTACCGCTCACCGTGCGCGTCCCGCCACGTGGTCACCGCAGCCAGGGTCAACGTCACCGGGCCGCCGCTGACCAGCCGGTGGGTGACCGCCACGCACGGGCTGCCGTGGCGCATGGCGATCTCGCGTTCGATCACGATGTCGCCGATGCGCCACCGCCAGCGCGGCACGCCGTCGGTCAGGTCGAAGCGTTCCAGCAGGTTGTAGCCAGGTGGGTCCACCGCGCCGGAGGACCACTCGTGCACGCCGAGGCGGATCTGCGCCCCAGTGGGCAACGTCACCGCCGGGTCCAGGCTGACCAGCCCGACCCGCCGGACCGCCGGGGTGGCTCCGGCGACCACCAGCAGGCCGTGGTAACGGCGGGTCCGCAGGCCGCTGACGGTCCCCATCGCGTAGCCGCCACGACCATCCGTGACCAGCCATTCCCGGCTGGCTCCGGCGGTGAGGTCGGCGCAGAGCTGCGGTCCGAAGGTGATACCGGGCAACGTTCCTCCATTGCTGATGAGCCGACGAGCGAGTGCGGGCGGAGCGGGGTGCCGGTGGGGCGACGAGCGGGTTCTACCGGAGCGAGGTGCGGGCGGAGCGGGGTGCGGGGCCGGGGGGACCGACGAGGTGGCGATCCGACAAGTGCCGGAAACACGTCCCAGGGAGAATGTCCGTCATGGTCAACTCCAGGCGAACGTATCGTGATCCGGAACGCACCCGGTTGGCGGAGGCCGACGCGGGTGAGCTGCCGTGGCGGGCATGGGGACCCTATGTCTCAGAACGGGCATGGGGAACGGTACGGGAGGACTACAGCGAGCACGGTACGGCGTGGGACTACTTTCCGCATGATCATGCCCGATCGCGTGCGTACCGCTGGAACGAGGATGGCATGGCCGGCGTCTGCGACGACCGTCAGACATTCTGCTTCGGGTTGGCCCTGTGGAACGGTGTGGATCCCATTCTTAAGGAACGCATGTTCGGCCTCGGCGGCGACGGCGGCAATCACGGTGAGGACGCCAAGGACTACTGGTGGTACGAGGACTCCACGCCCACCCACTCCTGGATGCGCTGGCGCTACCACTATCCGCAAGCCGCCTTCCCCTACGATGACCTCGTCGCCGTCAACGGTATGCGCGGCCGCGAGGAGACCGAGTACGAACTGGTCGACACCGGCGTCTTCGACGACGACCGCTACTGGGCGGTGACTGTCGACTACGCCAAGGCCGGCCCGACCGATCTGTGCATCGAGATCACCGTCGCCAACCGGGGCGACCAACCGGCCCGGTTGCACGTGCTGCCCAGCCTGTGGTTCCGCAACACCTGGGCCTGGGGACTGCCCGGCCGTGACCAGATCCCGGTGCTCACCGGCGACGACTCCCGCCTGGTCGGCCACCACTCGGTGCTCGGGCAGCTGGTGCTGCAGGGCGACGGCCAGCCGACCCCGCTGCTGTGCGACAACGACACCAACGCCGAACGGCTCTGGGGACAACCGTCGCGTACCCCGTACCCGAAGGACGGCATCAACGACCACGTCGTCGACGGCGCCGACACCGTCAACCCCGAGCGCACCGGCACCAAGGGCGCGCTGCACTACGTGCTTGACGTCCTACCCGGCTGCGAGGACCGGATCCGGCTGCGGTTGACGTTGACCGCACCGCCACCGGGCAACGCCCCGCCGCCCCGGCTCAACCTCGGCGCCGGGCACGCCGCCACCCTCGCCGCCCGGCACGCCGAAGCCGACCAGTACTACGACACGGTGATCCCGGCCGCCGCCACCGACGACGAGCGGCTGGTCGCCCGACGCGCCCTGGCCGGGGTGCTCTGGGGCAAACAGTTCTACCACTTCGACGTTGCCCAGTGGCTGTCCGGCGATCCGGCCAGCCCGCCCCCGCCGCCGGGGCGGGCGCACGGACGCAACGCCGCCTGGTGGCACATGAACAGCTTCGACGTCATCTCGATGCCGGACCCCTGGGAATACCCCTGGTACGCGGCCTGGGACCTGGCGTTCCACTGCTCCACCCTGGCCCGGGTCGACCCGCAGTTCGCCAAGGACCAGCTGCTGTTGCTGCTGCGCGAGTGGTACATGCACCCCAACGGGCAGATCCCGGCGTACGAGTGGGCGTTCGCCGACGTCAACCCGCCGGTGCACGCCTGGGCCGCGCTGCGGGTGTTCGAGATCGACGGCCGACGCGACTTCGAGTTCCTCGCCCGGATCATGCACAAGCTGCTGCTCAACTTCACCTGGTGGGTCAACCGCAAGGACATCAACGGCAACAACGTCTTCGAAGGTGGCTTCCTCGGGCTGGACAACGTCGGCCCGTTCGACCGCTCCGCCGCGCTGCCGGTCGCCGGCATCCTGGAGCAGTCCGACGGCACCGGCTGGATGGCCACGTACGCGCTGAACATGCTCGACATGGCACTCACCCTGGCGGTGCACGACCACACCTACACCGACATCGCCACCAAGTTCCTGGAACACTTCGCCTACATCGCCGCCGCCGCCTACGACCAGGGGCTGTGGGACGAGGAGGACTCGTTCTTCTACGACCAGCTGCGGCTGCCCGACGGCGACACCCTGCCGTTGAAGGTCCGCTCGGTGGTCGGACTGCTGCCGCTGGCCGCCACCACCACCTTGCATTCGGGCACCCTGGCCCGGCTGCCGGAGCTGGGCGCGCGGCTGCGCTGGTTCCTGACCAACAAACCGGAGTACGCCGACGTGATCGGTGCCCGCCGGCTGGCCGGCGACGGCCGGCAACACCGGCTGCTGTCGATGGTCGGCCCGGACCAGATCGTGCGGATCCTCGCCCCGATGCTCGACGAGGAGGAGTTCCTTTCCCCGTACGGGCTGCGCACCCTGTCGCGGCGGCACCTCGACGAGCCGTTCACCGTCTCGCTCGGCGGACAGGACTTCACCGTCGGGTACGAACCGGCCGAGTCGACCAGCGGACTGTTCGGCGGCAACTCCAACTGGCGCGGCCCGATCTGGATGCCGACCAACTACCTGCTGGTCTGCGCGCTGCGGGACTTCGCCACCTTCTTCGGCGACGACCTGCTGATCGAATACCCGACCCGGTCCGGCGCGAAGCGCACGCTCAACGCCATCGCCGACGACCTGTCGCACCGGCTGATCTCGCTGTTCCTGCGCGACGAGTACGGTCGGCGGCCGATCTACGGGGCGGCGGAGAAGTTCCAGCAGCATCCCGACTGGCGGGACCTGATCGCGTTCCCGGAGTACTTCCACGGCGACAACGGGGCCGGTTTGGGCGCTTGGCACCAGACCGGCTGGACGGCGCTGGTCGCGGACCTGATCCTGACCACCCGATCCGATGGGAAGGACTGAACGGACCGCCGGGGTCGGCGCGGCCGGTTCGACGGGCCGCGCCGACCCCGGCGGTCCGTTCGGCGGGCCGCGCTGTCAGGCGCCGACGTACGCCGCGAGGTGTTCGCCGGTGAGCGTCGAGCGGGCGGCCACCAGATCGGCCGGGGTGCCCTCGAAGACGATCCGGCCGCCGTCGTGACCGGCGCCCGGTCCCAGATCGATGATCCAGTCGGCGTGGGCCATCACCGCCTGGTGGTGCTCGATGACGATCACCGACTTGCCGGTGTCGACCAGCCGGTCGAGCAGGCCGAGCAACTGCTCCACGTCGGCCAGGTGCAGGCCGGTGGTCGGCTCGTCAAGAACGTAGACGCCGCCGTCAGTCGCCATGTGGGTGGCCAGCTTGAGCCGCTGCCGCTCGCCACCCGAGAGCGTGGTCAGCGGCTGACCGAGACTGAGGTAGCCGAGTCCGACGTCGGCGAGCCGGCGCGCGATGGCGTGCGCGGCCGGCGTCCGGGCCTCGCCGGCGCCGAAGAACGCCTCGGCGTCGGTCACCGACATCGCGAGCACCTCGCTGATGTCCCGACCGCCGAAGTGGTATTCCAGCACCGACGCCTGGAACCGTCTTCCGTCGCACTCCTCGCAGACCGACGCCACGCTGGCCATCATCGCCAGGTCTGTGTAGACCACCCCGGCGCCGTTGCAGGTCGGGCAGGCACCCTCGGAGTTGGCGCTGAACAGTGCCGGCTTCACCCCGTTGGCCTTGGCGAACGCCTTGCGGATCGGTTCGAGCAGCCCGGTGTACGTCGCCGGGTTGCTGCGCCGGGAGCCACGGATCGCCGCCTGGTCGATCGACACCACACCCGCGCCGGCCGGGATCGAGCCGTGGACGAGTGAACTTTTGCCCGAGCCGGCGACCCCGGTGACGACCACCAGCACCCCGAGCGGGATGTCGACGTCGACCGTGCGCAGGTTGTTGGTGCTCGCGCCCCGGATCTCCAGAGCGCCGGTGGGCGTACGGACCTTGTCCTTGAGCGCGACCCGGTCGTCGAGGTGCCGGCCGGTGAGCGTGCCGCTGGCGCGCAGCCCTTCGACGGTGCCTTCGAACACCACCTCGCCGCCGGCCGTACCGGCACCGGGACCGAGATCGACGACGTGGTCGGCGATCGCGATCGCTTCCGGCTTGTGCTCCACGACCAGCACCGTGTTGCCCTTGTCGCGCAGCCGCAGCAGCAGGTGGTTCATCCGGGCGATGTCGTGCGGGTGCAGACCGATCGTCGGCTCGTCGAAGACGTAGGTGACGTCGGTCAGCGACGACCCGAGGTGGCGGATCATCTTGGTCCGCTGCGCCTCGCCACCCGACAGGGTGCCCGACGGACGGTCGAGGCTGAGGTAGCCCAGCCCGATCTCGACGAACGAGTCCAGGGTGTGGGTCAACGCCGTCAACAGCGGCGCGACCGAGGGCTCGTCGAGGCGGCGCACCCACTCGGCCAGGTCGCTGATCTGCATCGCGCACGCGTCGGCGATGTTGATCCCGTCGATCCTCGACGAGCGGGCCGCCTCGGCGAGCCGGGTGCCGTCGCACTCCGGGCAGGTGGCGAAGGTGATCGCCCGCTCCACGAACGCCCGGATGTGCGGCTGCATCGCGTCGACGTCCTTGGACAGGAACGACTTCTGGATCCGGGGGATCAGCCCCTCGTACGTCACGTTGATGTTGTCGACCTTGATCCTGGTCGGCTCCTTGTACAGGAGCGCGTCGAGCTCCTTCTTGGTGAACCTGCCGATCGGCTTGTCCGGATCGAAGAACCCGCAGCCGGCGAAGATCCGGCCGTACCAGCCGTCGACGCTGTAACCGGGGATGGTCAGCGCGCCCTCGTTGAGCGACTTGGTGTCGTCGTACAGGGCGGTCAGGTCGAAATCACTCACCGAACCCCGACCCTCGCAGCGCGGACACATCCCACCGAGCCGGCTGTACGTCGCCTTGACCGCTTTGCTGCCGGCACCGCGCTCGACGGTGATCGCGCCGCTGCCCCGTACCGACGGGACGTTGAACGAGAACGCGCCGGGCGGACCGATCTGCGGCTGCCCGAGCCGGCTGAACAGGATCCGCAGCATCGCGTTGGCGTCGGTGGCGGTGCCGACCGTGGACCGGGCGTCACCGCCCATCCGCTCCTGGTCGACGATGATCGCGGTGGTCAACCCGTCGAGCACGTCGACGTCGGGCCGGGCCAGCGTCGGCATGAACCCCTGCACGAAAGCGCTGTACGTCTCGTTGATCATCCGCTGCGATTCGGCGGCGATCGTGGCGAACACCAGCGAACTCTTGCCCGAACCGGAGACCCCGGTGAACACCGTCAGCCGCCGTTTGGGCAGCTCGACACTGACGTTCTTGAGGTTGTTCTCGCGGGCACCGTGCACCCGGATCAGATCGTGCCGGTCGGCGGCGTGCGTCGGCGGCGAATCCGGGTCGGTCCTCGGGGGCGTACGCATCGGGAGGTCTCCATCAGTCACGCGGGACGGCTACGGCGTCGGGTCACGGTGTCGAGCGGGCGCGAGTCACGGTGCCATCCGGGTAGGACGGAATCCGTCCGCCGGGCGACGACTCAGGCCCGCTGCTGGATGCGGATCATGTTGCCAGCGGGATCACGTACGGCACAGTCACGCACCCCGTACGGCTGCTCGGTCGGCTCCTGGACGATGTCGGCGTCGCCGGCCTGCAACCGGTCGAAGGTGGCGTCGAGATCGGTGGTGGCCAACACGATACCGGCGTAGGTGCCCTTGGCCATCATCTCGGTGATGGTGCGCCGTTCGTCGTCGGTGATCCCGGGATCGGCGGCCGGCGGATGCAGCACGATCGACGTGTCCGGCTGATCGGCGGGACCGACGGTGATCCACCGCATGCCGCTGTAGCCGACGTCGTTGCGGACCTCGAAACCGAGCAGGTCGCGGTAGAAGGCCAAGGCGGCGTCCGGGTCGTCGTGCGGCAGGAAGGACGAGGCAATGGTGACGTTCATGGTGATCACGCTAGTTGCGGCTGCCTGGCCTGCGCTTCTCGATTCCTGATCGGTCTGGTGACCTGTTTGGCGACACACGACGGCATCCCGGCGGCGGCACCGACCGCCTGGCTGCGGTAGACGCTGGGCGGAACCCCGACCAATTCGGTGAAGCGAGTGCTGAAGGTGCCCAGCGACGCACAGCCGACCGCGAAGCAGACGTCGGTGACGCTGAGGTCGCCACGGCGCAGCAGCGCCATCGCGCGCTCGATCCGCCGCGTCATCAGATAGGTGTACGGTGACTCGCCGTACGCGAGGCGGAACTGCCGGCTGAGGTGGCCGGCGGACATGTGCACGCCGCGAGCGAGCGCCTCGACGTCCAGCGGCCGGGCGTACTCCCGGTCGATCCGGTCACGCACCCGGCGGAGCCGGGCGAGGTCACGCAGGCGCCGCGTCTCGTCGGATGTGCTGCTCACCTGGGCGATCGTGCCACGCCGGGCCGCTGTTGCCCAGTGTCACCGGGCGCGGCGGTCGTACCCGGTCAACCGACCAGGGTGCCGACGGCGACCAGCAGGTACAGCCCGCCGCCGCAGGCCACGGCGAGCCCGGCGATCAGCGGCATCCGGGCCATCAGGCGTCGTACGGGTGCCCAGCCGCCGCCCCGGCCGGCGAGGCTGGCCCAGCCCCGGATGGTCAGCGCGCCGACAGCGGTCAACGTCGCCGCCATGCCGATGCCGAAGACCGCGACCAGCACGACGGCGTCGACGGCTCGTCCGGTGAGCAGGCCGCTGACCAGCACCAGGAACGCTGACGGGGAGGGAAGCAGCCCACCGGACAGGCCGATGGCGATCAGGCCACGGCGTGACCACGGGTCGGTCAGCGCGGCATGGTGATGGTGATGGTGTCGGCCGGTCGGGCGGACCCGTACCGCCACGGCACCGGCCTCCTGTCCACCCATCTGGCGATGACCGTCGTGGTCGGCGTGGCTGTGGCCGTCGTGGTGATGGTGGTCGTGGTCGGCGTGGCTGTGGCCATCGTGGTGATGGTGGTCGTGGTCGGCGTGGCTGTGGTCGTGGTGATGGTGATCGGTGCCCCGCAGGTGCCGGTAGGCCAGGTGCAGCCCGACGCCGATCACCACCGTCCCGGCCAGGACCTGCATCCACGCGGTGACCCGCTCGGTGCCGACGCTGGCGAACCCGGTCAGCGCCACCCAGGCGATCGCCAGCACCAGCACGGACAGCGTGTGCATGATCGCCACGATCAACCCGAGGCGCAGCGCGTCACGGTACCGTCCCCGGGTCCCCACCAGGTACGCCGCCGTAATGGACTTGCCGTGCCCCGGGGCCACCGCGTGCGCGGCACCGACGCCGAGCGCGACCAGCAACGCCAACCAGAACACGGCACCGCTGTCGAACATGGCGATCAGGCGTGCCTCGAATCCGTTGATCCCGGTCACCGGGTCCTCCTTCTGCGTGATGCCCGCCGCGCGATCGCCACGGCGAGTCCACCAAGGACGGCGGCGCCGGTACCCAGCGCCAGCGGAGCCGCCGCGCTTCGGTGTCCGTCGTCGGTCAGCGAGACCCGGTGGGTGGTACGGGTGGACGTGAACAGCACCTGCGCCGGGGTCATCGGCCCGGCGGCGGTGAGCATGGTCCGGTACGCGGTGTGCAGGTCGGTCAACGCGGCGAGCCTTACCTCGATCTCGGACACCGGCGCGGGGCAGGCGAACCGTAGCCGGGCACCCTGCCGCAACAGGTCCTCCAGTGGCAGGACGGTCGCCGGGCAGGCCGACCCGGACTGGCGGACCTCGATGTGGTCGGTGAGGTACCGCCGTACGGCGGCCGAGCGGGCCAGCTTCTGCTCGCCGGTCAGCCCGGTGTCGACCGGACCGGCGGTCGGATCCTCGAACGCGCCCAGCGACTGACCGAGTGCCACCCAGTCGTCCTCGGCGGCCTGCCAGGTGATGGCCACCTCAGCGCCGTCGACGTCGACGCGGGCGGTGGCCGGCGGACCGAACGGGTGCGCGGCGACCGGCGCCGGCGTCGTGAGCGCGACGGCGGCGACGGCCAAGGCGGTCGCGGCCACGCCGAGCAGGGCGGATCGAATCCTCACGAGGTTCTCCCTGACCCGGGTACGTCCCCATCGGGGCGAGGTCGACCCCTCGGCGGCGGGGACGTACCCGGGCGGATAGCGGGTGTGGTTACTTGGTGACGGTGATCAGCGGGCTGGTGATCTGCTGGTTCTCGCTGACCAGGTAGATGTGGTGGGTGCTGCCGTTCTTCGCGGTCGCCGGGATGGCGAACCGCTGGTCGATCCGGCCCAGCTCGTCGGCGACCAGGTTCATCACGAAGACACCGTTGCGGCCGTCGGCGGCCTTGGTGTTGCGCAGGTGGACGGCGACCTTCTCGTCCGGGTCGTAGCCGGCGGCCGAGATGGTGACCAGGCCTTCCATCGGGACCGTGGTGCGGTCGACGGTGACCTGCTCGCCGGTGGTGTTCTCCGGGGTGCGGATTTCGTTGACGGTGCGCTCACCGGCGGCGTTCTTGCGGATCAGGAATCCGTCGTGGTGCTCGCCGTTGGCGTAGCGGGCCTCGAACCGGATGCTGTCCGCCTCGACGTCGATCATCTGGTAGAGCTGGGTGTCCTGCGAACTGCTGATCACCTCGGCGCCGTTGCCGGTCCAGTTGGTGCCGCCGTTGAGGGTGTACATCTTGCCGCCGGAGACGGAGACGACGTAGACGGTGCCGTTGTGCACGGCGGCCGACTGGCGGGCGGTGGCCACGTTGCCCCGACCGTACGAGTGGTCGTGGCCCTGTAGCACCAGGTCCACGCCGTAGCGCTCGAACAGCGGACCCCACTGGGCCCGGACGTTGGGGTTGTTGCGGCTACCGGTGGTGGAGTAGACGGGGTGGTGGAAGGTGACGACCGTCCACTTGTGCGGGTTGCTCTCCAGGACCTGCTCCAGCCACGCGGTCTGCGCGGCCATCAGCGTGGCGTTGCTCTGGTGGTTGGAGTCCAGGCCGATGAACCGCACACCCTGGTAGTCCAGGTAGTACGCGGTCTGCTTGAGCTCCTCGTTACCCGGGCCGTTGTCCGGGTACGGGAACTGCGGCCGCCAGAACGTCGACAGGCCACCGCTGTACTCGTGGTTACCGGGGATGGAGATGTTGGGCACCTGCTGGTTGACGAAGCCGTCGGCCTTGTGCCACTGGCCCCACTGCTCTTCGCTGTTGGCGTTGTCGATCAGGTCACCGGCGTTGACGATCAGCTTGGCCTCCGGCCGGTCGGCGAACGCCTGCCGGAACACCCGAGGCACCGCCGAGTCGACGTTGTTCTGCGCGTCGCCGTAGTAGATGAACGAGAACGGGTCGAACCCGTCGGCGGCGGTGGTGAAGTCGATCCACTCGCTCCAGTTCGTGCCGTCGCCGACCCGGTAGGTGTAGCGGGTGTCCGGCTTCAGCCCGGTGAACTCGACCTCGTGGTAGGTCGACGCGTAGCCGAGCGTGGTGTTGACCGCGCTGGTGTTGCTGGCCATCACCTTGCTGACGACGGCGTCGGCGGCGGGCACCCCGCCGACCAGGGCGCGCGGGGCCTCCAGGATCTCGGCCTGCGCCCAGTCGGCGGGCGCGTCGGCCCGCCAGGTCACCTTCTGCGAGGTGGCCGGGGTGGTGGTGGGGATGAGGATGATCCGGTCCGGGACCGGGGTCGGCTTGTGGATCTCGGCGGCCGGGTAGCGGACCGGCGGTGCGTCGCCGATCGCCGGGCTGACCGCGAAGCCGCCGACCAGCGTGGCCGCGGCACCGACAGCGACGAGCTGCGCGGTCCGGGACTTGCTGCTCCAGGCTCTTCTGACGTTCACGGGTGAGGTCCCCCTCAAGGATCTCGACTGACCCGCCGACGGAGATGCGGCGGGACACCCCGCATTCGTTCGTGCCTGGTCAGCCGGCATTCGACGCCGAAGTGGCCGACCGATGAACTCATGATCGACGTGCGTTGGTGGTCACCCCGGCGGTGCCTTCTGGTCATTCGGTGGCCATCCGCCGTTGCGCCGAAGCCGCCGCCGGCCGGTCTACGCTGCGCACCAGTTGTCGTTCGAATACCCAGGTGAAGAGGCAGATGGCCCCGATCACGCGCCGACCCGACCCCGCTCCGGCCGCTCCTGTCACGCCGACGCGACGTCCCCGGACGGCGGCGGTCGCGGCGGTGGCACTCGTCGCGTCGCTGAGCCTGACCGGGGCCGCACCGCCCTCGGCGGCGGTACGCAAGGACGACCGGTTCCTCACCGCGCAGACCCCGGGCGTGCTGCACATCGAGGCTGGCGAATGTTTCAGTGACCCGTTCCACTACGCCCGGGTCGGCGAGGTGGTGGTCGTCTACACCCCGTGCGACCAACCGCCGGTCGACAACCAGGTGTACGGCTTCGTCGAAGCAGCCGACGGGCCGTGGAACCGCGACGCCGTCGCCGACCTCGCCTGGCGGCGGTGCGGTGCGGGGTTCACCCACCACTGGTCCACCCGGGCCGAGTCCGGACTGGACTACTTTCCGGTGCTGCCGACCGAGGAGACCTGGGCGGACGGCGACCGTACCGTGATGTGCGTGGTCTACGACCCGGCCGGCCGGTTGGCCGGCTCCGTGCTACCGTCGGCTCGCTGACCGCCCGAGATGTCCCTCGAAACGGTGTCCTCCAAGGTGGACACATTTCACTCGAAGAAGATCGGCAGCAGCGTGATCGAGTTGACCGCGCCATGCGTCACGATCAGCGCCCAGATGTTGCGGTAGCGGGCCCAGAGGTAGCCGACGAACAGGCCGAATCCACCGTTGAAGACCAGGACGACGGCCACGACCTCGGCCAACGGCCCGTCGCCGATCCGGTGTGTGTGCATCGCCGCGAATGCCACCGCGGTGACGACGATCGCCGGCCAGCGGCCGAGTAGCGCCTCCAAGCGGGTCTGCAGCACCGCCCGGTAGAAGACCTCCTCCACGACGCCGGCGGTCAGGAAGGTGAGCACCATCGCCCCGGCGAGGAACACCGGGTCGTAGTCGCGGTAGCCGGACAGGTCGTCCGGACCCCGCAGCGGGCTGTAGTAGGACAGGTATCCCCAGGCAACCATCGCCGGCAGCGGCCCGAGCCAGTACCACCCGGCCGGGATGGCGCGCCGGTGCTCCACCGCTCCGGGTGACGGTGCCGCCAAGCTCCGCAGCACCCACCACGTCCCACCGATCAGCAGCGCGACCTTGACCGGGCCGTACCAGACACTGGCCGGCCCCAGCCCGAACGCCAGCAGCGGAAACGCGACGGCGATCGCGAGGAGCGCAAGGGTCTGCCGGACGAGGGCGGTCCGGGCGTCGTCGGCGACCAGCGGCAACGTCGGCAGGCGGGCGGGCACCAGCCGGGTCAGCAGCACCCCGACGAGCAGCGGAATCACCACCGCCGAGAGCGGTACCGCGCCGGCTTCGGCGTCCGCCGAGATCCGAATCTCGGTGCGGCCGGTGAGCAGCAGCCAGGCCAGGGCACCGCCGATCGCGGTCAACCCGGCTGCCAGCACACCCAGGGCCACCGGGCCGACAGTTGACGGAATCGCGCCGGCCGGCGGCCGGTCCTCGCCGACCGTGTCCATTGCCGGCAGTCTAGTCGGGGCGGACCACCCGGCCGGACGCGCGCCGCAGGGGTGGGACGCCCGGCCCGTCGGTAGTCTGACGGCATGGCTGTCACCTCGCAGATGGTTCCCCTTGGTACGCCCGCGCCCGACTTCGCGTTGCCGGACACCGGTGGAGTCGTGGTCCGCCGCGACGACTTCGCCGAAGCGCCCGCGCTGCTGGTCGCCTTCGTGTGCAACCACTGCCCGTACGTCCAGCACGTCGAGGCGGCGTTCGGCAAGCTCCTCACGGAATATCCGGCGTTGGCGGTGGTGGGCGTCTGCACCAACGACGCCGAGGCCTACCCCGACGATGCGCCGGAGCGGCTGGCCGCCCAGGCGGACCGGGCGGGCTGGACGTTCCCGTACCTGGTCGACGCGAGCCAGCAGGTCGGCCGGGCGTACCAGGCGGCCTGCACCCCGGACTTCTTCCTCTACGGCGCCGACCGCACCCTCGTTTACCGGGGCGCGTTCGACGGCTCCACGCCCGGCAACGGCAAACCGGTCACGGGTGCGGCGTTGCGGGCCGCGATCGAGCTCGCCCTCGCCGGCGAGGCGGTGCCCGAACCGCACCAGCCCAGCATGGGATGCTCGATCAAGTGGCGGGACTGAGCGAGGTGGCCGGGCCGCGGTAGCCCCCCGAGCGCAGCCGCGGCAGCCCGCCGGGTAAACCGGATCCGACGGTGGCGCGTCCACCTGCCATGACTCGTCTGCGCGTACCGCTGATCGTCTGTCTCGCGGCCCTGCTCGTGGCGACCGGCTGCACATCCTCCGGCGGCGACGGTGCCGGCTCGCAGGGATCCGTCCCCGTCGTCACCGCCACCCAGCCGGCCGGCCCAGGGCTCCAGAACGGCCCTGACCGTGGCGGTCCGCCGGATCCCACCGGCGGCTCCGGCGCGGGTCCGGCAGTCACCCTGGCCGACGGCCGCTACGTGGTGCGGTACGGCTGGGCGGTGCCACGGCATCCGGCCGAAGTGCGTCACGACGTCCGGCCGCCGGTCGCGCACCGACCGCAACCGCCGCTGCCCTACCTGGCGGAGATCCACGCGGCGGACCATCCGGTCGCCGACCCGCCGTACAGCCGCATCTCGTTCTACTTCCGTGCCGGCTTCCCGTCGTACGAGGTGAGCTACGTGCCACGGGTGGTCTTCGCCGGCAGCGGTGACGATGTGCCGCTGCCCGGCAACTGCTATCTGCGGATCCGGTTCGTCAGCGCCCAGGCCCACGACGAACAGGGCCAGGTGACGGTCCGCCGGTCACCCACGCCGTACCTCGGTTGGTCCACCCTGCGCGGGTACGGCTTTGCCGGCGACTTCGAAGGCCAGGTCACCTACGGTCTCGGGATCCAGGTGGCCGGGGACGGCGACCAGGTGCTGCCGATCCGCGTCGGCGAGCTGACCCGCGACGGGTTTCACATCGTCGCGATCGACGTCCAGCGGGAGTGACCATCCGCCCGCGAGGCGCGATGATGTCAACCGGAGGTGGACGCCGTGTTCGACGTCGTGGTGGTCGGTACGGGCATCATCGGACTCACCAGCGCCACCCGGATACGACAACAAGGGCTTCGGGTGTTGCTGGTCGGTGCCGACCCACCGGAGCGGACGGTCTCCGCGATCGCCGCGGCGGTCTGGTATCCCACCCGTACCGAGGGCACGACCGCCGTGCTGGACTGGGCCAGGCGCACCTTCGACGAGTTCGCCGAGCAGGCCCGCCAGGCGGTGCCGGGCGTCGTCATGCGGCCCACCCGGATGCTGCTGCGCTCCACCGTCGACGTCCCACCCTGGTGGGGTGCGGCCGTACCTGACCTGCGGTACTACCCGATCGCCGAGCCGGGATCGGCCGGCTCGGGGCCTGCCGACGGTGGACCTGCTGGTCGGCCGGACGCGGTGGTCGCCGAGTGGCGGTGCACGATGCCGACGGTGGAGATGCGTCCCTATCTGAGATGGTTGGCGGAGCGGTTCCGGGCCGCCGGGGGAGTGACGTCACGCCGTGGCCTGGCCACGCTGGCGCAGGCGGCCGAGACGGCACCGGTGGTGGTCAACGCGACCGGGCTGGCGGCCGGCCGGCTCGCCGACGACCCGGCCGTGCATCCGGTACGCGGCCAGGTGGTGCTGATGGCCAATCCGGGGATCGTCACCTCGGTGCGCGACGAGCGGCATCCGGACGGCCCGACGTACGTGCACCCGCGCGGTCGGGACGTCGTCCTCGGCGGAACCTTCGAGCCGTACGCCGATTCGCTGCTCCCGGACCCGGCGGTGGCCCGGGCGATCGTCGCCCGCTGCACGGCGATGGTGCCCGAACTCGCCGGGGCGCGGGTGCTCGACCACCTCGTCGGGCTGCGTCCGGCCCGGCACGGCGGTGTCCGGTTGGCGGTCGATCCCGCCCCGCCGAGGGGTGTGGCGCGTCTGATCCACTGCTACGGCCACGGCGGTGCCGGGATGACGCTCAGCTGGGGATGTGCCGACGAGGTCGCCGCCCTGGCCACCGCGTGCTGAGGAGACGGCCGACGCGGTCACGGTGCGACCCGTGCCGGTGGGCGGCCGCCGGTTCACGGTGGCCGCGCACCGGCGTCACGGCGGCGTTCCCCGGACGATCGCCACCGCGATCCGGCAGAATTCGGTCATGTCGGGTTGAAAGGCTGCGGCGATGTCCGGGTGCAGGCCGGAGCGGGTCTCGTCGAGCAGTCGTCGACACACCTGCTCCACCGGTTCACCGGCGTAGTCCTGCCGGATCCGGGCGGTCGCTGCCTGCATCGCGGAGGTGAGTTGTTCCTCCAACGGATCGTGCAGATGACGGGTCGCCGCAGGAAGACTGGCAGGGTCGAGTGTGACGTTCGGCTCGGACATCGGAGTTCCTCCCACGCCCGCAACGTACCCGGCGAGGGGCGACCGGCAAACGTGATCGGCGCGGCGCGGATCCGGGCCGTCAATCCAGAACCGCCACCTTGACCAGGTACGACGGCTCGTCCGCAGGCTCCTCGCGGTAGGAGATCTGGCGGATCTGCCGGTCGTCGACGAACAGCGCCACGTCGACCAGAACGCCGAGATGGGCCACGGCGCCACGAGGCACCCGATGCTTGTCCTGCAGGACGTCGCCGATCCCGCCGAGGAAGTTGGTGGCGTCGCCGGACGGAAGCCGTGGCGGGCGGCGGACCACCACCTCCAGGGCCACCGGATCGGTACGCGGGGTCCAGCCGCTGTGTTGAGCGGCGGTGCAGGCCGCGCTGAGCAGGGTCCGGACCCGGGCCGCCTGCCGGTTGCCGGCGGAGAAGATCGACAGCGCCTCGCTCTTGAGCGGCGGCAGACCGGGAACCTCGAATGCCAACGCGAGCGCCGGTTGGTCACTCACCGCGGCACCTCCTCGCTATTGAACTGTGCTGCCCGTACCGGGCAGGGATGAGCTGTGCTGCCCGTACCGGGCAGGGATGAGCTGTGCTGCCCGTACCAGGCAGTGAACGACCGTGCCGTGCCGCCAGTGGCGGCGGCGCCGGAGACAAGCGCGTGTCGGCGTCGACGGCGACCGAGCCGTAACGAAAACTACCGACTCCGTTAACACCCCGCCCAGGGTCCGTTCGTTCACAGTTCCGGATCCAGGGTTGTGAGCACTGAGGATCGACTCAGCCGCGACGAGACCCCGGTGGACACTCCGGCGTCGGGTCGAACGATCGGGTGCCGCCCGGCCGCCGGCGAGCTACCGTACCTGCGTCAGAAGATCTTCGAAGCGTGGCTGGCGACGCTGACCGCGTCGCCGCCGACAACGCGGGAGACGACACCCGGTGGACATTTGGTTCGGCCTGCTCGGGCCGATGGAGGTACGGCGCGACGGCACCACACTGACGATCGTGTCGCGCCGGCAACGCCATCTGCTGGCGGCGCTCCTGCTGGAACCGAACACCGTCGTGCCGCTGGACCGGTTGATGCAGGCGACCTGGGACGACGCCCCACCGTTGACCGCGCGGACCCAGGTCCACCACTGTGTCTCCGTGTTACGTCGGGCGTTGGGGCCCGAGGAGCGAATCGTCACCCATCCGACCGGATACCTGTTACGGGCCGACCCGCACGAGGTCGACGCGGCGTCGTTCGACCTGGCCGTCCAGCAGTCCCGGGAACACGCCGACCGTGGCCGGTCGGTGGAGGCTGCTGCGACGCTGCGACAAGGCTTGTCGTATTGGCGGGGCCGGGCGCTGGCTGGCATGGACAACCCGATGCTCGCCGCTGGTGCTCGGGTCCTCGATGAGCGTCGGATCCTGGCCCGTGAGCGACTCGTGGAGCTCGAACTCGCGCTCGGCCGACATCGGGAGATCGTGCCCGAGCTGCGGTCCTGGCTGCACGAGTCGCCGTTGCGACAACGGCTCGCCGGGCTGTTGATGACCGTGCTGCACCACTGCGGCCAGCAGGAGGAGGCGCTGATGGTGTACCACGATCTGCGCGCGCTGCTGGTGGAGCGGCACGGCCTCGAACCCGGGCCCGAGCTGCAGGCGATCCAACGGGCGATCCTCGTCTCCGATCAACCGCTCGCCGGTGGCGTGGGCACCGGTACCGACCAGCCGGTCGCCGGTGGACCGGTACTGGATCACACCGGTCCGGAGCCGGTCGGTGCCGACCATGCCGATCCGGACCGCCGGGACCGGCTCTGCCAGTTGCCGCCAGCGCCCTCCGACGTCACCGGTCGACGTGACCTGGTCGCCACGATCGCCTCGGCGCTCACCGGTCCCCGCGACGGTCTGCCGATCGTGGTGCTCTCCGGAACTCCCGGGGTCGGTAAGTCGACCCTCGCCCTGTACGCCGCGCACCAGGTCAGGAGTCGGTTTCCCGACGGCCAGATATACCTGGAACTGGGCAGCGACTGCCCGGACGCCGTCGGGCCGTCGGCGCTGCTCGGCCGGTGTCTGCGGGCACTCGGCGTACCGGACTCCGCGCAGCCGCACAGCGTGGCCGAGCGGTCGGCCCTGTATCGGGACCGGCTGGCCGACCGGCAGGTGCTGGTGGTGCTGGACGACGCCGTACGGGCGGCTGACGTCATTCCGCTGCTGCCGGGAGCCCGTGACTGTGCCGTCCTGGTGACCAGCCGTCATCGGATGCCGGAACTGGCCGGGGCGACCCATCTCGCCGTCTCCACGTTCGCCCCCCAGGAAGCGGTGACACTGCTCCGCCGACTCGCGGGGGCCGGCCGGATCGACGCCGAACCGGAGACCGCCGCCGAAATCGTCCAACTCTGCGGCCACCTGCCGCTGGCCGTCCGGGTGGCCGGTGCCCGGCTCGCCGTCCGCCCCGGCTGGCGGCTCGCCCAGCTGGCCCGACGGCTACGTGACGAACTGGCGCGCCTCGACGAGCTGTCGACCGGGGAGCTGCAGGTCCGGGCCAGCTTCGCGGTGGCCTACCGGGAGTTGCCGCAGCCGGCCCGCCGGTTGCTGCGCCGGCTGAGCCTGCTGCGCGTCGTCGACCTGCCGGTGCTCGCCGCCGCCGCCGTGCTGGATTGCCCGATCCGCCCGGCGGAGGCCCTACTGGAACGCCTGGTGGACGCGTCGTTGATGGACGCGGCCGAAGACCGGTCCGGACAGTTGCGGTATCGGATGCACGACCTGATCCGCCTGTACGGGCGGGAGCGGGCCATGGCGGAGGAGAGCCCGGCGCAGCGCGACGCGGCCGTGGCCCGGGTGGTCGCGGCGTGGCTGGCCCGAGCCGAGGAATGCGACGACCAGCTCGCCACCCGTACCCTCGCGCCGATCCGGACCGATGCGATGCGATGGCGGCCGACCGGCGACCGGCTGGCGGCGACGGAATCGGCCCGGAGCTGGTTCGAGGCGGAACGGGCCACCGTACCGGTGCTGATCCGGCACGCCACGGCGCTGCGGCTGACGTCGTCCGCGTGGCAGCTGGCCGCCGCCTGCCAGGCGTACCACGAACTGAGCGGCGCCTACGACGACGCGCTGGACGTCCACCAGATGGCGCTCGCCGCCTGCGCGGCGACCGGGGACCGACTGGGTACTGCGGTGATGTTGCGTAACCGGGCCGACCTGTGGATCGCCCGGCCGGGCGCCGACCGCCAGGACAAACTGCGGGACGCGCGGTCTGCCCTGGAGATCTTCCGTGAACTCGGGGTGGACGCGGGTGCCTGCGACGCGTGGTATCTCTGCGCCGACGTTCATCGGGCCACCGGGGCACACCGCCGGGCCCGCCAGTGTCTCGACGCGGCGCTGACGGCGGCGACCAGAGCCAACTATCTGCTCGGCGAGTGCCACGCGGTGGCCCACCTGGCCGTCGTCTGCCGCGAGCAGGGACGTCCGGAGGAAGCGATCACGCTCGCCGAACGCTATCTGGCCCTGGTCGGCCAGGTGCACGGGCACCGCGAGCGCAGCGTGGCGCTGAACGTGATCGGACTGGTCTGTCGCGATCTCGGGCAGGTCGACCGGGCCGAGACCGCGATCCGCTCGGCCCTGGAGATCTCCCGGTTGGCGGGAGACCCGGCGCAGGAGACCTACACGCTGGTACGTCTCGGCCAGCTGCTGGTCCGCCGGGACCCGCCGCAGGCGGCGGTGGTGCTGCGCGACGGGCTGGCGCGTAGCCGCGCGCAGGGCCTGGGCTTCGGCGAGGCGGTGGCTCTGGCCGGTCTCGGTGAGCTCGCCCTGGTCGAGGGCCGTACCGCGGACGCGATCGCCGAACTGACCCGGGCGGTCGAGATGTTGCACCAGCTCCGGGCGGCTTTCGTCGCGGCGCAGGCGTCGCGGACGCTCGGCCAGGCCTACCACGAGCACGGCGATCCGGCTGGCGCGAGTCGATCCTGGACCGCCGCCCGTGAACTGTTCGACCAGATCGGGAACGAGGACGCCGTCAGGCAACTGGACCGCCAGCTCGGCGCGTCGACGGGTGGCGTCGGCGCCGCCGGCTGACCGCCCGCCTGCCCGCCTGCCCGCGTCTGCGGGGCGAGGCGGGGCCGGACGCCTTTCTCGGCGAATGGTCTGGCAGCTGCGGATCCTGCTGGCCAGACGGCCAGGAGAACCCCCGTCGCCGGCAGCTGGCAGACCGGCTCCACTCGTCGGCGTCGCGCCTCGTCCGCATCGCCAAGGACCACCGTAGCGGCGCCGGCTCGGGTCCCGGTGTCGTCCCGCTGTCGAGCCGCTACCGAGCGGCGGTCGGTTTGCGATGGGAACTCCGGGGTAGCGCAGGTACCAGGGAAGACCCGAGCGGAACTCGAGGAGCACAGGATGGACGACCGGACCAAGGTATCGGTGATCTACTACAGCGCCACCGGAACGACGTACGCGATGGCGCAGGCAGCGGTCGAGGCGGCGGAGAAAGCCGGTGCCGAGGTGCGGTTGCGCAAGGTTCGAGAGCTGGCGCCGGATGAGGCGATCCGGTCCAACTCCGGATGGCACGCCCACCGACTGGAGACCCAGGACGTGATGGAAGCCGAGATCGACGACCTCGACTGGGCCGACGCGGTCGTGTTCGGCACCCCGACCCGGTACGGGGTGATGGCCGCGCAACTCAAGCAGTTCATCGATTCCAGTGGGCCGTTGTGGGCCAAGGGCGCACTTGTCGACAAGGTGTTCTCGGCGTTCTGCTCGACCGCGACCGCGCACGGCGGGCAGGAGGCGACACTGACCTCGCTGTTCAACGTCTTCTACCACTGGGGCGGCATCGTGGTCACACCCGGTTACGTCGAGCCGAGTCAATTCGTCGGTGGGAACCCGTACGGCGGGTCGCACACCAGCAACAACGGCGAGATCCCGCCGGACGAGGCCGCCCTGACCGCGACGTCGTTGACCGCGCGGCGGGCGACCGAGCTCGCGACCGTCCTCAAGCGGGGCCGCGCGGCGAGCTGACGCCAACCGGACTGGCCCCGGCGATCTGGTCCGGCGGACGCGGTGCGCAAGGGAAAGGGGGACCGGCGGTCCGAACGGGGGCTCTCGACCCGCCCGGGACCGCCGGTCCCCCTCCTGCTACCCCGCCGGGCGGCGACTATGCGTACGGGACTCCGCCGACCTCCGGCGCGGGCGTCTCGGTGAGCAGACCGGTCAGCAGGTCACCGAGGATGATCGACCCGTCCGGACTGAGTACGGACTCCGGGTGGAACTGCACACCGGCGAAGCGGTCCGACCGCAGCGCGTGCACGGCACCGTCCGCGCCGTCCCGGCTGCACCGCGTCCGACCGTACGGGGTCGGCACGGTGTCGGCGTCGGCGAACGCGGTGAAGCTGGCGTAGAAGCCGACCCGACGCGGCGTACCAAAGAAGTCGATCTCCCGCTGCAGTCCCTGGTACGGCATCGGCCGGCGGCGTACCGGCAGCCCCAACCGGTCGGCCAGGAGTTGATGACCCAGACAGACGCCGAGCAACGGGTGCCGGTGGCGCAACGCCCGCTCCACCAGCCGACCCAGTTCGCGGATCCGGGCCTCGGTCGGATCGCGGGGATCGCCCGGCCCGGGCCCGACCAGGACCAGTTCGCCGGCGGCCAGGTCCAGCGCACCGGCCTCGGTCCACGGCACCACCACGACCTCGACCCCCAGTGCCCGCAGCAGATGCGTCAACATCCCGGTGAAGCTGTCCTCCCCGTCGACCATCACGATCCGGCGGTCGGCGAGCGCGGGTCGGGTCAGCGCGCCGGGTGCCCGCTGATCAAGCCAGAACCGGGCCAACCGGTCGTTGCGGGCGGCCAGCGCCCGACGTACCGCTGGATGATCGAGCTCGACCACGCCGGTGGTGGCCGCGTCACCGACGGCGGTGATGGTGGAGTGCCTGGCGGTGTCCGCCGCCCGAGGACCGGGGGCCAGACCCAGCGCCGTGAGTACCGCTGCGGCCTTGGCGTACGTCTCCGCGACCTCCCCGGCCGGGGAGGAGTGCCGGACCAGCGTCGCTCCGACCGGGACCGCGATCCGCCCGTCCAGGCTGATCTCGGCGGCCCGGATCAGGATCGGCGCGTCCAACGTCTGTTGCCCGTGCCGGTCGTGGCCGAGCAACGCCAGCACACCCGCGTAGTAGCGGCGTCCCTGCGGCTCGTATCGCGCGATCACCCGGCACGCGTTCTCGATCGGGCTGCCGGTGACCGTCGGGGCGAACATCGTCTGGCGGAGCACCTCCCGTACGTCGTGGCAGTTGCGTCCGGCCAGCAGGTACTCGGTGTGGGTCAGCCGGGACATCCGCTTGAGGTACGGCCCGATCACCTGGCCCCCGTGCTCGGCCACGGTGGCCATCATCTTCAGTTCCTCGTCGAGCACCATGTACAGCTCGTCGACTTCCTTCGGGTCGTCGAGGAAGGCCCGGAGCGTCTCGGCGTCGGGAGGTCCGTCGGGGTGCCGCAGGGTGCCGCTGATCGGGTTCATCATCGCCAGGCCGTCGGTGACGCTGACATGCCGTTCCGGGGTGGCACCGACCAGGATCCGGGTGCCGGTGTAGACCAGGAACGTCCAGTACGCCCCGTGTTCGTCGCGCAGCAGCCGGCGGAGCGCGCACAGGCCGGCGGTCAACGCCGCTGACCGCAGCCGCCCCGCCTCGGCCCTACCGTCGGCGTCGGCACCGTAGTCGTCGTCGCGGCGGCCGTCGTCGGCCAGCCGGGCCTGGAACACCCGACGCAGGACGAAGTTGGCGCCCGCGCCCGCGCCGATCTCCTCCCGCAGAACCCGCCGTACCAGGTCGGCGTAGGCGTCGTCGGCGATGTCGAAGCCGGCGGCGACGGTAGCCGGCGCGGCGGTCGGCAGGGCCGCGACGAGGTCGGCCATCGGCAGCCGACGGTAGCCCTCGACGAGCAGGCACTCCAGCGGAGCGCCGTCGTCGACGTGGGCGAAGCCGCGTTCGCCGATCTGCCGGTAGGGGACCACGGCCAGGGTCGCGGTGGCCGGATGGGGCCCGGTGGGCAGCGGGACGTCGGCGAGCCGATCGACCTGCTGCCGTACGCCGGTCAGCAGTTCGGCCTGTCCCTGGTCCGCGCGGTGCAGCAGCGCGAACGGACCAGGGTCGACTGCCGCGTCGACGCTGGCCAACACGTCGGCGAGGGAGGTGGGAGGAGATGTCAACATGGGTTCCTCGGGACGGGGCGGCCCGACAAAGGGCCGTACGGGGAACCCGGCTGGCCGCCTCGACGGGCGGCCGGTGGATACGCGCTAGACGCGGGGCGGGGCCGCCAGATCGGCGGTCCGCCAGCAACGATTGAGCGCGAGCATGCCGACAGCGTACCGGTCGGGTCGGCCGCTGGGTACCGTGATGCGCGATGAGCATCCTCGCACTCGATCTCGGCACCTCGTCGGTACGTGGCCTGATCCTCGACAACGCGGCGGTGCCGCTGCCGGGAGCCCTGGCCCGGCGGAAGGTGGCGTTGGCCGTCGACCGTGACGGCGCCGCCACCCTGGACCCCGCCGACTACCTGGCCGCGTTGATCGACTGCGTCGACGATCTCGCGCAGGCGGGCCGGCTCGACGGCGTCGAACTGGTCGCCACCGCCGCCCAGTGGCACTCGGTGCTGCCGTTGGACGCCACCGGCGCGCCGATCGGACCGTTGATGACCTGGCTGGACACCCGGCCGACGGTGCTGCCCGGCGCGCCCCGACCGCAGGACGACGCGGACTTCCACCGCCGTACCGGCACGTGGTGGCACCGGTTCTACTGGACCGTACGGCTGCCGTGGCTGCGCCGGCACGGGGCCGACCGCCCGGTGCGCTTCGTCGGTCTGCCCGAGTTCGTCTTCGCCGACCTGCTCGACACGGCACCGATGTCCGTCTCGCAGGCATCCGGTACCGGCCTGCTCGACCTGGTCACCCTGGACTGGGACGCCGAGGCGTGCCAGCTCGCCGGGGTACGCTCGGGTGAGCTGCCCGACCTGGCCGCCGCGGACTGGCGTGGCCGGCTGCGGGACGGGTACGCCCGCCGCTGGCCGGCGCTGGCGGAGGTGCCCTGGACAGCGGCGATCGGTGACGGTGCCGCGTCCAACATCGGGTCCGGGTGCGTCGACGCGAGCAGGGCGGCGGTCACTGTCGGCACCTCCGCCGCCGTACGCCTGGTGCAGGCCGCCCCGGCCGGGGTACCGCTTTCGCCGTTGCCGGACAACCTGTGGCGATACCGGGTCGACCACACCCGCATCGTGACAGGTCGGGCGTACTCGGCCGGTGGCAACCTCTACGGCTGGGCGAACCGGGAGCTGCGGCTGCCGCGCGGCGCCGAGCTGGACCGGGCGTTGGACCTGATCGAACCCGGTGAAGGCGTACCGGCCGACCCCCGTTTCGGCGGTGACCGCCCGCCCGGCCGGGCCCCGGCCGGTGCCGGTGAGCTGCGCGGACTCGGGTTCGGCACGACGGCGGTGGACATCCTCGCCGGCCTGATGGAAGGGGTCTGCAAGCAGGTCGCCGGCGACCTGGACAGCCTGGAGTCTACGGTGGATGGATCGGTCGACGAGGTGATCCTCGGCGGCGGCGCGCTCGCCGCCTCCCGATGGTGGCGGCGAGCCTTCGGAGTGGTCCTCGCGCCCCGGCAGGTGCGGTACATGCCGGATCCCGAGGTGGGAGCCACCGGAGCCGCGCTGGTGGCCCTCGGCCGCCTCGACGGCCCGGGACCGCTCACCGACATCGGCCAGACGGACGATGCCGACTCGGCGACTAAGTCAGCGCCCGGTCAGCCGCTGTATCCTTCGTGAGTCTTCCCGCAGGTCGCCGCGTTGACAGCGCGACAGAGCCTGATTGGATGGACTCCGCTCCTCGGCCCGGCCGGCGTCGAGGACAGCGCGAGGAGGCGTGGTGGTTGCTCCCGGTGGCCCATCCGACAGCATGGTGCCCAACCATCGCCGCCGGCTGACCGACAACGGTGGCGTGGTACCCCACCGGCGCCGACTGCGGTTGCGCCCCCGGGACTGGCGGATGGGCACCAAACTCACCGCCGTGTTGATCATCCCGTCGGTCGCCTTCCTGGTGGTCGCGTCGGTGCAGACCGGATCGCTGGTCGGTCAGGCCACCGTGCTCAACGGATTCGCCAGCCAGGTCGAGGTCGGCAGCCAGATCACCGCGCTGGTCCACGAACTTCAGCAGGAACGTGACCGTTCGGCCGGGGAACTCGCCGCGCGGCAGGACGCGCCCGCCCGGTTCGACCCGGTGGTGAGCGCCGAGACGCTGCAGGCGCACTACGACGCCGTCGACCGCCGGATCACCGACTTCCGGGCCGCCGCCGAGCCGCTGGTCAGCGCGGACGCCGCCTGGCAGGTGGCCTACAGCCGGGTCAGCGAGTCGCTGGACCAACTGCCGTCCCTGCGGGCCTCGGTCTCCGGCGGCGTGGTCGGCGCGGACACCGTCTTCGGCAACTACACCCGGGCGATCGACGCGCTCCTCACCCTGCTCGCCGAGCCGTCCCCCGGGGTGGACCGACCCGATCTGACCCAGGCCGTGCTGCGGTACGTCCAGATCGCCCGGGTGAAGGAGTTCGGATCCCAGATCCGGGCCCGGCTCTACGCCGCCGCCCGCGTCGGCCAGTACGGACCCGAGGACCTGGTGGAGCTGACCGATCTACGGGCCCAGCAGCTGACCGCGCTCGCCGAGTTCCGGGTGACCGCGACCAACACCCAGATCGCCCGCTACCAGCAAGCCACCGCCGACGCACGGTTCGGGGCCGCCGTCGCGCTGGAGGAGACCACGATCGCCGGTGGCGCGGCGAGCCCGGCGGTACTCGAGCCGGACCAGTGGTGGACCGCCAGCCAGGACCGCCACCAACTGCTGCGCGAGGTCGAATCGGCCGTCCTGGACAACGCGATCAGCCAGGCCGACGCGCGGAGCACCCAGCAACTGCGGCAGACCCTGCTGGTCGCCGGCGCGGTGCTCGGCGTCTTGTTCATCGCGCTGCTCACCTCGGTGGCGATCGGTCGGTCCATCGCCCGTTCGCTGCGGACCCTGCGGAGCCAGGCGCTCCAGGTCGCGCAGCTCGACCTGCCGGACGCGCTGCAGCGGCTCCGTTCCGTAGAGGCCGGCGTGCCGCAGATCGAGGTGGCACCCGCCGCGGTCCGTACCCGCGACGAGGTCGGCGAGGTGGCGGAGGCGTTCGTCGCGGTGCACCGCAGCGCGGTCACCGTCGCCGTCGAACAGGCGGTGATGCGGCGCAACGTCAACGCGATGTTCGTCAACCTGGCGCGGCGTAGTCAGGTGCTGGTCGAACGCCAACTCGAACTGCTCGACGAACTCGAACGCGACGAGGGCGACCCGGACCAGTTGGACAACCTCTTCAAGCTCGACCACCTCGCCGCCCGGATGCGCCGTAACGACGAAAGCCTGTTGGTGCTGGCCGGCACCGAGGCCAGCCGCCGCTGGAGCCAGCCGGTGGCCCTGTCTGCTGTCACCCTCGCGGCCGGCGCCGAGATCGAGCACTATCCCCGGATCCGGCACGACGTGGAGGAGCACCTGTACATCGTCGGGCACGCCGTCGGTGACCTCGTCCACCTGCTGGCCGAGTTGCTGGAGAACGCGACCGCATTCTCCCCGCCGTACACCAACGTGCACGTCACCGGATACGAGTACGCCCCGAGCGCGGTCCTGATCGAGGTCACCGACGAAGGCATGGGCATGTCCGCCGAGGCGCTCGAGCAGGCCAACGCGACCCTCGCCGAACCCCCGGCGGCGGACGTGGCCGCCTCGGAACGGATGGGACTGTTCGTGGTCAGCCATCTGGCGGCCCGGCTCGGCGTACAGGTGCGGTTGCGGCCCGCCGAGCGTGGACTCGTCGCCAACGTCTGGCTGCCAGCGTCCGTACTCGCCCCCGCACCGCACACCGACGACCAACCGGGCAGGAATCCCGCCGCCGCCGGTCGCCGGGCCAGCGATTATCCGACCCGGGAGATCCGAGCGGTCGGGGCGGCGCTGCGCGCCAGCGTGGGCGAACCGGTCGCGGGTCGGGCACCCGGGGCACCCGGCGGCTATCCGCCCGCCTTCGCCGCCCCCTCGTTCACCGTGCCCGCTCCACCGCCGGCGAACCGGCCCGAACCCGCCCGGCACCCGGTGTCCGGCGACCACCCGCCGCGCCTGGTGCCGGCACCCCGGGCGGCGCCGGCGTTGCCGGCGGCCCCAGCGGCCGGCCCGGACCGCACCGGCACGGTCCGGCGCGGAAACCGGCGGAACACACCGACCCGGGCCGAGGACATCCTCGCCTCCGCTGCCGGTGGTGCCGCCGCCAGCGGCAGCGTCTGGTGGGAGCGGCAGCGGGGACCCGTCGCCCCACTGCCACCGACTCCGGCCCCGGCCGTGGTGCCGGTCACGGCGGGCACCAGCAGCAAGGGCCTTCCGGTACGGGTGCCGATGGCATCGTTGCCGGTGGCCGCCGAACCCCCCGTCCCCGCGCCACGGGACGAACCGGATCCGGATGCGGTGAGCAGCATGCTCTCCAGCTTCTATGGCGGCATCCGGCGGGCCGAAGCAGAGCAGACCACCGAGATGACCCTGGCGCCGGTCGGCCGCCGGGGCGAGGAGGAACAGCAGTGACGACGCTCAGCCAAGAGGCACGTGACCTGAGCTGGTTGGTGAGCGCGTTCGCCGAACGCGTTCCGGGGGTGGCGCACGCGATCGTCGTGTCCTCCGACGGGCTGCTGGTAGCCGTGTCGGATCATCTGCCCCGAGACCACGCCGACAAGCTCTCTGCGGTCACCTCCGGGTTGATGAGCATCACGACCGGAGCCGCCCAGATGTTCGACAACGACGTGGTCAAGCAGACCGTGGTCGAGATGGGCCGAGGGTACTTCTTGATCATGAACATTCGGGACGGCTCGATCCTCGCCACCCTGGCCGCCAGCGACGCCGACATCGGGGTCGTCGGCTACGAGATGGCCAGGCTCGCCAAGCAGGCGGGCGAGATGTTGACCCCGGCGTTGCGCGCCGAACTGCAGCAGGCGCTGCCACGGTGATCGGCGTGGTACGGTGATCGGCCAGGGCACGGCCGCGTCGGTGGGCCCGTCGCCGGTACGGTCGGCCTGACCGGCACTGCCTCGGTGTGCCGGCCTCGGTGCGCGTCGGCCAGGCCTCGCCGGGGACGTCAGTCGACCAGGTCGGCGACGAGGGACGCCAGCATCAGGTCGAGCTGGATCGACAGCGCGGCCTCGACGGTCCCCTCCTGGCGGTGCCCGGCCAACTGCCGGCGTAGCCGGGCAACGTGATCGCGGATCTCGGCTACGCTGGTCCCCTCGGCGACCGTCGCGCGGAGCCTGTCGGCCGTGTCCCGCAGGTCGGCGGCGGCGTCGGCGCGGATCCGCCCGGTCGTCGACGCGTCCGCGACCAGCAGGTCGAACTCGTCGACGAGCAACGCGGCGTTGGCCAGCAGATCGGGCGTCGCCATGGTGGGGTCCGGTGATCGACCGGCCGACGACGGCGTCGGGGTGACCGCGACGGGGGAGGGCGGACCCGCGAGCTGCTCGTGGGCGGATGGCGGTGACACCAGGAAGGCGGTCGCCACGATCGCGAGCGCCATCACGGCGGCGGCTGCCGCTCCGCAGAGCCCGACCAGGGCCAGCATCGACCGGGGCCTGGCCCCGGTCCGGCCGGGCCACCCGGCGGCCGGGTCGTCGCGTTCCGGGTCGTACCGTTCCGGGTCGTACCGGTACCGGTCGAGATGGACGTCGGCCTCGTCGTACCGGTCCAGATGGACGTCGGCCTCGTCGTTCCGGGCCGAGGCCAGCCCGTGCGGTCCGACCGGCGCCTCGACCAGCGTACGACCGCCTCGCGGCTGACGGGCTGCGGTCGGTCTCGGCAGCGGAAACTCGACCACGACACCGAGCGCGTCGCGCAGCGCCACGGCGACTTCACTGGCGGCCGGCCGGCTGGTCGGCTCCTGACCCAGACAGGACAGACAGAGATCGGTCACCGCGGTCGGCAGGCCGTCGACAGCCGGCCGAGCCGGCAGGTCGTAGCGGCTCAGCCGGGCGGCTGCCTCCTGCCAGTTCCGCACCGCGACCGGCGGCGACCCGGTCAACATCTCGTAGCAGAGCGCGCCCAGGGCGTAGACGTCGGCGGCGGGATGCGCGGGTCCGTGCTGGAGACGCTCCGGGGCGGCGTACGTCGGGGTGCCGAGGAGCCAACCGCCGTCCGGTTCCGGCCTGCCGTCGGCGACCGCTGCGATACCGAAGTCGAGGATCTTGGCGCCGCTGGTGGTCAGCATGATGTTGCCGGGTTTGATGTCGCGGTGCACCACGCCGATCCGGTGCGCGGCGGCAAGACCGCTGGCGACCTGCGCGGTCAGCCAGGCCGCAGCCGGCCAGGGCAACGGGCCTCGGGTGAGCCGGGCGGCGAGATTTTCTCCCTCGACCAGTTCGAGAACGAGGTAGGGCAGCGGTGGATCGCCACCGTCGATGTGCGCTTCGCCGTAGTCGTACACCTGGGTGACGTTCGGGTGGGTGATCCGGGCGGCGGCGCGTGCTTCCCGTCGACACGCCGCTCGCAGACCGGCGGCGATCGGCGGGGTCAACACCTTCACCGCGACGGGCCGGTCCAACAGGTCGTCGCGGGCGCGCCAGACCTCGGACATCCCGCCCAACCCGATCCGTTCGCTCAGCACGTACCGCCGGTCGAGTCGGAGGCCGCAAGGGAGGACCATGGCCCCAGTCTGTCCCTGGCCCGGCGCCCCGCGCGTGGTTTCGCTGTCACCGACCGACAGGTTCCATCCGTCGGCTGACCCGCCCGTCGAGCTGGCTCTCGGGTCGCGTCAGCCGCAGCCTTCGATCCGGTTCAGATCGCGTGTTCGGCGATCACCTGCCGGTACCAGCGGGCGCTGCTCTTGAAGATCCGCCGCTGGCTCGGGTAGTCGACGTAGATCAGTCCCCAGCGCTGGTCGTACCCCTCAGCCCATTCGAAGTTGTCCATCAACGACCAGACGTGATAGCTCTCCACGGGTACCCCGGAGCTCATCGCCCGGTGCACGGCCGCGAGATGGTCGCGGATGAAGTCGATCCGGCCCTGATCGTGCACGGTGCCGTCGTCACTCAACCGATCCGGCGTGGGCAGCCCGTTCTCGGTGATGGTCACCGGCACCTCGCCGTAGTCGCGGTGCACCCGGGTCAGGACGTCGTACATGCCGTCCGGGTGGATCTGCTGCCAGCTCGCCTCCGACGTCGGCCAGCGTCGCACCGTCGTACCGCTGCCGGTGACGTACAGCGGTGTGTAGTACTGGACCGCGAGCAGGTCGATCGGGGCCGAGATGACGGCCAGGTCGCCATCCTTGACGCCTCGGCGCATCCGGCTGTCCGGCCCCAGGTCGTGCAGCACGTCCGCCGGGTAGCTGGCCAGGAAGATCGAGTCGAGGTAGAGCCGGTTCTCGTAGCCGTCGTAAAGCCGGGCCGCCGCGGCGGCCTGCGGGCTGTCGTCGGCCGGGTAGCACGGGTGCAGGTTCAACGCCGGCCCGATCCGGCCGGCCGTGTTCGTCGCGCGTAGTGCCTGTACGGCGAGCCCGTGTGCCAGCTGCAGATGGTGCGCGACCAGGTACGCGGCCTGCGGGTCCGGCAGTCCGGGCGCGTGGTGTCCGGTGAGGTATCCGTTCTGGACCACGGTCTTGGGCTCGTTGATGGTCAACCAGACCGGTACGTCGGTGCCGAGCGCCTCGAACAGGATGGTGGCGTACTCGGCGAAGCGGTAGGCCACGTCGCGCGATTCCCAACCGCCGGCGTCCTGCAGCGCCTGCGGTAGATCCCAGTGGAACAGGGTGGCCATCGGTTCGATGTCGCGTTGCCCGCAGGCCGTCGACCAGTCGTCGGTAGAAGTCCAGGCCACGCTGGTTGGGGCGGCCGGTGCCGTCGGGCTGGATCCGGGGCCAGGCGATGGAGAACCGGTAGCTGTGCAGGCCGAGTTCCCGCATCAGGTCCAGGTCGTCGGCGTACCGGTGGTAATGGTCGGCGCCGACGTCGCCGGTCTCCCCGCCCCGGATCCGCCCCGGGGTGTGGCTGAACGTGTCCCAGACCGACTCGCCACGGCCGTCCTCTTTGGTCGCACCTTCGATCTGGTACGCCGAGGTCGCCGCACCCCAGCGGAACCCGGCGGGGAAACGCAGTCCGAGCTGTCGCTGCGTACCCGCTGTCGGCTCGACGGCCGGATCGTCGGACCCGCCGGCGGTGGCCGACGGCGCTTCTGGCCGAGCGGACCGTTCGGCGGTGGAGGCACCTGCGGTGGAGGCACCTGCGGATCGGTCGCCGGCGGAGCGGGCGGCGGCGGATCGTTCAGCCCGGCGCGACAGATGACGGCGGGTGAGTACGGCCATCGGGCTCTCCTCGAAAGTGGTGGTCCCATCCACTGCTGGTGCTTCAGTGGCGCTTCCGAGGCGGCGGTAGCGTCGCGAATCCGGGGATGGGCTGGGGCGTGCGGGCGACGACATCGGCCGTACGGGTACGGCGATCGTCGCGACCCACGAGCCGCGCCGGCGCGACAAGGGCAGGTGCCGGTATCGCTCGGCGGTCGACCGGTCGGGCGAGATCAGGTGGCGGGTCGACCGATTCCCCGCCGAGGTGGGGAAAGCAATGTGGGGACGGGGAGGGCAACCCCCGTCCCCACCATCAGTTGCTCACACGCACGAGCGGTTTGGCGTCCAGGTCGTGCGTGTCGCGCGGGAGCCGGGCCACGCGAGTGGCTCTGGTTCCACCTCCTCTCGCGGTGGTGTCTCGAGCCGTCGACGAAAGTCCGGGCTGGCCCGTCGACAGCTGTCCGACCGTAGCGGTGTGCCCCCGCCGGGGCGGCGGTCCACCGCAGACATGATGTTGTCCTCTGCCACGTTGCTACTTCCATCGATGGAAGCGCTCCCATCGACGTTGGTTTTGGACTGTAGTCTCCGTCACGGGTTTGTGAAAGACCCAAAACGAGATCGAAACATGTCGTCGTCGGTCGGTGTCGGGTCGCACGGTGGGCCTGTCGGTCATCGTGGCAGGTCAGAGCTGTTCCACCGAGGCTCAGCGGAGATGCCATCGGCGGGACACTTGCTGCGGGAGCGCTCCCATGTAACACTGGCGACCATCGCGGGTGGGAGCCAACAGACCGCGCGAAGCGGGCCGCCGAGGGCAGCCGACCACAGGTCGGGACGGCGCGTCGCAGTCAACCGGAGCCGCCGCTGCGGCGCACTCCGTCGTTAGGCATCCCCGGTCCGGGACGGGTCCCCACACATCCGGCGCCATGCGTCCCACGCGCTGCTCCACGACATCGCCCACCGCGCATAAGGCGCCAAGCCGAGGCGTACCCCTGTTCGACTCGGCCTGGTTCGCGAGGAGAACCCCGCACATGAGATTGACCGCGACGAGACGACGGCTGGCGATACTCGCCGCCGGCGTGATGGTCGTCGGAGGTGTCGCCGTCGTCCCCGGCGTCGCCAACGCGGCCACCGCCTGCAACGTCGTCTATGCGACCAACGACTGGAACAACGGCTTCACCGCCAACGTGACGATCGAGAACCTCGGTGACCCCCTCACCGGTTGGACCTTGCGTTTCGAATTTCCCGGCAGTCAGCGGGTGACCCAGGGCTGGTCGGCCAACTGGACACAGTCCGGCAACGTGGTGACCGCCACCAACGCCGCCTGGAACGGCAACCTGGCCACCGGTCAGTCCACGAACATCGGCTTCAACGGTTCGCACACCGGGTCCAACCCCAAGCCGACATCGTTCTCCATCAACGGCGTGACCTGCAACGGCGCGCAGCAGAACCAGCCGCCGACCGTCGGTCTGACCGTCCCGGCCGGCCCGTTCGTGGCACCTGCCGACGTGCCGCTGACCGCCACCGCCAGCGACCCCGACGGCACCATCGCCCGGCTCGAGTTCTACCGCAACGGCCTGCTGGTCAACACCGACACCACCAGCCCGTACCAGTACGTGCTGGAAGACCTGCCGGCCGGCAACTACACGGTGCAGGCCAGGGCGTACGACAACGCCGGTGCCAGCGCCACCGCCGAACGCGCGTTCACCGTCGGCCAGGCCAACCCCGGACCGACCCTGGTGGCCACCCCGTCGTCGGTGAGCGTCGAGGAGGGCGGCAGCGCCACCTTCAACCTGCGGCTGAGCTCCGCGCCGACCGGCAACGTCCCGGTCAGCCTGGCGATCTCCGGTGACAGCAGCATCACCCGTACGCCGTCGTCGGTCACCCTCACCCCGAGCAACTGGAACACCGGGGCGACGGTCACGGTTTCGGCCGCCGAGGACAGCGACACGGTCAGTGGTACGGCCACGATCACCGCCACGGCGAGTGGACTGGCCCCCTTGGCCATCGTGGTCACCGAGATGGACAACGACTCGCCCGGTGGCGGCGACAACGAGTACATCGAGCGCTTCCTGGAGCAGTACGGCAAGATCAAGAACTCGGGCTACTTCAGCCCCGAGGGCGTGCCGTACCACTCGATCGAGACGCTGATCGTCGAGGCGCCCGACCACGGCCACGAGACCACCTCCGAGGCGTTCAGCTTCTGGATCTGGCTGGAGGCCAACTACGGCCGGGTGACCGAGAACTGGGCGCCGTTCAACAACGCGTGGACCGTGATGGAGCAGTACATCATCCCGGGCACCGCCGACCAGCCGACCGCTGGCGTCGCCGGCACCGCGCAGTACGCCGCCGAGTACCTGCAGCCCAACCAGTACCCGTCCCGGCTCAACCAGAACGTGCCGGTCGGCACCGACCCGCTGCGCAACGAACTGCAGTCGGCCTACGGCACCGGTGAAATCTACGGCATGCACTGGCTGCTCGACGTCGACAACGTGTACGGCTTCGGCCACTGTGGCGACGGCACCACCCGCCCGGCGTACATCAACACCTTCCAGCGCGGCCCGCAGGAGTCGGTCTGGGAGACCGTGCCGCAGCCGTCCTGCGACACCAAGGTCCACGGCGGCCCCAACGGCTACCTCGACCTGTTCGTGGCGGAGGACAACGCTCCGGCCTCGCAGTGGAAGTACACCAACGCCCCCGACGCCGACGCCCGGGCCATCCAGGCCGCCTACTGGGCGCTGATCTGGGCCGAGGAGCAGGGCAACGAGGACGAGATCGCGCAGACCATCGCCAAGGCCGCCCGGATGGGTGACTACCTGCGGTACGCGATGTTCGACAAGTACTTCAAGCGGATCGGTAACTGTGTCGGCGCGACCAGCTGCCCGGCCGGCACCGGAAAGGACTCCGCGCACTACCTGATGTCCTGGTACTACGCCTGGGGTGGCGCGACCGACACCTCGGCGGCGTGGTCGTGGCGGATCGGCTCCAGCCACAACCACTTCGGCTACCAGAACCCGTTCGCGGCCTGGGCGCTGACCAACGTTCCCGAGTTGCGTCCGCGTGGCGCCACCGCCGTTCAGGACTGGACCCAGAGCTTCACCCGGCAGATGGAGTTCTACGAGTGGCTGCAGTCCGCTGAGGGCGCGATCGCCGGTGGTGCCACCAACAGCTGGAACGGCTCGTACGCCCAGCCGCCGGCCGGCACCCCGACCTTCTACGGCATGTACTACACGGAGCACCCGGTCTACCACGACCCGGGCAGCAACGAGTGGTTCGGCATGCAGGTCTGGTCGCTGCAGCGGGTCGCCGAGGTCTACTACGTCACCGGTGACGCCCGGGCCAAGCGGATCCTCGACAAGTGGGTGCCGTGGGCCATCTCGCACACCGAGATCGGCACCGGCGGGGACTTCTCGATCCCGTCGACCATGGAGTGGACCGGCGCGCCGGACACCTGGAACCCGACCAACCCGGGCGCCAACAACAACCTGCACGTCGAGGTCGTCGGTACCGGTCAGGACGTCGGTGTCGCCTCGGCGTACGCCCGGACCCTGATGTGGTACGCGGCCGCCTCCGGCGACACCGAGGCGCGCGACACCGCCAAGGGCCTGCTGGACGCGTTGTACGCCAACGCCGACGCCCAGGGCTCCTCCACGGTGGAGACGCGGGGCGATTACCGTCGCTTCGACGACGTCTACAACGCCTCCACCCAGCAGGGCCTCTACGTCCCGAACGGCTGGTCCGGGACCATGCCCAACGGCGACGTGATCGAGCCGGGTGCCAGCTTCCTCGACATCCGCTCGTTCTACCTGGACGACCCGGACTGGCCGAAGGTCGAGGCGTACCTCAACGGTGGGCCGGAGCCCGAGTTCCGCTACCACCGGTTCTGGGCACAGGCCGACCTGGCGATGGCGTACGCCGACTTCGGTCACCTGTTCCCGGACGCCTGATGGACCGGTGTCCGGGTGGGCGGCCGGCCCCGTCCCCCCGGACACCCTGAACACGCCTGAACCGTTCCACCAGCTCCATTAGGTACCACCGCACCACCGCACCGGTGCGGCGTCGGGCTCCCCGAGTCCCGATGCCGCACCGCCCAGACGGCCTGATTCCCACGGTCAGGCCCGCCCGTGGTGGGTCGGCCCGGATTGGCCAACGCAGCGATCCGGGCCGGCCCGCCACACCCCTGTCTCAGGCAGGTTCTCCCGCTCAGCGGCGGTAGCAGCGCCAGCTGAACGCGTCGCGGTCGTCCAGAGCGGCGGCGGTCACCTCGCCGCCGTACCGCCGGGCGCAGGCGCGTGCCACGTCGATCACCGGATCCTCGCCGCGTCGGGTACAGCGCCAGTTGTCCTGCGCCGGACCGGGCCAGTCCCGCAACCGGGCCATCGACTGCCAGCCGTACTCGTCCTTGCAGTAGCCGTCGAGGATCGGGTAGAGCTCCTCGTTGCTCGCCGGTCCGAGCAGCACCGGTTCGACCGGCGCGGCCGGGGTGGTCGCCACCGGAGTCGGGGCGGCGCTGGTCGCCGGAGTGGACGGTGCGGGCGCCGTACGCGGCTGGTCGGCTGGCACCTGCCCGCCGTCGGACCCGACCCCGGAGGCCGGCGCGTCCACTGTCGGAGTCGGTGACGGCGTCGGCGTCGGCGGTGCCGCGGTGGCGTCGTCGGGTGCCGATGGACTGACCGGTGTCAGGACGTCGGAGGAGTCGGCCGGACTCCACAGCAGCCCGCTTCCGGAGACGAACGGGGCAGAGCAGAGCAGGACCACCGCGGCGACTCCGCCGGCCGCGACCAGCCAGCCGTACCGGCGGGCGACGTCAAGGAATCGGTCCGGCTCGTCGACAGGAGCCCGGGGTGGCTGCGGCGTCGACGCTGGCGCGGGGGCGTCGGGCGCGCGGTGCTCCGCCGCCACGTCGTCCGTCCCGCCGGCAGCTCCACCGTCCGTCCCGTCGCCCACCGCGCCGCCGAATTCGACGGTGGCGGCGTCGCCGCTGCCGTTCACCCACGGGGCGACTCGAAGTCCTTCGCGCGGCCGGGTCGGATCGGGGCCGGTCGGTCCATCGGCTGGCCTGAGCGGCGGTGCCGAGCGGGGCCGCAGCACCGGCTGCTCGGCGGTCGGTTCGTCGAATCCGCTGGTGTCCTGGCCGCTCGTCGCCGACCGGGTTCTCGGTCGGATGACGGGCTGTTCGACAGTGGCCTGCGTGGCGGCGTCGATCGCCGACCGGTCCGCGATGACCGCGAGTTCCACGGTGGGTTGCTCGATCGCTGGTGGATCCGCAGGTTCAGTGACCGAACCGTCGCGTTCGGTATCTGGTTCATCGCGCTCGGTCGTGCCGGCAGGTTCGGTATGTTCCTGTGCCACAGCGACGCCGGCCTCCTTGTACGGGTACGTCCGAAGACAGCGTGGTCACTCTAGTCACCGGCGGACCATGGTGGGTCAGACGGGAAGCCGACCCGGCTCGGTAGGTCGGCCCGTCAGTCCTCGCCAGACAGTTCGAGCAGGTCAGGTGCCCGGCTGCATCCAGCGGTGGAGATCACCGTTCCGGCTGCCCCGAGGGTAGCGTCGGACCCGGGAGAGGCTGCTTCCCCGTGGCGGCCTCTCCCGCTGTGTACCCGGCCCCGGTCGCCGGACCTGCCGGCATCGACGGCGGTGCGGTGGGAACCTGCGGATGCCGCAGACCGGGATGACCAGGCGGAAGTGCCCGCTGGATGACCCACCAACTGACCGCGAGACACGCCGCGACCAGCGGCCAGGTGAGCGCGGCGCGGGCCACCACCAACGCCATTACCTGGTCGGCCAGATAGAGGGGGACGAAGACGGCCACCCGGATCACGTACTGGCTGACCCAGATCCAACTGCCCCGGCCGTAGGCCCGCAACAGTGCCGGATCCCGACGCCATCGGGCGCGTTGACCCAGCATCGTGCCCACCACCACCCCCAGCAGCGGCCAGCGGACCGCGATGCTGACCATCCACACCAGCGCGCTGGCGGCATTGGACAACAGCTGGAGCAGGAAGAAATCGCTGGCCCGGCCGGTGCGCAGGACGATCAGCGCGGCCACGCAGACGGCGAGTAGGCCGATCAGCACCGACCGGGGTCGGTCGCCGCGCCGGAGGCGTACGACGGCGATGATCCCGCCGACCACCAGGGCGGCGACCACACCGGGCCAGATCGACTGGCCGCCGAGCCACCAGCCGACCCCGAAGGCTACCGGCGGCAGCGTGGCGTCGATCGCACCACGCCGCCCACCCAGCAGCTGGGTGAGTGACTCCGCACGGACATCGTCAGGGGCCCGCCGCGCCATGTCCGCCTCCCACTGATCACCTTAGGCGAGCCTAACCGAGTTTCGGTTCGGTGGGTCGGGCTGGTCGGCCGGTCCGCCGTCGCCAGCGCAGCGGACCCGGACGCAGCGACCAGACCAGGCGGCGCCACCACGATCGTCCCTGCCGCAGGGCCGTGACGTAACCCGCCGCCAGATCGCCGGCCCGCGCGGCCTGCGCCTCGTCGGCCTGACCTGGCGCGAACGCGCTGACGTTGACCAACCGCGACAGCTCGTCCAGCGACGGTGGGTCGGCACCGGCGGCCGGCACCGCGTCCGCGTGTCGCGACACCTCGGTCGCCGACAGCTGCGGTCCGGCGGGATGCCCGGCCAGCCGCAGCGCGTCGAGTACCTCCAGCCAGGCGCCGGCGATTCGGTCGGCCGGTTCGCCGTCGGTCAGCCGATGCCGGCGCAACCGCCGCCGCAGCGCCGGTACGGCGACCGCCCACCCCGCCACGCCGAGCAGCGGGACCAGGCCACCAGTCATGCCGATCAGCCATCCGGGCGGTGCCCGGCGCGACGGCGGTGCCGTGGCGGCCTCCGGCGCTGGTGTCGGGTCCGGCTCCACCGCCGCCAACGGAGCCGGGGTCGGTGGTGGAGTCGACTCGTCGGGCAACGGCCGGAACTCCTCCTCGACCGGCTGGGGCGTCGCGTCCGGGCGGGGCAGCGGATCGAAGGCGACCCAGCCGATCCCGGCGAACAGCACCTCGGGCCAGGCGACCGCGTCGACGCCGTACACGGTGCCGCCACCAGGCGGCCCGACGAAGCCGACGACGACCCGCGTCGGCAGCCCCATCAGCCGGCCGAGGACCGCGTACGCGGCGGCGAACTGCTCCGAGGTGCCCCGCTGGCCGCCGGCGTCGCGGGGACCCAGCAGGAAGAACTCAAGATTCGGGTACGCATGACCGCTCGGCGCGTCGGCGACCAGTCGATAGTGGTCGGCGAGAAACTGCTCGATGGCCAGCGCCCGCTGGTAGGGGGCACCGTTGTCCCGCGCCAGCTCGCCGGCCAACCGCCGCAGGTCAGCCGGCACGCCATCGGCCACCCGTACCGTACGAGCCACCGTCTCGCCGGCCGGAACGTCTGCGGTGGTCAGAGTGTTCAGCGCCGGACGCGGCGGAACCGAGCCGACCGTGTAGGCCAGACCGGGGGAGAGTCCGTCCGGATGGATCAGTGTGCCGCTGTCGGCGTCGTACGCCACCCGAAGGCCGTCGACGCGAACCGCGGTTGCGGCGGCCGGTAGCAACCGACCGGAGAGCTCACCGATGGTGACCTCCTGCCGGACGGCGTCGCCAGACAACTCGGACAACTCGGCCGGATCGTCGTCGATCGTCACCGACGCCGGCGGCGGCAGGACCCGCCCGGCGTTGCGGTAGGTGCCGCCGACCCGCCAGGTGACCCCGTCGTAGTCGTGCAGCACCGCCAACCGTAGGCGCAGCGACCGGTCACCCGGCGTGGTAGCCGGTCGCGGGTCGGCCGCCGCCGGTGCCGACGGTTCCGACGCGACCCGTACGTCGAACAACGGCTGGTCCGGATTGAGCGCCCAGCCGGAGATCCGGGTCAACGGGTTCTCGTCCAGGGAGTCCACCGCCGGCGGCGTGACATAGCGACGTGGATCGACCGACGTCGTGGCGATCCGGGTCAGTAGCACCGGCGCGATCAGCATCACCACCACCAGGACGCCGATCACGCCGGCCAGGGAAGCCATCGTCGCCCGACGCCGGAGCCGGGCCAGCGGACCGCGTGGCGCCTCGGCCGGTACCGGGTGCTCCGCCGGGTGCGCGGTCGGCGCCGCCACCACCGGTGCCGGGTGCCCGGTGACGGCCAGTCCGATCGCCGCCGCGACGGCGAACGCCAGACCGGGCCAGCCGGCCGGGTCGGCGTTCGGGCCGACCACGAAGACCCCGGCGCCGAACAGCAGCAGCGGTGGCAGGTAGCCGAGCAGCACCCGGCCGGCACGCACGGCGATCTCGGTCGCGGTGAATCCGGCCAGCCAGGCGGCCACCACCGGGACGAGCACCGTGTCGGGCACCGGTTCCATCGGGATCATCGCGGTCAGCAACCGGGGGATCCCGTTGGCGGCGGCCTCCGCCAGCAGCGGCGCGACCGGACCGGGCAGTCCCGCGCGCCGTGCCGACCACCAGCCGACGACCAGCAGATAGCCGGTCATCGACGCCACCGACAGTGGTGCCACCTGCCAGTTGGGTAGCCGCCGGGCGAGCATGCCGACTCCGACCGCGCCGATCCCCGCCCCGGTCATCAGCCAGACCAGGACAGGGCCGTCGTAGATCCGCCCGAGCAGCGTCGCGGACGTCGTGATCAGGGCGATCAACACCACCGGTACGCCGACCCGTCGGGCCGACCCGGCCAGCCGTGCGGCGTTCACCGTACGCCCACGGAATCCCAGCCGGCGGCGAACTCGGCACCGTCGGCCGCCTCCAGCACCAGCACGCCCGCCACCTGATCCACCGTCCGGGCCGCCGCGCCCGGACCAGCCGCCGGGCCGGGGCCGGGGGAGCCGGCGGTCGGCGGGTCGGCTCCGGTGATCCGCCCGACCAGGACCGAGGCGAACGCGCCCCGCAGCGCGCCGACCCGGGCCACCGCGTCGGCGTCCCCGGGCCCGGTGACGAAGACCAGCGTGTCGCCCGGCCGCAGGTCGCGGAGCTGGTCGCACACCTCGACCAGCCGGTCCGGACCGGCGAGCCGGTCGGTGGCGACCAGCGACACCTCGGCCAGCCGGTCCAACGGGTGCCGACTGGCCGCTGACGCGGCGACGCTGTTCCGGGTCGGTGTCGTGGGCCGCGCGGCGGGAGGGCCGACGTCGGGTGCGTCGACCACCATCCGCAGCGCCACCGGCAGGTCGGCCCGGATCGCGGCGGCGACCACCGAGGCGACCGCCTCGCAGGCCGCCTCGAACGTGGCCGACCCGCCGTCGCGTACGTCCGGATGCGCGACCGCCCGGTTGTCCAGCAGCAGCACCAGGCGCGGCAGGCTGGTGTCCACGTGTTCCCGGACCATCAACCGACCCACCCGTGCCGTGGTGCGCCAGTGCACCCGTCGCAACTCGTCGCCGACGACGTACTCGCGCAACGAGTCGAAGGTGATGGTGCCGTGCGGCACCTGGTCCGCCTGACCGTCGAGGCTGCGGGTACTGCCGACCGGTACGGCGTCCATCGGATGCACGCGGGGCCGAACCCACACCTGGATCGGGTCGCCGTGCGTACGGGCGAACGACATCAGCCCGAACGGATCCTGGCGCCGTACCCGCAGCGGCCCGATCGTCAACACCCCGCGCCGGTCGGTCGGCACCGGATAGCGCACGGTGGTCCGCGCGCCGGTGGCCAGCCGTACCAGGGGAACCGGAAGCCAGTCCGGGCCGCAGCGTTCCTCGGTGAGTACGGTGACCGCCCCCCACCGCCGGACCGGTCGGACCACGAGGGTCACCACACAGGCCGCACCGCGATCGACCCGGTCGGGTGCCGCGCTGCGGCTGACCGCGAACCGCGGCTGCCACAGCACGTGACCCACCGCGTAGGCGACGGCGGTCAGGCCGGCGGTGCCGAGCAACGCGAGTTCCGGATATCCCAGGACGGAGCCGATGGTGGTGAGCAGCGCGGCGGCGACGACCAGACCGAGGCAGCGGGCAGTGATGATCATCGGCGCGGCGGTCAGGCGGGCGCCGGGGTCGGCGCTGGCGGGGACGTGGGCGCGGGCCGGCCGGCCGGCAGCGGCACCGGCACCGAGCCCACCGCCTCGGCGAGCACCTCGCTCGCGCTCGCCCCGCGCAGCCGTGCGTCGGAGGTGAGCAGGACCCGGTGGGCGAAGACCGGCTCCACCAGTGCCTTGAGGTCTTCGGGCAGGACGTAGCCACGACCGTCGGTCAACGCGTACGCGCAGGCCGCCCTGGTCAGCGCGATCACGCCGCGTGGGCTCACGCCCACCCGTACCTGGGGGTGGGTCCGGGTGGCGGTGGCCAGCCGCACCGCGTAGCCGTAGAGCGGGTCGGCGATGTGGACCCGCTGCGCCATCCGGATCAGTTCGCCGACGGTGGCGGTGTCGGTCACCGGGTCGAGCGCCTCCGGTGACCGGATCGTCGCGCCGCGCAGCACCTCGATTTCGGTCTGCTCGTCGGGGTAGCCGACCGACAATCGGACCAGGAACCGGTCGAGTTGCGCCTCGGGCAGCCGGTAGGTGCCGTCCATCTCGACCGGGTTCTGGGTCGCGACCACCAGGAACGGTCGGGGCACCGGGTGCCGGATCCCGTCGACGGTGACGGTGCGTTCCTCCATCACCTCCAGCAGCGCTGACTGGGTCTTCGGCGACGCCCGGTTGATCTCGTCGGCGATCACGATGTTGGCGAACACCGGCCCGGGATGGAACTCGAAGCCCTGGGTGGACTGGTTGAAAATGGTGACCCCGGAGACGTCGGAGGGCAGCAGGTCCGGCGTGAACTGGATCCGTCGCCAGTGCCCGTGCACGGTGGCCGCGATCGCCCGGGCCAGCGTCGTCTTGCCCACCCCGGGCACGTCCTCCAGCAGGACGTGTCCCTGGGCGAACAACGCGGTCAACGCCAGCCGTACGACCTGGGGCTTGCCCAGGACGACGGTGGATATCCCGTCGGCGAGGCGTGCGGCGATCGAGGCGAAGCCCTGCACCTCGGACGGGGTCAGGGGCGCGGTCGCTGTCACTGCGGTCGGTCTCCTCGGCGGTCGGGCAGGGCGGGTCAGCAGCTGGGCAGGACGTCGAGGTCGTCGTCGCCCGGCAGATTGAGCCAGGCCCAGGGAATGTAGTTCTGCCCCTCGTACTCGACCCGGATCCACCAAGTGCTCGCCTTGTGGCCGTTGTAGATCCAGGCGTCGACGTGTTCACCGGCTCGCCGGCACAGCGCGGTCAGCCGGGTGCCGTTGGGTACCCAGCCGACCTGCCGGTCGTTGTCCTGCTCCGGTACGGCGAAGATCTCGTTGCCGTTGCGCCCGGCCACGTCATCGTCGCAGTAGGTGCGTTGCGCGCCGTCGGGCCCGTTGACGCAGGTGGCCACGCCGATCAGGTCGGCGGTGGACCGGGAGTGCGTGGCGCTGCCGGTCCCGGCGGCGTTGGTGGCCCGTACGGTGAAGTTGTACGGCCGACCCGGGTAGAGCCCGGTGACCCGGATCGAGTCGCAGGCGCCGGCCACCGGCTGGCCGCCGTCGGCCAGTGCACTGCAGGTCACCTGGCCGCCACCGGCGTCGACGGTGAAGGTGAGGGTCACCGAGGTAGCGTCGGCGGTGGCACCGGTCACCATCACCTGGGCGACGGCGACGGTCCGGGCCGTGGTACGCGCCGCCGGCCCGTCGCCCGCCTCGTTCACCGCCAGCACGCTCACCTCGACGTTCGCTCCGTCGCCGAGGCCGGTGACAGTCGTCTCGGTGGCTCCGGAGACCTCGATACGTCGGTCGCCGACGACGACCACGTAGCCGGTCACCGGGCGGCCGTTCTCCACCGCTGGTGACCAGGTGACCCGGATCGCGCCCCGCTGGTCGGCCACCGTGGACGCCTGCAGCTGTCCCGGCTCGCCCGGAGCGGCGTACGGCACCACCGTCTCGCTCAGCGGTGACGGCTCCGAGTTGGCGCCCCGGTCGTTGGTCGCCACGACGGTGAAGGCGTACTGCGTGCCGTAGGTCAAAGCGCCGGCCGGAAGCACGAGTTCGGTGCTGGTGGAATCGCCGACGGCGGCGGCCGACTCGGCGGAGATCGCGGTCACGGTGTACGCTGCGATGGCGGCGCCCCGACCGTTCGCCGCCGCCCAGCTCACCGCGACCGTACCGTCCGGTCGGGCCTGCGCCGTGACGCTCGGCGGGGCGTCGGGGACCTCGGCGGTCGGGGTCACCGGGTTGGACCGGCGGGCGGGACCGGCTCCTTCCGCGTTGACCGCGTACACCGAGAACCGATAAGTCTCGCCGTTGGTCAGCCCGGTCACGTCGAAGGACCGTTGGTTCGCTCCGACGTCGAAGACCTGTCCGGCACCTTCGACGACGTACCGGATGATGCTGGCGCCGTTGGCCGATGCCGCCCGCCAGCTGACCCGGGCGCTGGCGTCGCCAGCGGCGGCGGTGACGTCGCGGGGCGCGCCAGGAGGGCCGACGGTCGGTTCGACCGGCGGTGGTGGAGGTGGCGGGACCGGCGGCGGATCGCCGCCCAGGATGTCGTTGGCGTACTTGTCGACCTCACGCACCTCGTGGTCGTCGGTCACCACCCGGGCGGTGGCCGAGTCGGGCGCGTTGATGAACAGGTGGTTCTCCCGGACCTCTAGGTCGAGTGGGCCGCTGGGGTGCGAGAAGGCGATCGCGGGTAGCGGCTCGCCGGACTCGGTGAACGTGTGGATCTGCCCGGCTCGTTCGTCCGCGCAGTAGATCCGACCCGCCCAGCTGACAGCGGCCCGCAACGCCGTGCCGCTGCCGGGTACCGCGAACTCGCGGATCTCGTCGTCGCTGACCAGCAGCACCCGCCGGGCGTCCGGGTCGGTGACCGCCACCTGCGCGCCGACCGACCGGGACGGCATGATCCCCGGTCCGCGCAGGTCCAGTGGGACCTGTCGCCGTTCGTCGCCGCGCAGCACGGTCAACACCCCGGCGGTACGGTTGAGCACCGCTACACCGTCGTCGAGCGCCGAGATCGTCAGTTCGTTGCTGGGTGGCGCGACGGCCACGGTGCGGATCAGCGCCGGTCCGGCGCCACTGGCGTCCGGGCCGGCCGCCGTCGGGCCGGCCGCCGTCGGGCCGGCCGCCGTCGGGCCGGCCGCCGTCGGGCCGGCCGCCGTCGGGCCCGCCGGATCGTCGCCGCTGATCGTCGCCGAGGTGTCGGGAGTCTCCGGCAGCGGCGCGGCGGTGATCGCCGAGACGGTTCCTTCGCTGGGTACGCCGATCCAGAGCCGGCCGTCGCCGTCGAACGCGCCACCGGTGATGCCGGGCGGATAGTGGATCGCTTCGCCGACGGGCCGCAGCGACCGTGGATCCAGTTGCCGGACGACGCCCTGGACCGCGTCGATGACGAAGGCCGCGTCGTCGTGCATCGCGACGCTGACGCCGAGCCCGGTGGTGCTGCGGGTGGTCGCGCCGATCTGCAAGGTGGCGAGGTTGAGCGAACTGATCTGGCCGGTGGCCAGGTCACGCAGGACGAGGAACTGGTCGGTCTGCACGACGTGCGTCCGGTGGCTGCGTGACTCGGCGACCTCCACCCGGGTGTCCACCCGGCCGGTCAGTCCGTTGACCCGGGCGAGTTCGCCCCTCGTCGAGCTCCACAGCCACGAACTGGCGTCGTAGCCGGCGACCGCGTGGTCGGCGGCACCGAGCCCGAGTACGGTCAGGCCCATCCCGGCGACCAGGGCGGCCACGGTGCCGGCGGTGACCACGACGCCGCGACCGCGTAACGGACGCGGTCTGGCCTTTTCGGTCGATTTCCTGGTGCTGCTGTCCGTGGTGGCCACAGCCGGCCGCCTCTCCCACCCGAATGCTTCGACGGTGCCGTCGCCTGCTCGAACCGCCGCTGCCTGTACACGCTGTCACCGGTCGACTGTCGCCAGCGGACCGGACGCCATCTTATGGCGCTACCAGCGGATGAAGAAACCGCGTCCGGTGGGCTGTGGACAACGGAGGCGCCGAGGGCCGACGACAGCGACGCTTCTTCATGTATCCGCAGGTCGTCGCCACCGAACCGGGCGATCGAATTGACCATGATCGGCGGATGCGAACCTGCGCTAGTCGGTGCGGGCGGCGTTGCGGTCGGTGCACACCTGGGCCGACGGGGCGTATTCGTCGGTCGAGTAGACGGCCAGCACCGCGAAACAGTAGTCGAGGTCGGGACTGAGGCCGTTGATGGTGAACAGAGTCTGACCGGGATTGATCGTGGCCAGCGCGCCGAGTTGTGCGCCGGCGCGTCCGCTGGCGACGATGAAGGGCACCGAACCGGCGGTCGGGTCGGTCCAGGTGAGGGTGACCGCCACGCCGTCGTCGGTGAGTGCCACCTCCGTCGGCGGGTCGCCGGCGGCCGCTGGCGGGTTCGGGGCCGGGTCCCGCCGGGGGGTCGATCGTTCACCGTCGAACAGGACCACGACGCCGACCACGACCGCCACCGCGGCGGCGAGGACGGCTGCGGCCGCGGAGCCCGCCGCCACGAGGGTCGGCAGCGTCCGGTTCACCGCCGGGCTCGTGGAGGTGGTCACGATCATCGGTGTCGCGTCGGGCGCGGCCGGTTCCTGGGTGGACGGTCGCCGGGTGGATGGTCGCTGGGCGGCCGGTGCCGGTGCGGCCGGTGGGTAGGCGAGGTGGTCGGTTACCGCCGGACCGGTCATCGGGTCCGGAACCGGGCCGGTCAGGGTCTCGGCAGTCGATCGGGCAAGGTGGTCACGCGCGGCGGCGACCAGCCGGTGATCGGCGCCGAGGACGGCCGGTCCGGCCGCCACGACCCGGCCGAAGTTGCGTCGAGCCTCGTGGCGGTTGCCGAGTTCCTCGGCTATCTCGCCGAGGTCGTAACTGATGGTGAGCATCGCCGGGTGGTGTCCGCCGAGCCGGATCTCGCCCCCGGCCAAGGCCTCTTCGAGGATTCGCCGGGCCGCCGCCGGATCGTCGGCGCGACGGTGCAGTCGCGCGAGGAGCCGGGCGGTGTTCAGGACCTCGGGCTCGTCGTCACCGAAGGCGGCGCGGGCCGACTCCAACGCCCGGGTCAGGTAGTCGATGGCGGCGACGAGATCCCCGGCGTCGTGTAGCGCGACGGCGTTGTCGCGTACCGAAGCGAGTAGTGCTGGCTGGGTCACCCCGCCATGCTGCCGGCCGGACGTCGGACGCGCCAGCGTGCCGGGCACCGTGTCGCGTCTTATATCGCTGATCCGGAGAACTGTCACGGCATAACGGTCCGATGTGATCAGTCCCACAGGGTCAGTTGGGATTATCCGTGATCGATGTCGTAATCCGTCGGCCGTCGGGCAGATGCCCGAGTGCTGACTCAGGCAAGTCAAGGTAATTGGTCAAGAACGTTCACACGACCGTAACTGAGCGCCGTTAGGTTTCTCCGAGGAGTGACATCTATTGATGGAAAATATTCGCTCCTAGCTGCCGTAACGGTGGATCCTCCGGCGGCCAGCACCAATCCGAGACCACTGCTCATGAAGCGGGAGTCTGATGAGTACTGCACTCGACATGCGTGACCTGGTGATCGCCTACGACGCATGTGGCGAGATCGAGCCAAGTCCCCGGATCGCCAGCGCAGCCCGCCGAGGCGGCGGGATCGGTGTGCTCGACCTGGCCGGCGGGGGTGCTCGGACGCTGCGGGCCCTCGAACAACTCGCCTCCTGGTCCACCGAGCCGATAGCCGTCCGGGTGCCGGCCAGATGTCTGGCCACGATCGACGACGTCGAACGGGCAGCCGCCGGACGCATCGACCTGGTCGTGGTCACCGGCGAACTGCCCTGGTCACTCCCGGACCTGGTCACCCGCTACCGGGTGCTCGCCGAGGTCACCAGCATCGCCGCCGCCCGTACGGCGGTCGCGGCGGGCGTGCACGGCCTGATCGCCCGGGGGTCGGAGTCAGGCGGCGAGGTCGGCGAACTCAGCACGTTCGTCCTGCTGCAGCAGCTGACGGCGGCTGACGACATCGAGGTGCCCGTCTGGGCCGCCGGCGGCATCGGCCCGTACACCGCCGCCGCCTGCGTCATGGGCGGCGCCGCCGGTGTCGTGCTGGACAACCAACTGGCCCTGATGCCCGAGTCCGACCTGCCCGCCGACGTACAGGCCCTCTTCCGGCGGATGGACGGATCAGAGAGTGTCCTGACCGACGGATACCGTGGCGTACCCCGGAAGATGCGACCCGGCGCACCCACCAACCCGAGCCGGGCCGACCTGATCCCCATCGGACAGGACGGATGGCTCGCCGCCGAATTCGCCCGCCGGTTCTCCGACACCGCCGCCGCGGTACGTGGCCTGCGCGCGTCTATCGTGGACGCCGTCACCGACACTGAGTCGGCCACCGCCGTCGGGCCCGGCGCACCCCTGGCCGCCAGTCTCGGCCTGCGGGTCCCGATCGCCCAGGGACCGATGACCCGGGTCAGCGACGAACCCGGGTTCGCCGCCGCCGTCGCCGCCGACGGCGCGTTGCCGTTCATCGCGCTCGCGCTGGCCACCGCCGAGCGCACCGAGGAGATGCTCACCGAGACCGCCGCGCGGCTCGGCGATCGACCCTGGGGCGTTGGCGTTCTCGGCTTCGCCCCCGACGAGATCCGTACGGCCCAGATCGACGTGATCCGCCGGATCCGGCCCAGTTGCGCGATCATCGCCGGTGGCCGCCCCGCCCAGGCCAAGGAACTCGAACGGGAAGGGATCACCACCTTCCTGCATGTGCCGTCGCCCGGACTGCTCCGGCAGTTCCTGCGCTCCGGGGCCCGCCGCTTCATCTTCGAAGGCTCCGAGTGCGGCGGTCACGTGGGCCCGCGCGCCAGCTTCCCCCTGTGGGAGGCGCAGCTCGCCGTACTCGACGAGCATCTCGCCACCGCGTCGCCGCAACAGGCAGCCGAGGTGCAGGTCTTCTTCGCCGGCGGCATCCACGACGACCGGTCGGCCGCCATGATCGCGGCCCTGACCGCTCCGCTCACCCGTCGTGGTGTGCAGGTGGGCGTCCTGATGGGCACGGCCTACCTGTTCACCCGCGAGGCCGTCGCCCATGGAGCGATCCAGCCGGCGTTCGCCCAGATGGCACGGCAGGCCACCCGGACCGCCCTGCTGGAGACCGCCCCGGGACACGCCACCCGATGTCTGCACAGCACCTTCGTCGACGACTTCCACGCCCTGCGGACCGAGCTGGAGTCCGCCGGCGTCGAGAACCGCCAGGTGTGGGAGCACCTCGAACTGCTCAACGTGGGCCGACTGCGTATCGCGAGCAAGGGCAAACGTCGAGACGGCGACGCCCTGGTCGACGTCGACGAACCGACCCAGCTCACCGACGGACTGTTCATGGCCGGGCAGGTCGCGGTGCTGCGCGACAGCGAGACGACCGTCTCCGAGCTCCATGCCACGGTGACCGAGCAGGCGGTGCGCTACCACGCCGGCCGGGCCGAGACGTTGCGCGCCGCGTTGACGCCGCCGCCCCCGCAGACCGACGCCGCGCCGCTGGACATCGCCATCGTCGGCATGGCCTGCATGCTGCCCAACTCGCCCGACCTCGCGGCGTTCTGGCGGACCGTACTGGACAGCGACGACGCGATCACCGAGGTGCCGGCGGACCGCTGGGACACCAGCATCTACTACGCCCCCGAGGTCGGGCCCGGAGAAGCCGGCCGGATCAGCGTCTCCAAGTGGGGCGGCTTCCTGGCCGAGGTGCCGTTCGACGCCATCGGGTACGGCATCCCGCCGGCGGCCCTGGCCAGCATCGACCCCACCCAGCTGCTGGCCCTGGAGGTGTCCCAGCGCGCCCTGGCCGACGCCGGCTACACCGCGGGTGGCGGCGGGGTCGACCACTCGCGTACCGGGGTGGTGTTCGGCGCCGAGGCCGGCAGCGACATGGGTCACGCCCAGACGCTGCGAACCATGCTGCCGGCCTACCTGCCGGAGATCCCGGGTGAACTGGCCGAGCAGCTGCCGACCGTCACCGAGGACTCCTTCCCCGGCGTGCTCGCCAACGTCATCGCCGGCCGGGTCGCCAACCGCCTCGACCTCGGTGGCCCCAACTACACCGTCGACGCGGCCTGCGCCTCGTCGCTGGCCGCAATGGACGCGGCCTGCAAGGAACTCGCCAGCGGTGGCAGCGACCTGATGATCTGCGGCGGGGCCGACCTGCACAACGGCATCAACGACTTCCTCATGTTCACCTCGGCGCACGCGCTGTCGCCGACCGGCCGGTGCCGTTCGTTCGACAGCACCGGTGACGGCATCGCGCTCGGCGAGGGCGTCGCCGCCGTCGTACTCAAGCGGCTCTCCGACGCCGAACGCGACGGCGACCGGATCTACGCCGTGATCAAGGGTCTCGGCGGGTCCAGCGACGGCCGGGCCCTCGGCCTGACCGCGCCCCGGGCCGAGGGGCAGCGTCGGGCCCTGGACCGGGCGTACCAGCAGGCCGGCATCTCCCCGGCCCAGGTCGGTCTGGTGGAGGCGCACGGCACCGGCACCGTCGTCGGCGACCGGACCGAGCTGGAGACGTTGACCCGGATGTTCACCGACGCCGGCGCCACCGCCGGCAGCTGCGGCCTCGGCTCGGTGAAGTCCCAGATCGGCCACACCAAGTGCGTCGCCGGTCTGGCCGGCGTGATCAAAACCGCGCTGGCCCTGCACACCGGGATCAAGCCGCCGACCCTGCACCTCACCCGCCCCAATCCCGCCTGGCACCCGGAGCAGAGCCCGTTCGCGTTCTACTCCGAAGCCCGGCCCTGGGTCGCCCCCGCCGCCGAGCGGATCGCCGGGGTGAGTGCCTTCGGGTTCGGTGGGACCAACTTCCACGTCGTGCTGAGCGCGTACGCCAACGCGCCGGAGCCCCGGCACGCCCGCGACGACTGGCCGGCGGAGCTGTTCTGCTTCCGCGCCGGCGACCGGTCCGGGGCGTACCAGGCGATCCGGTCGCTGCTGGGCACCATCGACACCCGCGACTCGCTGGGTCGGCCCTGGCGGTTGCGCGACCTCGCGGCCGCGCAGTCGCGCGAGACCGAGAACCGGGGTGGACAGGTGCAGGTCGCCGTCGTCGCGGCGGATCTCGACGAACTGGCCACGCTCCTACGGCGGGCGCTCGACGGCGACCACGATCCGGCGCGCGGTCTTTACCAGCCCGCTTCCGCCGCAAATCTCGACGGCAAGGTGGCCTTCCTCTTCCCGGGCCAGGGCAGCCAGCGTCCGGGGGCGCTCGCCGAACTGTTCGTCAGCTTCCCCGAACTGCGGCGGTTCCTCGACATCGGCCGTGACTACGCCGAGCGACTGTTCCCGCCGACCGCCTTCGACCCCGGGCTCGACCGCGAACAGCAGGAGCGGGTCCGGGACACCCGGATCGCCCAGCCCGTCCTGGGCATCGGTGGACTGGCCGTGCATCACCTGCTGGGCCGGGTCAACGTCCGTCCCGACCTGGCCGGCGGGCACAGCTACGGCGAACTGGTCGCGCTCAGCGTGGCCGGCGCCTTCGACGACCGGACCCTGCTGAACCTGAGCCGGGAACGCGCCGACGCGATCCTCTCCGCCGCCGGCACCGATCCGGGCACGATGGCGGCGGTCGCCGGTACGGCCGAGGAGATCTCGGTGGCACTCGGTGCCGCCGGACTCGCCGATGAGGTCGTGCTGGCCAACCACAACGGTCCGAAGCAGGTGGTCATCTCCGGTTCGACGGCATCGGTGCAGCGGGCGGTGAGCGCGCTGAAGGAGCGTGGGCTGACCGCCCGGCCGATCCCCGTCGCGTGCGCGTTCCACAGCCCGGTCGTCGCTGGCGGGGTGGAGACGTTCCGCGGCGTGCTGCGCGACCAACCGGTCGCGGTGCCGGCCTTCCCGGTTTGGTCCAACCGCACCGCCGCGCCGTACCCCACCGGCCCGGAGCAGATCCGCGACGAACTCGCCGCGCAGATCGGCGCGCCGGTGCGGTTCGTCGAGCAGATCGAGTCGATGTACGCCGCCGGGGCCCGGATCTTCGTCGAGGCCGGACCGGGCCAGGTGCTGAGCCGGCTGGTCGACGCGGTGCTCGGTGACCGCCCGCACCTGGCGGTCGCCTGCGACGCGCCCCGCTCCGGCGGCCTCCGCGGCTTCCTGTCCGCCCTCGCCGAACTGGCCTGCGCCGGCGTTCCGGTCCAGACCAGCTGGCTCTACCACGGCCGGCGCATCGCGCCGGTGACGCCGGCGGCTTCGACCTCCCGGCCCATCTGGACGGTCGACGGACAGCTCGTCCGCGACCAGCATGGCCGCCCGCTGCCCGGCGGCATGACGCCTCCCCGACGAATCAAGGAGCTGTCGATGAGTACATCCACCGACATGGGCAATGGGAACGGCAACGACGCCAGCTACGAATACGGAAACGTCCTCGACGTCAGCAACGGACACGGCAACGGCAACGGAGCTGTCGCCGGCAACGGCAACGGTGCTCTCGTCCCGAACGGCATCGGCAATGGAAACGGCTCGGGCAACGGGCACGCGCCCGCTCCCCGCGACGGTCGGGAGGACCTGGTCAGTGAATTCCTGCGGACCAGTCGGGACCTGATCGCCTCGCAGCGCGACGTCATGCTCGCCTACTTCGGTGAACGGCCGGCGCTCACCAACGGGTGGTCCGCGCCGGAGCCGTACCAGTCGACGACGGCCGTCCAGCCGGCTGTCGCGGCGCGAACCGCGATCTCGCCCCCGGAGGCCGCCCGGCCCGCCCCGGCCGCGCTGACCGCCGCCGCGCCGCCTGCGGTGGCCCCACCGGCCCCGGCCGCGCCGGCTGCGGCGCCGGTGTCAGCGGCCCCCGCCGCACCGCCGGCACCGGTCGCGGTGGTGGCCGCTCCGGTGCCGGTCGCCGCGCCTGCTCCGGCTGCGGTGCCCGCCGCTGCGGTCGCTGTCGCGGCTGCTCCGGCTCCGGTCGCGCCCGCGCCGGTTGCTGTCGCGGCTGCTTCGGCTGCTTCGGGGGTGGGTGTGGTGCAGTTCCAGGAGGCGATCCTGGCGGTGTTGAGTGAGCGTACGGGTTATCCGGTGGATCTGATCGAGTTGGATTTGGATCTTGAGGCTGATCTGAGTATCGATTCGATCAAGCGGGCTGAGGTCGCTGGTGAGGTGGCGACGCGGTTGCGGTTGTCGGTGGATGGTGACGAGTCGGAGTTGGAGGATCTGGTCAAGGCGCGGACGGTGCGGACGATGGTGTCCTGGCTGACCGACCGGATGGCCGCCGATTCTCCGGCTGCGGTCGCTGTCGCGGCTGCTCCGGCTCCGGTCGCGCCCGCGCCGGTTGCTGTCGCGGCTGCTTCGGCTGCTTCGGGGGTGGGTGTGGTGCAGTTCCAGGAGGCGATCCTGGCGGTGTTGAGTGAGCGTACGGGTTATCCGGTGGATCTGATCGAGTTGGATTTGGATCTTGAGGCTGATCTGAGTATCGATTCGATCAAGCGGGCTGAGGTCGCTGGTGAGGTGGCGACGCGGTTGCGGTTGTCGGTGGATGGTGACGAGTCGGAGTTGGAGGATCTGGTCAAGGCGCGGACGGTGCGGACGATGGTGTCCTGGCTGACCGACCGGATGGCCGCCGATTCTCCGGCTGCGGTCGCTGTCGCGGCTGCTCCGGCTCCGGTCGCGCCCGCGCCGGTTGCTGTCGCGGCTGCTTCGGCTGCTTCGGGGGTGGGTGTGGTGCAGTTCCAGGAGGCGATCCTGGCGGTGTTGAGTGAGCGTACGGGTTATCCGGTGGATCTGATCGAGTTGGATTTGGATCTTGAGGCTGATCTGAGTATCGATTCGATCAAGCGGGCTGAGGTCGCTGGTGAGGTGGCGACGCGGTTGCGGTTGTCGGTGGATGGTGACGAGTCGGAGTTGGAGGATCTGGTCAAGGCGCGGACGGTGCGGACGATGGTGTCCTGGCTGACCGACCGGATGGCCGCCGATTCTCCGGCTGCGGTCGCGCCACCCGTACCGGCACCGGCGGCGGCGCCCGCCGCTGCGGTAGCTCCGTCACCCGCGCCCGTCGCCCCGGTGGCCACCGCACCAGTGGCCACCGCCCCGGCCGTCGACAGCCAGGACACGACATCCGCCGGTCTCGGCATCGCCCCGCGACGACTGGTCGCCCAAGAGGTTCCCGGTGGCGGTGCGGTCGTCGCGCCGGCTGCGCTGTCCGGCACCCGGTTCCTGATCACCGGTGGAGCTCCGGTACTCGGACCGCTGGCGGAGCAGCTCGGCTCGTACGGCGCGGCGGGACGGACCGGCTCGATCCACGAGGACGACCCCGACCAGTTCGCCGGCTACGACGGCGTGGTCATCCTCGACGGGCTCAGCCCGGGTGGCGGCCCGCTGCTGCCCGGACTCTTCCCCTTCATCAAGAAGGCGCTGGCCAGCGGAGTCCGGTGGCTGGTGGCCGCCGGCACCGCCGGACCACGCAGCGACGGGATGGCCGGCCTGTTCCGTACCATCAGCCGTGAGTACCCGCAGGTGTCGGTGAGCTACGTGGAGGCACCGGCGGACGCCGAAGCCGCCGCGCTCGCGACCGGGCTCGTCACCGAACTGCTGTCCGGTGGACAGACCCCGGTCGTCACCTGGACCGCACAGGGCCGTACGGCGTTCGACCTGGCCGCCGTCGGTCTCGGTCCGCTGGCGGCCGGCGGTGCCGGCCCGGCCGGGGACGGCGTCGCGGAGGCCCAGGCGATCGGTCTCGACCAGGACTCGGTCGTGGTCATGTTCGGTGGCGCGCGCGGAATCACCCCCTGGTTCGCCCGCGCTCTGGCGGCCGCGAGCCGATGCCGGATCGAACTGGTCGGGCGAACCCCGCTGCCGGACGGAGCCGAGTCACCGACACTGGCCGCGGCGGCGGACAAGCCGGCGCTGCGGGCCGCCCTGATCGCACAGGGAATGCGCTCCCCGGCGGAGATCGACCGGCTGGCCAACCAGATCCTGGCCGCCCGTGAGGTCCGGGCCACCCTCGACGAACTGCGCGAACTCGGCAGCCAGGTGCGTTATCACAGCGTAGACGTCAGCGACGAGACCGCGACCCGGCAGCTGCTCAAGGAGATCCACGGTGAGTTCCGCCGGATCGACGGCGTGGTCTACGCCGCCGGCCGGATCGAGGACAAGCTGATCGCCGAGAAGGACCCGGAGTCGTTCAGCCGGGTCTACCAGACGAAGGTCCTGGGCGGCACCACCGTACTCGACGCGATCCGCGACGTCGCTCCGCTGCGCTTCGTGGTCCTGTTCGGCAGCATCGCCGCCGCGTACGGCAACCGGGGACAGAGCGACTACGCCGCCGCCAACGACGCGTTGGACCGGATCGGCGGGCGGTGGGCGGCCGACAGCGGGGTTCGCTGCCTGACGGTGCATTGGGGGCCCTGGGCGCCGGGCAGCGTCCACGGTGGCATGGTCAGCGCCGAGCTGAGCCGGGAGTACGCGCGGCGCGGCATCGAGCTGATCGACCCAGAGGAAGGCGCGCTCAGCCTGCTGCGGGAGCTCGCCTGGGGTGACCCGGCGGTCACCTCGGTCGTCTACACCGCCTCGGGCTGGTGAGCATGAGCACCGATCCCCGCGAGACGATCGCCATCGTCGGGATGGCCGCTCTCCTGCCGGGCGCGCCTGACCTGGACGCCTACTGGCGCAATCTGGTCGACGGCGTCGACGCGATCACCGACGTGCCGCCGCACCGGTGGGACGAGGAGTTCTACGATCCCGACCAGGCGCACCGGCCGGACCGGCTCTACTGCCGGCGCGGCGGCTTCGTCGACGACCACGCCACCTTCGAGCCGCTGCGGTTCGGCATCATGCCGACCTCGATCGGCGACATCGAACCCGACCAGCTGATCACGTTGCAGGTCGCCGCCGCGGCCATCGACGACGCCGGCGGCCAGGACCGGCTGCCGGACCGGGACCGGATCGGTGTCCTGCTCGGCCGGGGTGGCATCCTCAGCCCGGCCCAGGCCCGGTACGCCCAGCGGGTCCGGATGTCGAGTCAGGTCATCGGCATCCTCAAGGAGCTGATCCCGGACCTGCCGCCGGAGAGCCTGGACCGGGTCCGGCGCAAGTTCGACGAACGACTCGGCCCGCAGCAGCCCGAGGGCACCATCGGCCTGGTGCCCAACCTGGCCGCGTCGCGGGTGGCGAACCGGCTCAACCTGCGCGGCCCGTCGTACACGATCGACGCCGCGTGCGCGTCGTCGCTGATCGCCGTCGACCAGGGGATGACCGAACTGCGTGCCGGCCGGCTGGACGCGGTGCTGGCCGGCGGCGTCCACCATGTCCACGACATCAGCTTCTGGTCGGTGTTCAGCCAACTGCGGGCGCTGTCGCGCCAGGGCGAGATCCGCCCGTTCGACAGCTCCGCCGACGGGCTGCTGATCGGTGAGGGCACCGGGATCGTGGTGCTCAAGCGGCTGTCGGACGCGCTCGACGCCGGCGACCGGGTCTATGCCGTGATCCGGGGCAGCGGGGTCTCCAGTGACGGCCGTTCGGCCAGCATGTTCAACCCGGCGAGCAGCGGACAGTCGCTGGCGATCAGGCGGGCGTGGCAGTCCGCCGGCCTCGACCCGACCGACCCGGACGCGGTGGGTCTGCTGGAGGCGCACGGCACCGGCACCCCGACCGGGGACGCCGCCGAGCTGGTCACCGTCGCCGACGTCTTCGGCTCGTACCGGGGTGGTCCCCGGCCGGTGATCGGCTCGGTGAAGTCGATGATCGGGCACACGATGCCGGCGGCCGGGATCGCCGGGCTGATCAAGGCGACGCTCGCCGTTCACCGTGGGGTGCTGCCCCCGACGCTGCACTGCGGTGAACCGCGTGCGGAGATGGCCGCGACCCGATTCGCGCCGATCGCCGCCGCACAACCGTGGGAGGGTGACGGACCGCGCCGCGCCGGCGTCAACGCGTTCGGCTTCGGCGGCATCAACGCCCACCTGATCATCGAGGAGCCGTCGGCGAGCGTCGCCGCTTGGTCCGCCGGTCCGGTACCGTCGCCGGCCGCCGCCCCGGCGAACCCGACCGCCGCCGGTGCCACCGGTCCGACGGTCGCTCCGGCGACCGTGGACGAACCGGAGCTGGTGCTGTGGCTGGCCGCCGAGCAGCCGGCCGGGCTCGCCGCGCTGCTGGACCGTGACGACGCGGCGGTACGCGAGACCGGGCTGGCCTTCGCCCGGGACGCCCGTGCCGTCGAGGCTCCGGCCTGCCGCCTGGGCGTGGTGAATCCCACCGACAAGCGGCTGGCCACCGCCCGCCGGGCGGTCGAGCGGGGTGATCCGTGGCGGGGCGCCCGCGACATCTGGTTCACCTCTCGGCCGCTGCTCGGACCGAACGGCGGCGGCAAGCTGGCGTTCGTGTTCCCCGGACTGGAGGCCGAGTTCACTCCCCGTACCACTGATCTGGCCGCCCACTTCGGCCTGGCGGACCGGGAATGGTCCGCCGCCGACCTGGGCCGGCACGGGGCCGGGCTGATCGAGGTGGGCCGGTTCCTCAACGACGTGCTCGCCCGGATCGGCGTACGGCCGGATCTGGTCGGCGGGCACTCCATCGGTGAATGGGCGGCCGCCGCGGCGACCGGCCAGGTCAGCACCACCGACATGGACGGCTTCCTGAAGCTGTTCGACGCGGACTCGGTCGCGGTGTCCGGCTACGTCTTCGCGGCGATCGGTGCCGGTGCCGAGCAGGTGACGCCGCTGCTCGCCGACTGCCCGGGCGTGGTCCTGTCGCACGACAACGCGCCGGCGCAGTCGGTGGTCAACGGGCCGGAGAGCCAGGTCGACCTGCTGGTCGACGAACTACGTCGGCGCAACGTCCTGTGTCAGAAGCTGCCGTTCCGGTCGGCGTTCCACACCCCGATCTTCGCCGAGGGGCTGCGGTCGATCGGCGCGGCGCTGCAGTCCTGGAAGGTGCACCCGACATCGGTGCCGGTGTGGTCGGCGACGCTGGCCGCGCCGTTCCCGACCGACGAGGAGCAGGTCAACGAGATCTTCGTCCGGCACATGATGGAACCGGTCTGGTTCCGGCAGACCGTCGCGGCCATGTACGCGGCGGGCACGCGGGCATATCTCCAGGTGGGTGCGGGTCAGCTCGCGTCACTGATCAGTGACAACCTGCGGGGCAAGGACCACCTCGCCATGCCGGTCAACGTCGGCCACCGTACCGGCCTCGACCAGTTGCGCCGGGTGGCGACCGCGTTGTGGGTCGAGGGCGCGGCCCCGGACCTCGCGGCCCTGTCGCCGCGTCCGCCGGTGGCCAGCGTGGCGCCGGCCGCGCCAGCGTCGAACGGCTCGAACGGCGCGAAGCCGGCCGGCGGATCGGCCACCGCGAGTGGCTCCTCGTCCGGTGGTTCCTCGTCCGGTGGCGGTGCGTCCAGCGCGCCCCGGCGGGGGCCGAGTATCCGGCTGGACCTCGGCGGACCGTTGGTACGGCTGGGTCCGGGGGCGAGCGAACTTCTGGGACTCGGCAGCCGGCCGGCGGCACCAGCCGCCCCGTCGCCCGGGGAACCGACCCGACCGACGGCACCCGCCGTACCAGCCGCGCCCACCGCACAGGCGGTGCCGGCCGCGACCGCGCCGGCACGACCGGCGGACCCGGTTGAACCGGCGGATCCGTCGCCGGCCGGCAACGGCACCACGACCCAGAATCCGGGCGCTCTGACGGCGTTGCATCAGTTGGCCGGACGGTCCAAGGCGGCCGCCGAACTCGCCGCGCTGCTGCGTGACGCCGCCGATGGCGCGGTCAGCGTGCTGGACGCCGCCACCCGACCCGGCGCGTCGGGCGCTCCAGCCGCCGCGCCGCCGGCTGCCACGCCGCCCGCCGCCGCGCCGGCTCCCGCGCCGCCCGCCGCCGCGCCGGCTGCCACGCCGCCCGCCGCCGCGCCGGCTGCCACGCCGCCCGCCGCCGCGCCGGCTCCCGCGCCGCCGACTCCGGCTCCGGTGGCGCGGCCGAGTCTGCCGGTCCGTACGGAGATCGCCCGCAACATCCTGCGGGTCTCCGTCGACACCATGCCCTACCTGCGGGACCACTGTTTCTTCGTCCAGCCCGACGACTGGCCGCACGCCGAGGACCGCTGGCCGGTGGTACCGGCCACCACGGTCGTGTACCACATGATGGACGCGGTCGCCCAAGCCGTACCGGGGATGCGGGTGGTAGGGGTGCGCGACGCCCGGTTCAACCGGTGGACGATCGCCGCGCCCGGTCAGGACGTGGAAATCAGCGTCAAGGTGGCCGGTCCGGACCAGTACGCGGTCACCTTCGGCAGCTACGCCCGGGCGACCGTCGAGGTGGCCGCCGTCTACCCGGCACCGGTCGAGCCGCCGTGGACCCACGACCCCGCCACCGAGAAGCCGCCGAGGATCAGTGCCGAGGAGATGTACTCCGAGCGGCTCATGTTCCACGGGCCGCAGTTCCAGGGCGTGACCGCCGTACACGCCCTCGGCGAGATGCACGTCCGGGGTGTGGTGACGGCACCGGTGCCCCCGGGAGCCCTGCTCGACAACGCGTTGCAGCTGATCGGCAACTGGCTCATCACCACGCAGCCGTTCCGTACCGTGGCCCTTCCAGTCGGCCTCAACCGGGTCCGGTTCTTCGGCCCGCCGCCAGCGCCCGGTACGGCGTTCGAATGCGTCGCCCGGGTCCGGTCCATCGACGACACGCAACTGGTGGCCGACACCCAGCTGTTCATCGGCGACCGGGTCTGGGCGCAGATCGACGGCGCGGTCGACCGTCGGTTCGACAGCCACCCGCAGGCCAGGCCGGCGGAACGGTTCCCGGAGCGCCACCCGATGTCGCTGCGGCAGCCCGAAGGCTGGACGGTGGTATTCGACGCCTGGACCGACCTGGTGACCCTGTCGATGGCGTCGCGCGGCATCCTCGGTACGGCGGCGTTCGCCGACTACGAGCGTCAGCCGGCGAAGACCCGTAAGCAGTGGTTGCTCGGCCGGATCGCGGCCAAGGACGCGGTGCGGTTCCGGCAGTGGGAGGCCGGGCACACCGACGTCTACCCGATCGAGTTGACCATCGCGAACGATCCGAATGGCCGTCCCCGGGTGGATCTGCGGCCCGGCCGGGGACTGCAGGAATGCGACCTGTCGCTGGCGCACAGTGCCGAGATCGCGGTCGCGATTGCCGGGCCGGCGCGACCCCGCCCGGACGCGCCCGGCGTCGGCATCGACGTCGTCGAACTCGTCGAGCGGCCGGAGAGCACCCTGCGGTACGCGCTGTCCGACCCGGAGTTGGCCCTGCTCGACCGGATCGCCACTGCCAGCGGCACCGACCGGCAGTACTGGTTCGCCCGGTTCTGGGCGGCCAAGGAAGCGGCAGGTAAGGCCGAGGGGACCGGGTTGGACAACGCTCCGAGGCGGCTACGGGTCACCGCCGTGGACGGCGACACGCTGATGGTCGCGGTCGCCGGACGGACCTACCGGGTTGTCTGCCGTGAGATTGAGAACCCGGCTGATCTGCCGCCCCGGCGGTACGTCGTGGGCTGGACCCACGGCCCAGAAGGCCACTGACCGTACGCCGATTCCGACAGCACACCGCCACGACAAGGAGAACACCCATGCCCGCGGACCACGACACCATCCTGGCGGAAATCTCCCAGATGCTCCGCGCGGTGCTCGCCGGGGTCGAGCCCGAGGACGAGATCACCCGCGACACCAGCTTCCGCGACGACCTCGAGATGGAAAGCATCGACGTGATCGCTCTCGCCGGCCGGCTGCAGGCACGGTACGGCGACGCGGTCAACTTCGCGCAGTACGTCGCGTCGCTCGACATGGATTCGGTACGGGCGCTGCGGGTCGGTGAGCTGGTCGACCACATCTCGGCCGAGCTCGACAAGAACCCGTCGCCGACGGCGGCCGCGGTGCCGGCGCAGGTGGCCGGCCAGTGACCATGGTCCGGGCCAACGGCCTGGTGATGCACGTCCAGCAGCTGCCCCCGGCCGCTGGGGGCACCTCGGCCGCTGGCGGCACCGCCCGGCCCGGTCCGTCGGCCGGCACGGGCGCGCCGCCCGGGACCGGCACGGGGGTAGTGGACGCGGCGGCGAGCGACGGTACCGCCGAACCGTCGGCGCCGTCGGTCACCGCAGTGCCGACGGCCGTGCTGATCCACGGCATCGGCTCGGACAATCTGGCGAGCTGGTACCTCAGCCTCGCCCATCCGCTGACCGCCGCCGGGTTCCGGGTCGTCATGTACGACCTGCGTGGGCACGGCCGCACCGAGCGCCCGCCCACCGGCTACCGAGTCGACGACCTCGTCGACGACCTCGCCGCGCTCCTCGACCAGCTCGGGGTACGGGAACCGGTGCACCTGCTGGGCAATTCGCTCGGCGGCACGATCGCGTTCAGCTTCGCCGCCCGGCAACCGGCGCGGGTGGCCTCCATCGTCGCGGTCGAGGCGGCCCCGCCCACCGCCGACTGGCTGGCCCGGGTCGGTCGGCAGCTCGCTCGGGCCGCCGCACCGGCCACGGCCGACGACGACACGGCCCTGGTCTCTCAGCGGGGCGAGCGGGGTGCGCGGTACGCGGCAGCCGTACGGCAGCTGCTCGCCACCACCACCGCCGGTCGGGACCTGCCCGCCAGCACGGCGCTCGGCCCGGCTGACCTGAGCGCTGTCGGCTGTCCGGTGCTCGGCGTGTTCGGCAGCGACTCGGCGGCGATCGATCTCGCCCCGGTGGTGGCCGAACTGCTGCCGCAAACCCGGCTCGTGGTGGTACCGGGGCATCGGCACGCGGTCCTGGTCACTGCCCGCGACCAGGTACGGGAACTGGTGCTGCCCTGGCTCGCCCAGCGGGTCACCAGCGGCGACGCACCAGTAGCGACTGGCTCACCGGCCCTGCGTCGCTGAACCAGCTCGACAACCAGGCGGTGAACCAGCTCGACATGAGGCGTGAACCGCTCGACACCAGGCGTCAACCGCTCGACACCAGGCGTCAACCGCTCGACATGAGGCGTGAACCGCTCGACACCAGGAGGTTTCCCCATGAGTAGTGCTGCACCCGGACGGGCGATCATCATCAGCAGTGGCCGGTGCGGGTCCACGCTGCTGTCCGACCTGATCGTCGCCGAACCGGAGACGCTGTCGGTCCAGGAGTTCTTCATGGCTACGCCGGCCTGGGCGAAATCCGGCACGGAGATCACCGGGGAGGCGTACTGGGCGGTGCTCAGCAGCCCGAAGCCGGAGCTCAGCACCTTGTTCACCATCGGCCTGCCGCCCAAGGAGGTGCGCTATCCCAGCGACGGCCGCTGGTCGGGGGCGCTGGCTGAGCTGCCTCAGCTGCTGGCGATCACGCTGCCCAAGCTGACCGACGACCCCGACGCGCTGTTCGACGAGCTCGCCGACCAGGTTCCGGCGTTCCCGGTGCAGTCGTTCGCCGCGCACCACCGGATGTTCCTGGATCTGCTCACCAGGCTGACCGGTAAGCGCCGGTGGGTGGAGCGCTCCGGCGGTTCGAGCCAGATCGCGCCGTACCTGTTGCGGTCCTTCGGCGACACCAAGATCGTGTATCTGACCCGGAACTGGCCGGACACCGCGCGGTCGATGAGCCGGCACCCGTCGTTCCAGCTCATCCAGCTGCGCCTGGAGTTCGTCTCTCGATGCGGCATCGATCCGTTCCAGATGACCCCGGACCAGAAGGTGCCGGCGGAGCTGGAGCACCTGCTGCCGGACCGGATCACCGCCGATCTACTGCGTGAACGCGGCGAGGACAGCAAGCGTTACCTGGGCCTGTGCGCCTTCATGAGCGCCCAGGCCGAACAGGCGCTGGTCGACAACCCGCCGGCCCAACTGCTCACGATGCGCTACGAGGACCTGGTCGCCGATCCGGTGCCGGAACTGAACCGCCTCGGTGAGTTCCTCGACTTCGCTGATCCGGACGACTGGGCGCGGCAGGTCGCCGGCCAGGTGAGCCGGGGCGGTGCGGTGCGCCAACCAGCTGTCGCCTGATCAACGAAGGTGTCCACCCCAACCACACCACTGTAGAGGGAGAGAACGGTTGATGCGTAGGTTACGCCCATCTGCGGGCCGGTCGGTCGCCGCCGCCGTGCTCGTCGGGCTGGTCCTGGCGGCAGGACCAGCGGCGGCGGCACCGGTGGCGGGTCCCGATTCCGCAGCTGGCACCGACGGCCATGGCGGGCATCACGGCGACCTCCGGCACGAGGCGACGCTGCTCGCCAAGGCGCCGGTCGACGAGTGCTTCGTCGACATCGGCATCGACTACCCGGCGGGACCACCGTGCGAGACGGGGCAGCCCAAGGTCAACCAGTCCTACGTCTGGGGCATGACCCGCTACAAGCATCGGTTGTGGTTCGGCACCGGCGCCAACATCAACTGCATGACGAGCGGCAACAACCTGCGCAACACGCAGCCGACCCGTAACGACGACTGGGTCTGCGAGTACGGCCAGAGCCAGATCGCCCGCTACAACCCGGATCTGCCGCCGACGCTCGGCGACCACCGTGCTCCGCGCATCTACACGTACGACACCAAGAGCCGGCAGATGGTCGAGCGCACCGACGCGGTGCGCAACGCCTCGTCCGACGACGCGTACCGGCTGACCACCACCGCCGGCCTACGCTCGGCCGGCAACCACCGAGGCGTCGTACTGCTCGGCGGCCCGGCGCTCGGCGCGACGCTCAACCTGTTCGCCTTCAACGCCGACACCGGGGCGTTCCTGGGTTCCCGCAACTTCACCCAGTACGGCAACATCCGCCACTTCCTGGTGGCCGACAACGAGCTCTACACCGGGGTCGGCGTCGGGCCGAACGGCGGTGAGCGGGGCCTGGTGCTGCGCTGGACCGGCAGCAAGTCGGATCCGTTCAGCTTCGTCGAGGTGGCGAACCTGCCGGCGCAGGCCGTCGACCTGGCCGCGCACCAGGGTCGGATCTACGTGACCACCTGGGTCGGTGCGGAAGCCACCATGGCGCAGGCCACCGCTGGTCCGTTCTCGCCGACCGCCGACATCGCCGACCCGGTCACCGCCGACGACCCTGAGCCGGCGAACGTCGCTGGCGTGTGGATGAGCCCGAAGCTGTCCGAGAACGGCCCGGGCCTGGACCCCTCCGACGCGGACCGGTGGACCCGGGTGTGGAGCGTGTTGGACTACGAACCGGACCCGATCATCGCACGCACCTACGGGCTGGGTGGCCTCGCCTCCTACGGCGGCTACCTCTACTGGGGCACCATGCACGTGCCGCTGAAGTCCACCACTGTGCACCTGGCCGTCTACCCACCCACCGACGAGCAGGGTGTCCGTGACTCGGTTCGCAACACCCAGCGCGCGATCGGCATTTTCCGGGGCAGCTTCAAGGGCCACGGCCACGGCCATCACGGCCACACATCCGGTGGACCCGGCCACGGTGGACCCGGGCACGGCCACGGCCAGCGGATCGACCTGCTGTACGGCGCGGCTGAACTTCCCGCCTACGATCCGGCGGCCGCCGACGGCGCCGGCGCCTGGGCCACGGTGCCGACGGGCTACACCCCGCTGTACGGGGCGTCCGGATTCGACAACCCGTTCCTCAACTACACCTGGAAGATGGTGGTGGCCGGTGGCCGGCTCTACGTCGGCACCATGGACTGGAGCTACATGGCCAAGGAACTGGCGGACGCGCCGGAGCTGCCCGAGGAGCTTCCGTACGGTGCCGACCTGTGGATGTTCGAGTCTCCGCACCGGGCGGCGACCGCCGTGGACACGAGCGGACTCGGAAATTATCTCAATTACGGGGTCCGCAGCATGGTGGTGGACGGGTCCACGGTATACCTCGGTATGGCCAACCCGATGAATCTGCGGACCGATTTGACCGACGATGTACCTGAGGGTGGTTGGGAGTTGATCAAGTTGACTCCCAAGCACCACTGACCACGTAACGACCGAAAGTAGGTAGGCGATGGCACGGTACCGGCACCGGCTGGTGGCTCCTGTCCTGATGGGCGCGCTTGTCGCGCTGATCGCGGGCTGCACCTCGGTGCCGGACCGGGCGTCGCCGTCGTCGCCGTCGTCGCCGTCGGTATCGCCGGAATCGTCCGCGCCGGACGACTCCGGCGACACCGGCGATGACGGTCGACCGGATACCGGCGACCCGGCCGGCCGGCCGGCCGACCTGCCGCCGGCCGGCTCGTCGGAGCAGACGATCACCGTCGACGGCTACGAGCGGACCTTCCGTCTCTACCGGCCCGGTGGTCTGGCCGAGGACACCCCGGCACCGTTGCTCGTCATGCTGCACGGTGTGCTCGGCACCGGCCAGCAGGCCGAGTCGTGGTACGGCTGGAACGCGGTCGCCGACCGGGAGGGGTTCGTGGTCGCCTACCCGGACGCGCGCAACCGCGCCTGGGCGGTGACCGACGAGTGCTGCGGCGCGTCTGCCCGGGACGGGATCGACGACGCCGGGTTCGTCCTGGCCGTGGTGGAATCCCTGCGGCAGCGGATGACCCTCGACCCGGACCGGCTCTACCTGTCGGGGATCTCCAACGGCGGAATGCTCGCCTACAAGCTGGTCTGCGAATCCTCGGTGTTCGCGGCGGTGGCGGTGGTGGCCACGACCATGCTCACCGACTGCTCGGCCGCCGTACCGATCTCCGTCCTACACATTCACGGCACCGCTGACGACACGATCCCCTACACCGGCGGTACGGGCCGGCGGGAGGGCGCGTCCCGGGGCCGGGTGCCGGACACGGTCGACGGCCCGCCGGTGCCGGATCTGGTCCGCCGATGGCAGCGGATCGACGACTGCGCTCCGGCCCAGACCCGTACCGAGGCGACGGTGACCACGTCGACCGCCTCCTGCCCGGGTGGCCGCGACGTCACGCTGATCACCATCGACGGCGCCGGCCACCAGTGGCCCGGTTCGTCGCCCGGCGCGGCCAGCCGGCTGCTCGGGCTGGATCCGCCCGCGACCGAAATCGACGCCACCACCACCAGTTGGAATTTCCTCGCCGCCCACGCCAAGCCGGCGTGACCCGCAAGCCGGCCCGCCCCCGTCGAGCGACCTGATCGAACCGCCCACCCAGGAGAGGCCCAGATGCCGAACACCGCCCCTGACCCTACGGTCGAGGTCGTTGACCTGGTCAAACGTTTCCCTGGTCAGGACCGCAACGCGATCGACGGGCTGTCGTTCCAGGTGCCCGTCGGTGAGGTCTTCGGGCTGCTGGGCCCGAACGGGGCGGGCAAGTCGACCACGGTCGGCGTGCTCACCACGACGATCCGCGCCACCAGCGGCACCGCCCGGGTGGACGGGGTGGACGTGTCGCGGCACCCGGTGGCGGCCCGCACCCGGTTCGCCGTCGTGCCCCAGTACAACAACCTCGATCGCGCGCTGACCCCCCGACAGAACCTGCTCTACCACGCCGCCTACCACGGGGTGTCCCGCGCCGAGCGGCAGCAGCGCGCGCAACGCCTGCTGACCGAGTTCGGCCTGGAGAAGCAGGCCGACGCCCGGGTCGACTTCTTCTCCGGTGGGATGGCCCAACGGCTGATGATCGCCCGGGCGCTGATGCACGACCCCCGGGTTTTGTTCCTCGACGAGCCGACCAACGGCCTCGAACCGCAGGCCCGGCTGCTGATCCGTACCCGCATCCGGCAGCTGCGGGAACGCGGGGTCACCGTCGTGTTGACCAGCCACGAGATGGCCGAGGTGGCGGAACTGGTCGACCGGGTCGCGATCGTGGACCACGGGCGGCTGCTCACTCTGGACACCCCGGCCAACCTGGTTCGCCAGATCGCCGGGCGGTCGACGCTCGACCTGGTGGTGGTGCCCGGGGCGGGCGACGAGGCGGGGTCGGTGGTGGACGCGCTGCGGGACATCGAGGGTGTCCGCAGCGCGGAACTGACCGGCGGAGGTGGACCGGTCGCCGGACCGCCCGGTCAGCGGGCCGGCGGCAACGGGCTCGCGGCACTCGCAGCCGCCGGATCGGATCCGCGGATCGCGGCGAAGATCGCGGCGGCCCGTTCCGACCCCCGGATCGCGGCACGGCTCGCCGCAGCCGCCGGCGCCGGTGTCGGCGCCGACACCGGCGCGGGTGCCGGTGCCAATGGTGGCGCGAGCGGTCGGGCCGGCGGCGCCGGGGGTGCGGCCGCTGTCACGACCGCGTCCGGGGCCGCCGCACCGACCGGTGAGCATGCCGGGTCGTGTCGGTTGCGCCTGCACCTGGACGCCGACCCGGCCGGGGTGCTGGGTCCGGCGCTGGCCGTGCTGAGCGCTCGTTCGGCCCGACTCGTAGACGTGCACATCGGGCGGCCGGGCCTGGAGGACATCTTCCTCACCCTGACCGGGAAGGACATCCGTTGACCCTCGCCGATACCGCTGATACCGCCGACGCCGCACCCCCCGCCGACTCCGCAGGTCCGCGCCGTACCGGCACCGGGCCGGCCCGCCCACCGGTGGCCCGGGCGTTCGCCGCCATCGTCTGGCGTGACCTGTTCGTCGCCGGCAAGGACCTCTGGTTCCTGCTCGCCCAGGTGCTGATGACGCCCCTGTTCATGCTCTTCATCTTCACCCGGGTGCTGACCATGCAGGGGATCGTCGGCGTCGGATTCGCCGACATCCTGTTGCCCGGCACGGTGGCGCTCGCGACGTTCACCACGTCGCTGCAGAGCGTCGCCGTACCACTGGTCAAGGAGTTCGGCTTCACCCGGGAGATCGAGGACCGGCTGCTGTCGCCGTTGCCGACCGCCCTGGTCGCCGTGGGCAAACTGGTGGTCGCCACGCTGCGCGGTCTGCTCGCCGCGGTGCTGGTCTATCCGGTGGGTGCGCTCGTCGTGGGCACGGCACCCGGCCGATGGTCGTCGGTGCCGCTCGCGTTGCTGATCGTCCTGCTGGCCGGTTGGGTCGGCGCCGCGCTGGGAATGACGCTGGCGACGGTGCTGCCGCTGCAGCGCATCCAGGCGACGTTCTCGCTGTTCATCACGCCGATCATCTGGACCGGCTGCGTGCACTACCCGTGGCAGCGGCTGGCGGAGATGCCGTGGTTCCAGGTCGCCACCGCGATCAACCCGATGACGTACGCCGCCGAAGGGCTGCGGGCGGCGCTGGCACCGCACGTTACCCACCTTCCGGTCTGGGTGTGCCTGCTGGTGCTGGGCGCGGTCGCCACCGTCGCCACGGTGGCCGCGCTCCGGACGTTCACCCGGCGGGCGATCAGGTGATGCGGTAGATCCGCTGGGCGTTGCCGGCGAAGACGGCGCGACGCTGCGACTCGGACAGCCCGGCGCACGCCGCGTGCACCACGCCCAGCCATCGTCGGTAGCCGGTGGCCAGGGTCGCCACCGGCCAGTCCCCGCCGAACAGGCACCGGTCCGGCCCGAACACGGCTAGGGCGTGGGCCAGGTACGGCACCAGGTCGGCACCGCGCCAGCCGGTTCCCGCCTCGGTGGCCAGGCCGGACAGTTTGCAGACGACGTTGGGCAGCTGGGCCAGCCGGGCCAGTTCGTCGCGCCAGCCCGGACCCGGTCCACCCGGCATATCGTCGGGTTCATCGGCGTCGTCCGGTCCGGTCGACTCGGTGGCGACCGGCGGCTTGCCGAGGTGGTCGAGGACGAAGGTCACCTCGGGCACCTGCGCGACCAGGCTGGTCACCTCGGCCAGTTGATGGTGCCGGACGCACAGGTCGAAGGTGAGTCCGCAGTCGCGCAGCAGCCGTACGCCGCGCAGAAAGGCGTCGGTGCGCAGGAAGCCCGCCGGCTCGTCCTGGACGTTACGCCGGATCCCGGTCACCAGCGGGTGAGCGCGGAGCGCGGCTAGGCGGTCGGCGGCCCGGTCGCCGTGTTCGACCGGCAGGTGAGCTACGACAGCCTGGAGCGATGGCCAGTCGGCGGCGAGCTGTTCGATCCACCGCACCTCGTCGTGGGCGCGGGCGTCGCTGCGCCCGGCTTCGACGACGACCGCCGCGTCCAGACGGAATCCGCTGGTCGCCAGGTTGGCGGTAGCGGTGGTCAGGTCGGCCGGCAGGTAGCTGCGCCGCAACGCCGGCACCTGCCGCAGCCACGGATACTCGAACCGGTCCGGATCCCACAGATGCAGATGCGCGTCGACGACCGGGATGGGCGTGTCAGGTCGTGATCCGGTGGTCTGCTGCGTTCCAGAGGGCATTCCGCTCCCGAATGGCGTGTCCGATGATCGACGGTCCGACGGCGAGTCCGGGCCACCTCGATCCTGGACCAGATCGGTCAGTGGGTAAAGGGGAGGTTGATCACCACAAGATGGTGACTTAATGAGTTAAAAGATGGCATGTCACGTTACGGTCAGTTCCAGGATTCGGCGTACGGCTGCTGGCCGACCCGACGGTCGAGACCTTCTCTGACCGGTCGGCGCGGTCGGCTGATCGTGGTTGGTGGAGGTCGGTCATGGCGGAGCGGACCAGCGTCGAGAAGTCACCGTCGCGGCCGACCGTACGGCCCGAGACACCCGGCACCAGCAGATACCCGGGACCGGTACGCCGTACCGTCGCCGGCGACTCGCTTGCCCGGCTGCTGCGGACCACCGACGCCAAGCAGATCGGCCTGCTCTACCTCGCCACCTCGTTCGGGTACTTCGTCGCCGGCGGCGTGATGGCGCTGCTGATGCGGGCCGAACTGGCCCGTCCCGGGATGCAGCTGCTCTCCCCGGAGCAGTACAACCAGCTGTTCACCATGCACGGCACGATCATGATGCTGCTGTTCGCCACCCCGCTGGTGTTCGGGTTCGCCAACTATCTGGTGCCGTTGCAGATCGGCGCCCCGGACGTGTCGTTCCCCCGGCTCAACGCCCTGGCGTACTGGCTCTACCTGTTCGGCGGGCTGTTGGTGATGGGCGGGTTCCTGACCCCGGGCGGCGCACCCGACTTCGGCTGGTTCGCGTACACGCCGTTGAGCCTGAGCGAGCACACCCCCGGCGTCGGTGCCAACATGTGGATCGTCGGACTGGTGGTCTCCGGCCTCGGAACGATCCTCGGCTCGGTGAATCTGATCGCCACCATCCTGACGCTGCGGGCTCCCGGGATGACGATGTTCCGGATGCCGATCTTCACCTGGAACATCCTGATCACCGCGCTGCTGGTGATCCTGGTGTTCCCGCTGCTGGCCGCCGCCCTGCTGGCGCTGCTCGCCGACCGGCTGCTCGGCGCGCACGTCTACGCTCCGGCCACAGGTGGTCCGCTGCTGTGGCAGCACCTGTTCTGGTTCTTCGGCCACCCCGAGGTGTACATCGTCGCGCTGCCGTTCTTCGGCATCATCAGCGAGATCATCCCGGTCTTCTCCCGCAAACCGATCTTCGGCTACAAGGGCCTGGTCGCCGCGACGATCGCGATCGCGGCGCTGTCGATGAGCGTCTGGGCGCACCACATGTTCGGCACCGGGCAGGTGCTGCTGCCGTTCTTCTCGCTGCTCAGCTTCCTCATCGCCGTCCCCACCGGGATCAAGTTCTTCAACTGGATCGGCACCATGTGGAAGGGGCAACTGACCTTCGAGACCCCGATGCTGTTCGCCGTCGGCTTCCTGGTGACCTTCCTGCTCGGCGGGTTGACCGGGGTACTGCTGGCCAGCCCGCCGATCGACTTCCAGGTCACCGACACCTACTTCGTGGTGGCGCACTTTCACTACGTGCTGTTCGGCACGATCGTGTTCGCCGCGTTCGGCGGCATCTACTTCTGGTTCCCCAAGATGACCGGTCGACTGCTCGACGAGCGACTCGGCAGGGTGCACTTCTGGACGATGTTCATCGGGTTCCACCTGACGTTCCTGGTCCACCACTGGCTCGGCAGCGAGGGCTTTCCCCGCCGGTACGCCGACTACCTGCCGACCGACGGCTTCACCACGCTGAACACGATCTCCACGATCGGCTCTTTCGTCCTCGGCACCTCCACGCTGTTCTTCATCTGGAACGTCTGGAAGTCGTACCGCTTCGGCGAGCGGGTCGTCGTCCACGATCCGTGGGGCTTCGGCAACTCGCTGGAATGGGCCACCACCTGCCCGCCGCCGCTGCGTAACTTCGACCAGCTGCCCCGGATCCGGTCGGAACGGCCCGCCTTCGAGGCCAAGTACGGCACGTTCGTCGCGGATCTCGGCCGGGACCTGCCACAACGTGACACCGAACCGCCGCAGCATCTCGTCGACGAACTGCGCCGCGAGGACGGCGGTGGCCGACCCGCACCGGCCGGTGCCGCCCGAGGGCCGGCCGAGGTGTCCACCTTCCGACCGGATCCGGTGTCGGGTGCTCGGGCGGTCCAGGTGCCGCCCCTGGCGGAGGTACGTCGGCCGAGCTTCGAACACACCACTGAGCCAGAGGACTTCCTCGGCGCACAACGCGGACCGCAGGAGCGCCGTTGGCGGCTTCCTTCCGCTGGCCCGGGATCCGCCGGCCCGGGCTCCAGCGGCCCGGGCTCCAGCGGGCCGGGATTCGACCCGGACCCGGCCGCCGACGACGGACCGGACGCCGACCCGGCGACTGATCGCAACGACTGATCGCAACGACTGATCGGAGGGACTGATCGGGTCGGGACGTCGGGGGTGTAGCCATCGATGACGTCGGGTACCCGTATATTTCGTGGGTTCGCGCCGTCGACGCCGGCGCGATGGCGTTTCGGCCCGCCACCGGTCCATGACCGGCCGTACGACAAGGGGCGTCCGCGCGCCCGGCGGATGGACGGGCGGACCGTCGGGCGGATCATGGCGTCGGGCGGCCCACGGTGCGGCCGGTAGCCGCGAAGGTGAACCCCGGACACCGATTCTTCGTTGGTGGGGATATGGCACCGAGGCGGGCGGCGCCGGTGACCATTCGGTGACGGAGGAACAGTGACGGTAGACGTACGCAACGAGACGGTCCGGTCGGCCCACGCGCCGACGATCGGGCTACTGGTCCAGCTCGGCCTGCTGACAGCGCTCGCGGGCACGGTCGGACTCGGCGTCGCGGGCTGGCTGGCGGCGCTGGCGTACGGCGTGGCGACCTGGGCGCTGCTCACCCGGGCGCTGCAACGCTCCGACGTGGCCGGTTGGGGGCCGGCGGACACCGTCACCCTGGCGCGCGGCACGCTGGTCGGGGTGGTGACCGCGCTGGTCGCCGACTCGTTCTTCGACCCGGTCCCCGTCGCGCTGCTGGTCGCGCTCGCAGCGGTCGCGTTGGCCATGGACGGCGTCGACGGTCAGGTTGCCCGCCGCACCGGTACGTCGTCGCGGCTCGGCGCCCGGTTCGACATGGAGACCGATTCGGCGCTGGTGTTGGTGCTCAGCGTGTTCGTGGCGGTCTCGGTCGGCTGGTGGGTGCTGGCGATCGGGGCGTTCCGCTACGTCTTCGCGGCAGCCGCCCGAGCCTGGCCCTGGCTGCGGGCACCGCTGCCGCCGAGGTACGGACGCAAGGTGGTGGCCGCTGCCCAGGGCATCGCGTTGGTGGTTGCCAGCGCGGGTGTCTTCCCGGTCGGCTGGACGGCCGTCGGGCTAGCTGCGGCGTTGGCGACGTTGATCTGGTCCTTCGGCCGCGACGTGCACTGGCTGTGGCGTACCCGGGCGTCGGTCACCAGCCCGTGGTGACCGGCCCTTCGGTGTCCCGTCCATCATTGACCGACTTTTCGGTGACCGACCGCGTGGCGGCCGACCGCGTGGCGGTCGCCGACCGGACCGCGTAGACGTCACCGGAGTTGGCGGCGTGTGGCAATGACCGCAGGTGCGTGGCCATCTCGGCTTCCGGCAGCCAGCGGTCGAAGGTCAACCGCTGACTTTCGCCGAGCGCCACGTCGAACCGGTAGTCGCCGAGCTCCGCGAGCCGCCGCAGGCACTCCAGCGCGGCCTCCCGCTGGATGGTGGTGAACTCGAACGAGAGCGCGGGCAGAGCGTCGGTCAGACCCGCGAGCACCGCCGCTTCGAAACCCTCGACGTCGATCTTGGTGAAGGCTGGTCGGCCGTGGTCGGCGATCAGCTGGTCCAACGTGGTCGACGGTACGTCGATCCGGCCGTCCCACACCTGGTCCTCCCAGCCACCGGCCCCGTCGGCGGCGGCGACGAAGGTGGCCGACGCGGTGGAGACCGTCGGGTTGGCCGAGTTGACGTACATCTCGACCGTTCCCGGCCGGTCGCCGCAGGCAGCCTCGACCACCGTGACCAGGGGATCGCCGTCGTACAGCGCGCGGATCGCCTGGGCGCACAGCGGCTGTGGTTCCACCGCCACCACTCGGGCACCGAGCCGGCGGAAGCTGCCGATCCGGTCGCCGACGTGCGCGCCGATGTCGAAAACCAAGCCGCCGGGGCGGACGAAGCGGCCGTACAGCCGGTCCATCGCGGCGTCGCGGACCGGGTCCTGGTAGTAGAACTCCAGCGAGCGGCGCAGCTCGGCCATCGCGGGATCCGCGAGCAGCACGGCCAACGACGCCGGCGGTCCCGGCGCGGCACCGCTCGGATCGGTCGGATGGGTCGGATGGGTCGGATCGGTCGAGGTCACCGCCAGATGGTACGCCGGGCGGTGGCCTCAGCCACCGGAGACGAACCGTTCGCGGGTGAGAAACGCCAGCTGGGCGCGCTTGTCGGCCAGGTCGAGCTGGGCGTCGAAGACGAACCCGAGCCGCTGCCACCGGCGCAGCGCGCGGTCGTTGCGCACGTCGGGCTCGACCACGATCCGGGTACGGGTGGGATCGGCGAACAGGTAGCGGTTCAACGCCCCGGCCAGCGTACCGGTGAACCCGGCGATCGGCGGCTCGGCGGCGGCCAGGAACAGGTGGATTCCGATGTCGCCCGGCGCGACCGGATAGTGCTCGCCGAGTGGATCCTCGGCCGGCTCGTAGGTCTGGAAGATGCCGACCGGCACCTCGTCGATCCGCATCAGATAGGCGTGGTGGGTTTCCAGGCCGTCGATGAACTCGTAGACCTCGCCGACCTCGGCGCGGGAGTACGTCGTCATGCCCCAGAACCGGGCGCGGGGCTCGGTGACCCACCGGTGCACCAGGTCCAGGTGTGCACGGGGGTCGAGCACGACCAGATCGAACCGCCCGATCCCGGCCAGGGTCTCCGCGTACACGGTGGCGAGCATCGTGGCGTCGGCCGGGTCGGCTGGGTCGGCCGGTGTCCACCGTACCGGGGCCACCGGGATCAGCCCGCCGGCCGCCCACAGCGGCAGCTGGTCGGCGAAGTGCCGGTCGTCGGGCCGCCCCGAGGCGCCGAACGGGACGATCCACCGGCTGGCCGCCCGGTCGCCGAGGTCCCACACGTAGCGGGCGACCGGACCCCGCCAGCAGACGTCGGAGACACCCGGGACGCTCGACGTGGCCAGCACGCAGTTGCTGTCACCGCCGAGCGGCACCGGCGTCGGCAGCGCACCGGCCGCCGGATCGTCGGCCGCGTCGGCGGAGTCGGGGAACACCCGGATCGGGTGCAGGACGTGCCGCCGCCCCCACGGCTCGGCCGCTGCGCCAGGTACGGAACCCGACTCCCGCTCGGCCGCCGTGCTCGCGGCCACCTCGGCGAGGGCGGCCACCGCGACCGGCTCCACCCGCCCACCGAGTCGGTGCAGTCCGTCCACCACCTGATCGAGCGCCAGCCCGATGCGCGCCGTCGGATCGGTCCACGGCGCGAACAGCTCGTCGAAACCGGTCGGGGTCCGCAGCGGACGCAGGCACTGCTCGTCGGCCAGCCGCCGGACCAGGGCACCTCGCCACGCGGCGTACGCTCCGGCGTCGGTGCTGTCGGCGGCCATCCGCCCGTCCCAGTCGCGCAGCTGGTCGCGTAGGTGACGGACGGCCGCGGGGTGGTCGGTGAGGTCGAGTCGGTCCAGCAGTCGTCGCGTGACGGTGCGCGCCGTGTGGTCGTCGACGTGTACCTGGGCCGGGTCGACACCGGCGGTGACCAGCTCACGGATCCGGCGGGCCCGATGCGGTGGGGCGAAGTCGACCCCGAGCGCCTCGGTGTCGTCGCGTCGCCGGTCGTTGGCGTTGACCGCCAGGTCGGACACGGTGTCGACGGGTGTCGCGGCGTAGCCGGGCCGCCAGGCGTACCGGGGATCCCAAGCTGGCACCGGGATCCGTCGGCATGTCTCGTCGCGGACCGGGACGCGGCCGGCGACGAGCCGGCGGACCGCGCCGGACCGGTCGGCGACCAGCACACTGTTGACCGGTTCCACCCAGTGCCGCAGCGCGGCCACCACGTCGTCGACGGCGCGGGCCCGTAGCAGCGGCAGCAGCGCGTCGAAGCCCAACGCCGCGTCCACCCGGCTGGGGGTGCGGAGACTGATCCCCGCGTCGCCGCCCGGGTCGAGGTCGATGACCGGGCCGCGTGCGGTCTCGATGACGTCGATCTCGACGTCGGACCCGCCACGTACCGCGATCCGCTCCACGTGGCGGGGCACGGCGGCCCAGCCGGTCGCGTCCCGGGCCAGCAGTTGCCCGTCGACCCGGCGGAACTGTTCCCGGTACAGGTCCTGGTAGTCGGCCATCGCGTTGGTGATCGCCCAGGCGACGTCGCCGGCGTGCCCGAAGTGCGGCAGCCCGGGTACGCCCGGGAAGGCCAACCCGATCACGTCGAACTCGGGGCAGCTGAGCTGTACCTGCTGGTAGACGTTGGGCAGTTCGATGATCCGGTGCGGGTCGCCGGCGATCACCGGTGCTCCGCCGTCGGCCCGGTCTCCGGTGACCACCCAGGCGTTGCTGCCCGATCCGGCCGGCCCTTCCATGGTGAACAGGTCTATGGCGTCCGGCCCGAGGGTGGCGCTGACGTGTGCCCGCCACAGCTTGTTGCCGAAGGTGCCGAACAGCATGTGCTGGACCAGGAAGATCCCGAGTGGCGTCCAGGGCTGCCACGGCTGCGGCCGGGTGCCGGACGCGGCGAACTCCGGCGAGGCCGCGGCCGCCGCCGGCAGGGCGTCGTTGACGCCGTCGACGTAGGCGCCGACCCAGCGGCGGGTGGCGGGTTCGAGGCGGTGGAAGCACCGCCGGGCGGTGTCGTCGAGACGCACCCGGCGGGCGAACCGGTCCCAGCTGACCTCGGTCGGGCCGAGGCGGCTGGCGAGGGTGCCTTCGGAGCGCCAGTGTTCGACTTCGATCTGCCAGGCCCGGTCGGTGGCGGCGGTGTGCCCCTGCAGGTAGGCCAGGTCGTCGACGGTGCCGGCCCACAGGTGCGGTACGCCGTACCTGTCGCGGTGCACCAGCCCGGTCGCCGCGCGGGACGTGTGATCGGTAGCCGTCCGCGACGCCTGATCAGGTCCCGGCGGGGACGTCTGATCGGTCCCCGGCGGAGTCGCCTGAGGGGACGTGTGTGTCGTCACGAGGTCGTCACCAGCGCGGGTGCGATCGGGTTGTCCTGGGTGCCCGCGTAGATCAGCGACCCGGACTGGTCGGTGAGGTCGACCATCTGCAGTGTGTTGCGCAGCTGCAGCCGGTTGAGGCAGGAGTGCCGGAAGGTCGGCACGAACAGGTCGAGCCGGTCCCGCAGCTCCGGATGGTCGGCGCCGTGCTCGCGGACGCAGTCGGCGACCAGCCGCCAGAACGTCACCGCCGGCAGCACCTGGTCGGAGTCGAGGATGGCGGCGAGGAAGCGCAGGAAGCCGTCGAACACGTCGGTGAAGATGGCCAGGACCCGGAAGTCGTCGTCCACCGGCATCCGGATCCGTTCGACGGCGTCCGGCAGTGCCCGGTCGTGCATGGCGACGACCTCTTCGCCGATGTCCTTCATGAACACCCGGACTGGTACGTGGCCGTCCAGCACCAGGATCAGGTTCTCCCCGTGCGGCATGAACGCCAGGTCGTAGCGGAGCAGGCAGTGCAGCAGCGGACGCAGGTACGCCCGCAGGTACGTGGTCACCCACTGCTCGGCCGGCAGGCCCGACGCGGCGATCATCGCGGTGACCAGGTGGTCGCCGGCGCGGTCGCGGTGCAGCAGGCTGGCCATGGTGGCCAGCCGCTGACCGGGGCCGATGCGGGGCACCGGGCTTTCCCGCCACAGCGCGGCGAGCATCCGCTGGTACGCCGAGACCGGCCCGCCGCTGCGGTGGTACGCGTCGCCGGTGTAGCCGACCGAGGCGAGTTCCCGCAGCACCTCGAACCCGCAGTCGCGCAGCGTGTCGTCTCCGGTGACCAGGTCGGCGACCCAGTCGTTGATGGGGGGAGTGGCCCGCATGTACGCCGGGGAGAGCCCGCGCATGAAGCCCATGTTCTGGATGGACAGCGCGGTCTTGACATAGTGCCGGTGCGGGTGGTCCAGGTTGAAGAAGGTCCGGATCGACTGCTGGGCGCGGTAGCGGTCGGGTCCGGTGCCGACCGGGACGATGGCGCGGGCGGCCACGTCGGCGGCGAAGGTGACGCCGACCTTGTGTTCCCACTGCCAGGGATGCACCGGCAGATACCGGTAGCCGGCGGGGTCGAGGCCGAGGTCGCGGAGCCGGTCGGCGAACCGCCGCAGCGTCTCGGGGCCGAGTTCGGCGGCGTAGTGGGCCTGTTCGTCGACGCCCCGGCCGGCGGTGAAGGTGCTCAGGTCGGTGCGGACCGCCAGCCACACCAGGTGCACCGGGGCGCCGGCCTCCGGGGCGTACGCGGCGTGGTCGGCCAGCCCGAAGCCGATCCGACCGTTGTTGGCCACGAACAGCGGGTGGCCCTCGGTCATCGCCGACTCGATGGTCTGGAAGTCGGCGTCGACCAGCTCGGCGGCGGTGTGCCGCTGGTGGTGGTGCTTCCAGGCGGATCCGGCGAGGGTGGCGCTGATCTCCTCCAGGTAGGTGCCGAGCAGCTTCGGCGGGATGCCCAGTACGTCCCGTAGTTCGATCACCAGGTCGAGGGCGTCGAGTGGCGCCGGTTCCCCGTCGACGTCGCGTACCAGCGTGGCGGCGTCGATCATCCAGTGCTCCAGGGCGTACCGGCGGGCCTGGAACCGGTAGCTGACCCGGTCGCTGGTCGCCAGCTGCCAGCCGGTGCCGTCCGGTGCCGGTGTCGGCGTGATCAGCCGTTCGTGGCTGAACTCGGCGATCGCCTTGGCGACCAGGCGACGGTGGGCGGCGGCCATCGCCGTCGGGTTGAGGTACGCCGGTGGGTTCAACGGGGCTCCTTGCCGAGCGGGCTGGCGGCGAACTCGGCCCGGGTGCAGAAGCTGAGCCGGGCGCGTTTGTCGGAGAGCTGGATCAGCCGGTCGACCACGAAACCGGCTTCGGCGTTCTTGGCCGCGATGGCTTCGTTGCGTACGTCGGGTTCGACGACGACCCGCTGGTGGGCCGGTTCGGCGAAGATGAACGTCATGACCGCGCGCATCACCGTCGAGGTCAACCGGTGCAGCGGGCGGTCCGGGGGCGCCACCAGGACGTGCATTCCGACGTCGCCGGGTGCCACCGGGTAGTGGGTGGCGAGTTCACTGTGCGCCGGGTCGTACGTTTCGGTGAGGAACAGCGGTACGTCGTCGAGCCGGCCGAGCCAGGCGTGGTGGTGCGGGTTGGCGACGATCCGTTCGTACTCCCGTCGGACGGCGTCGAGGTCGGCGTCGGGCATGCCCCAGAAGATCGACCGGGGATGGGTGATCCAGGCGTGTAGCAGGGTCGCGTGGCGCTCGACGTCCAGTGGCTCGACGGTCACCGTACCCAGTGGGGTGGTCGACGCGAAGACGGTCGTGGGGGTGGTCATCGGCTGAGCGCCTCCTGCCCGACCCGGCTGGCGACGGCCTCCGCCACGGGGTCGTCGAGCTGGCCGGCCGCCGGGGCGTCGAGTTGGCCGGCCGCCGGGGCGTTGTGGGGGACCTGGTCGGCGGCGGGGTCGTCGCCGTCGTCGGGGAGTGCCCCGAAGTGCTGGAACGCGATCTGTCGCTCGACCGGGTAGACCTCGCGGCCGAGCATAGTCGCGATGATGACCGAGTTGCGGTACGGGCCCATGCCGAGGTCGGGCGCGGTCAGGCTGTGGGTGTGCTCCTCGGCGTTCTGCACGAAGATCTCGCTGTCCGCGTGGTCGATGGTGTAGCCGAGGGCGACGTCGTAGCGTCCCCGCGCGTCCCAGCGGATCCGGTCGCGGACCGGGTCGAGGAAGTTCGGGGCGGCCGGTCGGTAGCCGGTCGCCAGCACCAGCCCTTCGGTGGTGAGGCCGAAGTCGCGGCCCTGCTCCTGGTGGCGCAGCCGCAGCCGGTACCGGCCGGCGTCGGCGTCCCAGCTCGCCGAGGTCAGCGCGGTGTCGGTCAACAACGTCGTCGGCAACGGGCCGGCGACGTCCTTGCGGTAGAGAGTGTCGAAGATGGTGTCGACCAGGTCGCCGCTGATTCCCTTGTAGAGGCTGCGCTGGTCGCGGTTGAGCCGGTCACGACGGTCGGCCGGCAGCGCCCGGAAGTAGCGGACGTATTCCGGTGAGGTCATCTCCAGGGTGAGTTTGGTGTACTCCATCGGGAAGAACCGGGGGGAGCGGGTGACCCAGTTGAGCTGGTAGCCGGTCTGGTCGATGTCCTCGAGCAGATCGAGGTAGATCTCGGCGGCACTCTGGCCGCTGCCAACGACGGTGATCGACCGCAGCTGGCGCAGCGCGTCCTTGTTGGGCAGATACTGGGCACTATGGATCGCGGGGCCGGGCAGGTCGCGGGCCGACTCCGGCAGGTGTGGCACGGTGCCGATACCCAGGACCAGCCGTCGGGCGTGCATCGTCTCGGTCGCGCCGGTCGCCGCCCGGCGAACCCGGACCCGGTAGTGGCCGGCGGTGGCGTCGTAGTCGACCCGTTCGACCCGGTGACCGAAGCGGACGGTCGGCAGCTGCGCTGCCGCCCACCGGCAGTACGCGTCGTACTCGGCCCGCAGCGGGTAGAAGTTCTCCCGGATGTAGAAGCGGTACAGCCGGCCGGTCTGTTTGAGGTAGTTGAGGAACGAGAACGGCGACGTCGGATCGGCCATGGTCACCAGGTCGGCCAGGAACGGCACCTGGATGCTCACGCCGTCGATCATCAGCCCGGGGTGCCAGGCGAACTCGTCGCGCTGTTCCAGGAACACCCCGTCGAGTTCGGCGATCGGGGCGGTCAGGCAGGCCAGGCCGAGGTTGAACGGGCCGAGTCCGACGGCGACGAAGTCATACGTTCGCATTGGCGCGTACCTCCGGTACGACGGATGTCGGTGCGACCAACGCGGCCCGCTGCCATTCCTCGTCGAGCAGGTCCTGCCCGGTACGGCGGATCAGGCTGATGACCTGTCGTAGGTCTTCGCCGGTGGTGTTGGGGTTGAGCAGGGTGAACTTGAGCCAGTAGTGCCCGCCGATGGTGGTGCCGGCGATGATCGCCGCCCCTTCGGCGAACAGCCGGTCCCGCAGCTGGGGCATCAGCCGGTCGCAGTCGGCGACCGGCAGCCAGGCCGGTCGGTAGCGGAACAGTACGGTGCTCAGCGTCGGTGTGGTCGCGACTTCGAAGTCGAGGTCGTCGACGAGGCAGCCGTACGCCTCCCGGGCCAGGTCGACGACCCGGTCGAACATCTCGCCGAGCTGGTCGGCGCCGATGGTGCGCAGCGTCATCCACAGCTTCAACGCGTCGAACCGGCGGGTGGTCTGCAGGCTCTTGTCGACCTGGTTGGGCACGGTCGCCGTACGCGGGTTGAGGTAGTCGGCGTGGACGGCGATCCGGCACATGACGGTCGCGTCCCGGACCACGATGGCGCTGGAGCTGACCGGCTGGAAGAAGCTCTTGTGGAAGTCGACGGTGACCGAGTCGGCGAGCTCGATGCCGTCGAGCAGGTGCCGTCGGCGTCGGGACACCAGCAGCCCGCAGCCGTACGCCGCGTCGACGTGCAGCCAGATGCCCTGCGTACGGCAGAGGTCGCCGATCGCGCCGAGCGGGTCGACGCAGCCCCGGTCGGTGGTGCCGGCGGTGGCGACGACCGCCATCGGCAGGCCACCTCCGGCGCGTACCTGGTCGATCGCGGCGGCCAGCGCGAGGGGGTTCATCCGTCCGGTGCCGTCGGTGGCGACCGGGACGACCGCGTCGGCGGCCAGTCCGAGCAGGCCGGCGGATTTGCCGACGCTGAAGTGGCTTTCGGCGGTGGCCAGGATGCGCAGCCGGGGTAGCAGGGTGCCCCGGTCGACCGGTTTGCTGGCGTCGACCTGCTGGCTGGCGTCGACCTGCTGGTCGGCCAGGCATTGTTCCCGGGCGAGGAGCAGGCCGTGTAGGTTGGACTGGGTGCCTCCGCTGGTGAAGACGCCGTCGGCGCCGGGTCCGAACCCGATGCGGCCGGCGGTCCAGTCGATCATCCGGCGTTCGATGAGGGTGCCGGCGCTGCTCTGGTCCCAGGTGTCGACCGAGGAGTTGACCGCGGCGAGCAGCAGTTCGGCGCTGAGCGCGGGCAGGGCCACCGGGCAGTTGAGGTGGGCCAGGTAGGTGGGTTCGTGGAACCAGATCGCGTGGTCGAGGTAGAGGTTGGCGATCTCGTCGAGCGCGGCGCCGGTGACGCCGAGCGGGGCGTCGAGGTCGATGGTGTCGACCATCGCCTGCAGCTGGTGGACGCTCGCGCCGGAGTACGGTTGGCGGACCGCGCGTACGCGGTCGGCGAGGACAGCCACGGTCTGGTCGATGCTGGACACGTAGGCGTCCACCGTGTGCCGGCCGAACAGATGTGGGTACATGGACCCCTCCAAGACCGCCTCCATAAGGGTAACCTAACCTAACTCAAGGCGAGGCTACTGGGAGGGCCGGTGAAACGGAACTGGGAAGGGCTGGTTCTCAAGGCGTTGGGGGGCCGGGACTTCCGTCTCACGGTCCTGCGCCATGAGGCGGTCAACGGGCACTACCAGCGCATACGCGTGAACGACGGGGGTTTGCTGGCCAGTTGTGAGCTGCATCCCACCATGTGGATTCGGCTCTGGTTCGACAACGACGGACGTCCCCACCAGCGGGCATATACGCTCGTCGACCCGGATCCGGTCGGCGGTGAGTTCAGCCTGGAGTTCGCCATTCACGACGGCTGCGCCGCCCGCTGGGTGCAGCAGGTCACGGTCGGTGACACCATCGAAGCCACCGTGCAGGGCAGCGCCTTCGCGTTGCCCGATCCGCCGCCGGCGCAGCTGTACGTCGTGGGCGACCCGGCGTCGCTGCCGGCGGTGAACAGCCTGCTGGACGCCGCCGAAAAGGTACCGGCCGCCCTGTGGCTGGAGTACCAGCACGACGGCGAGCGCGAGCTACCGCTGCGGACCCGCCCCGACGACCAGGTCACCTGGGTGCCCCGGCGCGACGGCGGTCAGCACCTGGTCGACACCGTACGCTCGGCGCTGCCGGCCGTGACCGACGCGCTCTACTGGGTGGCCTGCGAGGCGCGCAGCACCCGGGCGATCACCCGGCACCTACGCCGTGACCTCGGCGTCGACAAGCGACGGGTGTCGGCGCTCGGCTACTGGAACGCCGGATGAACCCGGGCGAGACGACGGGGCGGCCGGACCAGGCCGATGGGCCCGGTGCCCGGCTCGACCCGCCGCGTGCGCGGCTGGGCACGCTGACCGCGCTGTACGTCACCCAGTTCCTGGGGTTCGGCTTCATCACCATCGGGTTGTCCAGCATCCTGCGGGCCGGCGGGACGTCCCTGGACACCCTGGCCCTGCTCAACCTGATCGGGCTGATCTGGCCGGTCAAGTTCCTCTGGGCACCGATCCTGGACCGGTACGGGCCACGCCGGGGCGGGCACTACCGGTCCTGGCTGCTGGTGCTGCAGAGCGGCATGGTGCTGGCCCTGCTGGCGCTGCTCGCGACCGATCCGGCCACCGGGCGGATCGGCCCGATCGTCGCCATCTGCGCGGCGTTCGTGTTCCTGTCGGCGACCCAGGACATCGCCGCCGACGCGGTCGCGGTGCGGCTGCTGTCCGAACGTGTCCGGGGCGCGGGCAACGGGATCCAGGTCGCGGCCAGCTACGTGGGCAACATCCTCGGCGGTGGTGCGTGCGTGGTCGTCTACGACCGGTACGGCTGGCCGGCGGCGATCGGGCTGCTGGCCGGGTTGACCGCTGTCGGCCTGGTGGTCGTCTGGCGGTTCCGCGAACCGGACCGGGTGGCCCGACCGGTCGACGCCCGGCAGGCGTACGGTGCCCTGCTGTCGGTGCTCGGCCAGCCCGGCTGCCGTAATTGGGCGCTGGGCGTGGTTCCGTTGCTTTACGTCGGGGCGGGTGCGGCGTACGCGATGGTCACGCCGTCGCTGGTCGACGCGGGCTGGTCGCTGCAACGGATCGGTTTCGTCACCGGCATCGTGACCAGTGTGCCGGCGGTGATCGCCGGTCTGGTCGCCGGTGGCCTGGTCGCCCGGATCGGGCGGGCCGGTGTCCTGGTGCTGGGCGGGGTCAGTTTGGCCGGTGCGACGCTGCTGCTGTTGCCGCTGCTCACCGGCCGAGCCCCGGCCGGGTTCACCACTGTCGCGCTCTGCTTTTTCATGGCCGCCTACACGGTCGCGAACGTGGCGCTCTACACGGTCAACATGGACTACTCGCGACCGGTCACCGGCGGTACCGATTTCACCGTGCTGTCATCGTTCGGCCTGATCTGTTCCTACCTGGCCGGCGCGGTCGCGTTGGCGACCGCGGCCCGGGTCGGCTACCCGGCCGTCGCGGTCGCCGCGATCGTCCTGATGGTCGCCGGGGTCGGCCTCGGCGTGCGCCACCAGCGGCGCCATCCACGCCGGCCGGAAACCGTGGAGACCGTGGTACGGGTGCCGTCCGAGCCGCTGCACAAGGTCCCCGGCTGACGTGCCGCCGATGCGTCCGGCCGTCGCCGCTCAGAAGGGCAGCGGTCGGACGAACATCGCGTGCGCCCGCCAGCCGGGGAACGGCACGAGGTCGCCGACGTGCTGCCAGCCGCGGATCCGCATGCTGCGTTGCACCTTGACGTTGGTGTCGGCCACGGCCAGTGAGACCCGTTCCTCGGTACGGCTGGCCAGCAACTCCGACAGCAGCTGGAGGCCGATCTGGTGGCGTTGGAACTCGGGCAGCACGAACGCCTCGCAGACCGCGAAGGTGCGTCCGTCCCATTCGCGGACCAGTTCCGGATCGGTGTCGGTGTGCAGGTCGCGCCACCAGAGGGTTTCCGGCGGGAGCGGGCAGCCCATCACGGTTCCGACCATCCGGTCGTCGACGTAGCCGACGGTGGCCGCGAAGCCGGGTGCCTGGGCGGTCCACTCCAGACGTTGTTCGACCGACGGCTCGGTGTGGTCGATCAGGTGCAGGTCGGTGGCGTGCACCTGCCGGTAGATCGCGGCCAGTTCGGTGATGTCGACCTGATCGGTCAACCGGACCCGTTGCTGCGGTGCTGCGGTCCCGGCGGTGGCGTGCTGCGCGTCGACGACGGCCATCGTTCTCCCTCCAGAGGTTAGCCTAACCTAATAGCGGGATCGGGTTTCCGCAACGTCACCTGATCCCGGCCGGGCCCACCGTCCGTACCGGACTCGACGTGTCGCCGGAGCAACCGCCGCAGGCCGATGCCGGTCGCCGCGACCACGACCGCGTTGCGGACCGCCAGCAGGATGGTGCCCGGCCAGGCCGGCTCCGCGATCACGTCACCGTAGAACCAGGGGAAGTAGGCGGCGGTCAGCGCGGTGGCCAGCACGATCAGCGCGCACGGCACCCGTTGCGTGGTGTCGCGGCGGGTGAGACAGACCGCCGCCAACGCGATCAACCAGAGCAGGTACTGCGGCGAGAACACCCGACTCGTCACCACCGCGACCAGCACGGCCAGCAACGCCAGGTCGAACCCGACCGTCGCGGTCCAGTCGATCCACCGCCCCCTGGTCAACCACCACAGGCCCAGCCCGGCCAGGCCGGCGAGCGTCGCCACCGGCAACACGACGGTCACCGCGCCCACCGCCGCCGCGTCGAGTTCCATCGCGCCGTACACGTAGTCGACGGTGATCGTCGGATCCCACAGCCGGGCCACCATCAGCGGGGTGGCCCCGACCGACTCGACCTGCAGACCCCGGTCGACCTGGTTGCCGGAGAACCCGGACCAGGCGTCCGCATAGAGTACGGTCAGCACCGTCCCCAACCCGACCAGCGCGGCGACGAAGCCGACCAGCATCGGCCGCAGCCCCCGTACCGGTCTGGCGGTGATCAGCAGCAGCGCCGGCCACACCTTGGCCAACGTGCCGACCGCGACGAGCGCGCCGGCGAGCCCCGGCCGGCGTACCGTCGCGGCCAGGGCGACGACCGCCACGGCGGTGACGAAGATGTCGTACCGGCCGTAGGTCAGCAGGTTGAGCAGCGGTACGGCCAGCACCCAGCACCAGACGCCGAGCAGCCGGCCGCCGCCGCGAGCCAGCCGGAGCAGGGCACCGAGGATCACCAGGTCGGCGGCCATCGCGAACAGGACGAACACCGCGGTGTAGGCGGTGACCGTCTTGCCGGCCAGCAACCGTACGGCGGTGAACAGCACGGCCGCGCCCGGCGGGTATTGCCACATCGGATCGTCGGCCGGCACCTGACCACGCAGCAGCGGGCCGCTCCAGTCGCGGTAGAACGCCACGTCGGCGAAGACCCCGCCGACGTCCAGCCCGGGGACGACCTCGGTCGCGACCAGCAGCAGTACGGTCCGGGAGGCCAGCCAGGTGCCGACGACCGCCCCGATCGCCCACGACCGACGTCGAAAACCCATGATCGTCACTCTACAGTGGTCGACCGCTCCGGCGGCTCAGGGCGTCGGTGCCGGCGGCGGCGTCCACAGTGCTGGCCCCGGCCGACCGCGCAGCACCCGCAGCACCACCGACGGCCGGGCCAGGGTCGAGATCGGAGCCACCAGGTGCAGCACGTCGGTCAACACCCGGGCCACGTACGGGTCCCGGTTGGCCACGTCGGCCGCGCGGTCCAGATACCAGCGGGACAACCGGCTGCCCTGTTGCGGCACCGCGCCGACCGTCGTCGGGTAGCGCGCGTCGGCACCGGTGGCGATCAGCCACGCGGTCTCGCTGCCCGCCGCCAACCGCGCCTGCGCCGCCCGGCCGAACACCCCGGGATGCTCCCGCAAATGCGCGGCGAGCGCCACACCGGACTGGGCGGCCACGCTCATTCCCTGGCCGTAGACCGGATTGAAGGTGCAGGCCGCGTCGCCGACGACCACGAAACCCTCCGGCCACCGGGACATCGACTCGTAGCGCCGCCGGTGGTTGGCCGTGCTGCGGTAACCATAAATCGGCGAATCCGGGCGCGCGTCTGAAATCGCCTCGTACAGCACCGGGCTGCGCATCCCCCGGACGAACTCCAGGAACCCGGCCTCGTCGGTCGGTGGCTGGTCGTCGCCCATCCCGCCGAGCGTCACCATCCACCGGTCGTCCTCGATCGGATAGAGCACCCCGCCCCGCGAATCGTGCGGTGCCCGCGGCATCAGCACGATGTTCTTCCAGCCGTCGGCCACCCCCGCCGGCAGGACGTACCGACGGCTCGCGTAGCCGAGCCCGGATTCGATCCGGCTCTCCGCCGGTTCGCCGTACCCGAGTTCGGCCAGCCAGCGAGGCGTACGCGACGCGCGTCCGCTGGCGTCGACCACCAGATCGGCGGCCAGCGACACCTCCTCCGATCCGCTCCCGGCCGGCCGGTCGCCGTCCGACCTGGTCTCGGCCGGTCGGTCGCCGGGCGACCTGGATCCAGCCGGCCGCAGCCGTACGCCGGCGATCGCGTCCCCGGCCGGGATCAACCCGACGGCCTCGTGGCCGTCGAGGAACCGGACCGTCGGCTCGGCGGCCAGCCGCCGCCGGACGACCCAGTCGAGCAGTTCCCGGCTGACCCCGACCAGCTGATGCGTCGGCGGGAACCGTTCCCGCCACCCGGTCGGGGTCAGATACAGCACGTCGGTGGGGGCGGCCACCGGCACCGCGCCCCGCTCGTGCAGCTCGGCGATCAGCCCGGGAAACAGCTCGTCCAGCGCCCGCTGACCGGCGGTGATCAGGACGTGCAGGTGGTGGGCCTGCGGCACACCCGTGCGGATCTCGGGGCCGTCCGGGAACCGGTCCCGGTCGACCACGGTCACCCGCTCGACGTGATCGACGAGAGCACGCGCGGCACACAGCCCGGCGAGGCTGGCACCGATCACGACTGCATGCGCTGGCTTACGTACGGAACGAGACATTCCTCCATGGTGGCCGACCGTCGGTCCGGCCGTCGTGCCCGGTCGCCGACGTCGACCTCAGCGGTGCAGCCGGCGATACACCGGTGCCAACCGCCGGTGCAGGTCCCGGTAGATGTCGAAGATCTCGTCGTAGCGGGCCCGGTGCGCCGCCGTCGGGGAGTAGACGTCGGCGTGCCGGATCAACGCCGGAACGTCGGCGAAGGAGATCGCCCCGGTGCCGACCGCGCCGATCCAGCCGGCGCCGCGCGCGTTGACCGCCACCGGATTCGCGTCGCGTCGGACCTCGATGCCCAGGACGTCGGCGAAGATCTGGCACCAGGCCGCCGAGCGGGCACCGCCGCCGGTGATCGTCAGCGAGGTCACCGGGGAGCCGAGGAACCGGTCGACCGCCCCGGCCAACCAGCGGGTGTTGAGCGCGACCCCTTCGAACACCGCCCGCAGCAGGTCGGAGCGGTTGGTGTCCAGCGAGATGTTGAGAAACGCCGCCCGCAGGTGCGGATCGTCCACCGGCGCGCGTTCGCCGTACAACCAGGGGGTGTAGAGCACACCGTTGGCGCCGGCCGGCACCGTCGGGATGATCACGTCGAAGGCGTCGAAGATGGACCCTTCGTCACGGCTGAGGTGGCCGGCGCCGACCAGCGGATCGTCGTACTCGACGATCTTCTCCTTCAGCCAGGTCAGGTTGGCGCCGGCGGTGGCCTGCAACGCGGTCATCAGATAGCGGTCGGGGACAGCGCACGGCACCGACGCGATCTGGGCGAACACGTCGGTCTTCTTGGCCGGGACGTGGGCCGCGATCCACGACGAGGTGCCTAGGTAGAGGTGCGGGTCGTTGTCGGCGGTCGTCCCCGCGCCGACCGCCGCTGCCGTGTTGTCGATCGCGCCGGCCACCACCCGTACCGTCTCCGGCAGGCCCAGATGCGCGGCGGCCGGCGGACACAGCGTGCCGATCACCTCCGTACAGGCCACGATCGGCGGCAACTTGTCCGCGTCGATGCCGCAGTCGGCGACCAGGGCCGGCGAGTAGCGGATGTCGCCGGGCCGGCGGTTGTCGGTCACCCAGGAGGTCAGGATCGAATCGGCGGTGGCCACCGTGCGGCCGGTCAGCTTGAGGTTGAGCCAGTCGAGCGCGTTGAGGAACGTCGCCGTCCGCTCGTAGACGTGCGGCAGTTCGTCGCGGACCAGCAGCATGTGCGCCGCCGGGTCCTTGCCGGTGGTGGACGGCATGCCGCCGGTGAGCCGCAGCCAGCGGGCGATCCGCCGGACCGACAGTCCGCCGTACGCCGGGAAGCCGCCGAACTGTCGACGCAGGTTGCCGGCTCCGCGCATGTCCAGCCAGGTGATGCACGGGGTCAACGTCTCGCCGGCGGCGTCGACGGCGATCGTTGCCTCGCCCTGGGTGGAGCAGCAGAGCGTGCCGACCGCCCGCAGCTGGTCGGGATGGTCCCGGCCGAGGTCGGCGACGACGGCCGCCAGCGCGTCCCACCACGTCTGCGGATCCTGTTCGGCGCCGCCGCCGGGCAGCACCCGCAACGGCAGCGGCCGCTGCGCCCAGCCGGTGACGGTGCCGTCGGCGGCGACCAGCGCCGCCTTCATCCCGGAGGTGCCCAGGTCGACGGCGAGGACCTGCGGCGGTACGGCCGGCACCGGGTCAGACTCCCTCGACCTGCGCGAACACCTGGTCGAACCGGTCCAGGGCGGTGTCGATCACCTCGTCGGTGTCGGCCATCGACGTGTACATCCGGGAGCCGGCCAGGGTGATCACCCCGTGCGCGGTGTACGCCGCGCCCATCTGCTCCATCAGCCGCTTGCGGGCCTTGTTCTCCTTGAGCAGCTTGATCGGGTTGCGCATGTCCATCAGCATCACCCCGCTGCACTCCAGGTGGACGATGGATCCCTGGTTGTAGGCCACGTACGGCAGACCGTACCGGTCGATCAGCCGTTGCAGCCCCCGGGTCAGCCGGTCACCGGCGCGCCCGGCGATCACCGGCGCGTTGGTCCGGGCCAGCTCGGCGATCGCGAAGTACCCGGCCGCGCAGGACAGCGGGTTGGCCGACAGGGTGCCGCCGACCTGGATGTGCGCGCCGCTGCGGCCGTCCAGCCCGGAACCGAACACCGCCATCACGTCGGCCCGGCCGCCCACCCCGCCGGCCATCGGGTAGCCGCCGGCGACCGCCTTGCCGAGCACCGTCAGATCCGGGGTGACGCCGAAATAGCCGGCGGCCCCGCCCAGGCCGAGCCGGAAGCCGGTCACCACCTCGTCGAAGACCAGCAGCGCGCCGAACTCGTCGCACAGCTGGCGGACCTTGGCGTTGAAGTCGTAGGGGACCGGCCGGGTGCCGGACTCCGGGCCGAGCGGTTCGACGATCACCGCCGCCGTACCGCCCCGGACCCGGTTCTCGATCAGCTTGCGGCGCAGCTGGCCCAGGTCGTGCGGAAACGCCTCGCGGGTGCTGTTGGTGGCGCCGAACGGGATGCCCTTGGCGTTCATCCGGTAGGTCCCGGGCACCCGCAGGCCGTACACCATGGTGTCGGACCAGCCGTGATAGGCGCCGCCGACCTTGATCACCATGTTCTTGCCGGTGAACGCCCGCGCCCCGCGTACGGCGGCCATCACCGCCTCGGTGCCGGAGCCCAGCGACCGGTACATCTCGACGTGCGGCAGGTAGCGGTGGATGATCTCGGCCAGCTTGAGTTCGTACTCGTGGAACAGTCCGGTGACCGGGCCGGATTCGCGGATCACCTCGGCCACCTGGTCGTTGACCGGGCCGTAGTTGCTGCCGAGGATCGTCGGGCCGCCGGCCTGCAGGAAGTCGATGTAGGTGTTGCCGTCGCGGTCGGTCAGGTAGGCCCCGTCGGCTTTGTCGATGGTGAGCGGGAACGGATAGTTGAACGCCAGGTTGTGCTGCACCCCGCCGGGGATGCGGCGTTTCGCCCGGTCGGTGACCTCCTTGCTGGCCCGGCACCGGTCGTCGAAGTAGCCTAGGACGTCGAGCAGCGCGTCGTGCCGCAGTCCGCGCAGCGGCTGGGCGACCAGCGCCTTGAGCCGGCGCATCGTGTCGTCCACGTCGAGATACGCACTGATCGCGTACCCGAGTCGGGCCGATTCGCCGCCCGGTGTCTCGGCGGTCGTCGTGTCGGCGGCCGCCGTCTCGTGCCGCTGTTGGCCGGCGGCGGCGATCTGGGCGGCCAGTGCGTCGGCGCTCGGCAGCTGTTCGTCGGCCGGTACCCGTACCGGCGGCACGGCGTCGGTGATCTGCGCGCCGATCCGTTTCTCGTCGGCCCGCAACTTGGTGAAGGCGATCTCCCGGATCGCCGTCGGGATCGTATACACCTTGCCGGCCTCGCTGGTCAACGCCATCAGATAGGCGATGGAGACCTTCTCCAGCAGCGCCATGTTGAACACTGCCCGGTCCGGGTCGGTGCCCAACGCCACCACCCCGTGGTTGGCGATGATGAACGCGTTGTCGCCGGAAGCGACCTTCTTCTGCACGTTGCGGGCCAGCCAACCGGTGCCAGACGGGGCGTAGTCGACGATCGCCACCTCCCGGCCGAGGAAGCGGACCTGCTCGTCGGTGAGCGCCGGGATCGGTGTACGCAGGAACGCCAACGCCGACGCGTACGGCTGGTGGGTGTGCACGACCGCGTTGACGTCGGGCCGCTGCCGGTAGATGTTGGCGTGCATCCCGGCCTCGATCGACGGGGCGAGCGCGGTGCCGGCGTCGTCGGGGACGTGCGTGCCGTCGAAGTCGACCAGGCAGATGTCCTCGACCCGCATCTTGTCGTAGTCGTAGTTGCTCGGCGTCACCGCGTAGAGCCGGTGGCCGGGAACGCGGACCGAGACGTTGCCCTCGGTGGCCTTGAGATAGCCGCGCGCCAGCATGGTCCGGCACATGTCGACGACGTGCTGACGGGAGGTGCGATGCTGCACGGGATCTCCTCCGACCGGGCTGGACGCTGGGGCGCACCGCTATCGTCGCCGTCGAATGGGTGGCGATCATCGTCTCGCCGACAGCGGAAAACCGCCGCCGATTTGTCACCGCGTGACAAACGCGCCGTGACAAACTGGCCCGGTGGGTGCGGCTTCGCTCTCCTCGACCCCCTGGCACCGGTTGCCCGCCGACCTGGTGCCGGCGATGCGCCCCCGCCTGCCTGCGGTCGTCGACGCGGTCTCTGTGGCGGTGACCGAGGCGACCCCGACCTTCGCCGCGATCGACGACGACAAGCTGCGCCGTGACGTCCGTACCGCCGTCGCCGTCGCCCTGGAGCGCTTCCTCGACCTGGTCGGCACCGAGGACCCGGCGCTGCCGTCCCCGGTCCGGGAGGTCTTCGTCGCGTTGGGGGCCGCCGAGGCCCGCGAGGACCGTGGCCCGGAGGCGCTGTTGGCGGCGCTGCGGGTCGCGGGCCGGCTGATGCTACGGGAGGTCTGCGAATCGCTCGCCCGGGTCCGGGCGGTCGACACCGCGCTGCTCGTCGACCTCGCCGACGCGGTCAGCGCGTACGTCGACGAGCTGGCCGCCGCCAGCACCGACGGCTTCGCCCGGCAGGTCCGGGAGCAGGCCGGCGAGCGGGACCGCCGTCGCCGGCAGCTGGCCGAACTGCTGCTGCGGGGCGGGGCACCGGCCGCCGAGGTCGTCGCCGCCGCGACCGCCGTCGGCTGGCCCCAGCCGGACGCGGTGGTGCCGGTGGTCCTGCCGCTGGAACACGCCCGGGACGCCCGGCTGCGCTTCGCCGCCGACGGGATCGTGGCCGAACGCGGCCGCGACGCCGTCCTGCTGCTGCCGGCCGGTCCCCGTACCGACCGGTCGGTCCTCACCGACGCGCTGCGCGGGCGGGGCGCGGCGGTGGGGCCGCCGCTGGGCTGGGCCGAGGTGCCGCAGGCGGTACGCCTGGCCGAGCTGGCCGCCGCGCTCGTGACGCCCACAGCTGGTCCGGTCTTCGCCGTCGACCACCTCGCCACCCTGGCCGTACGCGGGGAGCCGGGTGCCCTGGCGGTGCTCGCCGCCCACCGGCTCGCGCCGTTCGCCGGGCTGCGCACCAGCCAACGCGACGCACTGCTGACCACCCTGCACAGCTGGCTACGGCACTGGGGCTCCCGGGCGGCGGTGTCGGCCGACCTGTTCGTCCATCCGCAGACGGTCAGCTACCGGATCCGACGCCTGCGGGAACTGCTCGGCGACGACCTGGACGATCCGGATATCCGCTTCGCACTTCTCCTGGTCCTGGCGGCCCGGCACCGCACCGCGCCGGCCAGCGGCGACTCGCACAGGTGACACACAGGAAGCGGAAAGTGCCGACACAGCGGGCCTGCGCATGATCGGAACCATGACGATGGCGAACGCCCAGTCCCGCGTCGAGCTGCGCCGCCCCGACGGCAGTCCGCTGCGGGTCCTGGTGGTGGACGACGAACCCGCCCTGGCCGAACTACTGACCATGGCGCTGCGCTACGAAGGCTGGGATGTGCGTGGCGTCGGCGACGGCACGGCCGCCGTCCGTACCGCCCGCGAGTTCCGCCCCGACGCCGTCGTCCTGGACATCATGCTGCCCGACGTCGACGGCCTGGAGGTGCTCCGGCGGCTGCGCTCCGACGCGCCGGAACTGCCGGTGCTGTTCCTCACCGCCAAGGACGCGGTGGAGGACCGGGTCGTCGGACTGACCGCCGGCGGCGACGACTACGTCACCAAACCGTTCAGCCTGGAGGAGGTCGTGGCCCGGCTGCGCGGGCTGATGCGCCGGGCCGCGCGGACCGGCCCGCAGTCCGACGCGGTCCTGACCGTCGGCGATCTCACCCTCGACGAGGAGAGCCACGAGGTACGCCGGGCCGGTGACCTGATCACCCTCACCGCCACCGAATTCGAGCTGCTGCGTTATCTGATGCGCAACCCGCGCCGGGTGCTGAGCAAGGCGCAGATCCTGGACCGGGTGTGGAACTACGACTTCGGCGGGCAGGCGAACGTCGTCGAGCTGTACATCTCGTACCTGCGCAAGAAGCTCGACGCCGGCCGCCCACCGATGATCCACACCATGCGCGGCGTCGGTTATGTCCTCAAACCCGCCGACTGACCGGGCCGGCCAGCGCTGGCGTGGCTGGTGGCGTGCGCGGCGGCGTAGGCGGTGGCGTCGCCCGGGCGGCTGGTCGCTGCGGGCCCGGCTGGTGGCCGCGATGCTCACCCTGCTCGCCGCCGCCTGCCTGGTGGTCGGGGCCACCACCGCGATCACCCTGCACGACGCCCTGTACGGGCGGATCGACGCCCAACTCGACGCCGCCGCGACCCGGGCACCCCGTGGCTTCGACCCGTTCCTCCCGGCATATCCGACGCTCCCGCAGCCGCCGACCGGCGGGGCCGGTGTCGACTGTGATCCGTACCGGGATCCGGGCTTTCCCTCCGGCCAGGTGATCGGCACCCTCGCGGCCCGGATCTGCGGTGCCGAGGTCAGCGTACGGGTGCTGCTCGACCAGGGGGAGGACCAGCCGGACCTGAGCGCCTTCGACAGGGCGCTGCGCGCCGTACCGGTGGCTGGCGGACCCCGGACCCTCGACCTGGGTGAGCTGGGCGACTACCGGGTGGTCGCGCAGCGTCTGCCCGATGGTGCGGTCCTCGTCACCGGCCTGCCGCTGGCCGACACCCAGGCCACTCTCTATCTCGTCGTCGGCACCGTCGCGCTGGTGACGGTCACGGTGCTGCTGCTGGTCGGGATCGCCGGCACCGCGCTGGTCCGCCGCGAGTTGCGTCCGTTGTCGGCGATGGCCGCCACCGCCGGCCGGGTCTCGGAGCTGCGGCTGGACCGGGGCGAGGTGGTGCTGCCGGACCGGGTCGACGTCGCCGACACCGATCCCGGCACCGAGGTCGGCCGGGTCGGCGCGGCGCTCAACCGGATGCTGGACCACGTCGGCCACGCCCTCGCCGCCCGGCACGCCAGCGAGACCCAGGTACGCCAGTTCGTCGCCGACGCCAGCCACGAGCTGCGCACCCCGCTCGCGGCGATTCGCGGGTACGCCGAACTCAGCCGGCGCAGTGGCCTGGCCGCGCCGCCGGAGCTCGCCCACGTGCTGCGACGGGTCGAGTCCGAGGCGCAGCGGATGACCCTGCTGGTGGAGGATCTGCTGTTGCTGGCCCGCCTCGACGCCGGCCGGCCGCTGGAGCGGCAGCCGATCGACCTGACCATGCTGGTGGTCGACGCGGTCAGCGACGCGCACGTCACCAGCCCGGACCACGACTGGCGGCTCGACCTGCCGCCCGAGCCGGTGACCGTGGTCGGTGACCCGGCCCGGCTGCAGCAGGTGTTGGTCAACCTGCTGGCCAACGCGCATACCCACACCCCGGAAGGCACCACCGTCACGGTCGCCGTGGCCGTGGAGCCGGGAACCGTCGTGTTGCGGATCGTCGACACCGGACCGGGCATCCCGGCCGAGTTGCTGCCGCACGTGTTCGAACGGTTCGCCCGGGGTGACAGCTCCCGGTCGAGGGCGGCCGGCAGCACCGGACTCGGGCTGGCCATCGTGCACGCGGTGGTGACGGCGCACGGCGGTACGGTCACGGTCGACAGCGTGCCGGGTCGGACCGAGTTCACCGTACGGCTGCCCGGGCCGCCGACGTCGGAGCCGGCCGCCGACCGCTGATCTCCTTCCTCCTTTGCCTGCCGGCACGCGCGGGTGCACAAGACGAATTGTGGCTCGTTGCGCTCCAGCCTGGACTGTCGGCCACCAAAGACGGGAAGATGGCGCGGAGGAAACGCAGCCGTCGCCCGACGGTAGTCGATCCGGACGCGACTCGAAGGAGCGGGAATAGTGAGCAACAATGGTGTTCCACGAACCCTGAGATATCTTCGCGCGGCCAACGGCGGTCTGACCCAGGAACAGTTGGCACAGCGGCTGCACGTGTCGACGTCCTTGATCGCCAAGTTCGAGACGGGGCGACAGATCCCGAGGCCCGACACGGCGAAGAAGATCGACGACCTGTTCGGCAGCGCGCCGTTGATCGACGAGACGGCCGCCGAGGCCCGCCGGACCGCAGCGCCGGACTGGTTCCGGCCGCTGGCCGAGGTGGAGAAGGAAGCACTGACGCTTCGCCAGTTCGAGCCGAACGTCATCCCCGGGTTGCTGCAGACCGAGGAGTACGCGCGGGCGATCTTGCGCAGCGGCACGCTGACCCCGGCGAAGGCCGACGAATACCTGGCCGTGCGGATGGCCCGACAGTCCGACGTGTTCGGTCAGGACGACCCGCCGGTCTGCCAGTTCATCATCGACGAGAACGGCTTACGGCGCGGTGACCCGATGATCCTGCGCCCTCAGCTCGAACACCTCGCCGAGGTGGGAACCGATCCGCGCGTCCTCATCCAGGTCGCGCCGGCCAGCGCCGGGTGGCATCCCGGGCAGAACGGCCAACTGACGTTGGCGTCGTTGCGGGACGGCTCGTCGGTGGGCTTCGTCGACGACCAACTCGCCGGCCGGTTGGTGACCGACCCCGAGCTGGTTGCTGATCTTGAACATGCCTGGCAGGCTATTTCTGGCGTCGCGCTGCCTTGCGACCAGTCGAGAGACCTGATCATGAAGTTGGTGAAGGAGCTATGACTCAACCAGCGTGGCGCAAGTCCAGCCGGAGCAACGGCTCGACCAGCAACTGTGTCGAGGTGGCCGACAACCTGCCGGGCCGGGTGTTGGTCCGGGACACCAAGGACCGTAGCGGCGGCACTCTGACCTTCGCCCCGTCCGCGTGGCGTTCGTTCGTCGAGGCGGCAAAGTAGCACCGCTGACGGCCTGACGTCTCCCGCTGTGGCGGGACAGTCGATGAGCGCCGGCCCTGCTTCTGCGGGGTCGGCGCTTCGCTTGTTGGCTGGTGTGGTTGCCGTCTGGTTTTGGCTGGTTTCTTGGCTTCTGGGGGCTAGCCGTTGATCGGGTCAGGCGTTTCGGTGGCCCGTCGATCATCCACTGTGGCCGGTTGCTGTTGGTGAGTTTTGGGGGTGTTTTCTGGTTGAGTGGTGGGTTTGTGGTGGCTGTTTGTGTTGATCGTTTACAGGTGTCGGGGGTGGTGTTTAGACCGTGTGTCAGTAGGGGTTGTTGCTGGTCAACAGGTTGAGTCGGTCGGCGCGGCGGTAGCAGATCAGAGCGCATGCCAGGTGGAGGAATCCGAGGTAGTGGGAAGCCTTGCGGTCGTAGCGGCGGACCAGCCGTCGGAACCGGGTCATCCACTCGAGGCAGCGTTCGATGACGTAGCGGTGCCGGCCCAGCCGCTTCGACGACTCGACGCCCTTGCGCGCGATCCGTGCGACGATGCCGCGTGCGCGCAGCAGGTCGCGGCATTCGGGGTAGTCGTAGCCCTTGTCGCCGTGGAGTTTGCCCGGTCGTCGACGCGGCCGGCCGACCGGTTGACGCACTGGTGTGACGCCGTCGACCATGTCCTCGAGCATCCGGTGGTCGTTGAGGTTCGCGGCGGAGACACCCACGTGCAGCGGCAACCCGCCCCGGTCGCTCATGGCGTGGATCTTGGAGCCGGGCTTGCCCCGGTCCACCGGGCTGGGCCCGGTCAGGTCCCCCTTTTCACCGCGCGTACGTGCATGCTGTCGACACTCACCCTCGACCAGTCGATCCGCCCGGCCGCGCCGAGGACATCGAGCGTCGCCCGGTGCAGGGCGGTCATCACCCCGGCCTCGACCCATTCGGCGAACCGGCGGTGCGCGGTTCGCCAGTGGACCGGGAACGAGGCGGGCAGCTTGCGCCACGAGCAGCCGGACTCCAGTACGTACAGGATCGCCGCGAGCATCGCCCGGTCATCGGTCCGCCGCCGGCCGCCGCCCTGGTGCCTTTCCGGGTGCGGCGGCAGCAACGGCCGCGCGAGGTGCCACAACGCGTCGGGGCAGTACTTCTCCACGTCATCCACACCACGTCAACGAATGACCTTGAACTTCAACAACCCCAAACGACACACGGTCTTAGGGTCGCGGGGCAGGTCAGGTGCTGTTTTCCTTTCGTTAGGTGGGTGTGATGTCGGGTCGTGGTGGTGGGTTCGGGTGGTGGGTCGGGGTTCGTGGTCGGGTGGCGGTGGTGACGGTGGTGGTGGTGTCGGCGTCGTTGTTGGCGGCGCCGGGGGTGGTGGCGGCTCCGGTGGGGTCGGCGGGGGATCCGGGGGTGGGGCAGCGGTCGGTGCCGGTGTCGGAGGCGAGGGTCGCGGCTGGGGCTGGGGTTGAGCCGGGGTTGCCGGGGTTCGTGCCGCGTGAGCCGGTGTGGCCGGTGGCGGTGTCTGGTGTGGTGGATGTGCCGGCGGTCGATTCGGTGCCGGTGGGTGGGTCGGGGTTCGCGGTGGGTCCGGCGCCGTCGGTCGAGGGTGGTTCGGCTGGCCGGCCGGGGTCCGGGTCGGGGGCTGGGGATGGTTCTGGGTCGGTGTCGCGGGTGGGTGTGGAGGTGTTGGATCGGTCGGTGGCGGTGTCGGCGGGTGTGTCGGGTGTGTTGTTCCGGGTGGTGCGGGCGGATGGTGGGTTGGTGGCGGGTCGGGTGGGTGTGGAGGTGGACACGTCGGGGTTTTCGGGGGCGTTTGGTGGGGATTGGGGTGCGCGGTTGGGGGTGGTGGCGTTTCCGGGGTGTGTGGTGACGTCGCCGGAGGGTGTGGGGTGTGGGGTGGGGCGGCCGGTGGTGTCGTCGCGGTTGGATAACGGGTCGGGTGTGGTGTCGGCGGTGGTGGAGGCGGTGCCGGGGGTGGATCAGGTGCGGCGGGGTGGGGTGTTCGCGGGGTTGGGGGAGTCGTCGACATTGTCGTCGGGTGGTGCGGTGGTGTTCGCGGTGACGGGGGTGCAGTCGGGGGAGACGGGGGATTTCACGAAGACGCCGTTGTCGGTGTCGGCGGAGTGGTCGTCGGGTGGGTCGTCGGGGGATTTCGGGTGGTCGTACGGGATGGGTGTGCCGCCGGTGCCGGGTGGGTTGGAGCCGCAGGTGGGGTTGGGGTACAGCTCGGGTGGGGTGGACGGGCAGACGGCGGGTCGGAATGTGCAGGCGGGTGCGGTGGGTGAGGGGTGGGATCTGCGGGCGGGTGGTTATATCGAGCGGGCGTACAGGTCGTGTGCGGATGATCTGGAGAATCCGGCGCACTATACGGAGGCGAACGGGGATTTGTGTTGGCGGTTGCCGAATCTGCGGTTGGTGTGGGGTGGGAAGTCGACGGAGTTGGTGCGGGACGGGTCGGGCAGGTGGCGGTTGGCGGATGATGACGGGGAGATGGTGCAGGCGTTCGCGGGGTCGAACAACGGGGATCAGGGCGACTTGCCGTCGAACACGGGTGAGTATTGGCGGTTGACGACGCAGGACGGCACGCAGTATTACTTCGGGTTGGAGACGGTGCCGGGCAATGTGCAGACGAATTCGACGGCGACGGTGCGGGTGCGGGCGAACAATCAGGGTGAGCCGTGTTTCGACCTGGGTGGGTTCGCGGTGTCGTCGTGTTGGCAGGCGTGGCGGTGGTCTCTGTCGTATGTGGTGGATGTGCACGGGAACGCGATGGCGTATTTCTATGAGAAGGAGGTGCAGCGGTCGGGGTTCGGCGCGGGTGGGACGCAGTCGTATGACCGGGCGGTCCGGTTGACGCGGATCGATTACGGGGTGACGGCGTCGACGGGGTTCGCGGGTGATCCGCCGGCGCGGGTGGAGTTCACCTGGTCGGACCGGTGTGTGTCGTCGTGCGGGAGCGCGCCGTCGTCGCCTGCGGCGGCGAACTGGCCGGACACGCCGTGGGATCTGTACTGCGGGGTGTCGGCGTCGTCGTGTCCGTCGAATCCGGCGCCGTCGTTCTGGTCGGACAAGCGGTTGACGTCGGTGTCGACGTCGGTGCGGACGGGGCCGGGGGCGAACCGGCGGGTGGTGGATTCGTGGGTGTTGGAGCAGTTGTTCCCGGCGACGGGGAACAGCACGTCGGCGGCGTTGTGGTTGCAGTCGATCACCCGGACGGGGTCGTCGCGGACGCCGGCGGTGGTGTTGCCGCAGGTGCGGTTCGGGGGGACGCGGCGGGATCAGCGGGCTGATTATGATCCGAACGCGGGGATGGCGCAGCCGCGGAAGTATCGGGTGTCGCAGGTGTTCACCGAGACGGGTGGCCGGATCGACGTCACGTATCTGAGTCCGGGGTCGGGGTGTCAGTTCGGCGGTAGCTTTCCGGATCCGGACAACAACATCCACCGCTGTTTTCCGAAGTATTGGAAGCCGGAGGACAACAGCGCGGGGTTCGGGTGGTGGAACAAGTACATCGTGACGCGGGTGGTGGAGAACGATCTGGTGGGTGGGTCACCGCCGGTGGTGCACGACTACCAGTACACGTTGGGCTCGGCGTCGGGGTCGGCGCAGGTGTTGTGGGGGCACGAGAACGGGGCGGCGGTCTACAGCAGTTCGTTGCCGTACCGGTCGTGGTCGGATTGGCGGGGTTACACCGACGTGACGACGACGGTCGGCCCGACGAGCGGCGGCATGCGGTCGCAGACGCGACGGGTCTACTTCCGGGGGCTGAGCTTCGATCTCACGGACACGGGTGAGGACCGGGTGTCGACGGTGAGCAACTCGCTGTCCGAGGTGGTCCGGGACGACCTGTGGCGGCGGGGTCAGCTGTTGGAGGAGATCGTCTTCGACGGGGCCGGCGGTATCCCGCTGTCGAAGTCGGTGTACACGGTCGAGGGCTGGCAGACCGGGGCACGGACCTACCCGGCGCATTGGGCGGTGCCGACGGTGCACCATTCGGTGCTCGTCCGGGTCGGGGTGGAACGGCATTTCACGTGGGTGACCGACACGGCGAGTTGGCGGGAGTCCGAGACGGAGCATTCGTGGCATCAGACGTTCGGCTACCGCACCGAACTGTCCGATCTCGGTGACCCGACCGTCACCACTGATGACCGCTGTACCCGTACCTGGTACAGCAGCAACATCAACACCAACCTGTATCTGGTGGGGGTGGCGAACCGGACCCAGCTCGCGGAGGGTCCCTGCAAGGTGGCGCCGACGTCCGGGCAGGTGTTGTCGGAGTCGCGGGTGTTCCACGACCACGCCACCACCCACGGCGCGGCCCCGACGAAGGGGGGTGTCCCTATGGGTTCTGTCAAGCAGCGAGGCGGGGTTCGTCCGCCGGTTTGGGCTGGTATGGCCGTTGGGTGCGGAGCATGGCGTGGAGGACGTCGACGCGGCGGCGGGCGAGGCAGATGAGGGCGGCGTTGTGTTTCTTGCCCTCAGCGCGTTTGCGGTCGTAGTAGGCGCGGCTGAGCGGGTCGGCGAGAGCGGCGAACGCGGACAGGAAGAACGCGCGTTTCAGCTGCTTGTTGCCGCCCTTGGGTGGGTGTTCGCCACGGATGCTGGTGCCGGAGCGGCGGGTGACCGGGGCCAGGCCGGCGTAGGCGGCCAGGTGGCCGGGGGTGGGGAACGAGGTGCCGTCGCCGACTTCGAGCAGGATGCGGGCCGCGGTCCTGACGCCGATGCCGGGCATCGAGGTCAGGACCGGGGCAAGAGGGTGCGCATCAAGCATCCCTTCGACCTGTTCGGCGACCTGGTCGCGTTGGCGCAGCAGGTCACGCAGGTTGTCGGCGAGTCGGGGAAGGACGGTCTCGGCGGCGGTGGTGCCGGGAACCACGACGGTCTGCGCGTCGAGCGCGGTGAAGATCTGGTCGACCAGGCGGGCGCCCATGCGTGGCGCGCGGGCCTTGACGATCTCGGTGAGTTTCGCCCGGCCTGCCTTGCGGATGCCGGTGGGTCCGCCGCACCGCGAGATGGCTTCCAGGACGGCGGGGTGCTGCAGTTTCGGGCCGAGGACGCGTTCCAGGGGTGGGTGGATCTGGGTGAGCAGGCCCCGGATGCGGTTGGCGACGCGGGTGACCTCGCCGGCGAGGTCGTCGTCGTAGCCGACCATCACCTCCAGCTCGGCCAGGGCGTCGTCGCCGGTGTCGACCCGGCGCAGGGTGTGGGGCAGGGTGCGGGCGGCGTCGGCGATGACGTAGGCGTCGCGGGCGTCGGTCTTCGCGGTGCCGGGGTGCAGGTCGGCCAGGCGGCGCATGACCAGACCGGGCAGGTAGGCGACCTGGTGGCCGCAGGCGCGGGCGACCGCGACGGGCAGCGCGCCGATCGAGGCGGGCTGGTCGACCACGGCCAGGATCTGGCCGTGCCGGGCGAGTTTGTCGAACAGTTTCCGCAGCCCGGTTTCGGTGTTGGGCAGCGTCGCGTCGTGCAGCCGCTTGCCGTCGCGGTTCAACGCGACCGCGTGGTGTCCTTCCTTGCCGACGTCGAGTCCGATGAAGACGCCGAACCCGTCGTGCACAGCTTGCCTCCTCACGGCGATGGCCTGGCTCGGCCGCTGGTCATAGCGTCGGACTGCCGGCATCCACGTTACGGAGAGACCTACCCCACGACGGGGTGGCCGGGTCCCTATCAGCGGTCCGCCGACGCCACCCGGCTCGGCGACAACACCCCCCGGATCATGCGTACGACAGGGGCATTCAGTCATACCGAGCCGGGCGACCGAGCAGTCCCCGGCTGGGGACGATCAAAAAGACCTCCGATCTCCGGAAGCGTCAAGTCGTCGGTTCGCCGTCAGGTGATGAACTGGAAGATCTTGCCGGTCTCCAGCGGCTGTGGGGTGCCGGTGAAGCGGTGAACGCCGACGGAGAACAGCACGTCGTCGGGTGCGGTGAAAGCCTGTTCGGCGAACCCTGCGTCGGCCAGCCACCTTCGGACCGCCGGTGTCAGGTCGGGTGCTCGTCGTGTCCTGGTCCAGATCACTGTGGCGTCGGCAGCGCAGATCTGCGGCAGCGCGTGAATGGTGGTGTGGGCGTCGGCGTCGCTGATGTTGCCCAGGACGCCTGCCATGATGACCAGGTCGGCGGGCACCGCCTGCCGGTATGAGGCGAGGTCACCGGCGTCGGCCTGCCCGACGGTCACCGTGTCGAGGCCTTCGGCGATTGCTCGGGTCCGGGCCGCGGCGACGTTGCGCGGTTCGTACTCGAGCAGCGTGGCGCTGACTCGCACGGCGTCCTGGCGCGACGCCAGCACGGTGAGAATGTCGTGACCTTGGCCGGCGCACATGCTGAGCACGGACACCGGTTCGCCAGGTCGCTCATCGAGCCACGCGGCGATGTGCTGCTGGACCAGCTTCAGTCGGCGTGCCAGGGGCGAGCCGGGGTCGGTGTAAGGGCTGTGCCAGGCGTACCAGTCCTTGCCGTCGTTCATGGGCGCCGAGTTTGCCAGTGTCACTGCGCAGCGGCGGGTGCGGGCATGCCGATCGTGGGGAAGGCCTTGCCGGGGTGGTAGAGCTGTCCTGTTGCGAGGCAGTGGTGCAGGCAGCCGAGGAGCCGGTTGAACAGGTGGCGTAGTGCGGCGGGATGTCGGTCGCCGTGGTCGCGGCGGCGCTGGTAGTGCTGTTTGGCGGGTTCGGCGTGGGTAGCGGCGACGAAGGCCCACAGATATCCGGCGGCGGCGAGCCGATCGTTCTTCACCTTGCGGTGGGTGATGGAGATGCTGCGCCCGGACGCGCGGGTGACCGGGGCCGCGCCGGCGTAGGCCTTCAGAGCGCGGGCATCGGCGAACCGGGCGCGGTCGTCGCCGATCTCGGCCAGAACGCGGGCACCGGTCACGTCGGCCAGACCGGGGAAGCTTGTCACGATCGCGTGGTCCGGGTGCTGGCGGAACGCTTCGCTGGCGGCCTCGGCAAGCGAATCAACACTGGCGCATTCGACGTTCAGCGTCGCGAGCAGTGCCAGCGCCTGGATGCCCATGGCTTCCTCCACGACGTCCGGCTGACGCAGTTGCGGACGGCGCAGCGCCTGCTGCAGCTCGGCGGCCAGGTCCTCGACGCCACGCCGTCGGCCGCCGCGGCGTAGGGCGGCGGCGATCCGAGTTGTGGACAGCTTCGCCGCAGCTGCGGGCGTGGATGCGGCGGCCAGCACCGCACGGGCGTCCGCGCTGGTCAGGTTGCCCTTCCTGCCGTTGAACGCGGCGAGGAACGTGGGGAAGTACTCCCGCAGCAGTGACCGCAGCTCGTTCGAGGCCCGGGTTCGCCGCCAGGTGGCGTCCTGGTGGGCCCGGGCCAGCACCGCGACCGCCTGAACCAGTTCGCTGTCGTGCGGCAGCGGCCGGTGAGCGTGGGCGTCGGTGCGCAGGATGTTGGCCAGCACCACCGCGTCGGCGTGGTCGGACTTCTTGCGTGACACCGAGTGCCGCTCCCGGTAGCGGGCCACCGCCATCGGGTTGATCGAGTACACCCGCCGCCCACTTACGCGCAGCGCCGCGACCAGCAGGCCACGCGGGGTCTCGATCGCCACCGGGATCGGCTCCTCGGCGCTGTCACCGGCGGCGGCCAGCATCTCGACCAGCGTGGTGAATCCGTCCACGTCGTCGCCGATGCGACCCTTGGCAACCAGGCGACCGTGCTCGTCGACCAGGGCAATATCGTGATGCCGTTCTGACCAGTCGATGCCGCAGTACACCGCCAACTCCTACTCCTCCCTCGCCTGCCCATCGGGCATGCAACCCTGGCGGAAACGCGCGGCGCCCTAATGACGAGGCTCTGTGGCCTACCCTCCGATGAGCCGTTCGCGATCCCAGCGACCCGCACGGTCCCGGTCTTCGCAGTAAGAGCTCGTCGGCTCCCGGTATGCGAGGTGTTCGCCGTGCGGGCGGGCTGCAACCACGATCAACATCCTGCCCAAGGTCACGAGGTGGTCCGGCACCGCCGAGATCCGCCGGTCTTGCACGAGACCTGACACGGTCCAGAGGTGTGCAGGCGTGAACTCAGCGAGCCGGACCACCACACGAACGACTCGCCGAGCCCACGCTGCCGATCTTTTTGGAGACCTCAAGGGCCGGGTAACGGGCAGGCATCCCGTGGTCCACGGCGGGCCGTTCGGGATTCATTAGGTAACGAGGTGACCCGTGTCGAGCAGGTCGCCGACTTCACCGGTGGGAGTCCGGACTGGGTGATGGTCGCCACCGCCGACTACGACACGTGGGGCCGGATCGAGGTGGCGGGTGACGCCCTGGGCCGGGAGACGACCACGACCTACGTCCACAACAACAACGACCTGCTCGGCACCGTGATCACGACGAACCCGGCCGGCCACGAGACGACGGTCACCCTGGACACCACCCGTGGGCTGCCGACCAGCGCGGTCGACGCGAACGACAAGACGACCACGGCGTGGCTCGACGCTCTCGGCCGGCTCACCCACGTGTGGGCACCCGAACGCGGCACCAACGAGACTCCGGACACCGAATACGTGTACACCGTCTCCCTGACGGCGCCGGCGACGATCCAGACCAAAACGTTGAGCCCCACGGGCGGTGTGGTGTCCGCGTTCGACATCTCCGACGGGCTGCTCCGCCCCCGCCAGACCCAGGCGACCGCCCCGGACGGCAAACGGACCATCGTCGACACCCGGTACGACGGCCGGGGCCTGCCGGTCAAGACGTCGACGTTCTACAACAACGCCTCGGGTCCGACCGGGACGCTGGTCGGTTTCGCCGACACCGCTGTCGACACCCAGACCCGCACCGTGTACGACGGCGCCGGGCGGGCGACCCGGGACCAGTTCTGGTCGGCTGACAGCCTGCAGTGGGAGACCGTGACCGGCTACGGCGGTGACCGGGTCACCGTCACCCCACCCGCCGGCGGCACCCCCACCACCACCCTCCTCGATGTCCGGGGCCGGCTGACCCACCTACGGCAGCACGACGGCGCCACCACGGCAACCGCGTTCCAGGAGACCAGCTACGGCTACAACCTGCGCGACGAACTGACCTCGGTCACCGACCCCGCCGACAACCAATGGACCTACGACTACGACCTGCTCGGCCGCCGCTGGCAGACCATCGACCCGGACGCGGGCACCTCGACCAGCGTCTACGACAACGCCGGGCAGCTGGTCACCACCACCGACGGCCGGGGCGAAACCCTCTGGTACGGCTACGACACCCTCGGCCGCCCCACCGAACTCCGCGACGACAACCCCACCGGCACCCTGCGGGCCTCCTGGCTCTACGACACCTTGGGAGCCGGTCTGCTGACCTCGTCCAGCCGGCATATCGGCGCCGACACCTACACCAGTGCGGTCACCGCCTACGACGACGGCTACCGACCCCTCGGCACCACCGTCACCATCCCCGCCGCCGAGACCGGACTCGCCGGCACCTACACCACCAGCCACAGCTACCACGACAACGGCGCCCCTGAAACCACCACCATCCCCGCCGTCGGCGGCCTCCCCGCCGAAACAATCGAATACGGCTACCACACCGCCTCCGGCCTACCCACCACCCTCACCACCGAAAACGACACCTACGTCGCCGCGACCAGCTACCACTACGACGGCCAGATCGCCCAACGCATCCTCGGCACCGGCGCCGACCGGGTACGGGTCTCCTCACCAGTCGAGCCCGGCACCCGCCGCCTCGCCGCCTCCCAGGTCGACACCGAACACCCCACGACCCCGAACACCTGGGACGACGCGGCCACCACCACCTACACCTACGACCCCGCCGGCAACATCACCTCCATGGCCGGGAAAACAGCAGGTGTCGCGGACCAGACCGAATGCTTCATCTACGACAACTTCCGACGCCTCACCGACGCCTGGACCCAGACCACCGCCCCCTGCACCACCCCCCAACGGACCGGCGCCGACCCTTACCGGCAGCAATGGGAATACGACGACGCCACCGGCAACCGGGAAACCGAAACCACCTGGACGGCGACCGGATCCACCACCGCCACCTACACCTACCCCACCCCCACCAGCCCCCACCCGCACGCCGTCGACGAGGTCGACTACGACGGTGAGACCACCCGCACCGACACCTTCACCTACACGACGGGCGGGCACACCGAGCAGCGGACCGTCGACGGTGTCACCCAAACCCTCTACTGGGACGCGGAGGGCCGTCTCGCCGCGACCACGCAGACCGGCCTCGACACCACCTACGTCTACGACACCTCAGGCAACCGGCTCCTCCGCCGCGACGCCACCGGCACCACCCTCTACCTCGGCCACACCGAACTCCGCCGCACCAACGCCAACGGCCAGATCGACGGCACCCGCTACTACCACCACAACGGTGCCACCGTCGCCGTCCGCACCGTCACCGGCCTCACCTGGCTGATCCCCGACCACCACGGCACCCACCAGATCGCCATCGACCCCACCACCCTCGACCTCACCCACCGCCGCACCCTGCCCTTCGGCGACACCCGTGGCACTGCACCCACCAACTGGCCCGGCGACAAAGGCTTCGTCGGCGGAACCAAGGACCCCACGGGCCTGACTCACATAGGCGCACGCCAGTACGATCCCGCCCTCGGTCGGTTCATCTCCGTGGATCCCATCATGGATCTGGGCGATCCGCAGTCGATGAATGGCTACGCATACGCAGGAAACAGCCCGATTTCGTTTAGCGATGCCGATGGCCTCCGTCGAATCGAAGTGGCTGGGGCCGGAGGAGGGGCCGCCGCGGCTCGAGGCGGAGGTGTCACGTTCGGCCTTGGAGGCGCACCTCGCCCCAGCGCTGCCAGACGAGCCGCCGCGGCCAGGCCGCCAGCACCGGCACGCGGAAGCTCCATCTCGAGCTCCCTCACAACACAGGAACTCAAGGCTCTCCGTCAACAAGGCCAAAGTAAGGCTGCGCCTTCTCGGCCCACCAAGCCGACCCCCAGAAATACCAGCACTGGCGCAAGCAAGAAGTCGACCAATGTGCCGGCCAAGGTCGGGGGGCAGACCGTCAAGCATAGGTCGGATACGCAGACGCAAATCAAAGATATCTCTGTTGCTGAAGATGGGCCCATCCAAGGACTTTACGTTCCTCAAAACAGCCCCAGTCGCTCTTGTGGTCCTGGCAACAGCTTCGCTCCTGGAACACCCGTCCTTCTCGCCAACGGCACCACCAAACCAATCGAACAGATCAAAATCGGCGACACCGTCCTCGCCACTGACCCTGAAACCGGCGAGACCGCCCCCAAACAAGTTACCGACACCATCACCGGTCACGGCGACAAGAACCTCGTCTCCGTCACCCTCCAAACCGGCGACAACGAGCCGACCGCCACCCTCGTCGCCACCGACAAACACCCCTTCTGGGTCCCCGAACTCCAGGAATGGGTCGACGCGACCAACCTAAAAGCAGGCCAACTACTACAAACCTCGGCCGGCACCTGGGTCCAGATCAGCGCCGTCCGCCAATGGACCGAAACCCGCACCGTCCACAACCTCACCGTCGCCGACATCCACACGTACTATGTGCTCGCCGGGGACACGCCCGTCCTGGTCCACAACTGCGGAACGACGGATTTCTTTACGGTCCAGGGTGCGGATGACGCTGCTCGTCTCGGTTCTGGAGGGCATCCCTTCCCGACCGCGCCTGAGCGAGCGCACTTTGGTCCGGGTGTGTACGCGTGGGGTCGTGAAGCGGAGGTAGTCGCGTACGCCGCCAACAAGCCGGGCGCCCAAATCATGCGATTCTCCATCGACAACAGAGCGCTGGCCGGGCTTAGGCAAGCGCATCTTGGGACGATGTCGGATGATGCGGCGACAGCCTTCATGGAGCAGAATAGCCTCTTGTGGGGCGGCAACGCTGGGCATGGGCTCGACTACATCTCCAGACCCACTGCCAGGGGAACCGAACACTTCTTTTCATCGGGGATCTTCGACTTATTGGGATTCGGGTGATGGACTTGGGTAGCACATACACCTACAGAGTGCTTCGTTCGTCGTGGGGAATCTTTATCTCAATCACGGCTGATGCGTTCAAGGGCGAGGGGGGCAGCGATGGTGCTGTCCCCCTCGGGGAAGGCGTCTTCCTTGCGGATGCCACACAAGGTGCCGGACTTTCGCGCGACGTTATGGACATGCTCGCGAGAGGGCTAGGGCTGCTTTCGACTGAGATTGCATCGACCGGCTCGGGGGAGCGAATAACGGTTGTGGTCCAAGAAATTAGATATAACGATTGTGACTTTCAGGAGGAAGGGCTCGCGGCGGCGATACACGGCTGGGCTATTGCTGAGTTTGGGCTTCCCAAGAGAGATATCGCCGTCACTTTTGACAGGGAGGCAAATCGGTACGTATTCGATTTGCCGAATCCTGGCGATACGGCTAAACCCGCATCACCGACAAATACGTGAATCAGACGTTCTCTTAGTGAATCAGTGCTGCGAGGTAGATGTTCAGGAATTGCTGGCGGTCCTCGCTGCGGTGAGGAGCAATTCTCGCGACTCGTCCTCGCTCAGGCAGGCCGAGCGGATGTTGTCGTAGGCTTGGGCGTACAGGTCGACTTCGGTCTGCTTGTCGAGGAAGAGCGCGCCGGTGAGCATCTCGTGGTGGACGATGGTGGGTTCACTCGCATCGGGGAAGTCGAGGATGGTGAAGGGCGTGCAGGTTGCCGTACCGGCAGGTAGTCCTGCGGCAAACGGCAGGACGCGGACCGAGACGTTGGGTAGTTGGCCTGCGTCGACGACCCGGCGCAGTTGGTCTGCCATGATCTCGGGCGTTCCCACCGTACGAAGCAGTGCGGATTCGTCGAGGACGACGTCGACATCTGGCGGCGTCGGATAAATCCGGGTCAGAACGCTCGCCCGAGCGAGTTGGGCAGTGACAACGTCGTAAGTGACGTGCGCGTTGCTGACATTCGCATCGATGACCGTGGTGGCGTACTCCTTGGTCTGTAGCAGGCCGGGGATGAGTTGGATGTGGAAGATGCGCAACCGACTCGCGGTCTCCTCGAACCCCGCGTAGACGTCGAACCCCGGCGGCAGGCTGGCGTAGTCGTGCCACCAGCCTTTCTCCCGGGTTTTGGCGGCGAGGCCGACGAGCGCCTCGGTCATCGAGGGTTCAGCGCCGTAAAGTTCGCAGAGCAGCGCCACGTCCTCTGCGCGCACCGGCATTTCGCCGCGCTCCATCCGGTACAGCTTGATTGCCGGCCACCGCAACATGCCAGCCGGCGATGTCGGCGACACGTGGTCCTGCCGTTCGCGGAGTCTGCGTAGCTCCTGGCCGAGCCGGCGGCGCGGCACCGACGAGTTCGAGATGGGTGCGGTCACCGTTGGTCTCCCTGTGTGCGCATGTCGTGATCTGCGAAGCCACACAGTAGGAGCCGGGACGGGACGTTGAAACGTCCCAGCGGACGTTATTGCCGCCACATTAGTGGCCCTGAAACGTCCCTATCGTGTCCGGTACCGTGGCGGTGTGAGTCAACGTCTGCGTTCCGCGATGCTGCGAGCCCAACTGGACAGCGCAGCCCTGGCCGCTGCGGTGGGCGTTGACGTCAAGACCGTCAACCGTTGGCTCACCGGCCGGATCCCGCACCAACGCACCCGGCTGGCGGTTGCGGACGCACTCGGGGAAGACGAGGCCGATCTCTGGCCACGCGTGCGGCCGGACCTGGCCGCTGGAGCGGACAGCACCGCCGAGGTCGTCGGTGCCTACGCACACCGGGCCGACATTCCACACCAGGTGTGGACCTCGCTGTTGGCCGGCGCGACCAAGCAGATCGACCTGCTCGGCTACGCGTACCCGTTCATCATGGAGATGCTGCCGGACACGATGAACCGCATCGTCGACAAGTGCGCCAGCGGTGCCCGGGTCCGGATGGCGTTCGCCGACCCGGACTGCCCGCACGTCGCTGAACGCGACGACCTCGAACAGATCGGCGGTACGCTACCCGGTCGCATTCGCAACGCGCTCAACTTCTGCGAACCGCTGCATGATGTGCCTGGTGTCCGTATCGGTCTGCACGGCGTGCACCTGTACAACTCGGTCTTTCGTTTCGACCACCAGATGATCGTCACTCCACACCTGTACCGGGCGCGCGGCTACCAGCATCCGGCCCTGCACCTGCGGGAGCTGTCGCCGCACGGGATCTTCGCCGCGTACGCCGACCAGTTCGAACAGGTCTGGCAGACCTGCACCCCGTACCCGCCGCAGGAGGTGTCGTGACCCGCCGCCGGGACCACTACCGCGACCCGGACGCGCCCAGCGCCAACAGCATCGTTCCCGGCGGATCCGCGATCGTCACCGACGATCGCGGGCGGGTGCTGATGCAGCGTCGCGCCGACTCCGGCAACTGGTCACTGCCCGGCGGCACGATGGACGTCGGTGAAACGCTGCAGCAGTGCGTCATCCGTGAAGTCAGGGAGGAAACCGGTCTCGACATCGAGATCGTCGCTCTGCTCGGCGTCTACACCGACCCGGATCACGTGATCGCCTACGCCGACGGCGAAGTCCGGCAGCAGTTCAACGTCACCTATCTCGGCCGGATCGTCGGCGGCACCATCGCCGTCAGCGACGAGTCGACCGAGGTCCGGTTCGTCGACCCCGCCGACTTCGACCACCTCCCGATCCACGACACGGTACGGCTGCGCCTGCGCCACCACGCCGAACAGCGGACCACCCCGTACCTCGGATAGTCGCCGGTCGGGGCCTGAACCTCGCAAAACATCGGCGGGAACCAATGCAGTCGGCTCGCCGACCAATGTGTCGGTACGGCGGTCGTCGTACCCGCCGGAGGCGACGCGGCAGCCGACCTCGCCGGGCCGGCGAGCGCCGGTGCGGATCAGTGGAGAGAGGTCACAGATGGACCGTCGGGACATGCTGGGGGTGGCGACCGTCGCGGGCGCCGGACTGCTCGCCGGGGCCGTCGTGCCGGGGGCAGCGTCCGCCGCGCCAGCGAGCACGGCTACCGCGCCGGCCAGCGCCGCTGGCTGGCGCGAGCCGACGCCGGAACACCCGCTCCGGGTGCAGATCGTCATGTTCGACGGGGCCGAGGAGCAGGACTTCATCGGCCCGTACGAGGTGTTCTCCCTCGCCGGCGGGATGAGCGGCGGTGCCGTCCAGACCACCTACGTCAACGTCGACGGGCCGCGAATGGTGACCGCCGCGTTCGGCACCAAGGTCGCCGTCGAGCACGGCTGGTCGCCCCGCGCCGCCGACATCATCGTCGTACCCGGCGGTGGGTTCCGTCGCCCGGACGGCCCGGGGATCTGGTCGGAGATCAACCGGGGTGTGCTGCCGCGTGCGCTCGCCGACGCCCGGCGACGCGGCCTGATCATCTCGTCGCTGTGCACCGGGGCGATCATCCTGGCCGCCGCCGGACTGACCACCGGCCGGCCCTGCACCACCCACAACGGCGCCAAGGCCGAGTTGACCGCCCGAGGGGGAGTGGTCAAGAACGCCCGGGTGGTCGACGACGGCGACCTGGTGACGGCGGCCGGGATCACCTCCGGGTTGGAACTCGCCCTGCATCTGGTCCGCCGCCGGGTCAGCGCCGACCTGGCGGTACGCGCCGAGGAGGTGCTCGAATACCAGGCGCGCGGCACCGTCTGGACCGCGTGACGGCAGCGTTTCCGATCGGATTCCCCGCCGTATCGCCTTAACGATTGTTCGGTATGAGCAAAAAGGTATGTCACGCTGCCCTTGACCGGACACTTCGGACGCCGCACGCTCATCACAAGAGTCGATCCCCCGGGCCGTAGGCGCGACCCCGCCTGCCCTGCCGCGCGGATCGGCGGACGCAGCGACGGCAGGGGAGGCCCGGATGCGTACCCGATGGACGACAGCGGCGGTCACACTGGCGATGGTCGGCGGCCTGCTCGCCGGCCTGCCCGGCGCGTCGATGGCACACGACCCGGACACGCCGGCCGGGCGCGCCACGGCGGTCGAGTTCATGGCCCAACGGGAGCCGACCCAGGACCTGGCGCCGCTCGCCCAGGTCACCTGCAGCGGCGGGCAGGCCAGCGGTTACCCGTGTCGCAACGTCGACCTGCTGGCCTTCCTGCCGCTCAGCCAGATGGGCGGCAGCCAGGCCAACGACATCTGGGGCTGGACCGACTCGTCGACCGGCAAGGAGTACGCGATCGTCGGGCGCCGTAACGGCACCTCGTTCGTCGACATCTCCAACCCGGCCGCGCCGGTCTATCTCGGCAACCTGCCGGCCTACCAGAACCGGACGGCGATCTGGCGCGACATCAAGGTGTACCGCAACCACGCCTTCATCGTCGCTGACGTCAGCGGGCACGGCATGCAGGTGTTCGACCTGACCCGGCTGCGCACGGTCACCAGCCCGCAGACGTTCACCGCAAACGCGCACTACAGCCGGTTCGGCAACTCGCACAACATCGCGATCAACGAGCAGACCGGCTACGCGTACGCGGTCGGGTCGAACACCTGCAGCGGTGGCCCGCACATGATCAACATCGCGAATCCGACCTCGCCGGTCTACGCCGGCTGCGTCAGTTCCGACGGCTACACCCACGACACCCAGTGCGTCGTCTACCGTGGACCGGACAGCGCATACACCGGGCGGGAGATCTGCGTCAACTCCAACGAGGACACCGTCACCATCGTCGACGTGACCTCCAAGTCGAGCCCACGCCAGATCGTCCGGGCGTCGTACTCCGGCCGGCAGTACACCCACCAGGGCTGGCTCACCGACAACCACCGCTACTTCCTGCTCGACGACGAACTCGACGAGACCCGACGCGGCGGCGGCACCAAGACCTTCGTCTTCGACCTGTACGACCTCGACGCGCCCCGGCACATCGGCACCCACACCTCGTCGGCGGCGGCCACCGACCACAACCAGTACGTCAAGGGCAACTACAGCTACCAGGCCAACTACCGGGCCGGGCTGCGCATCCTGGACCTGCGCAACGTCTCCAGCGGTACGTTGACCGAAGCCGGCTACTTCGACATCTACCCGTCGAGTAACACCGCCTCGATGAACGGGGCGTGGAGCGTCTACCCGTACTTCGCCAGTGGCACCGTCGTGGTCTCCGGGATCGAGCAGGGCCTGTTCGTCCTGCGCCCGAACCTGCCGACCATGATGTCGGCGGCAGACCGGCCGGTGACCGTCGACCGTCGGATCCCCGCCTGATGACCGTCGGATCCACCCGTCGACCGATCCCGCCGGCCGCGACGCCAGCGGGGTCGGTCGACCCGTCATCCGCGTCCCCTGACCTACCGGCCGCCGACCCGTCCGCGCCTACCAGCCGATCCGGCGGGGGCCTGCGGGTCGGGGTCGTCGCCCTGTTCGTGGTGCTCGCGGCGGCGGCCTTCGTCGCCGGCCGGGCGACCGCCCCCGCCGGCACCCCCGCCCGAAGCGCCGGAGCCAGCCCCGCCCACGCCGGCCACGACGTCGGCGGACTCAGCGTGACCCAGTCCGGCTACACCCTCGTGCTGTCCGGCGCACCGACCGCCGCCGGTGTCCCCGGCGAACTCGCGTTCCAGATCACCGGCCCCGACGGCCAGCCGGTCACCGCGTACCAGCGCAACCACGAACGTGACCTGCACCTGGTGCTGGTGGGCCGCGACTTCGGCGGCTACCAGCATCTGCACCCCGCCCAAGACGCCGACGGCACGTGGCGGGTGCCGGTCACCATGCCGTCCGCCGGCAGCTACCGGGCGTTCGCCGACTTCGTCCCGGCCGGCGAGCAGACACCTGTCACCCTCGGCGTCGACCTGCTGGTCACCGGCGAGTTCACCCTCCGCGAACCGCTGCCACCCGACGAGGCGACGGTGCTGGTCGACGGCTACACGGTCACCCTCGACGGCGGGCTGCGGCCGGGGCAGGCCAGCCAGCTACTCGTCTGGCTGGGACGTGACGGGGCGTCGGTGCCGGACCTGGAGCCCTACCTCGGCGCGTACGGACACCTGGTCGCCGTACGCCACGGTGACCTCGGCTACCTGCACGTCCACCCGGCACCCGCGACCGCCCCCAGCTCGGTGGTGGCGTTCGCCGTGGCGGTGCCGTCGGCCGGCACCTACCAGCTGTACTTCGAGTTCCAGCACGGGGGAGTGGTCCGCACCGCCGAGTTCACCCTCACCGCGTACTGACCGCCCCGCTCACCGGGCCCGGCGGCGGGACGACCGGCGGCGGTCCGACGGCCGTCGGCGGTACGGGTACGACCTCGTACCCGTACCGCCGTCACCGGCCCGGCCCACCGCGCCGCCTGCGCCGCCGCGCCTCAGGCCGCGGTGATCAGCCGCAGCGTCTCGTCCAGGTAGCGGCGCGACGCCAGCAGCCGGGGATGCGGATCACCGGTACCGCAGTACTCCACACTCACCGCGTCACAGCGTCCGGAGTCGACCAGCGAGCGCAGCCAACGATGGTTGTCCACCTCGCCGCCGGCGGCGTCCACCGAGAAGTCCGCCACGCCGCCCCGAACCACGCAGTTCTTGAGATGGAAGTAGACCGGCCAGTCGTCGAGCACACCGAGGATCCCTGGTTCGCGGTCGGCGACACTCAACGCCGCCGCGTTGCTGGGGTCGACGGTGACGGTCATCCCGGGACGGTCGACGCGGCGCAGCAGCCGGGCGGTCGCCGCCGCCGTGTCGTGCACCGTGTTCGGATGGATCTCCACCCCGATCCGGACACCGCGGCCGGCGGCGTGCTCGGCCACCTCCTGGTAGGCGGCCGCGACCCGGTCGTAGTCGTCGTCGGTGGCGATCGCGCTGCCGTTGCGCCGCCAGTCCTCGTCCCACCGTGCGGCGTCGTGCACCAGCCAGCCGCCGGAGCCGTTGATCATCGGCACGCCGGTCGCCGCGCACGCGTCGATGATCGAACGGACCCGATCGATGGTGGCCCGCCGTACCCGCTCGTCCCGGTCGGCGAACATGCCCCAGTAGCCGGCGCATTCCACCGCCAGGCCGGCCTGCCGGGCCTGCTCGACCGCCCGGACCAGCTCCGCGCCCGGATCCGCGCTGTCGAAATGGCAGGCGGCCAGCTCGACCGCCGGCCAGCCCTGTAGCCGGGCCACCCGGAACACGTGCTCGCGCGGATAGTCGCGCAGCGCGTAGCTGTGCAGCACGGGCCGCACGTCAGCGCCCCGACACCGGGGCCAACGCGGCGGCCGTCCCCACCTGGATCGGTACCGGCCCGGTCGCGGTGGCGGCGACGTCGGCGATCGCGTACAGGATCTCCACGTCGGTGACACCGCGACGCAGGCTCAATTCCGGCGGTACGGGCGCACCGGCGGCGCACGCCATCAACGTCCGGTACTGGCTGACGTACGGGTCGACGGTGACCAGTTTGGACTGGTGCCAGCCGGTGCCGTTGCAGTAGTCGACCGTACCGCCGCCGTTCATCGCCCAACCACCGTTGACCTGCAAGATGCCCTCGGTGCCCACGAGCGAGTAGCCGGACACCTCGGCCGATGCCGGTTGCTGGTCGAAGGTGAACGACGTCTCCAGGTGCAGGTACCGCTGGTCGTCGAACCACAGCGTCGCCTGCGCGTACAGCTCGGTGCGTTCTGGATCGTCGATCGGGTACGCGGTGGCCTGGCAGCGCACCGGGTCGGCGCCGAACAGGTCGACCGCCGTCAACACCGGGTAGATGCCGAGATCGGCCAGGCAGCCCAGCCCGCCCTCGCTGCGCCGGCCCCGCCAGTCGTACTTGCGCCACCCCAGCCGGGCGGCGACCATCGCCCGCGGCTCGCCGATCGCGCCGGTCCGCACCAGCCGCGCCGCCTCGATGTTGGCGGCGTTGTGCTTGGCCATGTAACCGACCAGGGCCGTGGTGCCGGTCTCGTCGGCGGCCTCGGCGATGGCCCGGGCCGACTCGACCGTGTGCCCCAGCGGCTTGTCGACGATGGTGGGAATCCCGGCGCGCAGGGTCCGCAGCGCGTACGGCTCGTGCAGGTGGTTCGGGGTGGCGATGTGGACCGCGTCGAACCCGGTGGCGAAGAAGCGTTCCACGTCGGTGGTCAGCAGCGCGTCGGGGCAGAGGTCGGCCACCGACCGCAGGGCCAGCGGGTCCGGGTCGAGCACCGCCGCCACCCGGGCGTCCGGCATGGCGGCCAGCGCGGGGGCGAGGGCGATGCGGGTGAGCGCGCCGGCTCCTACGATGCCGATCTGGTAGACCATTGCATGCTCCTTCCAATCGATGCTGCACTGATCGACGACGATGGACTGCGGTGGGTGGTGGCGGGGACGGCGACGGCGGCATCGGCTGCCGGTTGCCGGGCCCCGTAGAGGACGTGGGTGCCGGCGTTTCCGGCGGTGTCGCTGGCGCTGGCGGCGAGGTTTCCGGCGCTGCCGGCGATGTTGCCGGCCAGGTGTCCGAGCAGAGCGTCGAGACCGTCACGCAGGCTGTCCCAGCGCCGGTCGGCCAGCGCCGGCAGGTCGTCCCGACGGTGCGGGCGGGCCGCCGGCCGGTCGCCGCGCCAGCGGCGCAACACCCGGCCGAGCAGGTCCAGCCCGACGCGGAGCTGACCGGCGTGCCCGTCGAACAGCTGTGGCAGTGTCCCGGCGTCGGCGGCGGCCCGCAGCATCTGGTAGCCGAACGCCACCTCGTCCGGGTTGATCAACACACCGGTCCCGCCGCCGGCCCAGGACAGCCGGGTCTGGCACCACGCCCCGTCGGACCAGTGCAGGACGTGCAGTCCGGGTGCCAGCACCCCCGCCCGGGACAGGGCACCGGCCAGCCAGGCGTGGTCGTACCCCCACGCGTACTGCTGCGATCTGGTGGCCCCGGGAGTGTCCCGTGCTTCGTCGGCGACCAGCGCGGCGGGCACGGACCACAGCTCGCCGAGTCGGGACAGCATCGCCATCGCCAGCATGTCCTCGCTGCTGCCGTACGGTGTGTCCGGGTAGAACAGCGGACCCCGCCGCCGTACGTGGTCGAGGACCGGCGCCTGACGGGTCAACAGGCCGACGGTCCTGCCGGTGACCAGGGAGCCGAACGCGGTCACCGACAGCAGGTCGTACCGTCCGTCGTGGACCGCCCCGGCCAGCCGCCGTGGCCGGCCGTGGCCGGCCGTCGCACCGCTTGCCAGCCACTGGCCGGGGTCGGCCACCGGCACCACCCGGGGGCAGGCGGCGACGGCCCGCGCGGTCCGGTCCAGGACCCCGGTCAGCGCGGGCAGCGCGTCCGGTGCCAGCGCCGTGTCGTCGTCGAGGAACAGCAGGTGGCGCCGGCGGACCGGCGAGCTGTCCGGCAGCGCGGCCAGCGCGTCGAGCCCGGCGTCACGGGCGGCCGCGGCGGTGTACCGCGACCGCCCGCCGATCGACCGGGCGGTGCCGGCGGCGGTGGCGTCGACGATCAGGTACGGCCGGCCGGTGCCGGCCAGGTAGCTGCCGATCTGCCCGGCGGCGGCAGCGGTCAGCCCGTTGTCGACGACCACGAACGAGACCGGCCCGGTGGCGGAGCGCGCGACGCTGTCCAGACACCGCCGTAGCCTGGCCACCCGATCGCCGACGACCGGCGAGTAGGTCGGCACCAGCACGGTCACCCCGTCCGCCGCGCCGTCGCGGTGGCTGGCGGCACCTCCGCCGCCGGCCACCGCTGCGGCCGGTCCCGCGTCGCCGGCCACCGCTGCGGCCGGTCCCGGCCGACACATCAGCTGGAAGTATGTCGGGTCCATCGCCTGACCTACTGGTAACGGCTGATGAAGCCGCGCCGCTGGAACGTGCGCAGCATGGCCGAGGTGAAGACCAGCGCGAGCGTCATGAACACCACGGTCGCGAACGCCGCGACACCCAGCTGCCCCCAGGTCGCGCCGTCACCGGTCATCGCCGCCCGAGCCGCGTCGAACACGTACCGGGGCGGCAGCAGCGCCGACAGCGGCTGCAGGAAGCCGGGCAGCACGCTCGTCGGATACAGCGCCCCGGACAGCGGCAGGACCACGAACAGCAGCCCCCAGACGAGCGCCTCGGCGGCCGCGCCGAAGCGCAGCACCAGGCCGATCACGACGAACGCCAGCGCCCAGCCGTTGAGCAGCAACAGGGCGATCACCGGCAGGATGTCCAGCCCGATCGGTGCCAGGTCGAACCCGTACAGCACGACCGCGGCGACCGTGACCGAACTGACCCCGATCACCACCTTGAGCATTCCCTGCAGCGCGGTGCCGGCCAGCCATTCGACCGGTCGCAGCGGGGTGGTCAGCAGACTCGGCAGCTGGCGCGACCACGCCTCTTCGTTGAACCCCGACGAGACCGCGATCTGCGCCTGGTAGACGACGTGCCACATGATGATGCCGGCGATGACGGTCAGCGCGGTACGGGTGGCACCGGTGGGTGCCTGCTGTTGCATGAACAACGCGATCGAGCCGTAGAGCACGGCGTCGACGACCGGCCAGACGACCATGTCGAACAGGCGCGGCGGGTTGCGCAGGGTGACGTGGATGTGCCGGCTGGCCACGGCGACGGTACGCCGTAGCGACGCCACCGGCGGACTCAGAGTGGTAGCGGTCACGGGGTCACGCTCCGGGGCTGGTCGAGGTCATGGCCGTGGCCTGCTTTTCGGCGTTGAGGTGCAGATAGACGTCTTCGAGGGTGTTCTGGCCGAGCCGGGCCGCGATGACCTCGGTGGCTTCGTCAGCCACCACCCGGCCGGCGGCGAGGAACACCACCCGCTCGGCGAGCCGTTCGACCTCGGTCATGTTGTGGCTGGTGACCAGGAGAGCGGTGGACCGTTGGCGGCATTGTTCGAACAGCTCGTTGCGGACCCGCAGCGCCACGTCCGGGTCGAGCGACGCGGTCGGCTCGTCCAGCACGATCAGCGCCGGGTCGTGCATGGTCGCCTTGACGATGCCGACCAAGGTCCGCTGTCCGCTGGACAGTTCGGTGCCCTGCTGGCCGGCGAGGTGTTCGATGCCGAACCGGCGCAGGCCCGCCAGCGCCTGTCCCTTCGGATCCCGGGAGCCGTACAGCCGGCCGTACATCACCAGATATTCGAGTACCTTGATGTGGGTGGGCAGGGGTAGATAGCCGGAGGCGTAGCCGACCCGGTCGAGCACGGACCGCCGACCTCGGACGGTCCGCTGGCCTAGCAGTTCCACGACGCCGTCGTCGGGTCGCACCGCGCCGAGGCAGGACATCAGGGTGGTGGTCTTGCCGGCGCCGTTGGGGCCGACCAGGGCGACGCGTTGGCCCGCCGCGACCGTCAGGTCGACGCCGTCGACCGCCATCCGGTCGCCGTACCGTTTGCGCAGTCCGGTGACGCGTAGCAGCGGTGTGGTGTTCATCGTCGTGCTCCTTTCGCTGGTGCCGACCATCAGGTCGGCTGTTGACGTGATTGCGCGGCCGTCGCCGACGCCGTGGCCGTCGCAGGCTTGGCTGTCGCCGACGCCGTGGCGGGCTGGGCCGTGGCCAGATTCGCCAGCAGCACGCCGACCTCGGCCAGGGTGGATCGGCAGGCGTCGGCCTGACTCAGTTGCACCGGCCGGTGGGTGGTGGTCACCGCGACGACTCGGCAGCCGGCCGCCCGGGCGGCGGCCACCCCGTGCGGCGCGTCCTCGACGACGACGCAGTCCTCGGGCGCCACGCCGAGCCGTCGCGCCGCGAGCAGGTATCCGTCCGGTGCCGGCTTGCCACGCTGGACGTCTTCGTCGAAGACCGCCACCGGCGGCGGTGGCAGGCCGGCGGCGCTCATGCAACGCCGCACGAACCACTCGCTGCCGGAGGTGGCGATCGCCCACGGCACCGCCGGCAGCGTCCGCAGGAGCGCGGCGGCGCCGTCGACCGGGCGGACCTGGCCGATCCTGGCCAGTACGGCGTGGTCCAGCGCCGCCCGTTCCCGATCCGGGTCCAGGTGGGGCGCGACGGACCGCAAGGTGTCCGCGCTGCGCCGCCCGTACGTCTCGACCAACACCGTGGCCGGGTCCAGGCCGTGTCGCAGCGCCCAGTCACGCCAGATGTCGGCGAACAACGCGCCGGTGTCGAGCAGGACTCCGTCGACGTCGAACAGCACCGCGCGCATGTCAGCCTCCATCCGATGTGGGGTGTTCGTCGCCGTGGCTGTGGCCGTGGCCGTGGCCGTCACCGTCCGATCGGGTCGTCCCGGTGGCCGACACCGTGACCAACAGGCTCCGTCCGGCCAGGCTGCGGTGGGTGGCGGCCGCCACGTCGTGCAGCGCCTGCGAGGTGGCCCGCAGCGGATCCGTCGCGTCCGGTGCCGGGCCGGGGCCGGCGTCGACCACGACGACCGCGGTGTGCGGATCGGGAAAGACCGCCTGAAACGAGTGGTGGTTCCAGGCGGGTCCGGTGTGGACCTCGCACCGGCGTCCGGTAGCGGCGGCGAACGTGGCTGCCGACGGCAGGCGCTCGACCTGCCCGTACGCCACGACGTGCAGCCGGTGGATCCCGCCGCGGTCAGCCAGCCAGGCCGCCGCCAGTTGGGGCAGCGCCGCGCCGGTCGCCGCCGCGCCGAGCCCATCGGCGTCCCGGCGGCCGGTGTCGGCGGCCGGCTGCCCGGACGTCACGCCGAGCAGGCGCTTGTACGCGGTCACGTTGGTGTGTTCCACCGGCCGTAGTCCGGCCCGTAGCGCCAGGCAGGCGACGAACACCCCGGCGGTGTACATGGCGGACATCAGCCCGGCCAGTCCGACCGGATGTCGGTCGAGGTCGAGGACGACGTCCGCGTCGCCGGGGTCCGTCGCCTCGACGCGCGTCGGACCGGTCGCCACGTCCACCCACGGGCGGAACGTCGTCGACTTGCCGCACAGCACCTGGCGGCCGAGTTGCGTGAGCCACCGCCGCAGCCCGTCGCCGGCCCAGCGTGGTGGCACCAGCAAGATCCGGACCGTACCGGTGACCGGTGCCCGGACGGCGAGCGCCGCCGCCCGGGCACCGAGACTCCGGTGGTCGCGCAGCAGGTCGCCGTACGCCGCCGGCAGCTGGTCCGGTGCGGTCAACGCGGCCGGGACCAGGAAGCCGGTGGACAGCGGAGCTCCGAGCATCGCGACATGCTCGGGGTCGCCGCCCGGTGCCAGTGGGAAGGCTCCCGGCCCGGCCCGGTCCCGCAACCAGACCACCGGCCGGTCCGTCCGGCCGGTCAGCGCGGGTGTCACCCGCGCCAGGTGGCTGGTCTCCAGTGTGCCGCCGGACGCCGAGATGGCCAGGTACGCCGACGGGGCGTGGTCGGATCGGTGGCCCACGGCGGCGCGGATGGCCTGCGGACGCAGGTCGTCGAGCACCCGTAGGTCCCGTTGGCGGGTGGGCAACTCGGCGACGGCCTGTGCCGCGAAGCTCCACCCGCCGGTGCCGAGCACCAGCACGCCGCCGGGCCACGGTCCGGCGTGGTCCGCGCGGCCCGTCAGGCCCGCGCGCACCGCCGCCACCGTACGGGCGACCTCCGGCCAGGCCGCCGGGGTGACCCAGCCGAGCCGGGGTACGCCGTCGAGCACGCACCGTTCGGTGATCAGCCGGGCAGCGGCGACGCGTCGGTCCGGGGCGACACGTCGATCCGCCACGCTCTCGCGTCCGGTCGAGGTGTCCGGGCCGGCCGTCGGCGCCGTTGCCGCCGCTCGCCGCACCGCTGACCACAGCTCGCCGGCGGACAGCTCCGCCAACGCCGCCGACTCGGTGGGCGGCGCGGCGGTGCCGGCGGGCCGCCGCCCGGTGGTCGTCCGCTCGATGGTCGTCCGTTCGACGGTCGTCACCGGGCACCGTCCCAGGCCGGGAGATCGCCAGCGGTCATCCGTCGCACGGAGTGGCCCCGCTCACTCAGGTCCACCACGACCCGCAACGCCGGCTCGCCCCCGAGTCGTCCGGTGACGGTCAGCTCGTCGAGCACCGCTGGCGCGGCGTCCAACGACACCACGTGGCTGATCAGCGGGGCGAGATCCAGCGTTCCGCCGGCGTCGGTGAAGCTCGCCTGGATCGCGGCCTGGAAGTCGTCCCGGTCGGCGCCGCGTGACCCGACGAGGACCGCCTCGCCGCCGCCCGGGAGCCGGACCGGCTGCCGCACTCCACGGCTGCGGATCGGTTGCGCCGGCAGACCCTGACCGTCCGGGGTCCGGATCACCGCCCCGGGCAGGAACCCGCCGTACAGGTGGACCGAGGCGCCGGGAGCGAGACACGGCCACAGGGTGGCGAGTGTGCGCGGGCCGGTGTCCCCGCCGGTCGTCATGATCACCGCGTCGGCGCCGGCGCCGCCGGTGCGTGCCGTGACCCAGCCGGCGAGCCGGTCGTCCAGCGTGGCGCAGTCGACCGCGTCGATCACGCCGCGATCGATGGCAGTGACCAGTCGGCCGGATCCCCGGTTGGCCAGCAGCACCTGGTCGGCGCCCCACCGCCGGGCCAGTAGCACGTGCAGCAGGCCCGACACACCGGCCCCGATGACCAGGACCCGTCGACCCTTCCACTGGTCGTGCTCACCGGCGAGGCGCATCGACCGCACCGTGCAGGCCAGTGGCTCCACCAGCACGCCGGCCGCCGTCGGTGCCGTCGGCAGCTCGATCAGCTGCCCCCGGGCGGCGAAGTGGCTGTCCCAGACCGCCACCTGCCGGAACACTCCCGGCAGGTTGTGGCCGAGCTTGTCGTGCTCGTCGTACGGATGGTTCGGATTGACGGTGAACACCGAGCCGACCGCCGGATCGGTGACGTCCGCGCCGACCTCGACGATCCGGCCCACGCACTCGTGGCCGAGCACGCCCGGCTCACATCCGCGCTCGCCGCGCAGGATCTGCAGGTCGGTGCCGCAGATGCCGGCGTACGAGATCTCGGCGACGAATTGTTCGCGCCCACACCGGGGTCGGTCGTAGCCGCGCAGCGACACGCCGCTCGCCCCGATCGGTTTGTGCAGTTCGCGGGCCCGGTCACCGAGGCAGTCGAGGAACCGGCCCATGCCGATCAGGCTGTCGTCGTCGTCGAGCGAGGGTGAGACCAGCGCTTCGACGTCGCTGGCGGTCCAGCCGGTGAACCAGCCGCCGGTGGGCAGCAACTCCCGCAGGTGGGACCGCAGCGCGGCGAACCACGGCTCGCCGACTCCCCGGGCGAACCCGCCCATGACGACGACCTGCCGCAGGCCCAGCTGCGCCGACAGCTGCAGCAGGTAGAGCGCCAGCGGCCGGGTGGCGGTGGCCAGCACCGCGGTGGTGAACGCGTCGCCGTCGTTGGCGGCGGTGGCGATCGCCTCGGCCGTGATCCGCTCGGGATCCCCGGCGGTGATGGTGGCGAGCGTGGACGCCCGCCATCCGGTCGGGTCGGCGGTGGCCTGCCGTACCGTGGCGCGGACCGTGGCGGGTCCGCCGACGTACGAGCAGAGGTCGCCGGTGTTGCCGCACTCGCACCACGGCAGCTGCGCCGCTGGTGGCCCCGAACTGACCGGGACGTGTCCGACCTCGCCGCCCAGCCCGTCGGCGTCCTGCACCAGCTTCGACTCGATCGGCAACGCGTCGTCGAACACCTTGACGGCGACGCCGGTGCTGATCGTGACCAACGCGAACCGGCCCAACCGCCGGTACCGCCACGCCGCCGCCGCGATGTCGTTGGCGATCTCGATGGTGGCCCAGTCGAGCCGCTGACGCAGCGCGGCGGCCAGGTCGAATCCGGTGCTGGGTTCGTGCCAGAGCATGCTGGCGTTGCGGACGACGCCACCGGAGTCCACGGTGGCGCCGATCGCCACGCCGACGCGACGCAGCCGGTCGGGGTGGCTGGCCCGCAGCCGGTCGACCTCGGTGGCGATCCGGTCGAGGTGCCGGTCCCGCGCACCCAGTTTCGGGGTGGGGAAGCGCACCGTGCCGGGCAGCAGCGCACCGTCGCGGTGGACGCCGATCCGGGTGGTCGTTCCTCCGATGTCGACCACGATGCTGGCGGTCATCGCACACCTCCCACGGTACGGACCCGGTCACGCAGCTCGGCGCAGACCGTGCGCAGCAGATCGACCGGCACGTCGTCGAGCGAGTCGATGAACTCGCCGACGCCGATCGCGCTGGGGACGACCAGATGCAGCTTGCCGCCCTTGTGGGGCACGACGTCGTCGCGCAGCTTGCGCCAGAGCAGGTCCGGGTCGCACGCGTCGTCGTGGATGGGTAGTCCGGCGGCCTGGAGCAGATCGAGCAGTCGGTCCAGATCCGACCAGGACAGCTGGCCCAGGTGGGCGGCGATGGCCGACGACAGGGCCATGCCGATGGCGACGGCCTCGCCGTGCCGCAGCCGGAACCGGGTCACCGCCTCGAGCATGTGTCCGAACTCGTGGCCGAAGTCCGGCAACCGGCGTAGCTCCTCCTCGAAGGGGTTGGCTTCGAGTTGCCGCAGCATGGTGGAGATCGAGCCGTCGAGCACCGCCCGTACCTGCGGGGTGTGCACCCCGGCGGCCAGGTCGCCGTGGTGCTGCTCGATAAGCTCGAACAGCGACTTGTCGCAGACGACGCTGATCTTGATCGCCTCGGCGAGGCCGCACCGCAGTTCCGCCGCGCTCAGGGTGCGCAGGAACTCGGTGTCGCAGACGCAGGCCAGCGGTGGGTGGTAGGCGCCGAGCAGGTTCTTGTGGCCCCTGACGTTGACGCCGACCTTGAGCCCGATCCCGGCGTCGATCATCCCGACCAGCGTGGTCGGGATCCGGACGTACGGGGTGTCGCCGTGGTACAGGTAGGCGGCGTATCCGACGATGTCCAGCACGGTGCCACCGCCGACGACGAGGATCCGGTCGTCGCCGCCGAGGCCCAGACCTTGTGCGGCGTGCAGCACCCGGCCGACCTGATCGAGGGTCTTGGCCCGGTCCGTGGCGCGGACCGGCACGATCGTGAACCGGGACAGGTAGCCGTGCGCTTGGTAGCGGGCCAGCAACCGGTGCACGGTCGCCAGCTGACGCGGGGTGTACGGGTCGACCGCGACCAGCGCTTGTCCGCCCGGTGGCAGCAGATCGGCCAGTGCCCAGCTCTCCGGGTCCATCAGCCGGTCGGCGAAGCGGACCGGGAAGCTGGCCGGTACCTGTATCTGCGAACTCGCCCGGGTCACCCGCCCCGACCGCGGCTCGCTGCGCAGCGGGTGCCGCTGTGCGCGCGACCTCCTTCTGGCCCAGCCGCTGTCGGGCACCGCTGGCAGCCCGGCCAACGTGGTCGTCAGCAGGGTCCGTTCCACGGCGACGAGCTCACCTCCGTCACCGTCGGTGGGCAGCGGCACCGCCACCGTGCCGCCGGCCACCGCGTTGCGGCTCGCCGACCAGCGCAGCACCGCCGCGCTGTCCGGCAGGGCGGTCAGTACGTCGCCGGCGATCTCCGGGTGCAGGGCGGTGGCCGTCCCGGTCAACCGCCGCAGCGCATCGGTGCCCAGCACCCCGATTCGGTGCGCGACCCGCGCGGCGAGCAGGATCGACCAGATCCGGCGCAGGTGCGCCGGTACGGCCGCCGGAGCCAGCGCGAGCCAGTCGGACCCGAGCCGCCACATGGCCTGTCCGGGTCCGATCCGGTCGACCAGGCGGACGACCGCGGCGAGAGCCTCGGCGCGGGCCTGGTCACTGGCGACGCCGTGCTGCGCCATCCGGTCCAGCACCTGGCCGTCGAGCGTGCCGAGGAGCAGCGTGGTGGCGTTGTCGGCGGCCCGAGCCGGGACGTCCGTCGGGCGGTGGGCGAGAACGGCGCGTTCGTCGACGATGACGTGGCTGGCCCGCTGCAGGGCGCTCACCGGTGCGTCGCTGAGCCCGACGCGGACGCCGTGGCCGACGGCCGCGACCGTGGCGGCGAGGTCGTGGTGGACCCGCAGGGCCGGCGTCCACCGGCGGTACGAGGCGGCGGCGACCGCGACGATCTCGCCGATGCGCGCACCGCCGACGGCCAGGAAGACGTCCCGGCGGCCCAACTGCGCCCGGGTCGCCGCCTCGACGACGTCGTCGCAGGCACCGAGTCCTTCGGCGTCCTGGTCGGTCGCTTCGACCAGCAGGTAGTCGTCGAGCCGGCCGGCCGCGCGGGCGGCCTGGAGATAGTCGGTCAACTGCCGGGCCCGCGTCCCGGCCATCGGATCCAGGACCACGACGAGCCGCCGGGCGGGGCCCCACGCCGCCGCGAGCACGTCGTCGCCGGGGGCGAACAGGTCCGGTGCCACGTCCAGCCGGAACGACGCCGTGACCTGGGTCCGCAGACACATCAGTTGGTCGTCGACGGCGGGGGTCGGTGTGTGGTGGGCCGATCTGATCGGGGTCATCCCGTCACCTCCGTGATCTGGCGCTCGCCGGGCCGAGAACCGGCAGCGGCCCGGCCGGGTCAGGCATCGGCCGGCCCGGACGTGGCGTCGTCGACCGACTTCGTCAGCAGCTCGATCAGCGGCGTGCGGGGCAGGCAGTTCTCCAGCCGGAAGGACCGCATCATCTCGTCGATGTCGCTCTCGGTCATGCCCCGGAACAGTTCGCCGAACTCCGGAAGCATGGCCTGGGAGAACAGGGTGTGCGGGATGAGCCGGTTGATCTGGAAGTCGGCCCCCCACGGGAACGGGCACCAGTCGGGGAATTCGCGCGCGATGACAGCCCGTACCGGTTCCAGCACGTCGGCGATCCGGGCGAGGTCGCCGCCCCACAGGTCGACGGCGAGTCGGGCTTTCTTCTCCACCACCGGTCGGATCCGACGCATCCAGAGGCTGTCGGCGGCCACGGTCAACGGCGACACCACGCCGATGTCCTTGTACCCCCAGTACACCCAGCTGGCCTGGTGCTTGTCGTAGATGTCGAGCTGGTCGGCCAGCAGATTGAGTCGCATCTGGTCCAGTTCGGCCTCGCCGGTGAACACCGCGTTGAATTCGCCGACGACGATCGGCGTACCGGTCTGCTGCATGTAGTCCACCCGGTCGAGGAAGCCACCTTCGACCGCCGCCTTGTCCCAGAACTGCACCGGCGGCTCGGCCGTGGCGCCGCTGCCTTCTTCCGGCGCGACGACGTGCATCAGCTCGAACGATCCCGGGTAGCGGCTACCGGGCATGAATCCGGGCGGCGGGTAGTCGTGCGGCGAGTAGATGACGTTGGGCATCGGCTCGCCGAAGAAGTGGAAGTCCATCGCGTACCGGTTGCCGTCGAGGAAGATGATGTGCTTGTCGTCGACCTCGCGAATGGTTTCGACGAGCCGCCGGTATACCGGGCCGACCCGCTTGGCGGTGGGGTCGGCCGGCTCGTTGAGCGGGTTGTAGCCGATGACCCAGGGCTCGTCGCGGTAGTGCGTGGCGATGGCCCGCCACAGGTTGGCCACCCGGTCCTGGAAGTGCGGGTGCCGCCAGAAGTGGGCGACGTGGGTGGGGTTGTCGGAGTGCCAGTCTTGGTTCTGGTAGCCGGGCACCGCGTGCAGGTCCAGCATGGTACGGATGCCGTGTCGCGCACACAGCGCGATGACCCGGTCCAGGTGACGGAAACCGTCCGGCTTGATCTCGAATGGCCGGTCGTCGCTTTCCAGGAACTTGTAGTGGAACGGTATCCGGACCAGATTGATGCCCAGTGACGCGAGGTAGGCGGCGTCGGCTTCGGAGAAGAAGTTCTCGATGAACCGCTCGTAGAAGTATGTGGTGAGGTCCGGCCCGAGCACATGGCGGATCGCGGTTTCCTGGCCTTCCTCGTGGCCGGGGAAACCGGTGATCCAGTTCTCCATCAGCAGCCATCCGGCGAGCCCGATTCCACGGAGTACGACCGGGTCGCCGTTGTCGTCGACGATGTGCGAGCCACTCACCTTCAGGAACGGCGTGTGCTTCGTTGACATTTCCCGACACCTCCTGCTGTCCCGTCTGTTCGCGAACGATCTCGTTCGCTGCCGAGGACGTTAGGAGTGGCCGTGGCGCCGGCCAAGGTAGCGATCGGGTGGGCGGCATAGGTGTAGACCAAGGTCGTACGACCCGTACGACCATCGACCGCAGGCGATGCGCAGGTCAGGCGACGCGCCGGCGGTCGGCGTTGCCAGACGATCGTCGGTGCCGGGCGTGATCGGTGCGACGAGCCGGTCGACGGCGGCGGGTCGGCGAGGAGGCGACGATGAGTATCGATGCTGCTCTGGTGACTACGGCGGCGGTGCGACTGACTACGGTGGCGGTGCGACTACGCCCCAGGACGGTGGCCCTCGCCTGGTCGGAGTCCCGCCCGCTGGTGCAGGCCATGTTCCAGCTGCGGTTCATGGTCGCGGCCGTGCTCGCGGTCGCCGCCAGCGGGCTCAGCGTCCACCCGGCGCGGCTGGCGGCGGCGGCGGTGGCCTGGCTCTGTGCGACGTGGCACGTGTACCTCCTGAACGGCGTCAGTGATCGGGTCGCGGATCAGGCGAACGCCTCGCGCCGACCGGTCGCGTGTGGTCGGTTGCCCAGCGGCCACGCGACCGCGCTGCTGTCGATTCTCGCCGGGTGCTCGCTGGTGTTCGGTCTGCTGGCCGGTTGGCGGGTCATGCTGTTGGCGGCTGCGATGATGTGCCTCGGGAGCCTCTACTCGATGGGCCGGCGGGCGGCGAAGTTCAGCGTGCCGGGTTCGATGGCGGTGATCGCCGCCGGCGGGCTGGCCACCTACCTCGCGGGGTGGTACGCCGCCGGTGGCGGTGTGCCCAGTGGATCGGTCCTCATGGTGGCGATGGTGATGTCGCTGTGGATGAGCCTCGCCGGGATGACGAAGGACCTGCCCGATGTGTGTGGCGACCGGCTCGCCGGCCGACGGACGCTCCCGGTCGTGCTCGGCGAGCGCCGCGCCCGGTCGGTGATGGCGTTGATGGTGACGGGGCTGGCGCTGACCGTGATGGCGATTGCAATCCATTTCGGGGTGATGGTTCCCTTCGCGGTTACGATCCTGATCGGAGCGAGTGCGGTCGTTGTCGCGTTGATTGGCCGACATTGGTCGGTTGAAAGCCGAATTCGTGCGCCGTACCGACGGTTCATGGTGACCCAGTACGGCGCCCACCTCGGTGTGCTGGTCGAGAGCCTCCTGTGACATGACGACGATTGACGGTGCCGTGGTCATGGGTATAGTTGAGACGCTCGATCAACTGATCGGCGACACGCGGGACATCGGGACGCGGGACATCGGGACGCCGGACATCGTGATTCGCTGTCCCGACAGTCAGGATCTTGACGTCCGTCACGCCGCTGACCCGGAAGGCCGGTGCAGTGCCGCATACTCCGGATCGTTCTCAGGAGCCGGACGACGGCGAGCACGCCACTGCCGAGCACGCCACCGTGGTGGACGAGATTCGCGAGGCCTACCTGCGCGAACTGCAATCGCGTGGCAGCGTGCTGATCCGCGATCCCGCCCACACCGCGGAGCTGGCCCGACAGGTGGGCCACATCATCGAGGACGTGGTGCACCGAGCCGACTCCGCGACCAGCACCTCGATGGGCGCGACCGGCGAGGCGCGACTCTTCTCGGTCGAGGTGGGTGCGAGTCGGGCCCGCAGCGGGATCCATCCCAGCGAGTCGCTGCGGGCGGCGTCCCTGCTATTCGAGGTGGCGTTGCCCCTGCTGGCCGGGCGGATCGCCCGCGACACCCGGGACCGCGACAAGGACTGCCGCGACGGCATCCATCAGGTCATGATGATCAGTCGGGCACTGCACGAGGCGGTGATGGACCGGGTCGCTCTCGCCTCACTGTCGTACGTCGACTTCCTGATCGAGAAGCTGCAGGCCTCCCGCCAGGAGGAACGTCGACGCATCGCCCGCGAGTTGCACGATCGGGTGGGCCACGGCATGGGTCTGGCGATGCAGCAACTGGACCTCTTCCAGTTCTACTCCGTCAGCGATCCACAGTTGGCACCGGACAAGCTCAGCAACGCGTTGTCGTCGTTGACCGAGGCGCTGCGGACCGTCCAGCAGCTCTCCGCCGAGCTCCGGCGTTCGGTCGGCAGCGCGACCATCGAGACGGCGTTGCGGGCGTACCTGCACGCCAACGTGCCACCAGAGATCGTCGCCACCCTGCGGATCTCCGGGGACGTGAAGACCCTTCCGTCGAACGTGAGCGAGGAGTTGTACCTGATCCTGCGCGAGGCGACCCGCAACGCGCTACGGCACGCCCGGGCGACATCGGTGATGTTGACGATAGCCGTCGGGGAGGACGTCGTCACCGCGTCGGTCGTCGACGACGGGTCGGGCTTCGACCCCACCGGCCCGTCCGCCACCAGCGGCGGCGGCCTGCCGTCCATGGCGGAACGAGCCGAACTGCTGCGCGGCAGCCTGCACGTCGACAGCGCCCAGCAAAGCGGTACGACGGTGACCGTACGGGTACCACTCACCTCGGGCGCACTGTGAACGCCGGGACGATCCGGATCGTCCTGGCCGACGATCACACGCTGTTCCGGGAAGGGATCCGGGAGATGCTGTCGACCGATCCCGGTCTCGCCGTCGTGGGATCGGTGGCCAACGGTGACGACGCCGTGGCCCTGGTGGTCCGACACCGCCCCGACGTGCTGCTGCTCGACGTGGAGATGCCGGGCCCCGGGGCGGCCGGAGTCATCCGGCAGGTCCGACGGTGTTCACCGGAGACCCACGTGATCGTGTTGACGATGCACGACGACTCGGCGATGGTCCACCATCTGCTCGACAGCGGAGCCTCCGCCTACCTGGCCAAGTCCAGCCTGCGGATCGAACTGGTCGCGGCGGTTCGCTCGGTGGCCGAACAGTCTGACTCCGTCCTGCTCGCGGTGTCCCGTCGGACCGTCGAAGGACTCGAACAGCAGCGTCGGAACAGTCAGCACGGTCTGCTGACCGATCGGGAGGTCGACGTGCTCACCCTGACCGCCCAGGCGTTGAGCAACGGGCAGATCGCGGCGCGATTGCACGTCACCGAGGCGACCGTCAAGCGGCACTTGACGAACATCTACGCCAAGTTGGGTGCGGTGTCCCGAATCGACGCCGTCCGAAAAGCAACCGCCGCACGGCTGATCACTCCTGCCGACGAGGACGCGCCCCGCGGCGGCTGAGCCGCGCGGCCCTTGATCGGAACACCCTGTCGTCACAGCCGCGCGGCCCACCGCTCGCGGGATGTGCGGGACCGTCTTGTGGAGAACCTTCAGATGTGTAGTGACGAGACACGCTTCCGCGTGGTCGTGAACGCGTCCGCTCAGCTCGGCATCTGGCCGATCGGCCGACCGCCGCCCCGTGGCTGGCAGGTGACGGCGATGGCCGGAGCGGTCCGCCGCTGTCAGGACTTCATCGACCAGATACCACCGGCCGGGGCCCGTGAGCTGGCCCACGCCCGCCAGCCCGGTCCGGGACCGGCGGCATCGTCGAGATCCATCGTCGAGTTGTTCGACCGCACCGCGCGTGCCGCCGCGACCGTTCTGGTGCTGCACGAGGCGGGCCGGCAACTCACCCTGGGCGAGCTGCGATCCCGTAGCGTCGCCGTCGCCGACGAACTCAGCGGCATCGGCGTCGGCGGCGGCGACCGGGTCGCCGTCTGCCATCCGGTCGGCATCGACTTCGTGGTGGCGATGCTCGGCGTCCTGCGTGCCGGCGGTATCTGCGTGCCGGTCGACGTCGAGGCGTCCATCGAGCGACGCGACGCTATCCTGTCCGACGCCGGTGTGTCCGCGATCCTGGCCGGGGGCCGGCCACGCCGGTTCGACTCCGGCCCGGCCGGAGAATTCGCCTGGCAACCGCAGCCGGGTGACGCCCTGGTCGTCTATCCGTCCGACGTCGGACCCGATCCGGTCGGCGTCGTCTGGCGGCACTCCCAGCTGCGGGGGCTGGCGGTGGGAGAGCCCGCCGGCGTGTTCGACGGCGGGTCGGTTCTGGTGCGACACCGGCCCGACGACGGGCTGCTGCTGCTCGAACTGGTGTGGTCGTTCGGCACCGCGGCGAGCGCGGTCATCTTCGACGACACCACCAGCGCTACCGGTGGTCGCCGACCGCGGGCGTCGACCGGTGCCCCGGACATCGCGTTCAGCGCCGCCCCGATCGACCATCCGGGGGAGCGCCGGACGTTGTTGTGGCGCGGAGGTACGGCCGGCGCGCCGGTGCAACTGTGGGGTCTGGGCGACAGTACGGTGGTCGCCACCGGCGCCTCCGCCGACGGCCCGGGGCGCCCACTGCCCGGGGTCCGCTTCCTCGTCCTGGACCACGATCTGACCATGGTGCCGACCGGGGCGACCGGACGTCTGCACGTCGCCGGCTGGCCGGTCGGTGGTGGATATCTCGGCCGCCCGGGGCTCACCGCGCAACGGCTCATCCCGGACCCGTCGGGCCCGCCGGGTAGCCGCATGGTGGACACCGGGATCGTGGTGCGGCGCCGCACCCGTGATCTGGTCACCTTCGGCTGACGGTGGGTTCGCCGCCGACGGCCGCCCGGCGGTCGCCGACAACTGGACCGCGCGATCTACCGTTGTGGGAGCAGACGTCAGAGGGGCGAGGTAGACACGTGGGTCGTTTCGTCAAACATCTCCTGTTGTCATTCGTCGTGTCGCGGATCAGCCGGCTGGTGCGTCGCGGCCGTGGCCATGGCTACGGCCACGGCCACGGTTCGGCGGTGAGTCGGCTGCTGCACGAGGCCGAGCGTCACCTGAACCACCGGATGCGGCGCGGCCGGGGAGATCACGGCGGCGGCGGGCACCATGGCTACCACGGGCATTACCGCCACCGTGGCTATCACGGGCATTACCGCCGCAAGGGCTATCACGGGCATTACCGCCGCAAGCACTGGTGACACCGGCCCGGCCGGCCGACGGATCCGCCACCCGGATCCGTCGGTCACCTGCCTCGCTCAGACGTACACCCTGGTCAGGCACTCGGCCACGCAGACAGGACCGCCGCCGTCCCGGTCGCGCTCGACGGTGACCTGATAGCGGACCTGTACGCCACCGGCGACGTCGGTGACGTCGAGCACGTCGACGACGGCGCGGAGCCGTGATCCGGCCGGCACCGGAGCGGGAAACCGGACCCGGTTCAGCCCGTAGTTGACCGACATGCGGGCACCCGACACCGCGACCCGGCCGGCGACCAGCGCCGGCAGCAGCGACAGAGTGAGGAAGCCGGGCGCGACGGTGCCGCCGGACTGTCTGTCGGCGGCCCGGTCGGGATCGACGTGAATCAACTGGTGGTCCCCGGCGGCGGTGGCGAACCCGTCGATCCGGTCCTGATCGACCTCGATCCACTCGCCGGGTCCGAGTGAGGTTCCAGCGGCGCGTCGCAGCGCGTCGATGGAGTCGAAGGCCATGCCGGTCTCCTCCTACCTGGTCGTCCGGCGGTCGCCGGATCCGCCGCTGCCGGGAAATGCTAACGGTGGATCGGGCACAATTCCTGCGGCGCACGTACCGATGGACGGGCGGGTGCCGGACGGGAGGTGACGGTGCGGGTCCTGCTGATCGACAACTACGACTCCTACACGTACAACCTCTTCCAGCTGATCGCCGCGGTCGCCGGTCAGGAACCGATCGTGCTGGCCAACGACGATCCTCGGCTGTCCGCCGTGGACCGGCTCGACGTATGGTGTGTGGTGGTCTCCCCGGGTCCCGGCCGCCCGCAGCACGTGACCGACCTCGGCTGGGGATGGGAGCTGCTGGAAACCCATCCGGACCTGCCGGTGCTCGGCGTCTGCCTGGGACACCAGGCGATCGCCTTCCACGCGGGGGCGACGGTGCGCGAGCGACTGCCGCGACACGGCCAGGTTGACGAGGTACGCCATGACGGCGACGAGTTGTTCGCCGGCGTCCCCGAGCGGTTCGCCGCAGTCCGCTACCACTCGCTGCAGGTCACCGCCCCGCTGCCGGAGTCGCTGCGGGCGACCGCATGGGCCGGCGACGGCACCGTGATGGCGCTGCGGCACCGTCGACTGCCCCGGTGGGGGGTGCAGTTCCACCCCGAGTCGATCGGTACGACGTACGGCGCCGTGCTGATCGGCAACTTTCTGCGACTCGCCCGCGCCCACCAGCTGCACCGGCCCTGCCACGGAGCCGGGGATCCGACCGTACCCGAGCTGGTCCGCCACCAGATACCTGAGCCGGCCGCCCCAGTCGAGCGGCCTGAACCGCCCGCCCCAGTCGAGCGGCCTGAACCGCCCGCCCCGGTCGATCGACCTGCGCCGTCGCTGGTCCGCGACGTCGCCGTCATCGACGCCGAGATCGACACCGAGGCGGCCTTCGCCGCGCTGTACGCCGAGCAGCCGTACGCCTTCTGGCTCGACAGCAGCCTCGTGGCGGCGGGGCGGTCCCGTTTCTCGTTTCTCGGTGACGCCTCGGGTCCGCTTTCCGAGGTGCTCACCTACCGGGTCGGCGCCGGTGCGGTCGACGTCGTCCGCGCCGGGCGGCCGGTGCGATCCGAACCCGGCGGCATCTTCGACGTGCTCGACCGGCGGCTGGCCCGCCACCGGCTGCCCGACGACGATCTGCCGTTCGACTTCGCCGGCGGATACGTCGGCTACTTCGGTTACGAGGCGAAGGCCGACTGCGGGGCCACCACGACCCACCGGGCGGCCACCCCGGACGCGGTGTGGATCTTCGCCGACCGGTTGGTCGTCGTCGACCATCAGGAAGGCAGGACCTATCTGGTGGCGGTCAGCGACGGACCGGTCGAACGGGTCGCGGCCGGCCACTGGATCGCCGCCACCACCGAGCGGCTGCGTGGTCTCGTCGCGGACCGGCCCGCTTCGATGTCGACGCGAGCGCCCGGACCCGTGTTCGACCAGGTCGACCGCGACGGCGGCCGACCGGATGTGCGGCAGTGGGTACGGCTGTCCCGGACCCGCCCGGAGTACCTCGTCGACGTCGAGTGCGCCCTGGTCGAGCTGCGGCGCGGCGAAAGCTACGAGATCTGCCTGACCAACCGGCTCCATTTGCCGCGGGTGGATGACCCGTTGGCCTACTACCGGCTGCTGCGCCGGGGCAACCCGGCACCTCACGGTGCCTACCTGCGTCTGGGCGCGGTGAGCGTGGCGAGCTGTTCCCCGGAGCGGTTCCTGCGCGTCGAGCGCGACGGCCAGGTGCGCAGCAGCCCGATGAAGGGGACCGCCGCCCGCGACGCCGATCCCCGCCGCGACGACGAGCTGCGCCGGTCGTTGACGACGTCGGCGAAAACCCGCGCCGAGAACATGATGATCGTCGACCTGCTCCGCAACGATCTCGGCCGGGTTTGCGAGATCGGCTCGATCGAGGTGCCCCGGTTCATGGTGACCGAGTCGTACGCCACGGTCCACCAGCTCGTCTCCACGGTCGGTGGCCGGCTGCGTCCCGACGTGAGCGCGGTCGCGTGCGCCCGGGTCTGCTTCCCCGGCGGCTCGATGACCGGGGCACCCAAACTCCGGACGATGGAAATCATCGACCGGCTGGAACACGAGGCGCGTGGCGTCTACTCCGGCGCGCTCGGCTACTTCGGCCTGGGCGGCGGCGCCGACCTCAGTATCGTGATCCGCACCGCCGTCACCACCGAGCACGGCACCACCATCGGTACGGGCGGGGCGATCGTGCTCGACTCCGACCCTGCCGAGGAGTACGCCGAGACCATGCTCAAGGCGCGGGCGCTGCTCACCGCGTACGGTGTGGCGACCCGTTCGGCCCGTTGACCTTCGGCTGGCGGACGGCGACCAGGGCGGTCGGCGACGAGGTACAGGGCGGCGACCAGGATCCGGACGGGGTCAGGACGGGGTCAGGATGCAACTGGACGGCAGGCCGGTGACGGTGGCCGAGGTGGGCGCCCTGGCGCTGCACAATCACGGCCACTTCACCACGATGACGGTCGCCGACGGGGGAGTGCGCGGTCTTCGGCTGCACCTGGACCGGCTCCGCGACGACTGTCGGACCGTGTTCGACAGCGACCTCGACCCCGACCGGGTACGGACGCTGATCCGGGCCGCGCTCGCCGGGTATCCGCCTGGGCCGAGGATCGTCCGGGTGACCGTCTTCGACCCCGACGGCGGCCTGTCCGCGTCCGCCGGCCGGGCCGACCGGCCCCGGATCCTGGTCACCACCCGGCCGGCGGCCACCGAGACGCCACCTGCCCCGCTGCGGCTCGGTAGTCGCCGCTACCAGCGTGACCTGCCGCAGGTGAAACACACCGGCCTGTTCGCGGCGGTGCACCACCGGCGGCGCGCCCAGTCGGCGGGCTTCGACGACGCGCTGTTCGTCGACTCGGACGGTCGGATCGGTGAGGGACCCACCTGGAACATCGGCGTCGTCCGCGACGGTGAGGTCGTCTGGCCGGCCGGTCCGTGCCTGCCCGGCGTAACCATGCGGCTGCTGACGGCGGCGGCCGGAACGATCGGTCTGCGCTGCCGGTCGACGCCGATCGCGGTCGAGGAGCTGGATCACCAGCACGGCGCGTTCGTCACCAACGCCGCGATCGGGCTGCGACCGGTCGCCGAGGTCGACGGCCGGCCGCTGGCCGCCACACCTGTCGTGGACCTCCTGGGCCGGGCGTACACCGACGTCGCGGCCGAACCGTTGGCGCCCGCCCCGCCGCCGTAGCGCCCCGCCGCCGTAGCCCCCCTTCCGCCGTAGCACTGTGCCACGCCGCGCCGGAGAGCCTTCTCGTGGCCGGCACATCGGTGAACCAGCCATGTTGGACCCAACTGCCTGGTCAGTCCATTCACGCTGGCCATCCTGGACCCGCCGTACAGGAGTGTCGATCACATGTGGTAAGCGCGCGCGCCGTAGGCTGGCCCGCATGACCCCTGGGCACAGCCGTTTCGTGGGTGCGGGCGTCCGTCGAGGACGATCGGCGGCGATCTGTACGCAGGCGCGGCGTGACCGTTGGCATCGACGGTCCGCTGCCCTTCAAGCCTGGGTCGGAGTCAAGCCCAACCAGCCGCTGCTACCGGTGGTCCGCCGGGCGTTCCCGATCTTGGGGCACCTGCACCGATATCCGATCTACGAGCTCAAGATCGACAAGATGTTCGTGGCGCGGATCGGCGGTGGCGATCCGGCCGCGCTGTCGGTCCTTGGCGCGATCATGTCGATGAGCCCGGGGCTACGGCTCAGTACGGTGGCCGAAGGCATCGAAAACGACCGGCAGCGCGCCGAGTTGGCCGTCCTGGGCTGCGACTACGGTCAGGGCTATTCCCTGTCGAAGCCGGTGGACGAGATCGCTCTGCGGGCCCTGCTGCAGGCGTCGCCGGTACCGTAGCGATCACCCGGCGCGGATGACTCTGTTCCCCGACCGGATCCAAGTGATCCGTACGTCTGCGGACGTCGGCCGCGGCACCGCATCCTCGAATCAGCAGGTAATTGTCGCAGCTGAACAGAGGGGACAGGCCATGCCATTCGTGACGGTGGGGCGCGAGAACTCCGCCCCGATCGACCTCTACTACGAGGACCACGGCGCGGGCCAGCCGGTGGTGTTGATCCACGGCTTCCCGTACAGCGGTTCGTCCTGGGAAAAGGAGGTGGAGCCGCTGCTGTCCGCAGGTTACCGGACCATCACGTACGACCGACGTGGTTTCGGCAACTCCAGCCAGCCGGCGATGGGCTACGACTACGACACCTTCGCGGCGGATCTCGACGTCCTGATGCGCGAGCTCGACCTGCGGGACGCGATCCTGGTCGGGCACTCGATGGGGACCGGGGAAGTGATCCACTATCTTGGTGTCTACGGTTCGCAGCGGGTCAGCAAGGCCGTCGTCATCAGCCCGCTCGCCCCGTTCCTGTTGAAGACGCCGGACAATCCGGAAGGGGTGGACCAGAGCCTGTTCGACGGATTCAAGAACGCGGTGATCCAGGACCGGTTCGCCTACCTGACCAGCTTCGTCACGAACTTCTTCAGCTGGGACGAGAACAAGGGCAAACGGGTTAGCGAGGACGCGTTCAAGGCCCACTGGCAGGTGGGTGCCCGCGCGTCCGCGATCGCGACACTGCACTGTGTCGACGCGTGGCTCACCGATTTCCGACCGGATCTGCCCCGGATCGACGTCCCGCTCCTGATCATCCAGGGGGACAAGGACGCCGTCCTGCCGTACGAGGTGACCGGAAAGCGCCTGGCGCCGATGGTGCCGGGCAGCCAGCTGGTCACGTTGCGCGGCGCGCCGCACGGGATTCCGTGGACGCACGCCGACGAGATCAACAAGGCGATCATGGAGTTCATCGGTACCAGGACCATGGCGATGGCCGGTGCCCGATGACGTAGCGCGTGCGCGACGTCTTACGTAGCGCGTGCGCGTCGTCGTGGGTGACGCCGGCAGGCGTCACCCACGACGACGCGGCAGGTCACCAGGTCGCGCAGTAGCCCACGCTGAAGGTGCTGGCTCCCGGCTTCAACGTCTTGTTCCACCGCACGCCGTTGATCCGGTACAGGTTGTCCGCCAGGCTCTCCCGTTCGAAGTTCCAGGCCGTGTAGATGTCACCGTCGAGCTCGACGACCCCGCTCCAGTCGACCGGCTCGTCGCTGTCGTTGGTCGCGACGATCTCGGCGCAGTAGCCGCCACCAGTGTCCGAATCCCATTCGGTGAACCGCCGGACCGTGATGTCGACGTTGGAATCCGACACCAGCTGGCCGACGCCCCAGCGGGCGGTCGTCTGATAGCCGATGCCCTCCTGCTCGGCCCAGTTGCGGATCGACGTACGGGCCCCGTCGGACGCGTCGTTGACCTGGAAGTCCAGGCCGTGGAACGTGCCGACACCGCCGTACTCCAGCAGACTGATCGCCGCCTCGACGGTGTAACCGGTGTCGGTGCGTACCGTCGCGCTGTCCAGCCGGGCCGCCTGGAACCCTTCGTCACCGGTGCCGAAGGACACCACGTTGTCGGCGTTGATCCGTACCTGCATGTCGTCGTAGCGGTACGGCCCGTTCTTGACGTTCCCGGCGTCGACGTAGATCTCCACCGAGTCCTGCGTCCACGGGTCGGAGCCGGAGACGTCCACCACCGGGTCGGCCACCTCGGCCAGCACGTACAGCGTCTGGTCCCGCCACAGCGTCCGGACCGTGGCGACCGCCCCGTCGGTGCCGGACACCTGCTTGTCGGTGGTGACCACTGTGGCGTCGGCCCACCCGGGGTCGACGGCACCGTCGACGACCGGCGCGACCGGGGCCTGCTTGACCTCCAGGTAGGACAGCTCCTCGATCAGGGTGAGGGTGCCGACCGCGCCCGGCGTGTTCCACCCGGACGTGGTGCCGTCGACCGTGACCTGGACGTCCAGGGTGAGCGTGTCGCCCTCGGCGGCGTCGGTGACGGGCAGGTGCGCGACGATGTCGTACCCGCCGGCCCGTTCGGTCGCCACCGCCGGCACGTCACCCGAGCCGTCGCGCGACACCTGGTACGTCTGACCGTCGAGCACGAACTCGACCCGGTCGTCACCGTCGGTCGTCGCGTCGGAGACCGTGACGTACGCCGTCAGATGGTCGGCCGACCAGCGCAACTGGAACCCGGCCACGTCCTCGATCTGGTGCAGCGGCAGTTTGCTCCACTCCAGGTCGGAGGTGGCACCCGGGGACAGCGCGACGTCACCGGCGAAGACGTTCGCGGTGCGCAGCCGGGCCGGCAGCTCGGCGTCCACCGCGCCGTAGTACGCCGGTTTGGCCTGGAAGCCGTCGTCGAAGATCAGCGGCGCGCCGTTGCCGGACCGCCACGACCGACCGTCGTTGAGGCCCCAGACCGTGACGATCGACAGCTCGTCGCCGTACGCCCGAAAGATCCGGAACGCGTCCCGGAAGAAGTAGCCCTGTTCGATCAGCCGGGCTTCGGTCACCGGCGTGCCGGTGGTGACGTCGAGCTCGGTGACCGCCTGGGTCACCGGCAACTCGGCGAACGTCTCCAGCGCCGCCTCCAGGCTGGCGACCGGCGTGGCGAGCGACACGTGGAACTGGTGACCCACCCCGTCGATCGGCACCCCACGGGAGATCAGCCGCTGCACCAGCGCCTTGTACCGGCCCTGCTTGCCGCTCTGCTCCGTGTTGTAGTCGTTGATGTACAAGGTCACCGGGTCGGTGCCGGCGACCGCGTGGACGTCGTTGAACGCCTCCTCGGCGTACTCGAACGACAGGTCGATGAACTCCTCGCCGAGGATCCGGTACCACTCGCTGCGGCGCAGCCCGTCGGCGTACTCGCCGCTGTCGCTGACCACCTCGTTGACCACGTCGAACGCGTTCAGCGGGTTGGTGTCGGAGCCGAACGGGCCGTACCGCTCACTCAGCGACTCGGCCACCGCGAAGATGTGCTCCCGCATCCGGTCCCGTAGCACCTGCTGGTCGGCCGCCGAGGTGGTCAGCGGCTCACCCGCCGCGTCCTGGAAGAACCACGCCGGCGTCTGGCTGTGCCACACCAGCACGTGCCCGTAAAGACCGAGGTCGTTGGCCTGGGCGAAGTCCATCATGGCGATCGCCTGCTCGTGCGGGCGGAAGGCGCGCTCCTCGTCGTACCATGCCTCCGGCTTCATGTGGTTCTCCGGCGTGATGTTGTTGAAGTGCCGGGTCAGCAGCTGCGCGGCGGTGCCGACCGTCTCGCGGCTGTCGATCGCCACGCCGACCGGGAAGTCGGTGGTCTCGTGGATTCCGGTCAGGTCCTCGATCACCGGCGGTTCGGGCACCCGTACGACGATGTCGTCGACCAGGAAGTCGCTGGTGTTGCCGACCACGTCGGCACCCTGCCAGCTGGTTTCGAAGTACAGCGCGGCGCTGTCGAACGTGGGCGCGGTGAAGGTGGCCGACACCTCGGTCCAGCCCGTGTTGGTGATCGACTCGAACTGCGCGAGGGTGCTGAAGGACTGGCTGCTGCCGGCCGTACTCGCCAGACTCAGCCAGATCTCGTCGGTGGCCTGGCCTTCGGCGAACCGCAACCACGCGGTGAGCTCGTAGGTGACGCCGGTCTCGAAGAGCGTGGTCACGTCCCGGCTGATGCCGGCGCCCTGGTTGACCCGGTCGGTGACGGCAGCGGCGGCCGCGCCGGCGTGCGCGACGTCGGTGAGCTCGACCGTCGGAGCGCCCGCACCGCTGTCGCGCGGCCCCCAGCCGTCGAGGCCGTCCTCGAAGTCGGTGTCGATGACGATCGTGCCGGGTTCCGGTCCGCCCGGTCCGTCGGCGGGGGCGGTGATCAGGATGTCGTCGACGAAGTAGGCGGCCGTCGCGTCGGCTGCCTCCAGGTAGACCTGGTATTCGGCCGGGTCGGCGTCGCCGGGAACGGTGAACGTCCCGGTGACCGTGGTCCACTCGTCGGCGGTGATCGTGGTGTCGCCGATCCAGGTGTAGTCCGGCTTCATGACGAACCGGAACCCGGAGGAGGCCGGTCCGTCGGGTGCCAGACGCGCCCGCAGGGCGAAGGTGTGGGTGAGTCCGGGGGTGAAGATCCCGGCGGGGCTCTGCAGCCCGTCGAACCCTTCGGTCCGGTCGCTGACCGCCAGCACCTTGCCGTCGGCGTCGTCGACCACGTCCAGGGTCGGGTCGCCACTGGCCGTCCAGCTGCCGGTGGTGCCGTCCTCGAAGTCGACGGCGCTCACCGTGACCACGTCCGGCTGGCTGCCCGGTCCGGTGATCAGCACGTCGTCCAGCAGGTACGGGGTGGTCCCCTCGGCCTCGACGTAGAGGGTGGCCGAGCTCAGCCCGGCGGGCATCGTGTACGTGCCGCCGATCTGGACCCAGCTGTCGGCGGTGGTGACGACGTTGTCGCCGATCCAGGTGTAGCTGTTGTCGCCGCCGTCGGCGGGGGTGGCCTCGACGGTGAAGTGGACGCCGGCCGAGCCCTCCGTGGCGGCCGGGAGTTTCACCCAGGCCGTGACCGAGTACGCCACGCCGGGGTCGAACAGCGCGGTCGCGCTGGTCGCCGCACCCTGCCAGTCGGCGGTACGGCCGGTGACCGACAGGCTGTGCGCGCTGTCCCGGCCCTCGGTGGTGATCGCCAGCGTGGCCGCGCCACGTGCGCTCCACGGCGTGTACGTGTCCGACTCGAAGTCGTTGGCGAGCAGGACGTCGGTGGCCGCGCTCGGGGCGGCACCGTCGGTCGGGGCGGCGGCGACGGCGGCGGGCACCGACCCGGCCAGCGCGGCCAGACCGAACGCGACGAAACCGGCGAGCAGCTGTGATGATCGAGCGGGGGGAGACCCGGGGGGCATATGTCGCTCCTTGGGCGGACAAGACGGCACGTAGAGGACGGTGCCCGGGAGACGTGCCACTGCATCCAGGCTTGTGGATGCTAACCGGGGCCGGTCGGCGTCCACCGGTGTCATGGAGATCCGTTATCCGGAAGTTATCTGAAAACCGACCGAAATATTTCGGGTCCGGCGCTTGCCCTAGCCGGCCGGCGGACAGTTGTTGCTCGTCCGGGTGACGGTGTATTCGACGTCGTCGTGTGTGATGCCCGACGGCTCGCCGTCGAAGTAGGTCTCGACCTTCTGCCAGCCCCGACGTTGCTCGTAGTGCAGATGCGGCGCACCCGAGGCTCCGGTACTGCCCAGCAGCCCGATCTGCTCCCCCTGGGCGACCCGTTGCCCCGCCCGCACCAGCGGCGGTTCGAGCAGGTGCAGGTACTGCGTCTCCCACTTGCCGCCATGGTCGATCTTCACCCAGTAGCCGCCGCCCCGTCCACGTGGACCGTCCGGATCCTCCGGGGTCCGTCCGCCCAACGATCCGTTGATCCCCGCCACGGTGACCGTCCCGGCGGCGGACGCCAACACCGGCCGCCCCCAAGGTTCGCCGTCGAGCGGGAACAGGTCGACGTCGTAGTCGTCGTGCCCGGGGTAGGTGCCGAGCTGCCAGGTTTCCCCGCAGGGCACCGGAAGCTGGAACAGCGGACGCGGGCCCGGGGGCGACAACATGGGTACGGCGACCGCCGCGACGGCGGCCACGGCCGCCACCAGGCCGGCCGCCACGACGATCCAGGTGACCCGCCGGCGAGCGCTCCGGCGGCGGCGGGTGTCAGTGGTCCGGGTGCCATACGGGGTGGTCACGCCTCCAAGCGTGACAGACACCCCGACGTTGCCGCCCGTAGCGGCGGCGCGGCCGTGGCAGGGGACGCCACGGCCGCGCCGCCGTCAGGTCTGGTGGCGTCAGGTGCCGGACAGGATCGCGAAGCCCCGGTTCCAGTTCTTGGCGTCCGTGGTCGGGTCGTAGTTCTTCTCGATGTTGCCGGCGGCGTCGACCGAGAACCAGAAGACCTTGGTGCCGTACGGCACCGTCAGGGTCTCCGCGCCCTCCCGGACCCCGGCGGCGGCGTACAGGGTGGACTCGTACGTCGGTTTGCCGCCGTCGAGGGTGTAGAAGACCGCCGCTGGTTCGCTCACCTCGAACTGGATGTCGACCATGCCCTCGGTCGCGCCGGGGGAGACCACCAGCGCGCTGGTCGGCCGCTTCTTGTCCTTGTCGTAGTCGCGGGCCACCCGCATCAGTTCGACCAGCCCGTTGGAATACTCCAGGGTCTGCTCGTGCGCCTCGGTCCAGGTGGGCTGGAACGAGGTGCCGACCTCGAAGTTCCAGGCGTAGATGCCGTACTTGTACCAGAGCATGTCCCCGGAGTTGCCGGCCGCCGAGTAGAGCACGTCGGCGATCGGCCCGGTCCGGGCCGGGGTCACCGCCAGGTTGCGGTGCCGCTTGATCGCGGTCAGAATCCGCGCCGACGATCCCCAGAAGAACGACTCCTCGGCCAGGTTCGGGCGCGGCGCGGAGAGCCGGCCCGGCGTGGCGTAGGAGCCGGGCGACCACATGAAGTAGTTGCCCGACGAGTGCAGGTTCATCGAGAACTTGATGTTGGGTCGGCTGGCCAGCCAGTCCAGGTTCTTGTTCTCCGGTTCCGACAGCTCGCTCGGGCCGGCGTAGACGTCACTGGTGCAGCTGGTCGACGCGCCCGAATAGCCGTCGAAAAGGCTGTACTCGGAGTAGTTGCGGTTGTTGTCCACGCCCCACGAGTTGCGGGCCAGCGCGTCGGTGGCCCCACCAGCGGCGCAGTGGTTGGTCATGCTGCGCCGTTGCGAGGCGAAGTCGTAGAACGAATAGTGCCCGCCGTCCGGGTTGATCGACGGGGCGATCCAGATGTCGAGCGTACGCAGCAGTCGCTTGGTGTTCTCGTCGGTGGCGTGGTTGCGCAGCAACCGCTCGGCGGTCTCGATCGTCACCAGCGGCGGCACCCATTCCCGGGCGTGTTCCTGGGCGTAGGCGAGCACCCCGGTGCGGGAACCGTCCCGGTACTTGCCGATCCGCAGCGCGTACACCGGGTGCGGGTCGCGGGAGACGGTGGCCGGCGCGCTCAGGTTGTCGCTCAACGCCGTCGGCGCGACCGGCGCCACCACGCCGTCGCCGACGCTGCCCCGATAGGTGTACGCGGTGACCAGGTCGCCCGCTGCCGCGTTGACCGCCGCCGCGACCTGGGCGGCGGTGCTGGTCACCGTGCCGGCGGCGTCGGTGCCCAGACCGACCCGTACGGCGGACCCGGTGACCGTGACGCTGAGCGTCTGGTCGGCGGCGCCGGGGTGGGCGAACTCGACGGTGACGTCGTTGCCGCCTTCATGGCCCCAGGCGTGCGAGTCGATCGCCACCCGGTTGGCGGTGGCGTTGCCGAGCACCGCCTGCGCCTTGCGTCGGTAGCCGTTGGTCTGGTACGGCAGTTCGACGACCTCGGCGAGGTGGGGGAACTCGTCAGCCAGTCGCTTGATCCGGTCGTACAACTCGGTCGGGGTCAGGTAGCTGGTGACGAAGTCCTTCTGATAGCCCGGACCTTCCGGCGCGTCCCCGGAGATCGGCAGCCACTCCTTGACCTGGGCGACCGCCACGTCACCGGTGGGGCTGGTGATCTGGATCCGGTCGGGTCGGGCGGTGACGACGGCCGCGCCCCGGTGGTAGAGGTACACCCCGGCGTCGACGAAGCGCGAGATGTTCTGGGTGCCGCCGGAGCCGAGGTCGGTGCCGGGGCCCGAGTCGCGGACCACGCTCAGCGTGCTGCTGGAGGTCTGGCCCTGGGCCCATTTCGCCTCGACGGACAGCACCTGGTTGGTGCCGGAGGTGTAGTAGTCCGCCCGGATGATCCTGATGTCGGAGGCGCTGGAGTTCTGCTCGACCTGGGCGGTGAACGCCTGGTTGTCGGCTTCGTGCGCCGCGATGATCGACTCCCGTTCGGCGAGCCGGTCGTCGGTGTCATCGGAGTCGTACAGGGTCCGGCCGATCCGGTAGCCGGCCGACCGGAGCCCGGCGACCTCGTTGGGTGTCACCACCGCGTGCACCACGATGCCCGCCTCGGTCGCGGAGATGTGGTGGTCCAGGTCGACCCCGGTGGCGACCAGTTCGTCGAGTTCGTCGCGGTCGGCCACCATCACCTCCACGACGCTGGCCTGTTCGCCGGCGATCCGTTCGAGGGTGACCGGGACCGGCCGGTCCTCGTCGGGTGCGGCGGCGGTCACCGCGGTCGCGGGACTGGCCAGAATGACGCAGGCGGCCACCACGGCGATCGCCGCGACCAGGTTCCGGCGGGTCCGGGACGGGTGGCCCGGATGCGGAGCGGTCCGAAACGGCGAGACGAGGTTTCTTCGTGCCTGTGGCAGGTAAAAGGGGGACATTGTGCGCTGCCTTTCACGTGCGGTGCCACTGATCGAGTGGCATGCAGGGCGAAGTACCGACATCCGCGACGGACCGGAGGGGTCGACGGCCTGACACGGCCGCGTCGTTCGGGGCTGCCAGCACTCCGTCCCCGGCATGCGGCAACCGTCAGGGGCATCAGGGCGAAGGGCGAATCAGCAGGCGGCGGCCGGTATGATGCGCCCATCCTGGACGTGGACGTAGTGATCTGTCAATGGGTGTCCGGTCTGGTCACCCGTTGTGACAACCGTCGGTCGGGCCGCCGGGTGACGGACCGCGCGAACCCGGTCCGGCACTCGGTCAGGTGCGCGTCCGGCACCCGGTCCGGCACCCGGTCCGGTACGTGTCCGACAAGGACCAACTCGACTGGCTGGAGTGCCCGGCGTGGCCCACACTGACGCGGTGAACGAACAAGCGGTAGGTACGCGGCCCGGCGCGGTACGCAGCGCGGTGGTGGTCAACCCGGCCAAGGTCGACGACCTCGACGCGTTGCGGGCGACTGTCGACGGTGCGCTGGCCGAAGCGGGCTGGGCCGAGCCGCTGTGGTTCTCGACCACGGTCGACGACCCGGGGGAGGGGCCGACCCGGCAGGCCGTCGACGCCGGTGTCGAGGTCGTCTTCGCCTGCGGCGGTGACGGCACCGTGATGTCCTGCGTCGCCGGACTGGTCGGTACGGACGTGGCGCTGGCCATCCTGCCGGCCGGCACCGGCAACCTGCTCGCCGCCAACCTCGGCCTGTCCACCGACCTCGCCGCCGGACTGGAGGTCGCCGTCGAACTCGGCCGGCGTCGACTCGACGTCGGTCAGCTCGACGACCGCTACTTCGTGGTGATGGCCGGCATGGGCTTCGACGCGAAGATGCTGGAGGCGACGTCGGAGAAGGCCAAGGCCCGGATCGGCTGGCCCGCGTACGTCGTCGGGGCACTGCGGCACCTGCGCGACCGGCCGATGCGCATCCAGTTGCGGGTCGACGACGAGCCGGTGATCCGGACCCGGGCGCGGACCGTGCTCGTCGCCAACGTCGGCCGGTTGCAGGGCGGCGTCACCCTGCTCGCCGACGCCGAACCCGACGACGGCCTGCTCGACGTGGCGGTGCTGACTCCCCGTACGGTCGGGCATTGGTTGACGCTGGGCTGGGCGCTGCTGCGCCGCCGGGACCGGGTGCCGCGGATGCGGGTCCACCGGGGTCGGGAGATCACGATCTCCAGCGACCGGGACCAGCCCCGCGAACTCGACGGCGATCTGATCGCACCGGGTCGCCGCCTCGTGGTCAGGATCCGGCCGGGCGCGCTCCTGCTGTGCGTGCCCCGCCCGGCCGGTGACCCGGACCTGACCGTCGACGCCGGCGCGGCGGCCCGGCGCGGGGCGGATCTCGTCGAACGGGCCCAGGACGAGCACTGACCAGGTCCCCGTGCCGGGGCAGGTGTGGCCGGCGACGGTCGGGGTACCCGCCGTCTTGTGGCCCTGAACACACCGGTACGGGTGCCCGCCACCGGCGTCGTCCTCGACGCCGACGTGACGGTGCCGCCGGACGCGCGGGCGGTGGTGGTGTTCGCGCACGGCAGCGGTAGCTCCCGGCTGAGCCCGCGCAACCGTACGGTCGCCGAGCGGCTCACCGCCGACGGCCTGGCGACCGTGCTGACCGACCTGTTGACCCGCGAGGAGGCCGGCGTGGATGCGGTCACCGCCGAGTTGCGCTTCGACGTGTCGTTGCTGGCCGGGCGACTCACCGAGGTCGTCGACTGGGTCGGTGACCAACCCGGTCTCGGCGCTCTGCCGCTGGGTCTGTTCGGGGCCAGCACCGGCGCTGCCGCCGCGCTGATCACCGCCGCCGCCAGGCCGGACCGGGTACGGGCGGTGGTGTCCCGGGGAGGCCGCCCTGATCTGGCCGGCGACGGGCTGCCCGAGGTGCGTGCCCCGGTGCTGCTGATCGTCGGGGAGCGGGACCCTCAGGTCCGGCAGCTCAACGCGGTCGCCGCGACGGCGTTGCCGGCGTTGCCGGTGCCCCCGGTCCTGCGGGTCGTGCCGGGCGCGACGCACCTGTTCGTGGAACCCGGCACCCTCGAACAGGCCGCCGCGATGGCCGCCGACTGGTTCGGCACCCACCTCGCCTGACCGCGTCCCTGTCGGCCGCGCGCAGTGGGGTCGCCGGGGGCCAGGATTCACCTGGCCGAAACCCGTCGGGTGCCGGCCGTCGGTACTCTCCGAGCATTCTCGACGACATCGACCCGTTCATCGGCACCGCCGCGACCGATCTGCCCCGGCCTCGTGGCCTGGCCGCCACCTGGTGGTGGCCGAAACCGCAGGTGGGCAACACTCATCCGGGTGCCACGTCGCCGCTGGGCATGGTGTCGGCCTGCGCGTACTCGGGTGCCTATCCGACCGGCTACGGTCGCTACGCCAAAAACACCGAGGGCGTACCCGAGGAGATGTTCGACCGGCTGCAGGCGTCCGGGTTCACCCACTTCCAGCAGTCCGGCACCGGGGCGATCCGTAAGTACTACAACTACGTCCGGGTCACCCCGATGTTGGAGCCGCTCGACGCACTCGGGCAGGCCTGGCCCCTGCACGACGAGGTCGCCACGGCCGGCTACTACGCGGCGACCCTGGACACCGGGGTGCGCTGTGAGATCACCGTCGGCGAAAAGGTCGCGGTGCACCGCTACACCTTCCCGGAGCACCGCAACGCCCGAGTCGTGATCGACCTGTCCTGCGGCGGGCTGGACATCGAGATCGGCCGTACGGTGCCGCTGCGAGCCCAGGCCGAAAGCATGGGGCACGGCCGGGCGCAGGGCACCGTGGTGATGGAAGGCGTCCCGCTGTCGGTCTACCTGGAGGTCGACAGCCCGGGTTGGCGGCAGATGCTGTGGTACGACCGGCGGCTGATCGACGGCGGCACCCGGCTGGACTTCGACAGCATCCGGCACACCACGCTGCGCCCGTTCGGCATGCTGTTCATGGGGCCGGTCGCCGCCGGGCAGACCGTCGAGGTGCGGCTCGGCTTCTCGCTGCGCGGCTGCGACCAGGCCCGGCAGAACCTGGAACGGGAATGCTGGCTGGCCCAGCCCGGCTTCGACGAGGTGCACGCTGCCACCCGGGTCCGGTGGGCGCAGCACGTCGACCGGGTCCAGGTCGACGGCGGTACGCCCGCCCGCCGTACGGTGATGGCGACCGCGCTGTACCACTCGCTGATCAAGCCGTGTTTCGCCGACGACGAAAGCCCGTTCTGGCCGACGTCCGGCCCGTACGCGTTCGACATCTGCACCATGTGGGACATCTACAAGACGCAGCTGCCGCTGCTCGCCGCGATCGTCCCGCACCGGGCGAGCGACCTGCTGGAGTCGCTGATCCGGGTCTGCGAGGAGGAAGGCAACTTCCCGATCGGCTACCGGATGGCGCGCGGCGCCGACCGGTTCTTCCGGCAGGCGAGCGCCCTGGCGCACACCGCGTTGGCCGACGCCCACGCGCTCGGCCGGCCAGGCGTCGACTGGAGTTGGGCGTTGGCGCACATGGTCGACGACCTGCGCCGACTGTACGGCGAGGACTTCTTCGAACACGGCCTGGTGCATCCGATCTCGCACACCCTCGACCTCGCCTACGCGTACCACTGCACCGCCCAGGTGGCGCGGGCGCTCAACGACCAGCGGCTCGCCGACGACCTCGACCGGCGCAGCCGGCAGTGGGTCAACGCCTTCGACCCGGCGACCGGCCTGCTGCGCGACTCGGAGTTCTACGAGGGCGGCAAGTGGAACTACTCGTTCCGGCTGCTGCACGACATGGCTTCGCGGATCGCCCTGGCCGGCGGCGACACGGCGTTCGTCGACAAGCTCGACCGGTTCTTCGGCTTCGGGGCCGCGCCGGTCGTGCAGCCGGGTCGGCGTCCGCCGCTGACGGAGATGGCCGCCGGGTACGCGCTGCACCGGTTCGAAGGGCTGAACAACGAACCCGACATGGAAGCCCCCTGGGCCTACCACTACGCCGGCCGGCCCGACCGGACCGCCCAGGTGGTGAAGTCGGCGTTGACCTGGCAGTTCGGCACCGGGCCGGGGGGTCTGCCGGGCAACGACGACTCCGGCGGGCTCAGCTCCTGGTACGTGTGGGCCTCACTCGGGCTGTTCCCGGTCGCCGGGCAGAGCCTGTTTCTGATCAACACCCCCGCGTTCGAGCGGGCCGCCATCCGGGTCGGCGATGAGGAGTTCGTCATCGAGACGACCGGCCACCGCGAGACGCCGATCGGCGTCGACGGGGTCGACGCCGAACCGGCACCGCAGTACGTCCAGTCGGCCACCTTCAACGGCGAACCGCTGCACACCACCCATTTGAACGCCGCCGACGTGCACCGCGGCGGCCGGTTGCACCTGCGGTTGGGGCCGCGGCCGTCGGGTTGGGGATGCGAGAGCCGTCCACCGTCCCTGCCCGCGCCGCGCGCCAGCCCGAAGGAAAACCCATGACCAGACCGTCCCGCCGCCTCGTCATCGTCGTCCGCGCCGACCCGGTGATCTGCGGCCATTCGGGGGAGGCCCGTAACCTCGCCGAGGTCGCGTTGACCCGTGGCTTCGACGACGTACGGCTGCTGACCTGGCCGATTCCGGCGCTGCAGGCGGCCGGGTTGCCGCTGAAGCCGCTGGACCGGCTGCTGCCGTACAGCCCGGGGATCACGGTGGAACGGCCGGAGCCGGTCGGCGACTACCGGGTGCCCGACGGCCGGCACCTCGCCGGGCTGACCGGCCGCCTGGTCGAACTGCTCGCCGACGGTGTGCCGACGGTGTGCCTGTCGATGTATCTGGTGCCGCACACGACGGTGGTCAACGACGCGGTGGCGGCGGCGCGGGCGGCCGGCTTCGCGCCGGACGTACGCACGATCGCCAAGGCGGTCGGCTCCGACGTCACCAACGTGATCATGTCCTGCCTGCGGGAGGGGCAGCTCGGTGCCGCCACGGTCCTGTTCACGACGTTCCTGGCCAGTGACGAACTCGTCGCGGTGTCGGACTACACCCGGGACGAGATCGTCGCCTCGGCGGAGCAGGTCGACGCCCGCTGCGGCACCCGGTTCGCCGAGGAGTGCCGCCGCCGGGTGACCGTCAGCTATCCGCCGATCGACACCTCGGCGTACCTCGATCCGGATCCGGCGGCGGTGGACGCCGCGCTCGCCCGACGGGGCCTGAAACGGGGCGGCTACCTGCTGTTCCTGTCCCGGGTGGCCCGGGCCAAGGGCATCTACGACCTGGTCATCGCGTACGGGCAGATGCGCTGCCGCGAACAGGTGCGGCTGGTCGTCGCCGGCACCGGGCCGGCGCTGGAGCACGTACAGGCGATGTCGAAGGAAGACGACCAGATCACCTTCCTCACCGACGTCGACGACACCGAGAAGCCGCTGCTGATGGCCGGGTGCGCGGCGTACGTGCTGCCCACCAAGCCGGAGCCGGACTTCGTCGAGACGTTCGGCATCGCGTTGGCGGAGAAGATGCTCGCCGGTGGCGGGCCGATCGTGACGACCCTGACCGGTGGCACCGGCGAGGCGGTCGGTGACACGGCCGTCATCGTCGAGCCGGGGGACATCGTCGCGCTGGCCGAGACGGTCGACCGGGTCGTGTTGGAGATGCCGGCGGAGGAGAAGGCCGACCTGGAGCGGCGCGCCAGGGCGTACGCGATGGCTTTCGACCGGGTCGCCGTCTTCGACGGCTTGTTCGACGCGGCGTCGCACCCGGTGGCGCCGGTGCCGACTCCGGTGCCGGCACCGGTGCCGATCTCCACGCCGACGACGCTCTCGCCGATCCCACCGGCCGTGTCGACGATCCCACCGGCCGTGTCGACGCTCCCGCCGGGCGTCCCGACCGGGTGAATCCGGGGGGATCCGGCGGCCGGTAGCCCGCTCGTCAAGCCAGACTCACGTCGAGGGACGACGCGGGGGGTGACGATGTCGGCGACGGCGCGGGCCTTCTTCGCAGCGCTCGACAGCGGGGCGTCGCGGCCGGTGCCGCCGGGACTGGACGGCACCCTCCGCTTCGACGTACGCGACGACGACCGCGACGTGCCCGACCGCGACGTGCCCGACCGCGACGATGAGGATCGCGACACGCATTGGCGGCTGCGGTTTCACGGCGGCCAGGTGCACGCGGAGGAGTCCGACGCCGACGCCGACTGCGTGGTCTCGATCGACAGCGCATTGTTCGACCGGATCCTGCGCGGTGAGGAGCGGATCGAGCCGGCGTTCATCCGGTACGCGTACACCGTCGAAGGGCTGTTTCCGCTCCTGCTGGGCGTCCGGTGGATCCTGCCGGACACCGTTGGGGCACGCCGTCCCCGCGAGCTGACCCGGCGTCGCCCGGAGTCGGTCCGCACGGAGTTGGCCCGACGCGGCGACGGTGACTGGTGAAGGACCTCGACCGCGCCAGCATCCTGGACGGCAACATGTTCATGGTCAGCGACGGCCGGGGTGACATTCTGCCCTCGACCGACTCACCCAGCGGCTTGTTCAACGACGACACGCGGTACCTGTCGACCTGGGACCTGACCATCGACGGCCAGCGGATGCACGCCCTGTCCGTTGACGACCTGCACTACTACGAGCTGCGCTTCTTCCTCGTCCCCGGAGAACCGACCCACTACGTCGACGCGGACATCTCGGTGATCCGGCAGCGGTCGGTCGGCGGCGGGGTGTTCCTGGAACAACTGACCGTGCTCAATCATCGCAACGTGGACGCCGAGCTGCGGATCCGGCTCGACATGGGCACCGACTTCGCCGACATCACCGCGCTCGCCGACGTCCGCAAGAAGGGCAAGACCTCCACGACGGTCGAGCAGCGGACTCTGCGCCTGCTTTACCAGCGGGAGAACCTGCGCCGCGAGGTCGTGATCACCAGCAGCGCTGACGGGGTGGTCGACGACCACGGGATGACCTTCGACGTACGGATCGCACCGCACGAGGCGTGGCACACCACATTTCAGCTGATTCCCTGGACGAGAGGCGCCCAGGGGCGCGACATCCGGGTGGCGGCACCGGTCTACGACGCACCTGCCAAGGTGGAACTGGGCCGGGTGCTCGCCGACTGGTTGGCGTCGGCGCCGACGCTGTCGTGTGATTCGGCGGCGCTCGACGAGGCGTACCGGCGGAGCTTGATCGACTTGGAATCGCTGCGGTTCGTCGGCAACTCCCGGGGCGAGCTGGTCCTCGGCGCCGGTCTGCCGTGGCTGATGAGCATTTTCGGCCGGGACAGCCTCATCACCTGCCTGCAGGCGGTGCCGTTCGTTCCGCAGCTGGTGCCCGGGGTGTTGCACACCCTCGCTGATCTGCAGGGCACCCGGTTCGACGACTTCGCCGAGGAGGAGCCGGGCAAGATTCTGCAGACGTTCCGGCTCGGCGAGCGGGCCGGCTTCGCCGAGGTCGCTGCCTGTCCCTACTACGGGGCGGCGGACACCACTCCGCTGTTCGTCGTCCTGCTCGACGAATACCGTCGCTGGACCGGTGACGACGACCTGCTACATGAGCTGGAGTTCCACGGCCGCAACGCCCTCGCGTGGATCGACGAGCACGGTGACCTGATGGGCGACGGATACCTCTGGTTCACCCGCCGCAACGAGCGTTTCGGCATCGAGAACCAGTGCTGGAAGAACACCCCCGACGGCATTTCGTACGGCGACGGTCGACTGCCGGCGGGTCCGCGCACCACCTGCGAACTGCAGGGGTACGCGTACGACGCGAAACGGCGCGGTGCCCGACTGGCCCGCGAGGTGTGGAACGATCCGGCGTACGCCGACCGGCTCGAACGCTCGGCCGAGGAGCTGAAGCAGCGGTTCAACCAGGACTTCTGGATCGCCGACCGTGGCTACTACGCGCTCGGGATCGACGCCGACCACGCTCACATCGACGCGTGCGCCTCCAACATGGGACATCTGCTGTGGAGCGGCATCGCCGATCATGACAAGGCCCGGCAGGTCGCCGAGCGGTTGATGGACCGGCGGATGTTCTCCGGCTGGGGTGTGCGAACCCTTGCCGAGGGGGAGGGGCGTTACAGCCCGGTCGGCTTTCACACCGGCACGATCTGGCCGTTCGACAACTCGCTGATCGCCCTCGGACTGCGCCGGTACGGGCTCGACGACGAGGCGGCCCGGATCGCCGGTGCGATGATCGACGCGGCCCGCTTTTTCGGCGGCCAGTTGCCGGGCGCGTTCGCCGGCTACGACCGGGCGTTGACGAAGTATCCCGTGCGCCTCCCGGCCGCCTGCAGCCCGCACTCGTGGTCGGCGGGCGCGACGCTGATGCTGCTGCGTACGGTGCTCGGCCTCGAACCGAAGGGTGAGCACGCGATCGTCCGACCGCATCTGCCGGCGGGGATCGGCCGGATCGAACTGCTCGACATCCCCGGCCGGTGGGGCTTCGTCGACGCCTTCGGCCGCAGCCGCTGACCCCGCCCGCGCCGTTACGGTCTGCCGGTCGGGCCCTCCTGTTCTATTCTCATGCTCCAGAGCACCTCCGGTGAGGCTTGAACTGTCACGGTTATCTCACGGGCCGAGGAATACCCGATGCGGTTCCCGGAAGGCGTTATTTCGGTTTCGCTACAGGTGATCGGAAGTTGTACATCGTCATTCAGACTTATCTCAAGGATTCCGCCAATGCAGTCAACGTTGACCCAGATGGCACCAGCTTCGGCTCGTACCGTGCCGGCTGCCGTGGCCCCACTTGTCGGTGACACCGTAAGCAAGGTCTCCATCCCTGGTTGAGGGCTGGGAGGGGCCTCGATCTCCGGGAGTGGCAGCGTGGCCGGAGTCTCCGGCGTGCGTGGCTCCGGTGTGGGTGGCGTTGCATCTTCGTTACCGCCGGTGCATCCGCCAATCCCAACAACAATGCTCAGCGTCGACGTAGCTGCGAGATGTGTGCACTTCCTCAAATTCATCAACGAATATACCCTACGCAAGTCGAATAAAAAGTGCGCCGCCGATGGTCCATGATGGAATCGGCGACGCCCTTGTAGGGGTTCCTACCCGCGCCAAACGTTCCAGCCGAACCTGCTGGCGAGACGCCAGGGACGACCGGAGCCCCGATACCCGGTTCGCGGCGGGATCGGGGCTCCGGTACGGCCTACGGCTTTGCGCGGATCGCGCGATGGTTCAGGGCTTGCCGGTCACGTCGGTGACGAACGCCGACCACGCGGTGGGGCTGAAGGTGAGCGTTCCGCCGTCGCGGTCCTTGGTGTCCCGGACGAGGACGCGGCCGGGAAGGTTGTCAGCCACCTCGACGCAGGTAGACCCGCCGTTTGCGGACCTGCTGGACTTCCGCCAGTTCGGTTCCCGGGTCATGTCCATGTCTCTGCCACTTCCTTGATCATCTTGACTGCCGCTGAATGCGGCAGGGCCTCGCTCCGTATAGCGTCCCATCGGGCATGGAGCGCTGCAACCTTCTCGGGATGGTCGGTGATCCCGGCTTCCAGGGCTGCGTCGGTGTGGGCGGCTTCGGCACCGTCCGGACTTCGGGCGAGGATGAACGCGCCAGCCAGGCCGGCGTGCAGCCCGGCACCGGATGGGATCACCTGTAGGTGAACGTGGGGCAGCTGAGCTGCCTCCAACAGGCGCTCGCACTGCTCCCGCATCATGGCGGCGTCTCCAAAATCCCGCCGGAGCGCCTGTTCGTCCAGCAGGAAGAACGCCAGAGGTGGCGTCGGCTCACGGCGCAGGACCGCTTGCCTTTCCATCCGCGACGCTAGCCGTTGCTCGATCTCCACCGCCGTCGACAGTCCACCCCACGACAGAATCGCCCGTGCGTACGCCTCGGTCTGGAGCAAGCCAGGAATCATCGATGGCTCAAACCAGCGAAGCATCACCGCCTCGCGCTCGATCTCGATCCACTCGCGGAGCCACACCGGGGCGGTCTCCCCGAGCAGGAAGTTCGTGTAGAAGTGGGTCAGCGTCGTCCCGTAGCGGCCGTCCACCCTGGTGAGATAGTCCGGCAGTGCCGCGCGGCTGCCGCGTTCGATCGCACTCACGTGCTGCGCCGAGTACCCGATGCTCGACCCCCACTGCTCCTGTGTCATGCCTGCTGACTCGCGGCAGCGACGAAGACTCATGATCAGATACTCGCTTGGGCTCATCGTCTTCATGTTCTCCAGGCCCTCTCCAGAACCGCGCGACAATTCCTCAGGTGGCACTGTTTGACCTCCATGCATGGCGTTCGGGTGATTCGTTCTCTCTGATCCGCCGATCCATCTTCTCTTTTGAGGGCCTGTCAGTCCAGGGTGGAAGGGACCCGGCGGGTGGGTGTGTTCACACTCCCCGAACGCCACGGCACCATCCGCCGGGTCCCCACTCCACCGGACTCAAGGGGGACGATGTGCGGCACGACGACGGGATCGGAAACGCGAACGGATCGCGGGTTGTGCGTAACCTCGCGGCGGCCCGGCGGGGACGGCTTCCGATTCGCAACCCCGGTCATTACGACACCACCGCAGGTGTGTGGCGGCTGGCCCGGAACGTGCCGCCGCCCCGGCCGGCGTCTCTGGTGGCGAACCGGGCGGTCGCCCTGGTCAACCAGCACATGCCGGTACGTGCCACGGTGGAGTGTCGAAGCTGCGGCACGCCCGCTTTCTGTGAGCGGTTCCGGCGGGCGTTCGCCGTACTGCAGCGGGTCGACCCGGGGCGGGCGAAGCGGGTCCGCGCCGTTTTGGCGTACGCCGGGTTGTGGCCGGTCGGGGCGTCGGAGCCGCCGGTCGCCGCCTACCTGCCGGTGCGGCTGCGCCCCGGTGACGTGGTCGATGTCCGGGCGGCGGACCATCTGGACGGGCTGCGCCCGGTGCGGCTGACGGTGGCCGAGATCGGCCCGGACGTGCCGTGGCAGTCCTGGATCATCGTGATGGGGCCGGAGATCAGCGACGATCCGGAGCGCTCCGGCACGCTGGTGATGGTGCGCCCGTACAAGGACGCGCTCGTACGTCCGGGTGTGCTGACCCGGAAGGTGCCGACGTGCGCCTACTGCCACACCGTACCGGCAGCCGTGATCATCGAGTGTCGTGGCGACGGCGACGTGCCCGCATGCGGGGAGTGTGAACCCGTCGCCAACAGGGGCTGCCCGACCCGGCCGATCGACCCCAGTCCTGAGGGTGAGTGAGCCCGTACGGCCGCGACTGCCGGCCGCCGGTGACGTGGTGCTGCTGAACCGTGCGGCGAGCGTCCAGTTCGCCGCGCGACCGATCCGCTTCCGGGTCATCCGCCGCGACGAGCGGCAGACGTACCACGGGTGGTGCTGGCTCGATGGCTACGAGTTGGACGCGGCCGGCGACGCGGTCGAGCGCCGAGAAGTGTTCGTCCAACTCGCTGGACTCCGGCGGCTTACTCCGAAGCGGTGACGACACACTGCGGCGTCCACCTCAGCGATACAGCGGTCACCAAGATCAGTTGATGTGGATACGGACGACACGCCGATGGAATCCAGGTTTTACGACAAATGATCTTCAGGTCCTATGGGTGCGCGGTCCAAGTAGGCGAAGGCAGTCGGTACTGGAAGACGGCGTGGGTCCTCGGTAGGTCCTTCTCGCCACATAGGGCAGACCGGCAGCGCCAACGGATCGAAGCTATGCCCCGGCCCGCCACGCACGCAGTGCCTGAACTGCTGCCACGGTGTGCGGGTGTTCGTCGCCGAGTATCCGCACTCGGTCGGTGACGACCTTTTCCTGGATGGTGATGGCGTCGGTGGTGCGGCCGGCCTGTCGGTAGGAGGCGGCGAGGTTGGCGTGGGCGGTGAGCGTGTTCGGGTGGTCGTGGCCGAGGAGCCGCACGGAGTCGGTGACGACCTTTTCCTGGATGGTGATGGCGTCGGTGGTGCGGCCGGCCTGTCGGTAGGAGGCGGCGAGGTTGGCGTGGGCGGTGAGCGTGTTCGGGTGGTCGTGGCCGAGGAGCCGCACCCGGTCGGTGACGACCTTTTCGAGGATGGTGATGGCGTCGGTGGTGCGGCCGGCTTGTCGGTAGGAGGCGGCGAGGTTGGCGTGGGCGGTGAGTGTGTTCGGGTGGTCGTGGCCGAGGAGCCGCACCCGGTCGGTGACGACCTTTTCGAGGATGGTGATGGCGTCGGTGGTGCGGCCGGCTTGTCGGTAGGAGGCGGCGAGGTTGGCGTGGGCGGTAAGTGTGTTCGGGTGGTCGTGGCCGAGGAGCCGCACCCGGTCGGTGACGACCTTTTCGAGGATGGTGATGGCGTCGGTGGTGCGACCGGCCTGCCAGTAGGAGGTGGCGAGGCTGGCGTGGGCGGTGATCGTGTCCGGGTGGTCGTGGCCGAGGAGCCGCACCCGGTCGGTGACGACCTGTTCGAGGATGGTGATGGCGTCGGTGGTGCGGCCGGCCTGCCAGTAGGAGGTGGCGAGGTTGGCGTGGGCGGTGATCGTGTTCGGGTGGTCGTGGCCGAGGAGCCGCACGGAGTCGGTGACGACCTTTTCTTCGATGGTGATGGCGTCGGTGGTGCGGCCGGCTTGTCGGTAGGAGGCGGCGAGGTTGGCGTGGGCGGTGAGCGTGTCCGGGTGGTCGTTGCCGAGGAGCCGCACCCGGTCGGTGACGACCCGTTCCTCGATGGTGATGGCGTCGGTGGTGCGGCCGGCCTGCCAGTAGGAGGCGGCGAGTTCGGCGTGGGCGGTGATCGTGTTCGGGTGGTCGTCGCCGAGCAGCCGCACCGCGTCGTCGACTATTCGGTGCCAGTAGCCGATAGCGAGGGCGTGCAGTCCGGACCGCAGGAGGCTGGTGCCGGCCCAGTGCAGCAGTGGATGTCCGTCGGAATGCCACAGCAGGTCACCACCGAGGCCAGCTAGGGTAGTGGTGTTGGTCCGCAGCACATCCACGAGTGTGGTGGTGGAGTAGTCGAGCTCTGGCCATAGTTGCAGCAGCGCGTCGGCGGCAGCCCGTACAACGGTTGCCGGGTCGATCGTGCTGGCTTCCTGGGTGGCGCGGGCGGTCAGCGCGTGGACCCGTACAGCTCGGGCTCCGTCAGCGGGGGCGTGGGTCAGCAGGCCGTAGCGGTGCAGTGTCCGTAGCGCCAGGGCCGACTGGTCGGCGGTGACGGCTCGGTCGACCTGCTCGGACAGGTAGGCGGTGACCGCAGCGGTTTTCCACAAGTCGTCGGGGTGGCCGTCGGGGCTGAGCATGGCGGCCAACGCCAGGGCTGGGCGGGCCAGCCCGACTGGATTGGCCTGGTCGGCGGCGTCCAGGGCGAGTAGGAGCGTGACCGCGACTGGCCGGCCGTAGTCGTCGGGGTCGCTGTCGGCGGGCATCACCTCCGCCAACGGCGCGGCGGCGGTGTAGCGAGCCAGATACGCCGTGCACCCGATCGCCTGGTCGATCATGTAGGCCGTGGCGTGGGACAACGCCAGGGGCAGGTGCCCGAGGGCGGCGGCCAGGTCAGCGGCACCCGCGTCGAGCAGCCCTGGACGTTCGGCTTCGGTGAGCCGGGTGGTCAGATACGCCAGGGATTCGTCGGGGCTGTACACGCCGATGTCGATGCTTCGCCGGCCGCCGCTGGCCAGGGCGGCGTCGCGCCGGCGGGTCGTGGCGAGTGTCCAGCCGGTCGGCCGGTGCGGCGGCCACCAATCGCGCAGATGAGCCGGGTCGGTGATGTCGTCCAGGATGATCAGCCAGGTCCGGTCGGTGGTGTGCAGCCATTCGCGGAACGCGGCGGCGTCGGCGGCCGGATCCGTACCGTCGGCTCCCGGCACGCCGACCCGCAGCGCGGCCCGCGCGTAGCCGGTGATGATCTGTTCCGGGCTGCCTGCCAGCACCCACGCGACCAGATCTGTGTCCCGCTCGATGACGGCCTGGTGGGCGAACCACGCGGCCAGCTGTGACTTGCCGACCCCACCCTCACCGGCGAGGACTCGCGTACCGGTCCCGGCCGGGCGGGCGTCGCGTTGGGTCAACACCACGTCGGCTCCGTGATCACGGGCGTCCTGGATTCTCGCCCGGACACTGTCGCGGGGCTGGAACGCCGACGCCATCGGCGGCGGCTGCCCCACCTGGACCGGCCAGGTCACCGCCGCCGCAGGGGCATAGTGGTGATGTTCGTGGAACTCGGGCCGGACGTCGCCCTGGATGATGCCGGAGTTGGCGACACCCGCACGGTCGGCGTTCGCCGTACCGGAATCGGAGACGGTGGCTGCGGCGGGCGGATCGTGCGGTGCGGTCACGGTCGGGGCCGGCGCTGCACCCCGGTGTTGGCCGTCGAGCCGGGACCATGCGCCGTCGCATTCCCGGAACGGATCACGCGCGCCGGACGATCGTCACCGACCACGTCCACGCCCGTGTTGGCTCGCCCGCCACCGGTCGCGCGGGCAGCGCCCGTGTCCCGTACCTCGTCCGGCTCCACCATCGACACACCTCTCGATCCCGGCGCGGGCAACAGGTACGGCGCGGCCAACGCGGTCAGCGCCGCCACCGCGCCGATACTGCTGGCCAGCTTGTCCGCCTTGTCCAGACCCACCATCACCAGATACACCACCAGCCCGGCGACGATCACGCCGAACGCCACGCGCCCGGCCCACACCCACCGCTGGCTCCGACGAGGCACCACGACCCCCAACCCATCACGACCGACGCCACACGACTGCCCGCCAGTCTACGAGCCCGCCGCATCCTCATGGGACGGCCCGCCGAGGGGGGCGGGCCGTCCTGGTTGGTATCGCCGCTGGTACGGCTACGGCAGCGTGTCCAGCACGAGGCTGCCGATCCCGGAGCCGAGCGCCTCGGCGCGGTTGCTGTCGGAGACGCCGTCGGCGCGGTTCGTCAGCACGGCGACCACGATCCCGTCGTCGGGGTACATCTGCAGGTAGGCCGTCGACCCGGTGGCGCCGCCGTTCTTGCCGACCCGCAGGTGTCCGTCCTCGGTGTTGATCAACCAGCCGTAGGCGTAGCCCCATCCGGTGTCTAACCAAATGGGTGGAGCGCAGCGGTCAGCTCCGCCTCGGTTGGTTTCGCCACAAGCGCGCCGGTTTGCTCCCTCCTCAGTTCCGGAGCTCCTCAGGCCGTTTGAGGGATCAAGCGGGCAGCCTCGCTGATCAGAGCAGGGAGTTCGGCGGGCGTGTGAAGGGTCGCCAGGTCCTCGACGGGTATCCACTTCGCGCCAGCGACTTCGTCGACTTGGGCCGTAAGGTTGCCGCCGGTGGCTTGGCAGACGTAGACGAAGTCGATGTGTCGGTGTGGTCCGACCTTGCGGTCTTCGATGTCCATCTCGATGATGGCGTACGGGCTTGGGATACTGCGTACGGCGGGGTGCCGGAATGGCGGTGGGCCGAGGATGTCGGCGATGATCCCGGTTTCCTCGTGCACCTCGCGGAGTGCCGCTTCGGCGGGGTCTTCGTTGGGGTCGATGTGCCCGCCGGGGTACAGCCAGAGGTCGATCTTGTTGTGGTGCACGAGCAGGACGTGACCGTCGTCGTTGAAGACGATGGCCGAGCTGGTGAAATGACGGATCATGCTTGGGTATCTCCCTGGGCGATCTGGGCCACGCGGTCGGCCATCCACCCTACGGTCGCGTCCGTCATTCCGGGGTGCACTGGGAGTTGAACGGTGGTCGTGGCGAGGTGTTCAGCGTTGGGGCACTGGCTGGCATAGGGCTTAAAGATGGGCTGGTGGTACAGCGGCCGGTACCGCCACCGGATCGAGTCGGGTGGAAGGCCTGCGGCTTCGAACCCTGCGACGACCTGCGGGATGCGGTCCTTGATGGTGAGGACGAGGTTGTAATAGTTCGGCTTGTCCTGGACTCCGTACGGCAGCTCCCGTAACAGGCCGCCTGGGGGTAGCGCGGCGAGGACGCGTTGGGCGTTGCGGCGGCGTCGGTCGAGTTGACCGTCGAGCATTTTGAGCCGGCGCAGGCCGATAGCGGCCAGAGGGGCGGCGAGCTTGTAGTTGACACCGTGGGCGGTGCCATGCAGATGGCCGAGGTGGGTGTACCAGTCGATGCGTTCGCCAAGTTCCTCGTCGTCGGTGAGGACGAAGCCTCCCTCGCCTGTGGACAAGAGCTTGCGGTCGTGGGTGGAGAGGCAGCCGACGGCACCGTGGGTGCCGGCGAACTGGTTGCCGACTCGGGTGCCGTGGGCTTGGCACGCGTCCTCGATGACAGGCACTCCGGCTTGGGCGAGTAGGTCTGCGCTGGCTCGCTCGTCGTTGGGGTAGCCCCAGAGCGGCAGGGAGATGGCGGCGCGGGTGCGTTCGGTGAGCTTGCGCTGGAGATCGGCGGGATCGAGGGCAAGGGAATCGGGCAGGGTGTCGACGGGGACGGGTGTGGCTCCGCACGTGAGCACCGGCATGGCGGTCGGCAGGGGTGCGGTGGCCGGGACGAGGACTTCCGCGCCGGGGCGGACGCCGAGGGCGATGAGCGCGGCGTGCAGCGCGGAGGTTCCCGAGTTGACGGCGATGGCGCGGCGAGCGCCGAAGCGCTTGGCGAGCGCGTGTTCGTAGATTGCGAGGACCGGGGCACCGCCGGAGAGGCGGCCGTCGTCGAGCGCGGCGCGGATCTCGTCCAGTTCGCCGCAGGGTGAAGGGGAGTACCGGTCGTCGACGGGGTTGAGGACGTCGTGGCTGCTAGTTGTCATAGGTCAGCACCACCCTGATGGTTTCCTCTGGGCGCTGGGCGATCAGCTGGTACGCCTTGGCCGCCTCGCTGAAGGGGAAGCGGTGAGATACCAGGCTGTCGACATGCACCTGCCCACTGATGACCAAGTCCCGGGCGGAGGCGTTGAGTCGCGGCAGGTCCCAGGCGGGGTGGGCGCGCTGTGGGCAGCCGTTCACGGTCATGGAGGAGACCAGGGTGATGCGGTTGCGGTGGTACTCCTCGCCGAGTCGTAGGCCGTCCTGATCGCCGTGGTAGGAGGCGACAGTCGCGACTCGGCCGCCTACCCGGACGCAGCGGATCGCCTCGTGCAGGCCGCGGTAGGAGCCGGAGGCTTCGATGGCCACGTCCGCGCCCTGCGGGCTGCAGAGTTTACGGACCTGCACGGCGACATCGTCGTCAGTGGCGGCGTGTACGGGTGTGATGCCGAGGGAGTCGGCGGTGTCCAGACGCAGCGGGTAGTGGTCCACTCCGATGACCTTGGCAGCTCCGGCGAGTCGCGCGAGTTGGCCGGCGAGAAGGCCGACAGTGCCGAGCCCGACTACGACGACGATATCGCCAAGGCGTACCTCAGCGTCGTGTACGCCCCCGAGGGCGACCCGCGCCAGGATGAAGAAGATAGCGCGTTCGGCTTCGGCGCCGGTCGGCAACCGGCTTGCGAGGGCAGCGTCGGCCGGAACGATGTGCGTGGTCCCATGCGGGCGGTCGAGGGTGACGAGGTCGCCGACGCTTACTTTGCCGACAGCGGCCTCGCCGACGGCGGTGACCCGCGCGATGGTCTCGTAGCCCGGCGCTACTGGGAAGTCTCGGCCGGCGCCGTCGAGGAAGATGCGTCGATGCGGGTCCCAAGACCGGTGTAGCGCGGCGGCGTCGCCGGCCATCCAGGCCATCTCGGTGCCGTGGCTGATGCCGGAGAGGACCGATTCGGCGTAGACGTCGTCGGGGCCGAGCGCGGGCAAATGCTCGCGAACGATCTCGACCTGACCCGGTCCTGTGATCATGATCCTGCTGCAGGGAGGCTCGTCGGCAGTGCGTGGTTGTACGACTTCGGGTTCGGTCATGATCTCTCCAGGGTTGGTAGACGGCGGAGGCGCGTGCTGGCGTCTTCGTCGCCGAAGGCGTCGAACTCGCAAAACGCGAGGCTGGCCACGGCGGTAGAGGTGTGACGAACTCTGATCGTCCAAATCCATCGCCGTAGTTGTCTGTGTGACTAGCCTGCGGGTCCGGACCGTCCCCTGACGATGCGTGGACGTCCTAGTGTTGTCCGAGTTTCAGCTCGTCTGCGCTCGCCGTCGCCTACTACGCTGCCAACTGCGACTATGACACTCGGTGCATAGCTAGCCTGGGGGCAATCCCGTGGAGACGGTACGGCGGTGGACGGGCCGCGAGGCAAGAGCATTGCGCCTTGCTCTGCGTATGAGCGTGCGCGGCTTCGCGGAACACCTCGGCGTCAATCCGGCGGCCATCTCCAATTGGGAGAAGCGTGGCAGCGCGACCCGCATGCGCTACGAGACCCAGCAGATGCTCGATGTCGATCTGGCACGGTCGCCGATCGAGGTCAAGCAGCGGTTTGCCCAAGCGCTCAAGGCGTCAGTGGCCGCAGGCCCGAACGGCGCGCCCGTACTTGCCGACGGTGGCGCCACGTCCGCAAAGCCAGATCTTGGCACCCGTTCCAGGGAACGGACCAAGGCCATCCTCGCGGCGCTCAGTAGGCAGCAGCCCGATGACCTCGTCTACACACCTCCGGCCGACGTCCAGCGGCAGATTGCGGACCTCCTCGTCTCGACCGCTCGCGTCTACCTGGTCACCGGCCCCCCAGGTTGTGGCAAGACCAGCTTCGTCCGCCATCTGGCGTCTCATGTTCCCGGAGTGGATTTCCAACTGCTGAGCGCAGACTCGTGGACCGAGGACATCGACCTAGCGCGGGAGATCCTCCGCTACGGCTCTCTGCCGGCGGGCGTGGATCCGCTGTTGACCCTTGAAGACGAGAGCCAGAGCCTGTGCAGGCCGCTGCTCGTTCTCATCGACGGTCCGCAGTCCCGCGCCGTCGTGGACAAGGTCTGCCGGCAACTCGACGGCACGCTGCGGCAGGTGCTCTCGGTCAACTTGAGGTTCCTTCTCGTACTGCGTACACCGCCGGATGTCGAACTCGCGCCCTACCCTGTCCTGGCCGCAGCGGTCATGCACGGTCAGGGTCGCGGTGTCGGCCCGTCGCTGCGTCTGGACCGCTGGGATGCCGGTACAGCCCGGAACGTGTGGAACGCGCAGCGGCATGCGAACGAGCCCCCGTTCGACGCCCTGCCCGCGCGGATCCGCAACTTGGTCCGCCTGCCGCTGTACATGAGCCTCATCCGGGCCGCCAAGTCGACTGAGCCATTTGGGCAAGCCAACGCCTACCGGCTTGTGGACTTCTGCGTCGCCTCGATCCTGAAGGCAGCGGGCCTGGACGTCGAGCGCGCGACGGCGGATCTGACCGCACTGGCGCGACGGCAACTCGCTGCGGCATGGACGCATCACCTGCTTCCTACGATCGAAGACGACCCGCCGGGTAGTGCCGATGGCCTCTCTACGTCGTCGGTCGCCAGACTCGTGCGGTCCGGACCGTTCGGCAGCCTTACATTCCAGCACGACGTCATTCGTGAGTACCTTTTCGCGCGGTGGCTCGCCCAGCACATCGAGTCCCACGGACGCTCGGCCGTCACGATCGAGTTGCTCAACGACCTGGCCGCTCGCACCAACACATCAGCTGACCTGCGAGGCGTCCTGGAGTTCTTCTTGCAAGGCTTGGATGCGGCATCACCGGAGCTGCTGGCCGCCGTCGCGCAGTCACCGTCGATCAACCTCACCGCAACGTTGCCGCTGATGCTCGACCTCACCGGCGAGAGTGCGTCCTTTGCCACGGCCGAGGTGCTGCGCGCGTGTGCCTCCCGATGCCTGCACGACAACGGCCTGCCCCTCGCCAGAGCCCTCCTGCGGACCAGCGCAGCCGTCACGGCACTCGGCGCGGAGTATCCCCGATGGATGCTGCGGGTTCTACGCCGATTCGGCCCGGCCGTCTGGTCCGACATCGTGGCGCGCGTCGAGACGCAGCTGCCTATCGCGGCCGCCCACGACTTCGTCCGCCTTACGCAGCTCGACATCGTAGAGGACGCGGTGTTCCTTGCCCGACACTTCTACGTCTTCCTCACCGCTGACGACAGTACCTCCCATCAGCTGAAAACACTCCTGGCCCATCCCGACTGGCGAGCCCGCGCTGCCCTCGCCGAGGGGATCCGAGCAGGCCAGGTGATCCCCCGGCATACCGTGATCTCGATCATGGAGTCGTTGACCGCAGACCGCGATTACAAAGTCCGCGCCGCCGCCGCCGAAGCCGCTGGCCGGTCGACCGCGCCCGGTCTGGAACACCTACTGTCCACGCTCCTCGACGACCGCAACTGGCACGTCCGCGAACGTCTTCTCCAAGGGCTGTCCTTCAGAGTTGGGGACGAGGACTCGGCCGCCGACCTTGTCTTCCGGCGTCAAGAAGCATGGCGGACCGGCCCTCGAAACGTCCGAGTCGCCGCCCAGCGACTTCTTCTTGAACGCGGCAAGAGGCCTCTGCAAGACGAGGACTCCTCCCGCAGCGCTTTGTTCGGCCTGCTCCGCGAGATCCGTACAGGCACCCTGCGGCTACCCACGAACGTCCAGTCAGCTCTGATCCGTCAAGGCGTCGCCTCGAAGGACTGGGTCGTACGCACCGAAGCCAACCTGCTCGAACACCACGGCACAGCCACAAGCGTTGCCGCAGGTCTCGGCAAGGAAGCCTTCCGGCGTCTTCGAGGCGGATGCGCCCTTCAGGTCGCGCTCGACGTCCGGGACCTTGACCACGCGATCACCGTCGGGCGGGCCGTAGCCAGCGCGGGAGTGCAATTCATCGAGATCGGCGACCCGCTCATCAAGAGCGTCGGCGTCCAGGCCATCAGCGCGGTCAAGCAGCGAATCCCTGGTGCATGGATCGTCGCCGAGATGATGTCCGCAGACTGGGGACGCGACCAGGTGGTTCTCGCGACCGAGGCCGGAGCCGACGTCGTACTACTCATCGGACCCGCCAGCATCGCCAGCGTGTCCGCAGCAGCCGAAGCGAGCAGACGGCTGGGCGTCCCCATTGTGATCGACGTGCCCGAGGGCCGGCTGGTCCAAGGCTGGGTGCAGGACATGGAACGCGCGGGAGTCGACGGCTTCGCCATCACCACGAACATCGACTTGGGCGTGGCCGGCTCTCACCCTCTCGACCAGGCACAATTCATCAGGTCGTGGACGAGGCTGCCGGTCGCTGTCTCCGGTGGTTTCGAACCTACCGACCTTGAGGCTAGGCGGCGACGATCCTGGGACATCCTCGTCGTCGGTCGCGGAGTCACCGATTCCCTGGATCCCGCCGTCGCCGCACGGGACCTCGCGGCTTCGATCGAACTCACCGAAGGACACAGCTCGTGATTATCGCGCCGCTCACGGTAGACCGGATTCCCGACCTGGAGACACTGCTGGCCCTAGGAGAGCCGTACGTCAGGCTGCGAGGCTCATCGGACTACTGGCTGTATGCCACGCTGTTCGCCAACACCTGCCCACTCGCCATCATCGACGGGCAGGTCGTCGGCAGCGTGATCGCTTTCCGAAGCCAGGTCGACCCATCACAGATCTATCTGCAAGACGTGATAACGCACCCCAGCCACCGTCGTCAAGGGGTCACACGGGCGCTCGTGGAGGAGGTTCATCGTCAAGGCGTTCTCTGGGGATGCCGGCGTCTGTTCCTCACCTCGGAACCCGACAACCACGCCGCGCACAGCGCATGGCTCGGCTTGGGCTTTAGCAACCGCTCAGGTGACACGACCGAGCAGGGCGTCTCCGTGATCTACGACTTCAAGGGGCCGGGGAAGCATCGTGCCGTGTATGAGCGACCGATCGGCAGCTAGATTCGGGTGCCACGCGGGCGGCGGCTGGACGGCACGATGTCGGGTGAGTCGGCGCTGACTTGGCCTGGTGGAGGACGCGAGCGGTGACGACGCCGGGACGGCCCGCCGAGGGTGGCGGGCCGTCCTGGTTGGTATCGCCGCTGGTACTGCTACGGCAGGGTGTTCAGCACGAGGCTGCCGATCTCGGTGCCGAGCACCTCGGACCGGTTGTTGTCGGCGACCCCGTCGGCGCGGTTCATCAACACGGCGACCACGATCCCGTCGTCGGGGTACATCTGCAGGTAGGCCGTCGATCCGGTGGCGCCGCCGTTCTTGCCGACCCGCAGGTGTCCGTCCTCGGTGTCGATCGACCAGCCGTAGGCGTACCCCCATCCGGTGTCCACCCACATGGCGTCGAGCGAGTCGCCGGAGACGATCTGCTCGTCGACCAGCTTGTCGGCGAAGCGCGCCAGGTCGGCCACCGACGATTCCATGCCGCCGCCGAGGACCTTCCAGCTCACCTCGTCACCGCCGTACTCGTCGTTGCTGCCGTCGTACAGGGTGGTCCGCCGTACCGAGGTGTCCGACAGATCCTCCGGACGCAGCGTGCCCAGGTCGTACGCGGCGGTCAGCTCCGTCTCGACCAGTTCCGCCACCGGCGTGCCGGTCGCTCCCTCCAGCGCCGCGCCGAGAATGGTGTAGCCGTGCGTGCTGTAGTGCGACGTGCCGACCGGGCAGACCAGATCACTGTCCCAGAAGGCGGCACCGGCGGCGGTGGCGTTGGCGTACCAGGAGGTAGCCAGGGTGTCGTCCTCCGCCTGCCACTGGGCGACGTCGGCCGCGTCCGCGCCGTCGTCGGCCTCCGTACCCGCGTAATGCCGTACGCAGGACCGGTTGCTGGCCACCTGCTCCACCGTGTATGCGTGATGGTTGGGAAGCCCCGGCACGTGATCCCGGACGTCGTCGTCGGGTTCGATCTGCCCGTCCTCGGCCAGCCGCATGGTGAGTACGCCACCGACGCCCTTGGCCACCGAGGCGATCCGCATCACGTGCCCCGAGTCCAGCCACACGTCGTCGTCGACGTTGGCGTGCCCGAACCCGCGCAGGTAGAGGAACTTGCCGTCCTGCATGACCGCCACCGACACGCCGGGCATGTCCAGGCTGTCCATCTCGGACTGGATCAGGTTGTCCACGGAGCGGCGCAGCTTCCAGCCGGGCCGGTCGGAGTTCTGCCGCCAGATCCCGGCGTAGCGGGTGCCGTCGGCCGTCTCGTACCGTTCGAAGTTGATCACCCGGTAGCCCTCGTCGGCGTACCGGTGCCACCAGTTGACGTACTCCTGGCGGGTCAGATCACTGCGTACCCACCAGCCGCGATGGTTGACGTTCTCCACCCAGATGCCGGCGTACCGCTGGCCGGCGGGGGTGATCGCCGAGTCGACGACCAGCGACCGGTAGACCCCCTGGTAGGCGTCGACCGCGTCCTGATACTCGGTCCGGGTGATCCCGGCGAGCAGCTTCCAGGCCAGGTTCTCGGCGTTGTCCACCCAGGTCACCGAGTAGCGGGTGCCGGCACCGGTCGGGTAGATGTCGACGTCGACCGGCAACCGGGTGCGCCGCTGCTCCTTGTAGTAGGCGAGGTACTCGTCGCCGGTCAGGTTGTACTTCATCGACCAGCCGTAGCCTTCGACGTTGCGTACCCAGGCGGCGGCGTAGTAGCGAACGTCGTCCTGGACGTAGGTCTCGAAGTCGACGAGCCGCATCCGGTCGTCCGCCGCCTTGACGAACTCGGTGTCGAACTCGGCCTTGGTCAGCTTGGTCCGCACCAGCCAGCCCCGGCCGTCGAGGTTGCGCTGGAACACCGCGCCGATGCGCCGCTCCTTGCCGTCCATGTCCACGTCGAGGTCGATGACCAGGTAACCGGCGGCAGCGTACTCGTCGAATCTGACCTGGAAGTCGGCGGGCGTCATGTCCCGTAACGACACCCAGCCGACCTCGTCGGGGTCGAAGGCCGCCGACGGCAGACCGGGATGGGCCGCCGCCGGGGTGACGGCGATGCCGGCCAGCGCGACCGCCGTCGTGACGGCGGCCACCGAGGCGAGTACGCGGCGAAACGGGCCGCGTGGGGGTCCGGATCTCATCTCCTGCTGCTCCTCTCACGGGGTCCGACAGGTGCCGGACACCGATAGGAGGACCAGCCACCGCGACCGCCAACAACTTTCGCGCCACCGGGCGAACTGCGTAACTAGTTGGCATTTGCACCGTTTAACCCGACGTACGCCGTGGTGCGGCCGCAGCCGGCGGCCGTACCCGGTGTGTGCCCGGTGCACCCCCGGCGTGCGCGTCCTGGACCGCGAGCGAAGGAGCCAGCCCGTGACCCGCGTGATGACCGTGGTCGGCACCCGGCCGGAGATCATCCGGCTGTCCCGGGTGATGGACCGGCTCGACCGTACGGTGGAGCACGTGCTCGTGCACACCGGGCAGAACTGGGACACGTCGCTGTCCGACGTCTTCTTCACCGAGCTGCGCCTGCGCGCGCCGGACCGGTCCCTCGGCGTCGACACCACATCCCTGGGCCGGGTGCTCGGCGGCGTGCTGGTCGGCGTCGAGGACGCGATCACCGAACACCAACCCGACGCGCTGCTGATCCTCGGCGACACCAACAGCGCCATCGCCGCGCTGATGGCCCGCCGGATGCGGGTGCCGGTCTACCACATGGAAGCCGGCAACCGCTGCTTCGACCTCAACGTGCCGGAGGAAACCAACCGCCGCCTCGTCGACCACGTCTCCGACTTCAACCTGGTCTACACCGAACACGCCCGGCGTAACCTGCTCGCCGAAGGCCTGCACCCGCGCCGGATCCTGCACACCGGCTCACCGATGCGCGAGGTCCTCGACCACTACCAGGCCGACATCGCCCGGTCCACCGTGCTCGACCAGCTGGCCCTCACCCCCGGCGGATACTTCGTCGTCAGCGCCCACCGCGAGGAGAACGTCGACCGCCCCGACCGGCTGCACCGGCTGCTCGACTGCCTGCGGGCGGTCCGCGACGAATGGCGGCTGCCGGTGCTGGTCTCCACCCATCCCCGTACCCGCAAACGGTTGGAAGCGTTGGCGACCGACCCGACCAGCCTCGACGGCATCACCTTCCACGAACCGTTCGGCCTGTTCGACTACGTCAGCCTGCAGCGCGCCGCCCGGTGCACGCTGTCCGACAGCGGCACCATCAGCGAAGAGGCGGCGATCCTCGGCTTCCCGGCGGTGACCCTGCGCAACTCGATGGAACGGCCCGAGGCGCTCGACGCCGGCGGCATCATCATGACCGGACTCGACCCGTACGGGGTGCTGGAGGCGGTCCGGGTGACCGTCGACCAGGTGGCCGCCGCCGGGGTGCCGTGCCCGGCGGACTACCAGGTGCCCGACACGTCGCGGCGGGTCGTCGACTTCATCCTGTCCACCGTCCGCCGGCATCACGAGTGGGCCGGGCTGCGGCGGTGACGGCACGGCCCGGACGGACCGGGGGAGAAGCGATGGCGACCGAGGCGACCCGATACGCCGGAGCGGACGCCGATCTGCCGGGTGCTGACCTGCCGGACGCCGATCTGCCGGACGCCGACGTGCCAGTGGCCACCTACCGGGTGGTCGCCACCGCCGGGTCGTTCGAGCCCGGGTTCCGGGGCGGCGGCCCGATCCGGTCGCTGCGGTTCATCCTGGACACGCTGCCCGACGACCTCGACGTCACGTTGGTGACCCGCGACCGGGACCTGGGAGCCTCGACGCCGTACCCGGGGCTGTCCGGTGAGATTGTGCGCCGTGACGACCGCAGCGCGGTCTTCTACCTCGACCCGGTCGATCCCCGGCACTGGGTACGGATGCTCCGGCTGATCCGGTCGCGGCCGGTCGACCTGCTGTACGTCAACAGTCTGTGGTCGCTGTTCTCGGTCGTGCCGATCCTGGCGGTCGCGCTGCGGCTGATCCGGGTCCGGGCGATCCTGCTCGCGCCACGGGGTGAGCTGTCACCGGGTGCGCTGGCCATCAAGCGGGCCAAGAAGCGGCTGTTCCTGGCGCTGTGGGCGCCGGTGCTGCGTCGGCTCGACGTACGGTGGCAGGCCTGCAGCCACCTGGAGGAGGAGCAGATCCTGGCCCACCTGCCGTGGGCGCGGGTCATGGTCAACGGCAACGAGAGCCCGATCCCGGACCGGCCCGCACCGCCGGTCGTCCCGCACCACGGACCGCTGCGGCTGGTCTTCGTCGGGCGGGTGTCGCCGATGAAGAACCTGGAAGTCGCGCTGGCGGCGGTGGCCGCCGTACGCCAGCCGGTCGAGTTTGACGTGTTCGGCCCGATCGAGGACGAACGGTACTGGGCCCGCTGCCGGGACGTGCTGGCGTCGACGCCGGGACATGTACGGGTCCGCTACCTCGGCGAATTGGCGGCCGACGAGGTGTTGGACACCTTCAGCCGCTACGACGCGTTCCTGTTTCCGACCCTCGGCGAGAACTACGGCCACGTGATCCTGGAGAGCCTGGCGGCCGGATGCCCGGTCGTCTGCTCCGACGCGACACCGTTCAGCGCGTTGATCTCCGACGCCGCCGGAGTGGTCGTCGACCCGGTGACGACCGCCGAGCTGACCGCCGTGGTGGAGCGGCTGGCCGCCCGCCCGGCCGGGGAACGGGCCGAGGCGAAGGAGATCGCGGCACGGCGCTACCGGCGGTGGCGGCAGGAGGCCCAGGACCTCAACGTGCTGGACCACGCCCGGCAGTTCTGCGGCTGAAGGAGACGGACTGGTGTTCAGTCGAACCAGGACGGTGGTTCGCCGGGTGCGCGACCATCTGGCCGCCACCCGGGACCCGGAGGCGTTCGTCCGGTCCCTCGGGGTCAACCTGACCGGCCGGGTCAGATTCTACGGGGTCAGCCGGGCCATGTTCGGCTCGGAGCCGTGGCTGATCACCATCGGGGACAACGTCTACATCACCTCCGAGGTGCAGTTCGTGACCCACGACGGCGGTACGTTGATCCTGCGCAAGGACCATCCGGAGCTGGACTGGACGGCCCCGATCACCATCGGCGACGACGTCTACATCGGCATGCGCGCGATGATCCTGGCCGGGGTGACCATCGGCAACCGGTGCGTCATCGGCGCGGGATCGGTCGTCACCCGCGACATCCCGGACAACACCGTGGCCGCCGGGGTGCCGGCCCGGCCGCTGCGCAGCACCGACGAATACCTGGAGCGGCTGCGCGCCAAGTCGCTCGGTATCGGACACCTGCCCGTCCCGGCCAAACACGAGGCGATGAAACGGATCTACGGCGTGACCACCGGCTGAGCCGGCCGCGCGGTCGAGCCGGCCACGCGCGCTTGACCGTCACGCCCGCCGGTAGGCGACCCGTGGGGTGGGGAACTGGTGCACACCGCCGAGTGTGACCGCGCCGAGAGTGCCGGCGACGCCGGCCACCTCGTACCCGAACCGGTCACCGGACATCGCCGCCGCGCTGGTCCCCAGGTTGAGGACGGTGGCGCTGCCGACGCCGCTGGTCCGCACCGTCGGCGGGGTGGTCCCGGTGACCTGCCAGACGATGCCGTACCAGTGCCAGCCGGCGGGCAGCAGCACGGGCGCACCCAGCGTGGACTCCTTGACCCCGATGGTGTTCACCGCGAGGGTGCCGAAGTCGGCGATCGGGCCGCCCGACGCGGGCCGGCCGGTCGTCGGGTCGTGGGCGTAGACGCCGTGGCGCAGCACACCGGTGCCGGCGGTCGTCACCTCGACGCACACCCGGTCCACCGGGGTGGCTTCGGCCAGATACACCGGGTAGAGCAGGAGCCGCTGGAACGCGCCGGTCCAGGTGGTCGTCTGGGTCTTGCCGGCCAACGGCAGGAAGTAGCTGCCGACGCCGTACGTCGCCCCGGGCAGCGGCTGCGGGCTGGCCTGGTCGAGTTCCGCGCGCCACAGCCCGTAGCCGGGGGAGACCGGCACCTGGTACGGGATGCCGTCGGTCGGTACCCGCTCCGGCACCGTGAGGTTGGTCGGACCTGCCGTGATCAACCGTCGGTACGCCAGCGTCGGCGCCGCCATCCGGGCCTGGGCGACGGTGCCGACCCGTTCGATGATCACGAAGTCGTGGTCGCCGGTGGAGACGACGATCTCGGTGGCCGCCGAGGGCGGGGCGAGATAGCGCCGGTACGCCGTACCGGTCACCGATTGGCCGGCCTGCAGGGTGCGGCCCCAAACCAGCTGGGGATAGTTCTTCTTCAAGCTGGAGCTGACGAACCAGCTCTTGGCCGTGGTGTACCGGACCCGGGTCTCGGGTTGCCCGTCGTCGATCGGCAGCAGTCCGACGGCGATGCCCCACTGCTGCGCCCCGGCGCTGGTGACCGCCCACTGGGTCATGCTGGCCACCGGCATCGTCGGATCCCGCAACACCGCCGGGGTGAAGTCGGTCAGGGTGGCGAGGGTGTCGATGGTGGCCCAGGCTGACCAGTTGAGGCCGCCGGCGACGCCGACGTTCGGCACGAACTGGCGGCGGCTGCCGCCGGCCGGGGCGGTCAGCGCCGAGCTCTGGGTGACGCCGGCGTTGAGGGTGAACCGGTCGAGCGCGGTCACCGTCTGGGTGACCAGCAGTCCGCCGGTCGACCAGCGGTAGAGGTTGTCGATCCGGCACAGCGACGGGATCCGGGCCATGATCGTGGCGATCGGGGTGCCGACGTTCGCCTGCGCGGTGTCGATCATGCCCCGGTAGGAGGGGATGACGTACGACTCGCGGATCCGCAGCTCCTGGCCGGTGGACCGGCCGTCGGGCACCGGTCGGCCGTCGAGTTCGACGGTCACGACGTGCGAGTGGGTGGCCGGTCGGATCTGCACGTCGGGCGTCACGCTGGTGATCGGTACGGTGGTCCGGTTGGTGGCGCCCGCGACGTGGGTCAGCGGTGCCGCCGGCCGGGCCCGTACCCCTTGGGCGATGCCGTCGACGATCGTGTACGGGTTGCCGAACAGCAGACTGTTGGCGTTGGTGACGGCCAGCAGGGTGAAGGTCCGGGTGCCGTCGGTCCATCGGGAGCCCACGTCGGCGGCGGTCTTGCGGTGGGCGGTGACGGTGATCTGGCAGCCGATGTTGTAGCCGTGGTTGCCGCCGACGTACGACCAGCCGGTGTTGATCGGGCAGTTGTCGTCGGAGGTGTCGTGGATCCGGGTGCCGACGGCGGACATGACCGGCCACACCTGGGCGTCGGTGGCGCTCGACGGCACGAGGGTGACCTGCGGTAGCCCGGAGTGCCACATGCCGACCATCGCTTCGGCGTAGGCCAGGTTTGCGGGCATCACCAGGTCCCGGGTGGCGTCGAACCGCGATCTGATGGACATCAGGGCGTTGGATCGGTACACGGTCAGGCCGGTCATGGTCGGCACCCTCACAACTCAGAGCAATTGTGCGACTACTATGCGCTGCCGTTGTGGGGTGGCGGTGAGTCGTGTCGGCTCCCTGACTGGACAAAATGCGCTTTGCACCCGTAACGGATAGTCGTCCTCGCTCGATGTACCGGTGAGCGGGCCACGTACCGAGGGGATTGCATGCGCGTTCCGACCGCCGAGCCGACTGCCCCGGTCAGCCCGGTCAGCCCGATCGCTGCGGCCGCTCCGGTCGGCGAACCCGACACACCACGCCAGCGGGAACGCGCGATCACCATCGGCATCGCCACCGCGATGGTGGCGAAAGGCGTCGGGCTGGCCGCGCCACTGGTCATCACCCCCGCCTGCTTCCGATACCTCGGCGAACAGCGCTACGGCCTGTGGATGGCGGTCACCGCGCTCACCGGGATGGCCTGGTTCGCCGACCTGGGGCTGGGCAACGGCCTGCTGACCCGGCTCAGCCACCTCGGCGACGACGTCCGGCAGCAGGCCAGGGAAATCTCCAGCGCGTTCGCCACCGTCGGCGCGGTCGCGGCGGCCCTGCTCGGCGGACTCGTCCTGGTCGACCCGTCGGTGCCCTGGGACCGGCTGTTCGGCGTCACCGACCCGACCGTCGCCGCCGAGACGTCCGCCGTGGTCCTGCTCTGCTTCGGTGCCTTCGCCGTCAACATCCCGTTCTCGTTGATCCACCGGATCCAGTACGCCGACGGACAGGTCGTGCAGAGCAGTGTCTGGCAGTCGGCCGGATCCCTGGCCGCCATGGTCGGCGTCCTCGTCGCCATCGCCGCCGGCTGGGCTCCCCTCGGGGTCATCGCCTGCGCGGTGCTGGCCGTACCAGTGACCAACGCGCTCAACACCGTGGTCTACTTCGGCATCCAGCAGCCCGCCAAGCGGCCGCGCCCGCGCCTCGTACACCGGGCGACCGCCGCCGGCCTGCTCCGGCTCGGCCTGCAGTTCTTCGCCCTCACCGCCATGTCGTCGGTCGCGCTCAACATGGACAGCCCGTTGGTGGCCAACGTCCTGGGACTCACCGTGGCGGCGCACTACGCGGTCGCCGTGAAGCTCTTCGGCGTCCTGTCGGTGTTCGTCGGACTCGTCGGGATGACGCTCTGGCCGGTCAACGGCGCCGCGCTGACCCGCGGCGAGGTTACCTGGGTACGCCGGCACACCCGCCGGATGGTGGCGCTCTACGCGACGATCGTCGGGACGGTCGGCGTCGCGCTGGTCGCCTGGGGCCACCAGCTGATCGACCTGTGGGTCGGCGGTGTCGACCCGTCGACCGTGTCGGTCGCGGTCCTCGCCGGACTCGCCGGCTGGTCGGTACTGGTGGCGGTCACGTCCCCGCTGATCCTGGTCCAGAACAGCATCGGCCTGCTCCGTCCGCAGTTCCTCGGCTGGGGATCGTTCCTGCTGCTGGCGACCGCACTCAAGATCTGGGGACTGCACCACGTCGGGCTCGTCGCCGTGCCGACGGCGGCGTGCGTCGCCTACCTGCTCACCATGGCGCCAGCCGCTGTCGTCGGCTACCGGCGGGCGCTGCGCGTCAGCCAACCACACCACGACCGGGACGTGCCGGCCCGGTCGCCAGACAAAGGGGAGCCACGTGTCCGAGCCGGTGGTTGACGACCACGCTGTCGACAACGCTGCGGTCGACGACGACCCCGGTGGCGCCGATCGCCGTACGGGCGGCTGCCGGGTGCTGCGGGTCGTCAGCGCCCTCAACTACGGCGGTACGGAGATCCGCACCGCCGAACTGCTGCCCCGCCTCGCCGAAGCCGGCACCGAGATGCATCTGGTGACGCTCAGCGACCGGATCGGTCCGGGGCCGCTGGCCGGCGTCGTCGACCGGTGCGGCGGCTCGGTCACCCCGATCCCGCTCGACCAGCGGTTTCCCCTCCGGTTCCACCGTCTGCTGCGCCGCCTGCGCCCCGACGTGGTGCACGTCGACTGCGCCAACTTCTCCGGCGTGCCGCTCACGCTCGCCCGACTCGCCGGAGTGCCGGGCCGTGTCGCCCACTTCCGGGGCGACGACAACCAGCCCCGTACCCTGCCCCGGCGCGTCGTCCGGTGGGCCGGCGGGCGGCTGCTGCGGGCCGGCGCCACCGACATCCTCGGCGTCTCGCCGAGCTCGCTGACCTTCGGCTACCGCCCCGACTGGGCCGACGACCCCCGCTGCCAGGTCGTCCTCAACGGACTCGACCTCGACCGGCTTCGCCAGCCCAGCGACTGCGACCTGCGGACCATGATCGGCGCCGGGGCGGGGGACCTGGTCTGCGTCAGCGTCGGGCGGGGCTCCCCGGAGAAGCGACGCTGGCTGATCCCGCCCGTCCTGGCCGCCCTGCGCGCCGAGGGGGTGTCCGCGCACGCCGTACTCGTCGGTCCGGGCGAGGCCGGCGACGACGCCCGGGTCCGGGCGGCCGCCGCCGCCGGCGTCGCCGACCGGGTCCACCTGCTCGGCGCGCGCGACGACGTGGGCGGACTGCTGCGCCAGGCCGACGTGGTCATCCATCCCTCCTGCCTGGAAGGAATGCCCGGGGGCGTCCTGGAACCGGTCGCGCTCGGCATCGGGACCGTGGCCTGCGACCTGCCCGGGGTGCGGTTCATCCGCGACCACCTGCCCGGCGTCACCATCGTCGACATCGACGCCGCGCCACAGGTGTGGGCGGCGGCGGTGCTCGTCGCCGCCGCGCACACGACGGCGACCGATCCGACCGACGCGGTCGACCGATTCGACCGCAGCGTCTTCGCCATCGACACGGCCGCCGCCACCCACCTGGAGATCTACCGACGCCACAGACGGCATCGGACCAGCCCCACGCCACAGCCTCAGCACGTACGACCCCAGGGTCGGCCGCCGGTCGACTCGGAACGGTGAGAACGATGAACGACCAGACCGTGGTGGCGGCCGGAGTCGCCGCCGGGGCGGACCCGTCGACGCAGGCCGGGCCGGCCGAGCCGACGAAAAGGATCCCCCGGCCGCTGCTCGTCGGCGCGTACGCGTTCCCGCACGGGGACGCCACCTCGAACCGGCTGCTGCAACTGGCCCGCAGCGCCGCCCCGGAGGGCACCCGTACGCTGGTCGTCAACGACTGGCCGTGCGAGGTCCCCATCCCGTCCTCGACCTGCGAGGTGGCCGGCGTCGACCTGATCACCCTGCGGGTCCGGGGCGCGAACCGGCTCACCCGGATGGCCGCCCGCCTGGCCCGCCCGGTCCGGGTGCTGCGCGCGGTGCACCGCCGCGACCTCGGCCGGGGCGACGTCTCCGTCGTGCTGCTACCGATGGCCATGATGACGCTCGGCAACTGGGCGGCGCTGCGGCTGGCCCTGCGCTGCCCGGTGGTGGTCGACGCCAGTGAGCGGCACGACCGCCGCCAGTTCCGGCGTGGCTGGCTGGAGCCCTACTTCGTCCGGCACCGCTGGTCGACCTTCCTGGCGACCCGGTTGGTGGGTCGGGCCACGACGGTCTCGACCACCCTGGCCGCCTACCTCCAAGGGCACGGCATGGACGTGCTGGTGGTTCCGCCGCAGGTCGACTGTGACGAGTTCGCGCCGCCGCGGCCGCCGCCGCTCGACGCGGGACTGCGTCTGCTCTACGCGGGGACCCCGGCCCGTAAGGACATGCTCGACGTGATCCTGCGTGGCATCAGCCGGCTCGCGCCGGACGACCAGCGGCGGGTCAGTCTCACCATCGCCGGGGTCACCCGGGACGACGCCGCCGCCCGGTCCGACCTCGACCCGGCGGTGCTGGACGCCGTGTCGGCCGAGGTTGTCTTCCTCGGCCGGGTACCTCGGGACACCGTCCTGGCGTTGCTGTCCACCTCGCACTTCTCGTTGCTGGTCCGGCCCACCGGCGGCTACGCGGCCAACGGATTCCCGTCGAAGGTGCCGGAGAGCCTTGCCGCCGGGTGCCCGGTGATGCTTAACCACACCAGCGACCTCGCCGACTATGTGCGGGACGACGTCGAAGGTCTGGTACTCGACGGCAACGGCTCGGACGACGTCCGCCGGGCCATCGAGCGGGCGCTCCGGTTGCGCGACGACCGATGGGCGGCGATGAGCCGGGCCGCCCGGACCCGGGCCCGTGACTCGTTCGACCATCGTGCCTGGCGGAGCCGGGTCAGCGCGTTCGTCGGCCGCCGGCAGCGCCGGCCCCCGCCAGGCGGGCGGTGACCCGGGTACGCGGCCGGCTCGGCCGGTCGCCGACCTGAGCCGGGCGTCGCCGGCCCGGCCGCTGACGTGGTCGTCGCTGCTGGTCCGGTCGCTGGTCCGGCCGCTGGTCCGGTCGCCGGTCCGACGGCAGATGCGCCAGCACGGCGGCCACCGCCAACCAGAACACGTACGGGTAGGTGTGCCCGGTGCCGAACATCGCCGATTCGGTGACCTGGATGAGCAACCCGGTCACGATGAGCCAGATCAGACCCGAGTTGGCCTGGCTCACCGGGGCGCGCAGCACGGCCCGACCGGCCGCTAACAGGAGCAGCAGCAGGGGAACGGCCGCCGCCAGGCCGAGTTCCAGCAACAGTTGAAGATAACTGTTGTGCACCACCCCGGCGGCCAAGCCGGCGATGCTGTCGTAGCTGGCCAGCTCGACCAGGTGGTCGCGGGACGCGTAGCCGAAACCCAGCGCGGGGTGATTCTGCCACCACAGGTCGATGGTGGCCTCCCACATCCTGGTCCGGCCGTTGCTCAGGTCGTCGCCGTCGGTGAACCGGGTGGCGATCTGCTGTCCGAAGGCCGACCCGGTGAGCCTGGGCAGCAGATCGAACAGGTGCGCCACCAGGAGCGCCGCCGTGCCGCCGACGGCGAGCCGGGCGAACGGTCCGATCCCGTGGCGGAGCACGATCCAGAGCGCTCCGACGAGCACGGCGACCAGCCCGGTGCGTGACTGCGACAGCAGCAGGGCGGCCGCCGCCGGTACGACGCCGAGCAGCTCGACCCACCGGCCGGACTGCCGATAGAGCGCCCACCCGAGGGGGATGGTCAAGGCGCTGACCATCCCGAGCATGTTGGGATTGTGGAACACACCCTCCAGCCGCACACTGCCGTCGATGGCGGGGACGAGTGTGTCGTCGACGTAGCCGTACCCGATGCTGGCCACCGTGGACATGCCGAGCACCAGGTAGATCGTGCGCAGATCGCCCACCATGGTGGACCGGTCGGGCCACCGGCGACGGATCACCACATGCACCAGCATGGTCAGCAGCAGCAGCGCGACGCCCCGCTGGAGGGTTTCCAGCGGGACCACCGACCAGGTGGAACTCAGGATCGCCAGGCCGGCCAGGGACCAGAGCGCCCCGACGAACACGGCCGTCCAACCCGTGACCCGCCCCACCGGGCGGCCCCGGACACACAGCGCCCAGAGGATGAGGCAACCGACCGCCACGTACCGGCTGTAGTAGCTGGCGTCCACCAGCATCTGCACGTTGGATGACGCGCAGACCAACAGCACCATGGTCAGCCCGAGCAGCCAGCGCCAGCCGTCCGTTCGCCAGGCCAGGACGAGCAGCGCGAACACCGCCGCAGCGCCGGAGGCGATCAGAAGGTCGCCGAGGGTGAGGACGGTGACGAGACCGACGAGACAGGCCGTACCGGCGTACAGGGCCAGTCGGCTCATACGCTCCACCACATGATGTCCTTCGTCTCCGGCCGGCTCGCCGCCAGCGATCTCTTCGTTGGCGCGGGGTCAGACGGGGACGCTCGGACGGTCGGCCGGGGTCTGCCCACCGGACCACCGGTTCCGGGCCGCGTGCATCGTCGTGATCATGTCCGGCCAGCTCGGCGGGCGGTAGCCGGTGGCCTGCGCCAGCGCCTGCGCCCGCATCGACCGGTCGCACCCGAACCCGTCGTCGGGTACGAGTTCACCCCGCCAGCCGTACACCTCGGCGACCAGCCGGAGCAGGTCGTACTTGGAAATCGGCTCGGCGGCCAGGTGGTAGAGGCCGGTCAGGTCCGTTCGGGGCAGGACGACCGTTCGGAGCAGCCGGGCGAACTCGACGGTCGTCACGCCGCTGTAGATGGCCCTGGTGAAGCCGCGTACCAGCCCCGGCTGAGTGAGGAACCAGTCCAGCAGGGAACGGTTCGTGGTCAGTTCGTGTCCGATGATCGAGGTACGCAGCGTGAGCGCGCTGCCGCCGGTGACCTCACCCAGCAGCTTGGACCGCCCGTACAGGTCCGGTGGGTCCGGTAGGTCCCGCTCGACGTACCCGCCCCGGTCGCCGGAGAAGACGCAGTCGGTGCTGACGTGGACCAACCGGCTGTCGCGTTGGGCGCACGCCTGCGCGAGCAGGTGGGGGAAGAGCGCGTTGAGGGTCACCGTGTGGACGGCGTCCTGCACGTCGGGGCGTTGCTTGATGACGCCGACGCAGTTGACGACGACATCCGGTCGCAGTTCGTCGAGAACCCGACGGACCTGCCCGAACCGGGTGGCATCGACGTCGGGGACGATCCGCCGTAGCAGGTCGGCCGGGGAGTGCGCGGCCAGGTCCGCGACGTCGCGGGCGGTGCCGTACACGTCGAGTCGCGGAACGTCACTGAGCTCCCGGACCAGCGCGTGTCCGAGCATGCCGGTGGCGCCGACGATCAGGATCCGCCGGGTCACCGTCTCGGTGTCGCGCCGGTCGTCCGCCGCGTCACCCCGCCGGCCGTCCGCCCGGTCGTCCCGCCGTCGCGGCACCCGGTCCGGTCGCGGGCCGGGTCCTGCCGGGCCGGTCATGCCGGTACGGCGGCGACGGCCGCGGCGTCGAGCTGTGCCCGTACCTCGGGCAGGGTCAACAGCAGGTCCTCGATCTCCGGTACGGACAGCCGTCGGGCGTTGTGCGAGTTGTAGTCGGCCAGTCCGCCACGGTCGACGTTGCCCTCGTCGAAGTAGAGCGCGTAGTTGAGGTCACGACTGTCCACCGGCACCCGGAGGAATTGGCCGAGGTCGTCGGCGTAGGCGAGTTCCTCCCGGCTGGCGAGGGTCTCGTACAGCTTCTCGCCGTGGCGGATGCCGAGCACGGTGTACTTCGCCGGTACGCCGAACAGGTTGCACAGTGCGGTCGCCAGGTCGCCGATCGTGCAGGCATCCGCTTTGCGGATGAAGACGTCACCCGGCTGGCCCTGCCGGAACGCGTGTTCGACCAATTCGACCGACTGGGCCAGCGACATCAGGAAGCGGGTCATCGTCGGCTCGGTGACGGTCGGCAGCCCGCCGCGACAGATCTGGTCGATGAACAGCGGGATGACCGAGCCCCGGGAGTACATCACGTTGCCGTAGCGCACGCAGCAGACCCGGGTCCGGGCGGCGGGGTTGTTGCGCGAGTGCGCCTGCGCCACCTTCTCCATCAACGCCTTGGTCATGCCCATAGAGTTCACCGGGTAGACCGCCTTGTCGGTGCTGAGCAGGACGAGTGCCTCGACGCCGACCCGTTCGCAGGCGTCCACCACGTTGGCGCTGCCGAGCACGTTGGTCCGGACGGCTTCGAGTGGGAAGAACTCGCAGGACGGCACCTGTTTGAGGGCTGCGGCGTGGAAGACGAACTCCATGCCCCGGGCGGCTTTGAGCACGCTGTCGTAGTCGCGGACGTCACCGACGTAGTAGCGGACCCGGTCGTCGCCGATCCGGTGGCGCATCGCGTCCTGCTTGGACTCGTCGCGGCTGAGGATCCGGATCTCCGCCGCACCGGCGGCGAGCAGCCGGGACACCATCGTCCGGCCGAAGGATCCCGTGCCGCCGGTGATCAGGAAACGTCTGTCCGATAGCGAGGTAACCACATCTGCCCCTTGTCCTGTGTTCCCGTCGGGCCGTCCTCGGGGACTCGGGATCTCGTCGAACCGGAACATACCGCTCTATAAGCCATGTTGTTACCTTTTCCGGCAAAGCCCTCGGATGCCGGTGTGCATCGCCGGTTGGTGGTAGGCGGACGCGGTAAGTGGCTGGTCGGCGGGGTCGCCGGCCTGACCTGTTTGCCATAAAAGAGGCTTATGAAGGTTTCGCAGATGGTATGCGTACTACATGGCCAAATCTGATGATCGTGGCAAGCGTGCGCGCGCCGAGCGAGCGCGAGTCGAAAGGCCCGCGCCCGCCAGCGTCCCGATCGCCGTCCCTCCGGTCGGCGCCGCGCCCGCCCCACTCGTGGCCGGCGGCCGGAAGACCGTCGTCCGTACCTGGACCGGGCGCATGGGCGATCTGAACCGCCGATGAAGCGGGTTCTGCTGTTGGGCGGCCGCGGATTCCTAGGCCGGCACATCCGTGCCGAGCTCGCGCCCCACATGATCGTCCGGTCGCCCACCCGGCAGGAATGCGATCTCGTCGAGACGGAGTTGCCGGCCCTGGCCGACCTGGTCGACCGGGAACGACCGGACGTCGTGGTGGCGGCCGCCGGCCGAATCGTCGGCTCCGGGTACGACTTCACCCAGGCGCACGCGGTGGCGACCGCCAAACTGATCGAGGCGATGGCGTCCGCCGCACCCGGCGCCCGCCTCATCCGGATCGGCTCGGCGGCCGAGTACGGCGCGGTACCGCACGGCGTCGCGGTCGGTGAGGGGTATCCCGGGGTGCCGGTGAGCGAGTACGGCGTCAGTCACCTGGCGGCGACCCGGTTGGCCGAACTGGCGGGCGCGGCGGGCCGGCTCGACACGATGGTGCTGCGGGTGTTCAACCCCGTCGGGGCCGGGATGTCCGCGGGCAACGTCCTGTGTCGGGTGGCGGCCTTGATCCGCGCGGCGGTCGACGACGGCGCCGACGACATCGCTGTCGGCCTGCACGACACCTACCGGGACTTCGTCGACGTACGGGACGTGGCGGCGGCGGTGCTGGCCGCGACGCGTTGCCAGCCAGGACCGCAGCGGGTGTTCAACGTGGGCAGTGGGCGGGCGGTGGCGACCCGCGACGTCGTCCGGTCGCTGGCCGACGTGGCCGGCTTCACCGGCGGTATCCGGGACGGCAGCTTCACCCCGGACGCCAGCCGTTCGGCCTCGGTGCCATGGATGTGCGCCGACATCGAGCGCGGCAACCGGGTCCTGGGATGGGCACCGGCGTACGACCTGCGCACGTCGTTGACCGCCCTGTGGCACGCCGACCGGCCGGAGCCGCTTCGGCCGCCGGCCGCTACCCGGCCCCGCGCGGAGACGGCACGGCCTGGTGCGCAGACCGCTCGGGTCGGCGCGGAAGCGAGGTGACGCCATGCGGATCGGCATGCTGACCCAGTGGTACGACCCCGAGCCGGGGCCGGCTGCGCTACCCGGCATGCTTGCCCGAGCCCTGGCCGGCCGGGGGCACGAGGTACGGGTCCTCACCGGCTTCCCCAACTATCCGAACGGTCGGTTGGCCGCCGGCTACCAGCTGGCACGCCGGCTCGACGAGGTCGACGACGTCGACGAGCGGGTACACATCCGCCGGGTCGCACTCTATCCCAGCCACGACCGCTCCGCCCTGCGGCGGTTGGTGAACTACGGCTCGTTCGCCGCCTCCGCGCTCGCCTCCGGCAGGGACGTGCTGCGGGGCCTCGACGCGCTCTGGGTGGGCAACTCGCCGATCACCGTCGCCCTGCCGATGTGGTACGCACGGTACGTGCACCGCGTCCCGGTGCTGCTGCACGTGCTCGACGTCTGGCCGGACAGCGCGGTGGCCAGCGGCTTCATCGGCGACGACCCGACGTCCCGGATGGTCCAGCGCGGGATATCCGGCTGGTGCGACGCGATGTACCGCAGCGCGACCCGGGTCGCGTGTGTCTCACCCAGCGCCGTAGACCTGCTCGCCCGGCGCGGCGTACCGCCCGAGAAGCTGGTTCACGTTCCGATGTGGGCCGACGAGACCCTGCGGACCCGTTCGGGAGACCTCCGCGCCCGCCTCGGACTGCGGCCGGACCAGGTGGTCCTCGTCTACGCCGGCGCGCTCGGCGCCGCCCAGGGCCTCGACTCGTTGATCGACGCCTGCGCCAGGGTCGGTGATCCCCGGCTGGTCTGCCTGATCGCCGGATCCGGCACCGCCGAAGACCGGCTGCGGCGACGGGTTGAACAAGTCGGCGCGACGAACGTCCGCTTCCTGGGGCGGCTGCCCCGGGAGCGGATGCCGGCCCTGATGGCCACCGGCGACGTGCACTACGTGAGTCTGCGCCCCGGCGGCATGTCGGCGTACACGATGCCGAGCAAGCTGCAGGCGATCCTGGCCGCCGGGCGTGCTCTGCTGGTGGCGGCGGAGGGCGACGCCGCCGCGGTCGCGCACGACAGCGGGGCGGGCCGCACCGCGCGGCCGGGCGATCCCGACTCGATCGCCGACGCCCTACGGGAACTCTGCGGGTTGGGTCGGGAGAAGCTCGAACTGCTCGGCCAGGCCGGCCGGGTGTACTACGACCGGTACTTCTCCGTGGCGGCCGGAGCCGAGCGGGTCGAACGGGTGCTGCGCGAGTCGGTGGCCGGCAGACGGTGACGGCGGCGGGCCGGCACGACTCGTCCGCCGTACGCCAGGGTCGACCCGGACCGCCCGGCTACGCCGAGCTGTCCGCGCGTTGCTCGACGGCCCCACCTGATCCACCGACCGCCCCCGGACCTGTCGCCGTCGCATCATCTGCCGTCGGATCATCCGCCGGGGTCCCGGTCGCCGATGTCCCGTCCGCCGGGCGGGCCAGGTTGGGGCCGGCGGCCAGACAGGCGACGCCACCGAGCGCCGCCAGCGCGGCCAACAGCAGCAGCGCGGCGCGCGCCGAGCCGGCCGTGACCACCTCGCCGACCTGGGTGTGCAGCAGGGTGCCGACCACGGCGGCGCCGAGCATCGACCCGATCTGCAGCGCCGTGATCAACACCCCGGATGCGGCACCGGCCAGCTGCGGCCGTACGTCGGACAGGGCGACCACGGCCAGCGGCGTGAACAGAAACGCGTTGCCGACGCCGATCACACACATCGGAGCCACGAACGCCGGCCAGGTCGCGCCGTCGCGCATCGCGAGCGCCGCCCAGGCCATCCCGGCGACCGTGCACACCGCCCCGACCAGCAGCAGATATCGGCCCTGCACGCGGTCGGCGAGCTTGCCGGCGACTGGGTCGAGCAGGGTGGAGAACAACGAGGCCGGCACGATCATCAACCCGGCCGCCCACGGGCTGAGGCCGAGCACCTGCTGGAAGTACAGCGACAGCACCAGCACCAGACCGATCACGGTGCCGGAGGTGGTCAGCGAGAAACCGTTCATCAGCGGGAAGTTGCGCTGCCGGAACAACGTGAACGGCACCAACGGCTCGCGGTCCTGTCGCCGTCGCTGCTGCGCCAGGAAAGCCGCGACGAATCCTCCGGACCCGGCGAGCGTCGCCCAGATGCCGACGTTCCAGCCGTACCGCTCGCCTTGGCTGACGCCGAACGCCAGGCAGAACAACGCGGCCGAGGCCAGCGCCACGCCGGTGACGTCGAGCCGGTGCCGGGTCCGCTGGGTGACCTCCGGTAGCACCAGCGCGCCGATCACCAGCATGAGCAACCCCAGCGGTACGTTGAGGTAGAAGATCCACCGCCAGTCCAGGGCGCTGACCAGCACCCCGCCGGCCGCCGGTCCGCTGATCGCGGCCACGCCGCCGACCGCCCCCCGGATCCCGAACGCGGTCCCGCGTCGCTCCGGCGGGAAGACCTCCACCAGCAGCGCCAACGTCTGCGGGGTCAGCAGGGCGGCACCGAGTCCCTGCACGGCCCGTGCGGCGATCAGCTGCCCCGGGCCCTGCGCCAGGCCGGCGGCGACGCTCGCCGCGGTGAACACGGCCACACCGATCAGGAAGATCCGCCGTCGGCCGTACAGGTCACCGAGGCGTCCGGCGGTGATCAACGCGACCGCCAGCAGCAGGATGTAGGCGCTCAGCGACCACACCACCTGGTCGGCGGAGGCGTCGAGGTCGGCCATGATGCTCGGCACCGCGACGGCGAGCACCGCGACGTCGAGCTGGGTCAGGAAGTACGCCAGCGCGAGTACCGCGAGCACCGCCCATGGGTTGCCGCGCAGCCTGGCCCCCGTCGGGGGCTGGGTCGGTGGCCGGGTCGGGGCGCTCACGCGGCCGGCTCCAGCCAGATCATCGGCGGGATCTTGTTGGTACGGTCCACCCGGTGCAGCCGGGCCACCCGCTCGACGGCGACCGCCCCCGGCTGGTGGCCGGCGACGACGCCGAGATCGAAGAACTGGCGCAGCAGCCGCTGCCGTACGGCGTCGGCGGTGGCGTCACCGGTGAAGTGCACGGTCACCCGGCTGACCGAGTGCCGTTCGCCGGGCGCGCGGGTCAGCACCAGCTGCGCGTCACGGACCCCCGGCTCGCCCCGTACCACCTCCAGGACCATGCCGATTCCGACCAGCGCGCCGTGAAGTTTGATCGCGTCGTCGGCCCGGCCGAGCACCCGCAGCCCATCCGGTCGGCCGCAGGCGCACCGCTGCGCCGCCACCCGGTCCCCGAGCCGGTAACGGACGGTCGGCACCGTCCACCCGTCACCCACTCTGGACAGCAGCGCGCCGTCGTCGTCCGGTTCCAGCACCTGATCGGGCATCAGATGCAACACCGACGTGCCGCACTCGGGGGTGCCGGTGGCGATGACGTACGTCTCTACCGAGCCGTAGTTGCCCCACAGCCGCACCGGGCCGAACGCCTCTCGTACCACGGTTGCCTTCTCCTCGGTCCACGGTTCGGCCATCCAGATGATCTTCTCTATGGGTGATCCGCCGCCGGCGTCGAGCACCCCACGGGCGAAGTCGGCCAGGGCGGTCGGGGTACCGGCGACCGCGTTGACGCGTAGCCGCCGCAGCGTCGGCAGCCACTCGCCGACCTCGTCCGGGGCGATCGGCCCGAACGGGGCGACGTCGCTGCCGCTGCGCTGCGCCAACGCCTGCATGTAGTAGTGCGAGGCCCACAACCGTCCGGGGGTGAACAAATTGAGCAGGAAGTCCCCTGCGCCCAGCGGGCGCCACTGACGGAGCAGCCGGTCGAGTCCCTGATGGTAGGCGACGAAGGTGAGCTTGGGCCGCCCGGTCGTGCCGCCGCTGGACATCAGCACCCCGCCGCCCGATCGGGTCACCGCCCGGGACACCGCGAGGATCTCGTCCGGGCCGGTGATGGCCAGATCAGCCAGCCGAGTGGCGTCGGCGGGCACCGCCGGACCGCCGCTGGCCGCGATCAGCCGTGCCTGGTCGAGCAGCCCGGACCACGGCACCATGCCGATCACCGTCGCGGCGGCGGTCATCGCCGGCTCCGCTCGGCGGCCAGCCAGCCGGCGTGCCCGGCCAGGTACGCCTGGAACCGGGCCTGCACGATCTCGCGTCCGGCGGCGTCCTGCTCCGGGATGCCGTTGAAGCCCACCGCGCCGTCCAGTTCGATCTCCGAGACCCAATGCCGTTCACCGTCGTGGAGGAAATCCAGTGTGAAGTATGGCGTCGGTAGCCGCTGCGCCGCGTACGCGACCGCGTCGGCGAGTTCGGCCGGCAGACCCGAATAGCCCCGCTCGTGCCGTCCGCCGGTGGACTTGGTGACCATCAGGCAGTAGCCCTCTTTGACGCCGTACAGCACGGTGTGCGCCTGCCCGTCGACCACGTACACCCGCTGTTCGCGGACGCCGGGCAGGTAGGGCTGGGCGACCAGCGCGGTGTCGGATCCGCCGGCCAGACCGATCACGCCTTTCAGGTCGTGCGTGTTGTGCACCACCGAGATACCCAGGCCCATGCCCCAGTAGGCGGGTTTGACGATCAGCGGGAACGGCAGGGCGGCCAGCGCCGCGTCGTTGCGGCCGGCCATCGCCTCCCGGCCGCTGCCGACCCGGACCGTCGGCAGCATGGGGATCGGGCTGTCGGCCAGGTGCAGCACGGTGGCGAGCTTGTCTTCGCCGAGGTAGGACAGGTCGGGCGGGATCGGCAGGTAGAAGCCGAGCCGTTGCAGGATGGTGAACAGGAACACCTGGTTGCAGACGTCCTGGGTCTGGTGCGGCAGCGAGTACAGCGAGGTGACGAAGATCGTGTCGGCTGGCGTCACCAGGTCGCCGTCGAGGTAGACCTTCGGCTGCTTCGGGTCACTGGCGTCGACCGCGACCTCTTCGGGCTTGTTCAACGTGAGGTCGAGGCCGAGACCGGCGGCGACCTTCCGGTACGGCCCCCACACGGCGTCCTCTTCGGCCTGCCGTAGCCAGGCGGTGCCCCGATCGGGATAGATCCAGCTCAGTCGACGCGCCGTGGTGGGCGCGGCCGTGTCGTCGGTCAATGCCTTCTCCTGTGCGGGTGCGCCGGCGGGCAGACGGGCGGGCAGGTGGGCGGGTTCAGGTGCCGACCGGGTCGCCGACGAAGGCGGCCACGGTCCGGGCGAAGCGGTCCGGTTCCTCGACGAACGGCAGGTGACCACTGTGGTCGAACATCTCCAGCCGGGCCTGCGGTATCGCGTCGCGGAGCCAGCGGCCCAGGTCACCGGGGTAGACCTGACTGCGGGTGCCGTGGATCAGCAGGGTCGGCACGGGGATCGACCGGATCCGGTCACGCCAGTCGGCGGCGATGGCCTCGCGGAGCAGCGCCGCGACGGCGTCCGGCTCGCAGTCGCAGGCCTCGTCGGTCAGCACGGACAGCGTCGCCGGATCAGGACCACCCCGGTCTGCGGCGGTGTCGCCGTCTCCGGCAGTGTCGACGGCTCCGCTGTCCTCGCCGTCTCCGGCGTCCTTGGTGTCTGCGGTGTCCTCGCCGTCCGCGGCGGCGAACGAGTTACGGACCAGCCCGGCGGCGAACGCGGGATAATCGCTGGTGACGCTCTGCACGATGGCGGAGGCACCAGCCGCGTCCAAGGCGCCGAACGCGCCGTACGGCCAGTCGTCGTCGACCAACAGCCGAGGAGTCTGTTCGACGGAGACCAACCGCCGGACCCGGTCGGTGCCGAACCGTTCCAGGTAGCCGTAGGTCACTGTCGCGCCCAGTGACCAGCCGAGCAGCGTGATGTCGGTCAGTCCGAGTTCGTCGATCGTGGTGTGCAACTGCGCGACGGCGTGCGCCAGGCTGGCGGGCCGCCCGGCGGTGGAGTTGTCGCCGTGGCCGGGCAGTTCGACCACCACCACCCGATGTCGGGCGGCGAGTCTGCTCACGGCGGCGCCGAAGAACTCGGCCGTGGCGGCCAGACCGGGCACCATGACCACCGCCGGCCGCTGGTCGTGCTGTCGATCGAGCAGTTCGATCACCGGACACCTCCGGTCAGGCCCAGCAACGTCCGTAGCATCGGTTTGTCGACCTTGCCGACTGGTGTCCGGGGAATCGCCGGCACGATCCGTACGGTCCCGGTCAGCCCACGTGCCGCGAGGATCTCCGTGACGGCTTTGGTGACGTCGTCGTCGGAGTGTCCACCGGCGGCGATCGCGGCCACCGCCACCTCGGCGCGGAATTCGCCGGGGTGTACGGCCAGGCAGACGGCTGCCGCCACGGCGTCGGCGGTGCTCAGTTCCCCGTCGAGGACCGGCGCGGGCAGCGGTCCGTCCGTAGCGGCCAGCGTCTCGGACACCCGACCCAGGATCCGGTAGCCGCCGTCGGTGGTTCGGATGGCCACGTCGCCGGTCCAGAACTCGGGCCGGCGGAAGGTGCGGGCGTTCGCGTCGGGTGCGTCGACGTACCCTTCGCTGGTGCAGTCGGAGTAGAGCACCAGCTCACCGATGTCGGGGCGGCCGGGCACGAAGGGCTCCAGCCGGGTGCCGACGCCGCGTACCGGCCGCATCAGTCCGTCGCTCTGCAGCACGTCGGCCATGTTGCCCAGCGCCAGCCCGAACTCGGTCGAACCGTAGATCTGCCGGATGTGGATGCCGAGCACGTCGGCGGCGTCCCGGACGGTCGCCGGGTCGAGGTAGGCGCCACCGCACAGCGGCCGGCGCAGTGCCGGCAGCGGCGACCGACCCCGCCGACGGGCGGCACCGATCAGGTCGGCGTAGTGCTGCGGCAACGCGCTGGTCACGGTCGCCTGGTGCGCGACCAGTTGGTCCAGTAGGACGTCTGCCGGGGCCTGCGGGTCGGCCAGCACCAGTTCGGCACCGGTCAGCAGTGCGGCGAACACGTGCAGGTCGGTGGCGTGCGCGACGTCGAGGGTGTGTCGGCAGAAGAACACGTCGTCGTCGCGGATGCCGGTGTCGGCGAGCCAGCGGCGGCGTTCGGTGACGAACCGGTCCTGCCGCCAGGCCATCATCTTGGGGAAGCCGGTCGAGCCGGAAGTCCACAAGAGCCGGAAGACGGCGGTCGGGTCGGTCGGGACGGCCGGGTCGAGCGGGGTGGCGGCGGTGAGCGGGTCGAGGTCGACGGTGGCCAACGGGCCGTACTCGCCGGTGCGGCCCGTGGTGCCGACCGGCCGGTGCCGGTCGGTGACCAGCAGGACGGGACGGGCCCGGGTCCGGGCGGCGTGTACGCCGACGTCGTCGAAGTTCGGCAGCAGCGGTACGTAACGGGCGCCGAGCCGGGCCACCGCGAGGATCAACGCGACGTACTCGATGCTGTTGCGCAGCACCACCGCGACGGCGTCGCCGGGTCGCACGCCCCGGGCGACGAGGCCGCCGGCGACGCGGTCGGCCAGGTCGACGAGCCCGGCGTACGTCGTCGACCGTCGATCGGTGGTACGGATCGCGACCACGTCCGGACGTCGTGTCGCGACCTCGCGGACCGCCTGGTACAGCCCGGCGACGGTCACCGCGCCAGCCATCCGGCGTAGGTGGCGAACCGCCAGTCCTTGGCCAGGCAGTCCACTGTGCTGAACCCGGCGTCGCGCAACCAAGCGAGCTGGGTGTCGACGTCTATGCAGATGTCGTGCTTCATTCGTTCGCGTCCGGCGGCCCACTCATCGGCGGGAGTGCCGGCGGCGTGGACATGGCTCTCGTGTTGCCGGTCGTACATCTGCTCCAGCTCGGGAGCCGGGGCGAGCACCTGCTCGACATTGACGAATATGCCACCAGGGCGTAAGACCTGCGGAATCCGGTGGAATAGCTTTTTCTTGTCGTCGTGCTCCAGATGATGAATGGCCAGTCCGGAGACGACCGCGTCGAACGGACCGGCCGGCAGTGGATCCGTGAGTCCGGAGACCACGAACTCGGTGCCTCGACCACCGTCGAATCGCTGTCTGGCTTGTGCGAGCATTCGTTCGGAGTGGTCTACCAGCGTGATCGACGAGTCGGGTATCCGTTCCCGCAGGGCGGCGCTGAGCAGTCCGGTTCCCGCCCCGAGGTCGAGAATTCGCGGCTGGTCGGACACGGACATGGCGACGGCGCTCACCGCGCTCGTGTAGAGCAGGTCGAATGACGGGATGAGTTGGCGCCGCAGCGCGTCATAGGTGGTGGGATTCCATAGCTCGGACGTCACGATCATCCCCAGTGAGCCGCGCTCGGCGAGCATGTGCCCGGGCCGTGCTGTGATTGGACGTTGGACGTGTTGCGCCCGGCCGAAATTGTCACAGATCGACGCTCATCTGCACCTCCCCGTACCGGTTGCGTACGCAGAAAATAGCAAGCAGTGAGTCAGTATGAGAAGAAGTTGATCTATGGAAAGAGGAGTGATCTGGATCACACAAATATTTGTCCGACGGCGCTGGATTCCCGTTTTCGCTGGTTGCGGCCACCCTGCCGCGACCGCGCTCGGTTGCGCTCATCATCGGTCCGGCGTGTCGTCACCCCACATCGCCCCTGGCAACAGGATCGGTTCGGATCGAATCGGATCAGATCACTGTCACTTCACTGACCGGACCCCTGGCGACGCCACCCGGTCTGGCGTCGGCCGGCACCGACGCCGTACCGTGTGCTGACGCCGTACCGTGTGTTGCCCGTTTCTCCCGCGTACCGCCGCTGACCAGCGCGCCTGTCCCGAACCCCGGGTGAGGGCCAAAAACCTTTGTGTGGTTCCTACAAACTGTGGCCAAGGGCTTCGGTGCTCGCGCTATGGCGCCGCCGGCCGGCAGACGGGAGGGTGATCACTGTCGGGAGTCGCATCCGCGACGCGTTGATCGTAGGCCTACCGGAGGGGTCGATCGGGTGTTCAGCCGTGTTGCCATCGTCAACCGTGGAGAGGCCGCCATGCGGCTCATCCACGCGGTCCGGGAGCTGGCTGCCGAGACCGGGACACGAATCGAGACCGTCGCCCTGTACACCGACGTCGACCGAACCGCGACGTTCGTCCGGGAAGCGGACATCGCCTACGACCTGGGTCCGGCGTCCGCGCGACCGTACCTCGACCTGGCGGTCCTGGAACGCGCGTTGGTGCAGACCGGAGCCGACGCCGCGTGGGTCGGCTGGGGCTTCGTCGCCGAGGCCCCGGCGTTCGCCGAACTCTGCGAGAAGGTCGGGGTCACGTTCGTCGGACCCAGCGCGGACGCCATGCGTCAACTCGGCGACAAGATCGGTGCGAAACTGATCGCCGAGGAGGTCGGCGTCCCGGTCGCCCCTTGGAGCCGAGGTGCCGTCGAGACGCTGGACGCCGCGCTGGCGGCGGCCACCGAGATCGGCTACCCGCTGATGCTCAAGGCGACCGCCGGAGGTGGCGGTCGCGGCATCCGGGTGGTCACCAACGAGGCCGAACTCGCCGACGCCTACGAGCGCACCAGCCAGGAAGCGGCCCGCGCGTTCGGCAGCGGCATCGTGTTCCTGGAGCGGCTGGTCACCGGTGCCCGACACGTCGAGGTCCAGGTGATCGCCGATGGTCAGAGCACCGCCTGGGCGCTCGGCGTACGCGACTGCTCGGTCCAGCGACGCAACCAGAAGGTCATTGAGGAGTCGGCGTCACCGGTGCTCAGCCCGGCGCAGGCCGCCGAGCTCAAGGCGTCGGCCGAACGGCTCGCCGTCGCGGTCGGCTACCGGGGCGCGGCCACCGTCGAGTTCCTCTACCACCCGGGCGACCGCATGTTCGCCTTCCTCGAGGTCAACACCCGGCTGCAGGTCGAACACCCGATCACCGAAGCCACCACCGGATTCGACCTGGTCAAGGCCCAACTGCACGTGGCGTCGGGCGGACGCCTCGAAGGCGAGCCGCCGGTGGAACGCGGACACGCCATCGAGGCCCGGCTCAACGCCGAGGATCCCGACCGCGACTTCGCGCCGTCCCCCGGTCGCATCGCCCGGTTGGATCTGCCGGCAGGTCCCGGCATCCGGGTCGACACCGGGGTCAGCGAGGGCGACACCATCCCCGCCGCCTTCGACTCCATGATCGCCAAGATCATCGCGTACGGGCGGGACCGCGACGAGGCACTCGGCCGGCTCCGCCGGGCGATGGCGAACACCACCGTGATCATCGAGGGTGGCGCGACGAACAAGAGCTTCGTGATCGACCTGCTCGACCAGCCCGAGGTGATCGACGCCAGCGCGGACACCGGCTGGATCGACCGGGTCCGTGGCGAGGGTCGGCTCGTCGCACAGCGCCACGTCGCCGTCGCGCTCGCCGCCGCCGCCATCGAGGGCTACGAGGCCGACGAGCACGTCGAACTGCAGCGGCTGCTGGCGACGGCGTCCGGTGGACGCCCCCAGGTACGGCACGCCAGCGGCCGACCCGTGGACCTCAAACTGCGGGGCGTCAGCTACCGCGTACGGGTGGCCCGCACCGGCGCGCACCGGTTCCGGGTCGGCATCGAGGCCGGCGACAGCGTCCACACCGCCGACGTCGAGCTGGACCGCTTCGACCGGCATACCGGACAGATCGTCGTCAACGGTGCCCGCTTCCGCCTGGCGACCGGCACCCACGGGCCGATCCACCTGGTCGAGGTCGACGGGGTGACCCACCGGGTCAGCCGCGACGAGGGCGGCGTGCTACGCGCCCCCATGCCCGCGTTGGTCGTCGCCACCCCGGTCGAGGTCGGTGCCGAGATCGAACAGGGCGCCCCGGTGCTCGTGCTGGAAGCCATGAAGATGGAGACGGTCCTGCGGGCACCGTTCAAGGCCCGACTCAAGGAATGCGCCGTCTCGGTGGGCAACCAGGTGGAGGCCGGCGCGCCGCTGCTGCGGCTCGAGCCGATCGCCGACGACGCCGCCGGTGCGGGCGCGGCGACCGGCCCGGCCGCCGCGACCGTCGAACTGGACATGCCCGTCACCACCCGGCAGATCCCGGCGGTCGAGCGGTCCCGACGCGGCCAGGAAGACCTGCGCGGCCTGCTCCTCGGCTTCGACGTCGACCCGCACGACGACCGCCGGGTCCTCGACGGCTACCTCGCCGCCCGGCAGGCCGCCACCGAGGACGGCTACCGCCCGTTGGCCGAGGAGATCGACCTGATCGAGGTCTTCGCCGACCTCGCCGAGCTGAGCCGCAACCGGCCGGCCGGCGACGACGGCGTCGACAGCCACGGCCAGGGTCACGTGCACAGCGACCGCGAATACTTCCACACCTACCTGCAGAGCCTCGACGTCGAGCGGGCCGGACTTCCCGACGCCTTCCAGACCAAGCTCGCCAAGGCGCTCAGCCACTACGGCGTCGCCGACCTGGAGCGCTCGGCCGATCTGGAGTCCGCCGTCTTCCGGATCTTCCTCGCCCTGCAACGCGCGTCCGCCGACGCCACGGTCGTCGCGACGCTGCTGCGCGCCTGGCTGCGCGAGCCGCCGCCGAGCCTGTCGCTGCACGAGCCCGCGGGTCTGGCGCTGGAACGGCTGGTCGCCGCCACCCAGGTCCGCTTCCCGGTGGTCGCCGACCTGGCCCGTGGCGTGGTGTTCGCCTGGTTCGCCCAGCCGCTGCTGCGGCGCAACCGAGCCCGCGTGTACGCCAAGGTCCGGGCACACCTGCGTCACCTCGACGTGAATCCCCAGTCACCGGACCGCGCCGACCGGATCGCCGAGATGGTCCGCAGCACCGAACCACTGGTCCGGCTGCTCGGCCAGCGGATCGTCCGGGACCACCTCGACAACGCGGTCATGTTGGAGGTGCTGACCCGGCGATACTACGGCAACAAGGGAATCGCCGACATCGGCGTCCGACAGGTCGGCGGGTGCGCGTTCGTGGTCGCCGAGCGGGTCGATTCGAGCGTGGTCAGCGCGGCGGTGGGCTTCGCCGCGCTCGGCACCGCCCTGGACGGGCTCGCCGAATTGGCCAACGGCAAGGAGTCCATCGACGCTGACATCTATCTGGCCTGGGAGAACCAGCCGGACGACTTCGACGCCACGGTGGCGGCGCTGCTGGAGGTCATCACCGCGCACCCGCTGCCGCATCAGGTCCGCCGGGTCACCACCACCATCGCGGGTCGCGCCGGAGCGGTGATGCACCACCACTTCACGTTCCGTCCGTCAAGCCGGGGGATGGTCGAGGAACGGCTCATCCGAGGGCTGCACCCGTACATCGCGCAGCGCATGCAGCTGGAACGGCTGCGCAAGTTCGACCTGACCCGGCTGCCGTCGTCGGACGAAGAGGTCTACCTGTTCCGGTGCGCGGCGCGGGAGAACTCGTCGGACGAACGGCTCGTCGCGTTCGCGCAGGTACGCGACCTGACCCAGCTGCGCGATCACGACGGCCGGCTGGTCTCCCTGCCGACCACCGAGGACACCGTCGCCGCCTGCCTCGACTCGATCCGCCGCGCCCAGTCGCTGCGTCCGTCGAAGACGCGGTTCACCACCAACCGGATCATTATCTACGTCTGGCCGCCGAGCGAACTCACCCGAGCCGAGATGGAGATGATCGCCGAGCGGGTCCGGCCGACGACCGCCGGTGCCGGCCTGGAGGAGATCCTGTTCATCGGCCGTCAGCGCGACCGCAGGACCGGCGAGCTGGCCAAGATCGCCGTACGGATCGTCTTCGACGCCACCGGCGGCGCCCAGCTGAGCGTCGGGGAACCGCCGGTCGAGCCGGTCGAACCACTCGACGACTACCGGCTGAAGGTGCTGCGGGCGAGCAGCCGCAACACGGTCTACCCGTACGAGCTGACCGGCAGGCTCGGCGACTTCGTCGAGCACGATCTCGACGGTGACAACGCGTTGGTGCCGGTCGACCGACCCAAGGGGCGCAACAGCGCGGCGATCGTCGCCGGGGTGGTCACCACGGTCACCCCCCGGCATCCGCAGGGCGTCACCCGGGTCGTGCTGCTCGGTGACCCCACCAAGTCGCTCGGTGCCCTGTCGGAGCCGGAGTGCCGCCGGATCATCGCCGCCCTGGACCTGGCCGACCGGATGCGGGTGCCGCTGGAGTGGTACGCGCTGTCCGCCGGGGCCCGGATCTCGATGGAGTCGGGCACCGAGAACATGGACTGGGTGGCCGCCGCGCTCAAGCGGATCGTCGAGTTCACCCAGGACGGCGGCGAGATCAACATCGTGGTCGCGGGCATCAACGTCGGCGCCCAGCCGTACTGGAACGCCGAGGCGACGATGCTCATGCACACCAAGGGCATCCTGGTCATGACGCCGGACTCGGCGATGGTGCTCACCGGCAAGCAGTCGCTGGACTTCTCCGGTGGCGTCTCCGCCGAGGACAACTTCGGCATCGGCGGCTACGACCGGGTGATGGGCCCGAACGGGCAGGCGCAGTACTGGGCGCCGACCCTGACCGCCGCGCGGGACGTGCTGCTGGCCCACTACGACCACACCTACGTCGCGCCAGGCGAGTCCGCGCCCCGGCGGGCGACCACCACCGACCCGGTCGACCGGGACATCTCCACCTTCCCGCACACGGTCGCCGGCAGCGACTTCGCCACCGTCGGGGAGATCTTCTCCATCGAAGCCAACCCGGACCGGAAGAAGCCGTTCGACATCCGGACCGTGATGCGGGCACTTGCCGACCAGGACCACCCGGTCCTGGAACGCTGGGCCGGGATGGCCGACGCCGACACGGCCGTGGTGCAGGACGTCCACCTCGGCGGCATCCCGGTGTGTCTGCTCGGCATCGAGTCGCGCACCGTGGCCCGCCGGGGCTTCCCACCCACCGACGGCCCGGACACCTACACCGCCGGGACGCTGTTCCCGCAGTCGTCGAAGAAGGCCGCGCGGGCGATCAACGCGGCCAGCGGCAACCGACCGCTGGTGGTGCTGGCCAACCTGTCGGGCTTCGACGGCTCGCCCGAGTCGATGCGCAAACTGCAGCTGGAGTACGGTGCTGAGATCGGCCGGGCGATCGTCAACTTCCGTGGGCCGATCGTGTTCTGCGTGATCTCGCGATACCACGGCGGCGCGTTCGTGGTCTTCTCGAAGGCGCTCAACCCCAACATGACGGTGCTCGCCCTCGAAGGCTCGTTCGCCTCGGTGCTCGGCGGTGCTCCCGCCGCCGCCGTGGTGTTCTCCGGTGACGTGGACGCCCGTACCGCGCGTGACCCGCGGGTACGGGAGCTGCAAGCCCGGGTGGCCGCCGCGTCCGGTACCGACCGCGCCGCGTTGACCGCCGAGCTCGACGAGCTGCGCTCCTCGGTACGGGCGGAGAAGCTGGGCGAGGTGGCCACGGAGTTCGACCGGATCCACAACATCCAGCGGGCCGTCGAGGTCGGCTCGGTGGACGCGGTGATCCGGGCCGCCGACCTGCGTCCACGCGTCATCGAGGTGATCGAGTCCCACCTGGGTCAGGGGTGACCAGGGCCGTCAGGGGTGACCAGGGCCGATGGCGGTCCCTTCCGGACCGCCATCGGTGAACCCGGCTCTCGGAGCGCCGATCGAATCGGTCGGCGGGTGCCGCTCGGTCCCGGTAGGACACGTCCTACCGGGACCGAGCGGCTGATCCGACCGGCATGGCTGATCGGCGACTGATCCGGAGTGATCGTCGTGCTTGGTGCAGATCGGTACGCTCTGCTGACAATCGCCAGTTCGCCGGCCAATGAGCATCAGAAGGCGCAATGCCCGCGAGTCGGCGTTGAGGTCTATTCACAGGCCATCCTGTAGAAGTGCAACCCGATAACACAGGAGATCGTTTCTGTGAAGGTCGCGAGCGGTCTGCGGTAGTCGGTGTGCAGGATCCGCCATGTCTTCAGGTTCGCGACGACCTGTTCCACAACCCAGCGGATCTTGTTGACCTGCCTGTTGTATTCCTTCTGCCATTCCGCGAGCTCGCCACCTTTGGGCTTCTTGTACGGGGTGATCATGCCGTTGCCGACGTAGCCCTTGTCACCGATCCAGTCTCCGGGATTCAGGGTGACGAGGACCCCGGTGTCGTTGATCGCGTACGAGTCGTGGTGGTTGCCGGTGACGGGATCGGAGATCCAGGCGAGCGCGCCGTCGAGGGTGCAGGCGACCTGGACGCTCATGCCCGTGGTCTTGTGCTTGCCGGAGTACAGACAGCGGTGCGTGCGCCATGACCAGCAGGGAAGCAGGGTGCCGTCGACGATGTACTGGTCGGTCGGGCTGAGGTCGTCGGCTGTCGGTACGAACTCCGTCAGCACGCGATCGAGGACCGGGGTGATGCCGGTGACCGCTCGCGAGATCGTCGGCTGGGAGACGCCGTGTGCTTCGGCGATCTCCGCTTGGACGCGGTTGCGACGCATGTAGGTCAACGCGACGACGACAGCGCGGTAGAGACCAAGGACCGGGGGCCACGGCTCCACATCCAGATCCTGGCATTCCGCTCGGACCAGCACGCAGAGGTCGCGGATCTGGTCCGTGGTGAAGCCAGTGGTATGATACATGTTCGGCGGTCCGCTTTTCTTTGTGATGTTGTGTGGTAACTCCATCCTACGGAAGAGCGGATCGTCCTTTTATTGGGGGTCTACTGTAGCGGGTCGGAGGCCTGCTGAATAAGCCTCGTTGTGGACAAAAGGTGAGGATGGCGTTCTCGCGACTACGCCGCTCATTCAGGTCCAAGGGGTCATTCTCGCGATCCTCTTGCCAGACATATTGATCATGTGAATAAATGGCTGCACCAGGCGCTAGGGCGTCCCACCATCAGGGAACGTCGTGCCTCCACGTGAGCGACCGTGACCCCGACGACAGCTCTTTGGACTGTCCCGACCCACTCCGCCGATCCCGCGTGAAGCCTGACATCCGAGGGTGGTCATGCCTGCATGCCCCGATGATCTCCAAGAGATCCATCCCCTGTGGCCGGCGCAGGCAGGAATCTGGCACGCGGTCGCACAGGATCCGGGCGCTCCGACCTATCGTGGTGGCGAATACCTCGACATCGATGGCGCGATCGATGTGGACATGTTCGTCGTCGCGTTGCGCATGGCCGTCGAGGAGACGGACACCCTGCACCTGCGGTTCGGAGAACGCGACGGTGTGCCGTGGCAGGCAACGGGTCCTCCCTCGGCCTGGGAACCGACGCTGCTCGACGTCAGCGACCTCCCGGATCCCGTCGCGGTGGCGACCAGCTGGATGCGAGCCGACGCCGGTCGTCCGTTGGACCTTGCCGGCGGACCGCTGTTCGCCATGGCGGTGATAAAGGTTGCTCAGCGGAGATACTTCTGTTATATGCGCTGTCACCACATCGCGGTGGACAGCGCGAGCGGCGCCCTGTTCATCCGCCGCATCGCGGAGATCTACACCGCCCTGCACGAGGGACGCGAGCCCGGACCCCGATGGTTCGGGTCGCTGCGTGCCCTGCTCGCCGAAGAAGCGGCCTACCTCCGATCCGACGAATTCCTGGTGGACCGACGCTATTGGCGGGAACGTGGGACCGGGCGCCCCGGACCGACCCTGCTCGGTGCGGCACCTCGCCCGCCCACCCGGCCTCCGCTGCGGATCAGCGCGGTGTTGCCGGCCGAGGTGGCCGCCGAGGTACGTCGGGCGGCGGACTCGTCCGGGCATCGGTTGTCCCGCCTGGTGATCGCGGCGGTGGGCGGCTACCTGCATCACCTGCGGGGCGCCCGCGATGTGCTCGTCGGGATGCCGGTCGCCCGCCGGGTGACCCGACTCGCCCGGACGACCCCGGCGATGCTGACCAACGTACTGCCGTTGTGGCTGCGTACGGATCCCGCCGCGCCGATCGGTGACCTGGTGGCCGACACCGCCGCCGAGGTCGACCGGGTCCTGCGCCATCAGCGCTACTGGGGTGAGGATCTGCGGCGCGAGTGGGAAGCCGCAGCCGGTCGGCGACAGCTGTTCACTCCGTCGATCAACGTGATGTCGTTCGACCTGCGGGTCAGCTTCGCCGGTCACCGGGCGACCGTCCACAACGTGTCCCAGCGCCACGTCGAGGACTTGGCGCTGGCGGTGTACGACCGCCGCGACGGTGCGGATCTACGGGTCGAATTCGAGGCTAACCAGGACACGTACGAGCTGGAGACGCTCGACGCGCTGCATCGTGGTTTCGTCGGATTCCTGGAGAACTTCGCCGTGGGGCTGGCCGCCGCCCGTTCACTAGGCCGGGTCGGACTGGGAAAACCCGACGCGGCCGCGCCGGCGGCGGCGCTCGACAGGCCGGTGTCCGGCGGTCCGGTCCTCGGCGGTCCGGTGCTCGACAGGCCGGGGCCCGACCGTCCTCGTCGACCCGACGGCGTGGGGCCGGTCGACGGCGCCACCATCTTCGAGTCGCAGCGGATCGCTGATCCGCAGGCGGTGGCCCTGGTGTACGGCGAACGGTCGACGACGTACGCGCAGCTGGACCTGACGGCGAACCGGCTCGCCCACCTGCTGCTCGACGTCGGGGTCGAACCGGGCCGAATCGTCGCTCTCGCCCTGCCCCGCGACGCGGACTGGTGCGCCGCGATCCTCGCCTGCTGGAAGGTCGGAGCCGGCTACCTGTCGCTCGACCTGGCCTATCCGCGCGCCCGGCTGGACTGGATGGTGGCCGACTCCGCGCCCTGTTGCGTCGTCACCCGCTCCGCCGAGCGGCCACTGCTGCGGGCGGACGGCGTACCGGTGCTCGCCGTGGACGATCTCGCGCCGTTGCTGGCCACCCGCCCGGCCGACCCGCCGGGCATCCGCCGCCGATCCGACGGCCCCGCGTACGTCATGTACACCTCTGGTTCGACGGGTCGACCCAAGGGCGTCGTCGTGCCCCACACCGGTGTGACCGCGCTGGTACGGACGCATCGTGAACGCCTCGGTGCCGGTCCCGGCAGCCGGGTCCTGCAGTTCGCCTCCGCCGGCTTCGACGCCTCGTTCTGGGAGGTGACGATGGGCCTGCTCACCGGTGGCACGCTGATCCTGCCACCGGACGGGGTCCAGCCGGCGGTCACCGATCTCGGTGATCTGCTGCGCGCGCAGGGTGTCACCCACGCGACGCTCCCACCGTCGACGCTCGCGGCGCTCGCCCCCGACGCCATCCCGCCATCGACGGTGCTGATCAGCGCGGGGGAGGCGTGTCCGGAAGATCTCGCCGCGCGGTGGGCCGGTGACCGGACCATGATCAACGCCTACGGTCCGACCGAGGTCACCGTCTGTGCCAGCATGAGCGAGCCATTGACCGGCGTCGGGATTCCCGACATCGGCACGGCACTACCCGGGACCCGGCTGCACGTACTCGACCCTGATCTGCAGCCGGTGCCGGGCGGCATCCAGGGCGAGTTGTACGTCAGCGGCTCCGGCCTGGCCGATGGCTACCTTCGTCAGCCCGGCCTGACCGCGACGCGATTCGTCGCCGACCCGTCGGGCGCGCCGGGAACCCGCATGTACCGCACCGGCGATCTGGTGCGACGCCGTGCCGACGGCAGCCTCCAGTACCTGGAGCGCGCGGACGACCAGGTGAAGATCCGCGGATTCCGGGTGGAGATCGGCGAAGTCGAAACCGTGTTGCGCGACCACCCGGACGTCGCCCAGGCGGCCGTGGTGGCCCGGGTGGAGCAGGGAGAACTCGCGGCCTACGCCGTCGCCGCCCCGGGCCGGACCCCGCAACCCGCCGAGCTACGAGCACACACCGCCCGGCGACTGCCGCCCTACCTGGTGCCCGCCCGGGTCACGATCCTCGCCGACCTTCCCCGAACGCCGCACGGGAAGCTCGACCGCCAGGCGCTACGCGACGGGCCGCCCTCCGTCGCCGACGATCAGGATCCGCCTGTCGCCGACGATCGGACTCCGGGTGCGGTGCAACCGTCCGCGTCACAGGTGTCCCAACTGTGCCGGCTGTTCGCCGAGGTACTCGACGTCTCGGCGGTGGACCCGGACGACAACTTCTTCGAGCGGGGCGGGCACTCGTTGCGCGCGGCACGGCTCATCGCCCGGATCCGCGCCGACCTGGGTGCGCGGCTGACGGTGGCGGCGTTGTTCGACCATCCGACCCCGAGCCGGCTGGCCGGCCAGCTCGACGCGGCGGTGCCGTCGGATGTCGGGCAGCCGTCGCCGGTGACCGTCGCCGCCCCGCTGTCACACGCCCAGGAGCGGTTGTGGATCCTGCACCGCCTCGACCCGGCGGATGTCAGCTATCACGTACCGCTCACCCTGCGCCTGACCGGCGAGGTGGACGTCGCGGCCCTCACCGCCGCGCTGACGGACCTCACCACCCGGCACGCCACCCTGCGTACCGTCGTCGAGGAGACCGAGGACGGCCCCCGCCAGAAGGTCCTCGCTCCGCGACCGATCGTCCTGGACCGGCTGTCGGTGACACCGGCCGAGCTCGACACGGTCGTGGCTGAGGCCGCGCGCCGGCCGTTCGACCTGGCCGCCGAACCACCACTGCGGGCCGCGCTGTTCGTCCTGTCGAACCGGGAGCACGTCCTGTTGCTGTCGCTGCACCACATCGCGGCGGACGGACTGTCTCTCGGCCCGCTGGTCGGTGACCTGGCTGCGGCGTACGCGGCGCGAAGCGGGGGAACCGCCCCAACCTGGCCGCGCACGCCAACGTCGTACGTCGAGCACGCCCGCCGTACCCGCGGCGTCCTGGGCGAAGCCGACGACCCGGCCGGGCGCCTGGGTGCGCTCCTCGGGTACTGGACCTCGGCGTTGAGCGGCCTGCCGGCCCGGATCGATCTGCCCGTCGACCGGGTCGACGCGGATCCGGTGGATCACCGTGGCGACCGGGTGCCGATCATGTTGCCTCCTCGGCTGCACCGGGCGATCCGGGCATTGGCCCAGGAGCGCCGGGCCAGCTCGTTCATGGTCGTGCACGCCGCGATCGCGGCCCTGTTGACGCGACTGGGCGCGGGGAGCGACATCCCGATCGGTACGCCGGTGGCCGGTCGTGGTGACGACGGGGCGCTCGATGACGTCGTCGGCTTCTTCGTCAACACCGTGGTCCTGCGGGTCGACACCGCTGGCGACCCCGGCTTCCGTACGTTGCTGGATCGAGTTCGGGCCGCCGACCTGGCCGCCTACGCCAACGCCGATCTGCCCTTCGACGTTCTGGTCCGGCGGCTGCGACCGGAGCGCGATGGTGCGTCGCAGGTACTGTTCCAGGTTCTGCTGACAGTGGACGAGGCGCCTGTCACCAGGATCACGCTGCCAGGTGTCGAAGCCCGGCTGGGCACCGTCCCGACGGCAACCGCGAAGTTCGACCTGTCGTTCCACTTCAGCGAGGAACACGACGAGGCCGGGGAGCCGGCAGGTGTGACGGGGTACCTCGAGTACCGCAGCGCGGTGTTCGACCGGGACACCGCCGAGTCGATCGCCTCTCGGGCTGGTCGACTGATCGATGCCGTGCTGAGCGCCCCCGACGCGCCGATCGGCGGGCATGACCTGTTCACCGGTGTCGAGCGTCGAGCGCTGGGTCTGGACCTGCCGCCGTCCCGGCCGGCACCGCTTCCCGACCAGACGTTGACGGAGATGTTCCGCGCCACCGCGCGCCGGTTTCCTGAGGCTGTCGCCGTCTCCGATCACACGGCCCGGATGACTTACGCGCAGGTCGACGCCGCCGCGGAGCGGCTGGCCGCCCGGCTGCGCGGCCTTGGCGTCGGCCGTGGGCAGCGGGTGGGTGTCTGGCTGCCGCGTACCGTCGACCTTCCGGTCACGATCGTGGCGGTGTTGCGGTCCGGCGCCGCCTATGTGCCGGTCGACGCGGACTTCCCCGCCGCCCGGGTGATGGCGGTCTTCGCCGACGCGGAGGTCGCGTGCGCGGTGACCGTCCGGAAGCTGGCCGACCACCTGTCTGGCTTCTCCGGGGTGGTCCTGGAGCTCGACGACCAGGTCGCCGGGGCAGGGCCGCGTGTCGCCGGGAAAGGGCCGGCTAGCGCGGTCGTCGGCGGTGGTGACGCTGATGGCGCGGAGCCGCCCGACGATCGAGCCGGCGGTCCCGCGAGCGCGGCCGACGAGGCCTATGTCATCTACACGTCGGGCTCGACCGGTGAACCCAAAGGGGTGTCGGTGTGCCACGCGAACGTGATGGCACTGCTCGCGGCGACCGACCGCTACACCAGGTCGGACGAGCCGGACGTCTGGACGCTGGCGCATTCGGTCGCCTTCGACTTCTCGGTGTGGGAGATGTGGGGGGCGTTCCGGCACGGCGGGCGGCTCGTCGTGCTCGCGTCGCATGTGGTCCGGTCGGCCGACCTGTGGTGGCGGGCGTTGGCGGAGCACCAGGTGTCGGTGCTCAACGTGACGCCGTCGGCCTTCTGGGCGCTCGACGCGATCGACGCGGCGGCCCCTGGTGGCGACCTCGCGGTACGGCTGGTGATCTTTGGCGGTGAGCCGCTGGCCCACGGTCGCCTGGCCGGGTGGATGTCGCGGCACGGTGCCACCACCGAGCTGATCAACATGTACGGGATCACGGAGACGACTGTCCATGTGACACATCTGCCGGTCACCGCCGAGGTGGTGGCTTCCGGCCGGGCGTCGATCGGTGAGCCGCTGCCCGGCTGGCGATGCTATGTGTTGGATGGGTGGTTGCGTCCGGTGTTGCCGGGTGTGGTGGGTGAGTTGTATGTGGGTGGTGTGGGGGTGGGTCGGGGTTATCGGGGTCGGGGTGGTGTGACGGCGTCGCGGTTTGTGGCGGATCCGTTTGTGGTGGGTGGGCGGATGTATCGGAGTGGGGATGTGGTGCGGTGGCGGGTGGGGGGTGGTGTGGAGTTCGTGGGTCGGGTTGATGGTCAGGTGAAGGTGCGGGGTCATCGGGTGGAGTTGGGTGAGGTGGAGGTGGTGTTGGCGCGGTGTGTGGGGGTGTCGGCGGCGGCGGCGGTGGTGCGTGATGGTCGGTTGGTGGGTTTTGTGGTGCCGGTGGCGGGGGTGGTGGTGGATCCGGTGGAGGTGCGTCGGTGGATGGGGGGTGTGGTGCCGGGGGCGTTGGTGCCGTCGGTGGTGATGGTGGTGGATGGGTTGCCGTTGACGGGGAACGGGAAGTTGGATCGTTCGGCGTTGGTGGGGTTGTCGGTGGGGGTGGGTGGGTCTGGGCGGGTGGTGGGGTCGGCGCGGGAGGAGATCGTGGCGGGGGTGGTGGCGGATGTGTTGGGTGTGGGGGAGGTGGGGTTGGAGGAGGGGTTTTTCGAGTTGGGTGGTGATTCGTTGGCGGCGGTGCGGGTGGCGGGTCGGTTGGGTGCGGCGTTGGGGGTGTCGGTGCCGGTGCGGGCGGTGTTCGAGGCGTCGTCGGTGGCGGGTTTGGCGGCGGGGTTGTCGGTGGGTGGTGGGGTGGTGCGTCCGGTGTTGCGTCGTCGGGAGGGTGGGGGGTTGGTGGCGGCGTCGGCGGGGCAGCGGCGGTTGTGGTTGTTGGATCGGTTGGTATCGGGGTCGTCGGCGTATCACGTGCCGGTGGTGGTGCGGTTGCGGGGGTCGTTGGTGGTGGAGGCGTTGCGGGCGGCGTGGGTTGATGTGGTGGGTCGGCATGAGGGTTTGCGGACGGTGTTGGTTGAGGAGGGTGGTGGGTTGTGGCAGCGGGTGGTGGAGGTGGGGTCGGGGGTGGAGTTGGTGGTGGAGTCGGTGGGTGTGGGTGAGGTGGGGTCGGTGGTGGGTGGGTTGGTGGGTGAGTCGTTTGGTGTGGGGTCGTCGGGGTTGCCGGTGCGGGCGCGGTTGTTGTCGGTGGGTGTGGATGAGTGGGTGTTGGTGGTGGTGGTTCATCATGTGGCGGCGGATGGGTGGTCGTTGGGGCCGTTGGTGCGGGATTTGGGGTTGGCGTATGTGGCGCGGCGGGGTGGGGGTGTGCCGGGGTGGGCGCCGTTGCCGGTGCGGTATTCGGATTATTCGGTGTGGCATGAGCGGGTGTTGGGTGAGGTGGGGTGGCAGCGGGAATTTTGGGGTGGGGTGTTGCGGGGGTTGCCGGACGAGATCCCCCTACCCCACGACCGTCCCCGAGGTCAGCTTGGCGTAGCTCCTCACCCCACGGCCGGCGCCGCCGGGAAGGGCCGGCGGCGTTCGCCGGCGGCCGAGGACGAGGCCGACACGGTGCGGTTCACCCTCACGTCCGCGCAGTACGCGTCGGTGGTGGGGTTGGCGCGGCGGTGTCAGGCGACGGTGTTCATGGTGGTGCACGCGGTGGTCGTGGCGCTGCTGACCCGGTTGGGTGCGGGTGTCGACGTGCCGATCGGTACGCCGGTGTCCGGTCGGGGTGATCCGGCGTTGAACGATCTGGTCGGGTTTTTCGTCAACACCCTGGTGTTGCGGGTCGACGTCTCCGGTGATCCCCGGTTCGTCGACCTGGTGGACCGGGTTCGTCGGGTCGATCTGGCGGCCTACGACCACGCGGACGTGCCGTTCGAGGACCTGGTGGAGATGGTCAGGCCGGGGCGGCACCCGGCCCGGCATCCGTTGTTCCAGACCATGCTCACCGTCGACTTCGCCCCCGCGCCCGTGCTCGACCTGCCCGACGTGCGGGCCACCCCCGAGCCGGTCGCCGTCCGACACGTGAAGGTCGATCTGTCGATCTCGCTGTCCACACCTGACTCCTCGGGCGGGGACGCGCGGGCTCGCGGCACCATCACCTATGCCACCGCGCTGTTCGACCGGACGACGATCGAAGGCATCGCCACCCGCTTCGTCACGCTCCTCACCGCGGTGACCGCGGATCCCCAGGTACGCCTGTCGGCGGTCGACCTGTACACCGACGGTGAACGCCGTCTGCTGGACAACGCCAACCAGACCGGACGGCACATCGGCTACCGGACCGTCGTCGAGGAGTTCCACCGGACAGCGCGGCGGTTCCCCGACGCGCCGGCGGTGACCGCCGGCGGGACGACCACGAGCTACGGCCAACTCCGGCGGGCCGCCGAGACCATCGCGGCGTGGCTGATGGCTCGCGGCATTCAACGGGGAGAACTGGTCGCGTTGGCCATGCCGCTCGGCGTGGAGCTGATCGCCGCCATGTGGGGAGTCATGCGCGCCGGCCTGGCCTACCTCCCACTGGACATCTCCGCACCACCGGCCCGCAACCGCGTGATCGTCGACGACGCCGCTCCCGCGCTCACCCTCGACGCGACCGACATCCGTACGGTACTGCGCGACACCGAAGCCGTTGCCACCGAAGTCGTTGCCACGACGGCGCTGCCGCATCCCGCCGACCTGGCCTACGTTATCTACACCTCCGGCTCCACCGGTACTCCCAAGGGCGTGGAGATCGAGCATCGCTCGCTGGCCAACTACGTCGCGTGGGCGGTCGACGCGTACCCCGGCCTGTCCGGTGTGGCCGTGGCGCACTCCTCCCCGGCTGCCGACCTGGCCGTCACCACACTCGTCGCCACCAGCCTGGCCGGTGGCGAGATCCGGGTGGCGGACCTGGCGGACGCCGCCGACGCCACGTTCCTCAAACTCACCCCGAGCCACCTGCAACTGGACCCTGCGTCGGCGCCGACAAGGGACCTCGTGGTGGGTGGGGAGCAGCTGACCGGCCACACCGTGCGCCGCTGGCGGGCCCGTCGGCCGGACCTCACCGTCGTCAACGAGTACGGCCCGACCGAGGCCACCGTCGGCTGCCTGGCCCACCGGATCCCGCCGGGGGCGCCGTTTGGTGATGGTGTGGTCCCCATCGGACAGCCGGTGTGGAACACGATCTTCTATGTGTTGGATGGGTGGTTGCGTCCGGTGTTGCCGGGTGTGGTGGGTGAGTTGTATGTGGGTGGTGTGGGGGTGGGTCGGGGTTATCGGGGTCGGGGTGGTGTGACGGCGTCGCGGTTTGTGGCGGATCCGTTTGTGGTGGGTGGGCGGATGTATCGGAGTGGGGATGTGGTGCGGTGGCGGGTGGGGGGTGGTGTGGAGTTCGTGGGTCGGGTTGATGGTCAGGTGAAGGTGCGGGGTCATCGGGTGGAGTTGGGTGAGGTGGAGGTGGTGTTGGCGCGGTGTGTGGGGGTGTCGGCGGCGGCGGCGGTGGTGCGTGATGGTCGGTTGGTGGGTTTTGTGGTGCCGGTGGCGGGGGTGGTGGTGGATCCGGTGGAGGTGCGTCGGTGGATGGGGGGTGTGGTGCCGGGGGCGTTGGTGCCGTCGGTGGTGATGGTGGTGGATGGGTTGCCGTTGACGGGGAACGGGAAGTTGGATCGTTCGGCGTTGGTGGGGTTGTCGGTGGGGGTGGGTGGGTCTGGGCGGGTGGTGGGGTCGGCGCGGGAGGAGATCGTGGCGGGGGTGGTGGCGGATGTGTTGGGTGTGGGGGAGGTGGGGTTGGAGGAGGGGTTTTTCGAGTTGGGTGGTGATTCGTTGGCGGCGGTGCGGGTGGCGGGTCGGTTGGGTGCGGCGTTGGGGGTGTCGGTGCCGGTGCGGGCGGTGTTCGAGGCGTCGTCGGTGGCGGGTTTGGCGGCGGGGTTGTCGGTGGGTGGTGGGGTGGTGCGTCCGGTGTTGCGTCGTCGGGAGGGTGGGGGGTTGGTGGCGGCGTCGGCGGGGCAGCGGCGGTTGTGGTTGTTGGATCGGTTGGTATCGGGGTCGTCGGCGTATCACGTGCCGGTGGTGGTGCGGTTGCGGGGGTCGTTGGTGGTGGAGGCGTTGCGGGCGGCGTGGGTTGATGTGGTGGGTCGGCATGAGGGTTTGCGGACGGTGTTGGTTGAGGAGGGTGGTGGGTTGTGGCAGCGGGTGGTGGAGGTGGGGTCGGGGGTGGAGTTGGTGGTGGAGTCGGTGGGTGTGGGTGAGGTGGGGTCGGTGGTGGGTGGGTTGGTGGGTGAGTCGTTTGGTGTGGGGTCGTCGGGGTTGCCGGTGCGGGCGCGGTTGTTGTCGGTGGGTGTGGATGAGTGGGTGTTGGTGGTGGTGGTTCATCATGTGGCGGCGGATGGGTGGTCGTTGGGGCCGTTGGTGCGGGATTTGGGGTTGGCGTATGTGGCGCGGCGGGGTGGGGGTGTGCCGGGGTGGGCGCCGTTGCCGGTGCGGTATTCGGATTATTCGGTGTGGCATGAGCGGGTGTTGGGTGAGGTGGGGTGGCAGCGGGAATTTTGGGGTGGGGTGTTGCGGGGGTTGCCGGACGAGATCCCCCTACCCCACGACCGACGCCGTACCGGAGCCACCTCGGCGCGATCCGGCGTGGCCCGGATAACGGTGGACGCGGCACTGCACGCGTCGGTGGTGGCATTGGCGCGGCGGTGTCAGGCGACGGTGTTCATGGTGGTGCACGCGGTGGTCGTGGCGCTGCTGACCCGGTTGGGTGCGGGTGTCGACGTGCCGATCGGTACGCCGGTGTCCGGTCGGGGTGATCCGGCGTTGAACGATCTGGTCGGGTTTTTCGTCAACACCCTGGTGTTGCGGGTCGACGTCTCCGGTGATCCCCGGTTCGTCGACCTGGTGGACCGGGTTCGTCGGGTCGATCTGGCGGCCTACGACCACGCGGACGTGCCGTTCGAGGACCTGGTGGAGATGGTCAGGCCGGGGCGGCATCCGGCCCGGCATCCGTTGTTCCAGACCATGCTCACCGTCGACTCCGCCCCCGCGCCCGTGCTCGACCTGCCCGACGTGCGGGCCACCCTCGAGCCCGTACCGTCCGGCGAGGCCAAAGTGGACCTGTTCTTCGCCTTCACCGAGCGGCGCGACGATGACCGGCCCGCCGGGATGGACGCCGCCGTCCAGTACGCCGCCGACCTGTTCGACCCGGCGACCGCCGACCGGATCGCGACGATGACCACGAAGCTCCTGGCAGCGGTCACAGAGGATCCGTACCTGCCGATCAGCGCCGTCGAACTGGGGGAGTCGGACGAGTCGACAGGGCGACTGACGGGAGTGGTCGCCGGAGAACTCCGTACCGTCGTCGAACGGTTCCGTGCGACCGTCGCCGAACGGCCGTCCGCCACGGCGCTGTGCTGCGGGCCGCGCACCCTGTCGTACCGGGACCTGGGTGAGCGGGTCGACGGCCTGGCCCGACGCATCGGCGCGGCCGGGGCCGGCCGGGAGACCATCGTGGCGATGGCTCTGCCCCGGTCGCCGGAGCTGATCGTCGGACTCCTGGCGACGGTCTCGGCCGGTGCCGCGTACCTTCCGCTCGACCTGGGCCAGCCTGCCGCCCGGACGGCCGCCATCCTCGCCGAGGCGGGCCCGACCGTGTTCCTGGCCGACGCCGGCACCGCCCACCTCGCCCCCGACGGGGTGCGGACCGTTCGCGTGGATGAATCCGGCGATCACCCGGAGGACGATCACCCGGAGGGCGGCCGTCCGCAGGACGGACCCGCTCCGCTGCCGGCGCCGGACCTGGACGCCCTCGCCTACGTCATCTACACCTCAGGCTCCACCGGCAGCCCCAAGGGAGTCGCGGTGAGCCATCGCGCGCTGGCCGCTCTTCTGTCCGGAATTCCCGAACGGATGCCGGTCGAGCCGAACGACCGTGTACTGGCCGTCGCCAGCATCGCGTTCGACATCGCGGGCTACGACGTCCTGGCTCCACTGCTCGTCGGCGCGACCCTGGTCCTGGCGACCGCCGACGACACCAGCGACCCGCACCGCCTCGCCCGACTGGCCGCCGAACACGGCACCACCCAACTCCAGACCACGCCATCGCTGTGGCGGGCTCTGCTGGCGGTCGCTGACGGCTGGCCGCCGATGCGACTGCTCACCGCCGGAGAAGCGCTGCCCGCAGACCTGGCCGAAACGCTGCGCCGCACCGGTACCGGTGCCTACAACCTGTACGGACCCACCGAGGCGACCATCTACGCCACCGCCGCCCAGATCGGCCCGGATCATCCCGACAACTCGATCGGCGGCCCGCTGCCGCACGTCCGGTGCCACGTCCTCGACCACCGGCTGCGACCGGTGCCCATCGGCGTAGCCGGCGAACTCTACCTCTCCGGTGCCGGGCTGGCCCGTGGCTACCTGTACCGGCCCGGTCTGACCGCGACCCGGTTCGTCGCCGAGCCGAACGGCTCGGGCACGCGGATGTACCGCACCGGCGACCTGGTCCGCCGAACAAGCGCCGGGGAGCTCGTCTACCTCGGACGCACCGACGACCAAGTAAAAATCCGCGGGTTCCGGGTGGAGCCGGGCGAAGCCGAGGCCGCGCTGGTCCGTCAACCGACGGTCGCGCAGGCGACCGTGGTGGTGCGACCAGACCGGTCCGGCGGGCCACGGCTGATCGGATACGTCGTACCGACGCCCGGCCTCGACGTCGATCCCGACGCGCTGCGTGCCGACCTGACCGGCATCCTGCCGGACTACCTCGTGCCGTCCACCGTCGTCGTGCTCGCGGAGCTGCCGCTGACCGCGAGTGGCAAAGTCGACCGGCGTCGCCTGCCGGAGCCGCCGGCACCGGCGGTCGCCGGGCGGGCGCCTCGCGACGAAGCCGAGGAACTGATGTGCGGGGTCGTCGCCGCCGTACTCGGACTACCCCACGTCGATCCGGACGCGAACCTCTTCCAGCTCGGCGGCGACAGTATCCACGTCCTGCACGTCGCTCGGGCGGCGCGGGACGCCGGCGTCGCCGTCACGCCCCGGCAGGTGTTCGAGCAGCCGACCGCTGCCGGCCTCGCCGCCCTGGCCCGTACCGCCGGCCAGCGAACGGTCGGCGACGGCGCCGGTGACCCGCCCGGTGCCGGACCGATGCCGATGACGCCGATCGTCCACTGGCTGTACGGCAGAAACGGTCCGATCGACGGCTTCAACCAGTCAGCGATGATCCGCGTTCCACCGGGGCTGCGGATGGAGCACCTGGCGGCCGCGCTCCAGGCCGTCATCGATCACCACGACGCGCTCCGGCTGCGGATCGACGCAGCGCCGACGGCGCCACTGCTGCGGGTTCAGCCGCCCGGCGCCGTCGAGGCCGCGAGTCTGATCAGGCGGATCGCGGATCCTGGTGACGAGTCGCGCCGCAGGACGCTGGCCGCCGAGGGCGAGCGGGCCCGGCGTCGGCTCGACCCCGGTCACGGTGTCACGGTGCAGGCCGTCTGGTGTGACGCCGGGTCCAGCGGTCCCGGAGAACTGTTGCTCGTCGTGCACCACCTCTGCGTCGACGCGGTCTCCTGGCCGATCCTCGTGGCCGATCTCGCCGCCGCCTGGAGAGCGGTCCGTGCCGGGTCGCCGACGTCGCTGCCGATACCTCGTACGGGGCCACGTCGATGGGCGGCCCGCCTCGTCGAACTCGCCACCGACCCGGTCGTGGTGGCTGAGACGGCGGGTTGGGTGGAACTGCTGGATCCGCCCGGCTCGACGTCCGACGCGACGGCGACGTCCGACGCGACGCTGGGCTGCGCGGCGCTGACCGTCGAGCACACCCAGGCGACGCTACGGCACCTGCGTCGAGTCGCGCCCAGCGACATCGCCGCACCGATCCAGGTGGACCTGCCGACGCGGCTGCGCTGCGGAGTGGACGAGATCGTGCTGACCACGACAGCCTTCGCGCTCGCGCGGTGGCGGCAGGAGAACACCGGCGGGCGGAACTCCGCCGTCCTGCTCGACATCGAGCGGCATGGTCGCGACGCGATCGACGACGTCGACCTGTCCCGTACGGTCGGCTGGTTCACCACCCTCGCCCCGGCCCGGCTCGACCCGGGCAGGTGGCGACCGGGCGCGACCGTGTCCGGTCTGCTGCGGGTGACAGAGCAGGTACGGGCGCTGCCGAGCCGGGGCCTCGGCTTCGGACTGCTGCGCTATCTGAATCCCGCCACCGCCACCGAGTTGGCGGCGCTGCCCCGGCCGGAACTGGTCGTCAACCACCTCGGCCGGTACACCGATTCCGCGCCGGATCGTACGGAATGGCGGTTGCTGCCCACCGACGGACCGCTGGTGGCCGCCGCCGATCCGCGACTACCCCTGGCGCACGCCCTGGAGCTGACCACCGCGTTGGTCGACGGACCGGCCGGGCCACGCCTGGTGGTGACCTGGTCGTGGGCCGGCGGCCTGTTCCGCCCGGCCCAGATCGAGCGGCTGGCCGATCTCTGGGACGACTGCCTGGCCGTACTGGTGGTCGACGCGTCGCAGCGGGAAACGCTGGCCGCACCCACGCCGGACCCGCCGGCAGCGCGACCGCCGGACCCGCCGCTGGTGGACCTGCCGCCGGACGAGCTGAATCGTCTCCTCGCCGACTGGAGGCCCTGAGATGACGTCCGGCCGGATTCAGGACGTCCTGCCCCTGGCCCCGCTGCAGGAAGGACTGCTGTACCACGCGCTGCTCGATCCCAGCCGGGCCGACGTCTACGTCGTCCAGCTGACAGTCGATCTCGAAGGTTCGCTCGACCAGGTCAGGCTGCGCGCCGCCGGACAGGCGCTGCTCGCGCGGCACCCCAACCTGCGGGCCGCCTTCTGGCAGCGGCGGCAGGGTTCGCCCGTGCAGATCATCCCCGACGCTGTCGACCTGCCCTGGCACTACGTCGACGTCGCCGGTGAACCGGGCGGGTCGGACACGGCGGCCCGGCGGATCGCCGTGGCGGAACGGGCCTGTCGTTTCGACCCGGCCACCCCACCACTGCTGCGCATGACCCTGGCGCGGCTCGACGCCCGGCGGCATCGGCTCATCGTCACCGTGCACCATCTGCTGCTCGACGGCTGGTCCGTACCGCTGCTGGCCCGCGATCTCTTCTGGCTGTACCAGCACGACGCGAAGGCCGAAGGGCTGCCACCGGTGCCGGCCTATCGTGACTACCTGTCCTGGATCGGGGCCCGGGATGCGGAGTCCGCGCGGGCGACCTGGCAGGCCGCGCTGGCCGGGCTCGACGCGCCCACTCTCGTCGCGCCGGACCTGCCCAGATCCGGGCCGCCACCACGCCGTACGGCCGTGGAACTGTCCCCGACCCAGACCGCCGACCTGCGGGCCGCCGCCCGGTCCACGGGCGTCTCCGTCAACACGGTGCTGCAGACCGGCTGGGCACTGCTGCTCGCCACCGTCACCGGCCGTACCGACGTGGTGTTCGGCGCCACCGTCTCCGGCCGGCCGGCGGAGCTGCCCGGCGCGGAGTCCATGGTCGGACTGCTGATCAACACGGTGCCGGTACGGCTCCGGCTGGACCCGGCGGAGTCGGTGCTCCTGCTGCTGCGCCGGCTGCAGCGGGAACAGGCCAGCCTGCTGGACCACCACCACACGCCACTGGACCGGATCCAGCGGTGGGCCGGGCTGGGCGAGTTGTTCGACACCACGCTGGTGTTCGAGAACTATCCGGTCGACGCCTCGTCCCTGCGGGCATCCGTGGGTGAACTCACCGTGGTGCGGACGGAGAGCGTCGACGCGACGCACTATCCGCTGACTCTGGCCGTGGCCCCGGTCGACGGCCGACTCCTGCTACGACTGGACTACCGACCCGATCTGCGGCATCCGGTCGACGCGGTGCGGCTGCTGAACCGGCTACGCGGCATCCTGTCGGCGCTCGTGAGCGACCTGCGCAGACCGCTGGTGCGGGTTCCGACCGTGTCCGTCGGCGATGTCCCGCCGCTGCCACGGCACCCGCCGACGGCTGCGGCCACCCACCAGAGTCGGTCGCTCGCCGATCGCTTCGATGCCGTGGCCGCCGGGCGTGCGGACGAGGTCGCGGTGACCGACGCCGACGCAGACACCACCTACCGGCAGCTCCGTACCGATGCGGATCTGCTGGCCCGCAGGCTGGTCGGCATGGGCGTCGGCAGAGGAAGCCGGGTCGGTGTCCGGGTGCCCCGCTCGACCCGGATGGTCGTCGCGGTGCTGGCCGTCCTGAAGACCGGCGCGGCCTACGTGCCGGTGGACGCGGACTTCCCGCCGTCGCGGGCCGCCGACGTCTTCACCGACGCGGGCGTGTCGGTGGTGCTGACCGTGGCCGATCTCGTCGCACCGACGTCCGGGCCGTGGCAGACCGTCGCGATCGACCTGCCGCCGGCCACTCCGGCCGATCGGGCGTCGCACCGCACCGCTCGGGCCAGCGCGGCGGACGACGCCAGCCCGGCCAGCGCGGCGGACGTCGCGTATGTGATCTACACCTCGGGATCGACCGGTACGCCCAAGGGCGTCCTGGTCCGGCATGCCAACGTGCTCGGTCTGATCGACGCCACCCGCCACATCGTCGACGTGGGGCCAGCCGACGTGTGGACCCTGCTGCACTCCGTCGCCTTCGACGTGTCGGTGTGGGAGATGTGGGGCGCGTTGCTGCACGGCGGCCGGCTGGTGATCGTCCCAGCGGACGTGACCCGGTCCCCTCGGCGGCTCTGGGCGCTGTTGGCCAGCCAGCGGGTCACCGTCCTCAGCGCGACACCGTCGGTGTTCTGGGCGTTGGACAGCGTCGACGCGGCGGACGCAGTGGACACCGCGGCGCTGCGCTACGTCATTCTGGGCGGTGAGGCGCTGGCCGTCGGGCGGCTGGTGTCATGGCGGCGACGTCACGCCGATCGCCCGGTGCTGATCAACATGTACGGCATCACCGAGACCACCGTGCACTCCACCTGGATCGACGTCGACGACGACGTGGTGCGCGGCGGCGGGAGTCCGATCGGTGTCGCCCTGCCCGGATGGGGCTGCCGCATCCTCGACCCGTGGCTGCGCCCCGCCCCGACCGGGACCCCCGGTGAGGTGTACGTCTCCGGGGCCGGCGTCACGATGGGCTACCTCGACCAGCCGGGCCTGACCGCGTCCCGGTTCGTCGCCGATCCGACGGGCCCGCCCGGGTCACGGATGTACCGCAGCGGTGACCTCGCCCGAGCCGTCGGCGGCGGCGCCGTACTGGAGTATCGCGGCCGGATCGACGACCAGCTCAAGATCCGTGGACACCGGATCGAGCCGGCGGAGGTCGAGGCGGCGCTGGAGAGCCACCACACCGTGGCGCGGGCCGTCGTCGTCGCCCGGCGGGACCGGGTGGCCGATGACCAGCTGGTGGCGTACGTGGTTGCTGTCCCAGGGCAGCGGATCGATCCGGCCGGGCTGCGCCACCACCTGTCCGAGCGGCTGCCGTCGGCGATGGTGCCCGGTGTCGTCACCGCTCTCGACGCCGTACCGCTGACCCGCAACGGCAAGATCGATCGCGCGTCGCTGCCGGACGTCGTACCGCTGTCCGGGGCCGGCCGTGCCCCCGGCACACCACGCGAGGAGATCCTCGCCGACCTGATGGCCGACGTGCTGGACGTCGCGCACGTCGCCGCCACCGACGACTTCTACGCCCTCGGCGGCCACTCGCTGCTCGCCGTCAGGTTGGCCGGCCGGGTCCGGGCGGTGCTCGGGGTCGACCTACCGATCGGCGCGATCCTGGCTGCACCCACGGTCGCGGCTCTCGCCGCGCGCCTCGACAGCGTGCGGACCACCCGGCCGCCACTGGTCGCGCGGCCGCGACCGGAAACGCTGCCGCTGTCGGCCGCCCAGCGCCGGTTGTGGCTGCTCGACCAGATGAGCGCGGCGAGTCCCGCCTACCACATCCAGCTCGGCGTACGGATAACCGGAGATCTGGACCCCGACGCGCTCGTGGCCGCGGTGGCCGACGTGTCCGCTCGGCACGAAAGCCTGCGGACCACGGTGCCGATGGAGGCGGGTGAACCCTGTCAGCGGATCGACGACCGGCCACAGCGGCTCGTCGTCGTCGACCTGGCCGCCGCTGATCCGTCCGCCGTCGACCAGGCTGCTGTCGACCGGGCTGCTGTCGACCGGGCTGCTGTCGACCAGGCTGCCGTCGTGCTGGCCGCCGCGCTGACCGAGGCCGCGACCATGCCGTTCGCCCTCGACCGCGATCAGCCGATGCGCGCGCGGCTGTACCGGTTGGCACCGAACCGGCATGTGCTCCAGGTGGTGGTGCACCACATCGCCGCGGACGGCTGGTCACTGGGTCTGCTCGCCCGGGACCTCGGCGTCGCGTACGCCGCGCGCCGCACCGGCCGGACACCCGACCTGCCCGCCCCGGCCGTGCAGTACGCCGACTACACCCTGTGGCAGGCACTGGTCCTCGGCGACCCGGACAGCGCCGAATCGCTGGCCCACCGGCAGCTGGCCTTCTGGCGTACCCGCCTGGCCGGGCTCCCCGCCGAGGTGCTGCCGGCCACCGACCGACCCGCTCCGGCGCAGGCCTCGGCGGACGCCGCCACGATCTCGTTTCCCCTCGGACCGGAACTGCTCACCGGGTTGGCGAACGCCGCACGCGACCACGGGTGCACCACCTTCATGGTGCTGCACGCCGCTCTGGCCGCACTGCTGACCCGGCTGGGCGCCGGCACCGACGTCCCCGTCGGCACACCCACCGCCGGGCGGGTCGACCCCGCCACCGAGGACCTGGTCGGTCTGCTCGTCAACACCGTCGTGCTGAGGGTGGACACCAGCGGCGATCCGACGTTCGCCGAGCTGCTGGACCGGGTCCGCGCCGTCGACGTGGCGGCGTACGACAACGCCGACGTGCCGTTCGAACAGGTCGTCGAGGCGCTCAACCCGACCCGTGGGTCGGTCCGGCATCCGCTGTTCCAGACGATGCTCACCGTCAACACGACGCCACCGCCGTCGCTGCGTCTGCCGGGCCTGACCGTCGAACGAATGGACACCGAACTGCCCGGCGGTGCCAAGGTCGACCTCGCCCTCACCGTGACCGGCCCGCAGGCCACGATCGCGTACGCGACCGACCGCTTCGACGAGTCCACGATGCGGCGGTTCGCCGAGCGGTATGTCACCCTGCTGTCGGCGATGCTCACCGACCCGCGTACCAGGATCGGTGCGGTGGATCTCCGCGACGACGCCGAGCGCGGACTGCTCATCCGGATCAACGACACCTCCCGGCGGGTCCGTGACGTCACCGTGGTCGCGCTCTTCGAGGAGACGGTCGCCCGAACTCCGCAGGCTCCGGCCCTGTCCGAATCCGGTGTGACGCTGACCTACGCGGAACTGGACCGCCGCGCGAACCAGGTCGCCCATCACCTCATCCGGCTCGGCGCCGGGCCGGAGCGGATCGTGGCCGTCGTCCTGCCCCGGTCGGCCCGGTGCGCGGTCACGCTACTAGCGGTGTTGAAGACCGGTGCCGCGTATCTGCCGCTGGATCCCGCGCATCCGCCGGCCCGGCAGGCCGCCGTGCTGGCGGACACCGGACCGGTCTGCGTCGTCACCGAGACCACCGCGAGGATCCAGACTGCCGCGACGATCCCGACCGCCGATCGCGCTACCCGGGTCGTGCTCGACGATCCGTCCGACATGACCCGGATCGACGCCTGCCCGACGACCGCCCCGACCGACCGCGACCGGATCTCACCGCTGCGACCGGCCAATGCCGCGTACGTCATCAGCACGTCCGGCTCCACCGGCACACCGAAGGGCGTGGTCGTGGAGCACCGGTCGCTGACCAACTTCCTCACGCTGGCCGCCACGGAGTTCCCGCACCTGCGCGGGGTAGCCCTGCTGCACTCGCCGCTGACCTTCGACTTCACCATTCCGTCGTTGCTGGTGCCGTGGACAACCGGGGGACAGGTGCACGTCGCCGACCTTGAGGCGGCGGCCGACGGGCCCACACCGACGTTTGTCAAGATCACACCGAGCCATCTGCCGCTGCTCGCGACGGTCGCCGCCGCCGCGCCCACCGGGGAGCTGATGGTCGCGGGCGAACAACTGCACGGTGCCGCGCTGGCCGCGTGGCGCGAACGGCACCCGGACACACCGGTGATCAACGAGTACGGGCCGACCGAGACGACGATCGGAGCCACCGCGTACCGGATCCCCCCGGCCACGGTGCTGCCGTCCGGCCCTGTCCCCATCGGTCGGCCACTGTGGAATACCACCGTGCACGTCCTCGACGACCGACTCCGACCGGTTCCGCCGGGGGTGCCGGGGGAGTTGTACATCGGTGGCGCGGGCGTCGCTCGCGGCTACTGGCGCCGGTCCGGGCTGAGCGCGACCCGCTTCGTCGCGAATCCGACCGGACCGCCGGGGACCCGCCTGTACCGGACCGGCGACCTGGTCCGACTGCGTGGCGACGGCGAGTTGGAGTTCCTCGGTCGCGTCGATGCCCAAGTCAAGGTCCGTGGGCACCGGGTCGAACTCGGCGAGGTGGAGGCGGTGCTCGTCGCGCACCCGGCGGTCGGGCGCGCGGTCGCGGTGGCGCGCGGGGATCGGCTCGACAGCTACGTGGTGAGTGTGGGCGACGCCGTGCCCGACCCGCAGGAGGTACGGCGTCACGCGGCGGCGTACCTCCCGGCACCGCTGGTTCCGACAGTGACCGTCCTTACCGATCTTCCGCTGACCGCGCACGGCAAGGTCGACTCCGCGCGTCTGCCCGCGCCGACTCCGGGCGGGGCCGGTCGTACTCCGGACACCGCACGCGACACGGTGCTCGCCGGCCTGTTCGCCGATGTGCTGGGGTTGCCGCAGATCGGGCTGGACGACGACTTCTTCGCCCTCGGCGGCCACTCGCTGCTCGCGGTACGGCTGATCGGCCGGATCCGCGACGTTTTCGGTGTCGAGGTGTCGGTGGGGACGCTCTTCGCGGCTCCGACCGTCGCCGGCCTCGGGTCCGCACTCGGACCGGCTCTCGGGTCCGCCGCCGGACCGGCTCTCGGGTCCGCCGCCGACGGCGGTGCCGTCGCCGTCCGCCCTCGGCTGGGCCCGCAGATCCGCCCGCCCCGGCCGCCGCTGTCGTACGCACAACGACGGCTGTGGTTCCTCAACCGGCTGGACCCATCGACGGCGTACCATGTTCCGCTCGCGGTGCGGCTCACCGGAGACCTGGACCAGGAGGCGTTGCGCCGGGCCTTCGCCGATGTGGTCGAGCGGCACGAGAGCCTGCGCACCGTCTTCCCCGTGCACGACGACGAGCCGTACCAGCTCATCCTGCCGGCCCCCGTCGAGTTGACCTGGGACGCCGACGGCACGGTCGAGGAACTGGTGCGCCGGCCCTTCGATCTGACACAGGCACCTCCGCTGCGGGTTCGTCTGCTGTCGTCAGGGCCGAACGAGCATCTGCTGCTGGTGGTGATGCACCACGTCGTCGCCGATGGCGGGTCCTGGCTGCCGTTCCAACGCGACCTCGCCGCCGCCTACGCCGCGCGTCGCGTCGGACGGGCTCCCGAGTTCCCGCCGCTCGCGGCACAGTACGCGGACTACGCGGTGTGGCAGCGACGCGTTCTCGGGTCGCCGGACCAGACCGACAGTGTCGTGAGCCGACAGATCGCGTTCTGGCGGCAGGCGCTCGCGTCCGCACCGGCCGAGGTACGGCTGCCCGCCGACCGGCCACGACCGCCGACCACCGGCGGCCGGGCGGCCCGGATACCGTTCACCGTCGACGCCGCGACGCACGCCGCGGTGGCCGCGCTCGCCCGCGCCCACGACGTGACCGTGTTCATGGTGGCGCAGGCGGCGTTGGCGGCGACCCTGACCCGCAGCGGCTCGGGCGTGGACCTGCCGATCGGTACGCCGGTGGCGGGGCGCGTCGACCCGGCCACCGAAGACCTCATCGGGTTCTTCGTCAACACGCTCGTGCTGCGTACCGACGTGTCGGGCGATCCCACCTTCGCCGAACTCCTGCGCCGGGTGCGCGCCGTCGCGCTGGCCGCCTACGAGCAGCAGGATGTTCCCTTCGAACTGCTGGTCGAGGCCGTCAATCCGCCCCGGGACCTCGGCCGTCATCCGTTGTTCCAGGTGATGCTGTCGTACCAGTCGGCGATCGCCCGCCGTCTGGAGCTACCAGGGCTGAGGGTCGTCACCGAACAGGTCGACGCGGGCGCGGCCAAGTTCGATCTGTTGGTGGACCTGACCGAGCGCCGCGACGAAGACGGCGCACCGCTCGGCCTGTATGGGGTGGCCGAGTACCGCACCGACATGTTCGACCACGACACGGTGAGCGAGTTGGTCGCCCGGTTCGGCCGGCTCCTGACGTCCGTCACCGCCGACCCGGAGCAGCGCGTCGGCGCGATCGAACTCCTCACCCGGCGGCAACGGGCCGCGCTCGCCGCGACCGACATCGTCGACCCGGCCCGGATCGAACAGGTCCTGTCGGCACACCCGCTGCTGGCCGAGGTCTCGGTGGCGGTGCGCAACGATCCGTCCGGAGACCGCGTGCACGCGTACGTCGTGCCCCGACCCGGCTACCTGGTCGAGGCCAGCGACGTACGGGCGTACGCCGCCGACCGGCTCGCCGCGAACGCGGTTCCCCGTACCGTCGAGGTCGTCGCGGTGCGGGACGGCGCGGCGGGTACGGACGGCGTGACGGGTGCGGACATCGCGGTCGGTGCCGACAGCGTGGAGCGGCCGCGCCGGGGTGGGCCGGTCGACCCGTACGAGGATCTGCTCTGCGGAATTGTGGCGGACCTGCTGCGGCGTCCACGCGTCAGTGCCGACGACGGCTTCTTCGCGCTCGGCGGGCATTCGCTGCTCGCCGTCAACCTCGTCGACCGGCTACGGTCCGCGCTCGGGGTGGACGTGCCGTTGCGGACCGTCTTCGAACAGCCGACGCTGGCGGCGCTGGCCCGCCGACTCGTCGACGCCAGGTCCGTTCGCCCGCCGCTGATCCGGCTGGACCGGTCCGGCCCGGTGCCGCTGTCGCCCGCGCAGCGGCGACTGTGGATCCTGCACCGCACCAGCGGCGTGGCCGGGGACTACGCTATCGCGCTCGCCCAACGGCTGACCGGCCCGCTGGACGTCGAAGCCCTCGCCCTCGCTCTCGCCGACGTCGTCGAACGGCAGGACACCCTGCGGACCGTCTTCCCCGAACGCGACGGTGTCGCGGAGCAACTCGTCGTCGAGGTGCCCGTTGCCGACCTACGGCCGGTCGACGTACCCGGGGACGACCTGCCACGGCTGCTCGCCGAGCTTCGCGCCGAACCGTTCGTTCTGGCGATCGACCCCCCGGTACGGGTCCGGCTGCTGCGCGTGGCTCCGGACGTACACGTGCTGGTCCTGGTCGTGCACCACATAGCCGCTGATGGCGCGTCGTTGGCACCGTTGGCGCGGGACCTGAGCGCGGCCTACCGGGCACGCGCCAGGGGGCACGCGCCGGCGTGGTCGGCGCTGCCGGTGCGCTACCGCGACTACGCTCACTGGCACGTCGAGGTGGTGGCCGACCAAGGCGCGGCGCAGCGCCACTACTGGGGCGACCGACTCGCCGGACTGCCGGTCGAGATCGACCTCCGCGCCGACCGTCCCCGGCCGACGGTCAGCGACGGAGCGGGCGCCGACCTCGACTTCGCGGTGGACGCGGCGACCCACGCACGCCTGGTCGCCTTCGCCCGCGAGCATCAGGCGACACTGTTCATGGTCCTGCACGCCGCGTTGGTGGCGACGCTGACCCGGTCCGGTGCCGGCCCGGACGTGCCGGTGGGCACCCCGTTCGCCAACCGGACCGGCGGTATCACCTCGGATCTGGTCGGCTTCTTCGTCAACACGCTCGTGTTGCGGGTCGACACCGCCGACGATCCGAGCTTCGCGGCGCTGGTCGGTCGCGTCCGCGAGGTCGACCTGTCCGCGTACGACCATGCCGATCTCCCTTTCGAGCAGGTCGTGGAGGAGCTGAAGCCGCCCCGGCACCCGGCCCGGCATCCGCTGTTCCAGACCATGCTGGTGCTGAACTCGGGCCGCGCGCCCAGGCTCGAGCTGCCAGGCCTGTCCGTCGAAGCCGAACCGGTCCCCGGCGGTCCGGCGGCCTTCGACCTCACCTGGACCTTCGCCGACCGCTACGCCGCCGACACCCCGGCGGGCATCACCGGGTCGTTGCGGTACGCGGTGGCGCTGTTCGAGGAAGCCACCGCCCGTACGCTCGTGGATCATCTCCAGCGCCTACTGGCTACCGCGGTGGACAATCCGCACCGGCCGGTCTCGACGCTGGACCTGCTCGGCTCGGTGGAGCGGCACCGCCTACTCACCGAGTTCACGGACACGACGCGACCGATCGACCCGGCCACGCTGCCGGCCCTGTTCGAGGCGCGGGCCGCCGCCGACCCCTCGGCCCCGGCCCTGCTGACCGACGGCGAGGCGGTGACCTACCGGGAACTCGACCTTCGGGCCAACCGACTGGCGTACCACCTGATCGAAGAGGGCGTCGGCCCGGAGAGCATCGTCGCCGTCGTGCTGCCGCGCTCGGTCGCGGCGGTGATCGCCGTCCTCGCGGTGGCCAAGGCCGGCGGTGCGTTCCTGCCGCTCGACCCGGACCTGCCGGCCAGCCGGACGGCCAGCCTGCTGGCCGCCGCGCGCCCGACACTGGTGCTGGACAGCCTCCGAGGGTGGGAGAGCGGGCCGGCTTCCCGCCCGACCGACGCCGACCGGCGAGCCTCCCTACGCCCGGACCACCCGGCCTACGCCGTCGCCACCTCTGGATCGACGGGGGTGCCCAAGGTGGTGCTGGTGACCCACGCCGGCATCGCCAACCTGGCTCGCGCTCAAGGGCAACGATGGGCCCTCGGGCCGGGGGGCAGGCTGCTGCAGTTCTACGCGCCGGGTTCGGACTCGGCGGTCTCCGAGACCCTCACCGCTCTGCTCAACGGGGCAGCACTGGTCCTGCCACCGGCCGGGTTGCGGTCGGCGGAGGAGACCGCCGAGGTGATCGTCCGGCACCGGGTGAGCCACGCCGCGCTTCCACCGGCGATGTTGGCCACGCTGGCGCCGGACAGTCTGCCGACCGGTCTGACGCTCGTCGTCTCGGGTGAGGCGTGCGCGCCGGAACTGGTCACCCGGTGGGCCGCCGGCCGCCGGATGATCAACGCGTACGGGCCCACCGAGGTGACGGTCTGTGCGACCCACAGCCCACCACTCGATCCCGGTGACCATCCGACGATCGGCGCGCCGATCGACAACGTTCGTGCCTACGTACTCGACGCGGCCTTACGGCCGGTGCCGATCGGGCACGTGGGCGAACTGTACGTGGCCGGCCCTGGCCTGGCCCGGGGCTATCTGCACCGGCCCGGCCTGACCTCGGCGTGGTTCGTCGCCGATCCGTTCGGCGCACCGGGGCACCGCCTGTACCGCACCGGTGACCTGGTCCGATGGCGGTCGGTCGGCACGCTCGACTTCGTCGGGCGCGCCGACGACCAGATCAAGATCCACGGCCATCGGGTGGAACCCGCCGAGATCGAAGCGGCCCTGCTCACCTGCCCCGGTGTTCGGGCCGCGGCGGTGGTCGCCCGGGACGACCGCCCCGGTGGACGCTACCTGGCCGCGTACGTCGTGGCGGCACCGGATGTCGAGCCCGACCTCGCCGAGCTGCGGTCCACGATGGCGCGGCAGCTGCCGCCGGCGATGGTGCCAGCCGTGTTCTCGGCGGTGGCGGCGTTGCCCCTCACCGGTGCGGGCAAGGTGGACCGGCGTGCGTTGGCGGCCTTCGATTCCCCACCTCGCCGGACACCGTCCGCGTCAGACCTGCCGCGTCGTCCGACGGCCGTTCCGGCGGACAACGCACGTACGCTGGCCACGATCATCGGTGGGCTGTTCGGCCGGGACGACGTCGGCGTCGACGAGGAGTTCTTCGCCCTGGGCGGCGACAGTGTCATCGCGATCCAGCTGGCGAGCCGGGCCCGAGCGGCGGGCCTCGTGCTCACCCCACGGGACGTACTCGAGCACCAGACCGCGGCCGCGCTGGCCGCTGTGGCGAGGCCGGTCGTCGTTCCCACCGTGGACGCGGCCGCCCCGTCGGGTCCGGTGCCACTCACCCCGATCGTCCACTGGCTGCGCGAGCGCGGCGGTGACGTCGACACCTTCAGCCAGGCCGCCATCGTGGTGGTGCCAACGGGGCTGGATCGCGCCCAGTTCGTCGCCGGCCTGCAGGCCATGCTCGACCACCATGACGCGCTACGGATGCAGCTGCACTGCCCACCAGGTGGCTACTGGGCGTTGACCGGCCGGCCGGCGGGGGCCGTACCGGCGGATCCGTTGGTGCACCGGATCGACGCCGCGAGTCTGACCGACGTCGATGCATACGCCGGGACCGACGTCGATCCTGCCGCCCACGACGCCCTCGACGCCGACGTCCGGCGGCGCACTGTCGCGGCGGTCGCGGCCGCCCGCTCCCGCCTCGACCCTGCGGCCGGGACCCTGGTCCAGGCGGTATGGGTCGACCGTGGACGGACCCGCACCGGCCGGTGCGTACTGATCATCCACCACATCGCCGTCGACGTCGTCTCGTGGCGCATCCTCCTGCCCGACCTGGCCGACGCCTGGCGTGGGCAGACTCGTGGCGCGCCGGTGGCACCCGCGCCGGTCGGCACCTCGTATCGACAGTGGGCCGAACACCTCGTACGGGACGCCCAGGATCCGAGGCGGCTGGCGGAGATGCCCTTCTGGACGACACTGTCGTCCGACGGCGAGGAACCGCTGAGCACCCGTTCGTCGACGGCGACGGGGCAACCGGCCCTGCCCAGACGGACGCTGCGCCGCGACCTTCCGGTAGCCCTCGGTGCCGGCGTGCTCGACCGCGCCGCTCGGGCCTTCCACGCCGGCGTTTCCGAGTTGCTGCTGGCTACCCTTGCCCTCGCCGTCAGCAGATGGCGCGGGGCCACCGGCAGGCAGGGCGGGTCGGTGTTGGTGGACGTCGAGGGACACGGCCGGGTCGAACGGCCGGGCATCGACCTGTCCCGCACGGTCGGCTGGTTCACCAGTGTGCATCCGGTCCGCCTCGACCCGGGTCCGGACCCGGGTGAGGGCGATCACGCGGCGGTCGCCGCGGCGGTCAAGCGGATGAAGGAGCAACTGCGCGCCGTACCGGACCAGGGCATCGGCTACGGCCTGCTGCGGTACCTGAATCCGCAGACCGCGACGGTGCTCGCGGCGCTGCCCCGGCCGCAGATCGGTTTCAACTTCCTGGGCCGGGTTCCGGCGGAGCAGGCCGGCCAGCTGGCAACCGCAGCGGCGACGACCGAGGTAACGGTCGAGCCGGCTGCGGAGGCGTCGACCGGCGGGTCGGCAGCCCGTACCCACGCACTCGAGATCACCGGGTACGCGGTCGACACGTCCGACGGACCGACGGTGACCCTGATCCTGACCAGTCCGCGTGACCTTTTCGCCGACGAGGACCTGACCGGCCTCGCCGACGCCTGGTCGGCGGCGCTGCGGGAGCTGGTCGCTTGTGCCGACAGCGGCCTCGGTGGACGGTCTCCCAGCGATCTGCGGCTCTCCCGCCTGAACCAGGCGAGCATCGACGAGTTGGCGGCCCGATGGCCCGGCTACGTCGACGTGCTGCCGCTGACCCCCCTACAGGAGGGCCTGCTCTACCACCTTCAGGCCGATCCGGACCGCGCGGACGTCTACGCCGTTCAGCTCGCTGTCGACCTGTGGGGCGAGCTGAACCCCGCTTCGCTGCGGCGCGCCGCAGCGGCGCTGCTCAGCCGGCATCCGGCGCTGCGGGCCGGCTTCTGGTATCCCCGGTCGGGCCGTCCGGTGCAGGTGATCCCCGCCTCGGCGGAGCTTCCGTGGACCGAGGTCGACCTGTCGGCTGATCCGGATCCGGAGGAACGGGCGGTCAGACTGGCCGTCGAGGAACGGACCCGTCGCTTCCGGGTCGACACCCCACCGCTGCTGCGCTTCGCGTTGCTGCGCCTCGGCGAGCGGCACCATCGACTGGTACTGACCAACCATCACCTCCTGCTGGACGGGTGGAGTGTGCCGCTCGTGCTGCAGGACCTGCTGGCCGCCTACACCGGTGTGCCGATGCCGCCTCGGCCGCCCCTGCGCGACTACCTGTCCTGGCTCGACAGCCAGGATCTCGACGTCGCAGGGGCCACCTGGCAGCGGGCTCTGGCCGGTCTGGCGGCCGCGCCGCTGGTGGCCCCGGCGGTCGCTGGTCGAGCCGCCACCGAGAAGGTGAGTCAGCAGCTCACCGAACACCTGCCGGCGGATGTGACGGCGCGGCTGCGTCGTGTCGCCGTCGCGCACGGTCTCACCCTGGCCAGCGTCCTGCGGGTGGCCTGGGCGGCGGTGGTGGGCCGGCTGACCGGGCACGACGACGTGGTGTTCGGCGGCACCGCCGCCGGACGGCCGGACGAGCTGCCAGGCGTCGAGAACGTCATCGGGCTGATGATCAACACCTTGCCGGTACGGGTGCGGCTGACTCCGGCCGAACCGATGCGGGCGGTGGTGGACAGGGTCCAGCACGAGCAGGCGGCGCTGACACCGTACCGGCACGTGGCCCTGTCCGACGTGTGCCGCCGTACCGGCCTCGATCCGCTGTTCGACACGGCGATGGTCTTCGAGAACACTCCGGTCCATCGCGCGCCGTCGGCGGTCGCCGGCGACCTTCGGGTGGGCGACGTACGCGGTCACGACGCCGCCCACTATCCGCTCAACCTCAACTGTGGTCCGGACGGGGATCGGCTGCGCGTACGGCTGGACCACCGGCCAGATCTGCTCCCGGGCGGTACGGCGGAGCGGGTGATGGGCTGGCTGCGGCGGTTCCTGGTGGCCTTCGCGGCGGATCCGGACCGTCCGTTGGGCACGGTCGTGTTCGACGATCCCGTCCCGTCCGGTTCGTCGTCCGCGCTGTCCGCGTCGTCCTCATCCCTGCCGGGTACCGTGAGTGACATCTTCGCCGCCGTGGTCGCGGCGACACCCGACGCCCCCGCGCTGGTCCACGGCCCACGTACGCTCAGCTACGCCGACCTCGACCGGGACGTAGCCGCGACGGCGAGCGGGCTGCGTGCCGCCGGGATCGGCCCGGGTCGCCTGGTCGCGCTCACGCTGCCCCGATCGATCGAGCTGATCGTCGCGATGCTGGGCGTGCTGCGCGCCGGAGCGGCCTACCTGCCGATCGACCCGGCCTACCCGGATCCTCGGCGGAAGGCGGTACTCGCCGACGCGCGGCCCGCGCTCGTCGTCGGTCCGGGTGACCTGTCCGCGCTGATGCGAGCCGGGGCCCAGGGCGATCCCGGGCCCGGGCCGCGTCCGGACGACACGGCGTACGTCATCTACACGTCGGGCTCGACCGGCGCACCGAAGGGCGTCGTGGTGACCCACGCCGGCGTCGGTCGGCTGTGTGAGACCCAGCGGGCTCGACTCGGCGCCGGTCCGGCCGCCCGGGTCATGCAGTTCTCGTCACCCGGATTCGACGCGGCGTTCTGGGAGCTCGGCATGGCGCTGCTCACGGGCGGGACGTTGGTGCTGCCTCCCGGGCCGTTGATCTCCCCGGCCGAACTGCCGGACCTGGTCTGTCGCCACGCGATCACGCACCTGACGATTCCGCCGTCGGCGCTGGCGACGATAGCCTCCGGTGCCCTGCCGCCGTCGTTGACGGTCGTGGTGGCGGGCGAGGCGTGTCCCGCGCCGCTGGCCGCGACGTGGGCACGGCACCTGCGGCTGCACAACGCGTACGGTCCGACGGAGGCGACGGTCTGCGCGACGCTCAGCGCGCCGCTGCGGGACGACCCGCGTCCGCCACCGATCGGTGACCCGGTGGCCGGCACCGGGCTGCGGGTGCTCGGCGGCGCGCTGCGTCCGGCTCCGGCCGGTGAGCTCTACCTGGCTGGTCGCGGCCTGGCCCGCGGTTACCTGGGACGGCCCGGACTGACCGCGACCAGGTTCGTCGCCGACCCGTACGGCCCACCCGGGTCCCGGATGTACCGCACTGGTGACCGCGTGCGCCGCCGCGACCTCGGTGAGCTGGATTTCGTCGGCCGCGTCGACGATCAGGTGAAACTCCGTGGCTTCCGCATCGAGTTGGGCGAGGTGGAGGCGGTCCTGTCCCGCCACCGGCGGGTCGTCGCGGCGGCCGTGGCACTCCGTCCGGACCGGCGCGGCGAATCCCAGCTAGTGGGCTACGTCGTCGCCGACGGAGCGGACCTGGACCTCGACGAGGTGCGGATCTTCACCGCGCGGCGACTACCCGACCACATGGTCCCCACCGCGCTGGTCGTCTTGGACGCGTTGCCGACGACGCTCAGCGGCAAGCTCGACCGCAGGGCTCTGCCGGCGGTCGCGGACGGCGCCGATGCGCGGGCCGCGACCTCAGCGGCGATAGCGGCGATCCCCGTTTCGGCGATCCCCGTTTCGGCGGCCAGCGCGCCTCGGACCGCCGCGCCTCGGACCACCGGAGAAGACATTCTGTGTCGGCTCTTCGCCGAGGTGCTCCAGGTGCCGTCGGTCGGTCCGGAGCAGAACTTCTTCGACCTGGGCGGCCATTCACTGCTGGCGGCTCGGCTGATCGCCCGGATCCAGGCGACGACGGGGGTGGCGCTGTCGGTGGGTGGGCTCTTCGACGCGGCGACGCCGGCGGCACTGGCCCGCCGACTCGACACCGGCCTGCCCCGCGACCAGGCCTGGGACCTGCTGGTTCCGCTGCGCGCGGGGACGGGTGGCACCCCGGTCTTCTGCGTTCACGCCGTGGCGGGACTCAGCTGGAGCTACGCCGGACTGATCCGCCATCTACCGAGCGAGTTTCCCCTCGTCGGGGTGCAGGCACGGGGTTTCGCCGAACCGGGATCGTTGCCGTCCTCGATCGAGGAGATGGCCGCCGACTATCTACAACAGATCCGCCGCCTGCGGCCAACCGGGCCGTTCCACCTTCTCGGCTGGTCGTTCGGCGGACTGGTCGCCCACGCGATCGGTGCCGAGTCGCATCGGCTCGGCGAGCCGACCGGGGTGACGGTGTTGCTCGATGCGATGCCGGTCGTTCCCGGTGCCGGACCGGGAGTTCCCCGGGAGACCGAGCTGCTGGCCGGCGTGCTGCGCGCCGCCGGCCTGCCCGTGGCGGAGTCGGAGTGCCCGAGTCGGGCGGAGGTGGTCCGACTGCTCCGGCAGGCCCCGCACGAACTGGCCCGGCTCGCCGCCGACCGGCTGGATGCCATCGTCGATGTCAGCGGCAACAACGCGCGGCTCGCCCACCGTTACACACCCGGTCCGGTTCCCGCCGATGTCCTGCTCTTCACGGCCCGGGAGCGGACCGGACCGCCGCCGGCCGACCTGTGGCGCCCGTCGCTCACTGGACGGGTCAGTCATTACACCGTCGGTAGTACGCACGACGGGATGCTCGACGAGGCCGCGTTGGTCGAGATCGGGCCGATCCTGACCCGTGAGCTCACCCTCTTCGAACGCACGAGTTCCTCGGAGGAGCGATGACCAAGGACCTTTATCCGTTGGGAGAGATCCCACCCGTCGGCGAGGTGCCGGCGCGCATGCACGCGATGGTGATCCGCCCGGAGCGGTTCGGACCGCCGGAGAAAGCCATGCGGCCGGAGGTGGTGGAGACGCCACGACCCGGTCCGGGCCAGGTGCTGGTGATGGTGATGGCGGCCGGTGTCAACTACAACAACGTCTGGGCGGGACAGGGCCAGCCGGTCGACGTGATCGCGGCCAGGACGAAGCTCGGCGATCCGACCGGCTTCCACATCGGTGGATCCGACGGTGCGGGAGTGGTGTGGGCGATCGGCGCGGGCGTCCGGCACGTCGCGGTGGGTGATCACGTGATCCTTTCCCCGGGACAGTGGGACGAGACCGCACCAGACATGCGCATGTACGGTGATCCGGGTTACAGCACGAGCGGCCTGGCCTGGGGCTACGAGACGAACTACGGATCGTTCGCCCAGTTCTGTCTGGTCGACGACTACCAGTGCCATCCCAAGCCAACGGGTCTGACCTGGGAAATGGCCGCCTGCTTCCTGCTGACCGGCGCTACGGCGTACCGCCAGTTGTGTGGTTGGCCCCCGCACGTCGTCACGCCTGGCGATCCGGTGCTGGTCTGGGGTGGCGCCGGCGGACTCGGGTCGATGGCGATCCAGATCGTACGACGGTTCGGCGGCCGGCCGGTCGCGGTGGTCTCCGACGAGTCGAAATACGAGTACTGCCTCGGACTCGGTGCGGTCGGTGTGGTCAACCGCAGCCACTTCGACCATTGGGGACGGCTGCCCGACGTGACCGACACCGCTGGGTATGCCCGCTGGTCGCGCGGGGCTCGTGCCTTCGGCCAGGCGGTGTGGGAGGCGCTGGGGGAGCGGGTGCCACCCAGGATCGTGTTCGAGCACCCGGGAACGGACACCATGCCGACCTCGCTGTACCTGTGTGCTCCGTCCGGGATGGTGGTGACCTGCGGCGGCACCTCGGGCTACAACGGCGACATCGACCTGCGTTTCCTGTGGATGCGGCAGAAACGTCTCCAGGGTTCCCACGGGGCGAACACCCGGCAGTTCCGGGCCGTCGTCGACCTCGTCGCCGCCGGGGACATCGTTCCCTGCCTGGCCGGTACGGCGTCGTTCGCCGAGATTCCCTGGGCGCATCAGTTGATGTACGAGAATCGCCATCCGCGAGGTAACCAGGCGGTTCTCGTCAACGCTCCGACGGTAGGTCTGCGGGACCTACCAGCAGCCGCTCCGGCGGTTGGCTGACCGCTGTTCCCGGCCCGACCGGGCCGGGGTCGACTCCGAAAGGACGATGATGACGACGAACCCCTTCGACGACGAGGACGGCACGTTCTTCGTGCTGATCAACGACGAGGCCCAGTACTCCCTGTGGCCCACCTTCGCCGACGTCCCGGCCGGCTGGACCGTGGTCTTCGGGCCGGACAGCCGCGCCGCCAGCATCGAATACGTGGAGGAGCACTGGACCGACATGCGTCCGCGCAGCCTGGCCGAGGCGATGGACGGCAGGCAGGACTGAATGCCGGGCACCCTGTCCTCGCGGAGCGGGACGGTCGGGGAGGTGGACCTGGCGGATCCCGGGTTGTACGCGCGTGGTCGTCCGGAACCCGTCTGGGCGGCGCTGCGCGCCCGTGGCCCGGTGTACCGCAATCGACGTCCCGACGGCACCGTGTTCTGGGCGGTGTTGAGTCACCGACACACCGTCGAGGTGCTCTCGTCGCCGGAGACCTTCGTGTCCGAGCGAGGAATGCGCCTCGACGGTGACCCCGCCGCTGTCCGGGCGGCGGCCGGAAAGATGATGATCATCAGCGATCCACCTCGGCACGAACGCATCCGACGCCTGGTCAACACCGCGTTCACGCCCCGCGTGGTGGGGCGATTGCGGGACACGATACGGCGTACGGCGGCGGAGATCGTCGCGGACGAGGTGAAGGCAGGCGGCGGCGACATCGCCGCGGCGGCGGCACGGCTGCCGGCGTCCGTCGTCGCCGATCTGCTGGGGGTGCCCCGAGCGGACTGGCCGTACCTGCTCGAGCGGACGATGGTCGCCTTCGGCGCGGCCGACGACGCCGACGCGTCCCAGGACCGGCGGCCGGCGAAGATCGCGCAGGCGCACACCGAGTTGTTCGTTTACTTCACCGATCTCCTCGCGCAACGACGTGCGGACCCGGCCGACGACGTGCTGAGCGCGCTCGCCCACGGTGAGATCGACGGCCGGCCGCTCACCGAAGAGGAGATCATCCTCAACTGCAACGGACTGATCTCCGGCGGCAACGAGACCACCCGCCACGCCGTCCTCGGCGGGCTGCTGGCCTTGACCGACCATCCGGACCAGTGGCGGCGACTGCGAGCCGACCCGGGTCTGCTGGCCACCGGGGTGCCAGAGGTGCTGCGATACACGAGCCCGGCGATGCACGTCCTACGGACGGCGGTACGGGACGTCGATCTCGGTGGAGCGCGGATCGCCGAGGGCGACCAGGTCGCCTGCTGGCTGCCGGCGGCGAACCGCGACGAGATGGTCTTCCACGAACCGGACGCCTTCGACGTCGCTCGGCGCCCCAACCGGCACCTGGCGTTCGGCCACGGCCCCCACTTCTGCCTCGGATCCGCCCTGGCCACCGCCGAGCTGAACGCGTTCTTCGCCGAGCTGCTCGACCAGGTGCACGAGGTGGAACCAGTGGCCCCGGCCCGGCGGATGGCGTCGAACCTCATCTGGGGATTCTCGGCTCTGCCGGTACGACTCACGCCAAAGGAGGCCGGATGAGCGGCTGGTTGTTGCGCCGCCCGGACCGCGCGGCAGGCAGTTATCTGTTCTGCCTGCCGTACTCCGGAGTCGGCGCGTCCATGTACGCCCGGTGGCCGCGCCACATCGGTCCGGCCCAGATCTGTCCGGTGCAACCACCCGCGCGGGAGAACCGCATCGCCGAGCCGCACTACGGCACCTACGAGGCGTTGGCCGAGAGCCTGGCCGCCGATCTGCTGCCGTGGCTGGATCGTCCCTACGCGTTGTTCGGTCACTGCAGTTCCGCCCTGGCCTGCTACGCGACCGCGCTGCACCTGCACCGCAGCGGCGCGCGACCACCTGTCAGGTTGTTCGTGTCGTCGCAGGTCGCGCCGCACGACGGCCCGCATGGCCGGTTCCTGACGATGACCGACGGAGAGTTGGCCGAGGAGCTGGCCAGTCTGGTCCGCGCGATGGGCGGCGAGCCGAACGCCGCCTATCTGGACATGTGGCTGGACGTCCTGCGCGCGGACGTCGCGGCCAACCGGCGGTACCGGCTCGAACGTCCACGACGACTGCCCGTGGCGATCACCGTGATCGGTTGGAGCGACGACCGCGAGGTCCCCACCGACCTGATGGACGGGTGGAGCAGCTACTCCGACCAGGTTCGGTACGTGACGCTCAGCGGCGGGCATCACAGCTTCCTGTCCGCACCCCTGGCCCTGCGGGGAGAGCTGGCGGCCGACCTGAAGGAGAGCGTGGATGCGTACCGTTGATCAACTCGTCGCGGCACAGGCGGACCTGCGCCCGGACGCGGTCGCGGTCGACGGTCCCGGTCGTCCGCCGGTGACGTACGCGTCCCTCGACACACAGGCCGGTCGGGTCGCGGCGGGGCTGGCCGCGCGGGGAATCGGCCCGGGTGACACGGTCGCGCTGACCGCGTCCCGGCAGGTGTCGACGATCGTCGCGCTGCTCGGGATTCTACGGGCGGGCGCGGCCTACCTGGCCCTCGACGCACAGCTGCCAGCCGAGCAGCGGGAGCGGATCCGCCGGGACGCCGGGGCGACGGTGTCGCTCGACGACGCCGCCTGCGTCGAGCTGTGCGGCCACGATCCCGGACCGACGGCCGGCCGGCGGAGCGCGGCCCACCCCAGCGGTACGGCGTACGTCGCCTACACCTCCGGCAGCACGGGTCGACCCAAGGGCGTCCGGATCCCGCATCGGGCGGTCTGGCGGCTGGTTCATCGACCCACCTACGTCCAGGTGGGGCCCGGCGACGCGGTGCTGCACGCCGCACCGCTCGCCTTCGACGCGTCGACCTTCGAGATCTGGGCACCGCTGGCCGCCGGCGCGCGGATCGTGCTGCCGCCCGCCGGAGCCCTGTCGCTGGCCGACCTCGCCCAGGTCATCCGGGAACACCGGGTGACCATCGCCTGGTTCACCGCCGGGGTGTTTCACCAGATGGTCGACACGCAGATCGAGGCACTGGCCGGTCTGCGGTATCTGTTGGCCGGCGGCGACGTGCTCTCCGCCGCACACACGGACCGGGTCCTGGCCGAGCTGCCCGGCGTACGGTTGGTCAACGGCTACGGTCCCACCGAGAACACCACGTTCACCTGTTGCCATCGGGTCACGGATCCGGTCGGGACCGGCCCCGTACCGATCGGTCCGCCCATCGACGGAACCACCACGTACATCCTGGACGGCCGGCTGCGGCCGGTGCCGGACGGCCACATCGGAGAGCTGTACACCGGCGGCGAGGGGGTGGCGACCGGTTACGCCCGACGGCCGGGAGCCACCGCGCGGCGCTTCCTCGCGGATCCGTTCGCCCGGTCCGCCGGGGCGCGGATGTACCGGACCGGGGATCTCGCGCGTCGCCGTCCCGACGGGACGCTGGAGTTCCACGGTCGGGTCGACCGACAGGTCAAGATCAGCGGCTTTCGGGTCGAGCCCGAGGCGGTCGAGGCGGCGCTCGTGGCGGCGGACGGCGTCCGCGACGCGGCCGTGGTCGCCACGCCGTCGGTCACCGGCACCCGTCGCCTGATCGCTTTCGTGGTGCTCGATCCGATCCTGCCGGCGTCGCTGTTGGCGCTGCGGCGCACTCTGCGGGAGCAGATGCCGGCGTACGCGGTGCCGTCGTCGCTGGTCCCGGTCGACCGCCTGCCGCTCACCGGCAACGGCAAGGTCGACCGGGCGGCGCTCGTCGCTCGTCCGGTGTGTCAGGAGCGCAACGTCACCGCGCCCTACGTCGCGCCCCGGACCCCGGTGGAGGAGGCGCTCGCCACGCTCTGGATGGATCTGCTGGAGGTCTCGTCGGTCGGTGTCGACGACGACTTCTACGAACTCGGTGGGTACTCGCTGGTGAGCATGCAGATCACCAACGAGGTGGCGGACAGTTTCGGGGTCGCCGTGGCTCCCCGGTCCTTCTACGAGAACCCGACGGTGGCCGGACTCGCCCGACTCGTCGAGCGGGCAAGCACCGTCGTCGAGCGGGGAAGCACCGTCGCGGAGCGGGGAAGCACCGTCGTCGAGCGGGGAAGCATCCCGGCGGAGCGGACATGAGAATCACGCGACCAGCCGGCGACGACCATGTCGACATCGACAAGGTGGACCTGTTCGACCCCGGCTGGTACGCCGACGGCGACCCGCACCCGGTCTGGCACTGGTTGCGGGTGAACGCTCCGGCGCACCGGCAGACCCTGCCCGACGGACGGCGGTTCTGGTCGGTGACCCGGCACGCCGACGCCTGCCGGGTCCTGCGGGACCACGAGACGTTCACCTCGGAACGCGGCACGCTGCTGTGCGCACTGGACCGGGGCGACCCGGCCGGCGGCAAGATGATGGCCGCGACCGACCCCCCTCGGCACGCGCTGCTGCGGGAGCCGCTCAACCATGCCCTGTCAGCTCGCGCTTTGGCGCAACGGTCCGAGATGCTCCGGTCGGCGGTCCGTACCGCGCTCGATCCGGCCCGCGACGGGGGAGTGTGGGACCTGGCGGCGGCTGCGGCGCGGCTGCCGATGGCGTTCACCGGCACGCTCATGGGGCTGCCGGAGCAGGACTGGCCGGATCTGATCCGATGGACCTGGGCCGCGATCGCCCCCGACGATCCGGACTTCGGCACCGGTGATCCGGACACCACGCTGGCGACGAGCCACCACGCGCTGTTCGGATACTTCCGCGATCGGATCCGCCACCGCGATCCGGCCCGTGACGATCTCGTCGGCACGCTGCTGGGCATCCGCCTCGACGGCCGGGAACTGCGCCTCGACGAAGCCGTCTACAACTGTTACAGCCTGCTGCTGGGTGCCAACGTCACGACGCCGCACGTGATCTCGGCGAGCGCGGCGGCGTTCGTCGCCGACCCGGACGCCTACCGGCGGCTGGTCGACGACCCGGGACTCGTGGACCGTACGGTGGAGGAGGCGCTGCGCTGGTCCTCGCCGGCGAACCACTTCATGCGCTACGCGATCCGGGACACCACGGTTGCCGGGCGGCGGATTTCCGCCGGCGAGGCGGTCGCGGTGTGGCTGGGTTCGGCCAACCGGGACGCGTCGGTCTTCGTCGATCCGTACCGGTTCGACGTGACGCGCTCGCCGAACCGGCACATCGCCTTCGGGTACGGTCCCCATTTCTGCGTCGGGGCTCCACTGGCCAGGATCGTGCTGCGGATGGTGTTCGCCGAGATGCGTCGGGTCGTCACCAATTTCGAACTGGCCGGTCCGGTACGGCATCTGCGGTCGAACTTCGTCGCCGGGATCACGCGTCTGCCGGTGCGGACGAGTCTCGCGGGTGGTGACGGCAGATGATCAACTACCTCCAGATCACTCCTGATCTGCTGACGTACGTTCGGGAATGCTCCGCTCCGGAGAGCGACGCGCTTCGCGGCCTGCGCGAACGGACCGCCGCCCTTCCGGAGGCGATGATGCAGGTGCCGCCGGAACAGGGTCGGCTGCTGACCCTGCTGACCCTGTTGACCGGCGCCCGACGGGTGCTCGAGATCGGGGTCTTCACCGGTTACAGCACGCTGTGCCTGGCTACCGGCGTTCCCGCCGACGGCACCGTGCTGGGGATCGAACGCAACCAGCAGTGGCTCGACATCGCCCGCCCCTTCTGGGACCGTGCGGGTGTCGGCGATCGGATCGAAACGGTCACGGGCGAGGCCGAGCAGGTTCTCGACGCGATGACGGATCCGTTCGACCTGATCTTCATCGATGCCGACAAGGAACGGTACGACCACTACTACGAGGCCGCGTTGCGGCTGGCCAGGCCGGGCGCGCTCGTCATCGTCGACAACACTCTCCATTTCGGACGTGTGGTCGATCCGGAGGCGCCCACCGACGATCCCGAGTACGAGCGGATGCGACCGCAGTACCGCGCTCTCGACCGCCTGAACCGCAAGATCGCGGTGGACCCCCGCGTGGACTGCGGCATGGTGCCCGCCTTCGACGGTCTCACCTTGTGCCGGGTACGCGAGTCGGGTGATCAGGGCGGGGTGATCGACGGCGCCTGGCCGGAGCCGAAGCGCCAGCCCTCGACGGTGCCGACGGCCGGGTTGTAGCTGCCCGCGCCGAGGCTGCTGTAGTTCCAGGTACCGCCGGGCGTGGCGTGCCAGTACGACCAGTAGGCGTTGACCGGCGGGGTGTTGACACATGGTTCGGTGGCTGCGGTGGGCAGCCCGTCGATCCGGCAGACGAACGCCAGGCCCCACCGCACCGTTCCGGTCGGCGTGAAGCCCGCGCCCTGCAGAGCGGCGAGGCCGGTGGGTGGGTCACCGAGGTAGCAGTTGGTCTGGACGCCGAGGCCGAAGGCGGTGAAGTCGACGACCACGGTGACGCCGGTTCCGGGTGCACAGGCGGCGGCGTGCGCCGGCCGGGTCAGGGGGTCGACCGCGACCAGACCGGCCGCCACCATGACGATGGTGGCGAGTGCCGCGATACGGCGGCGGATCAGTGTTGTCATGTTTCCTCCGTGGGCGGGGTGCCGCGGCCTGACGGGCCTAGCCGCAGGCCAGGGTCGGTGCGTCCGGTCGGGAACCGTTGGCCGACAGGGTGACGAGGCTGGCGGCGGCCAGTCCGGGTACGGCCTGGGCGGTGGCCCGGGGCGCGGTGGTGGGGTCGAACCCGGAGGTGGTGTAGGCGATCGCCCCCCGGTCGGCAGCGCTTCCGGCGCAGTCGACCTGCAGGCCGAGCAGGAACTGGCGGGCCTGCCACCAGGCCAGCAGCCGTCCGGACGCCGCCAGCGCCTGGGCGGCCAGGCCGGTGCTGTTGGCGTTGGCCACGCCGCCGGCGCTGAAGGACCCGTCGGTGGCCTGTACGGAGATCAACCACTGTGCCGCTGTCTGGGCCTCGTGCCACTCGCCGGCCGCCACCAGTGCCTGAACGGCCATCGCGGTGGCGTCGACGTCGCTGCTGCAGGTGGCCTGGGCGAACTGGAGCGGGAACCCGCCGTCCGGGCACTGGCTGTCGGCCAGGAACGACACGGCCTGTGCTGGTGCGCCACCGGCCCGGTCCAGGGCGATGACGGCGAACGACTGGCTGAACATGTTGCTGTAGTCGCCGAACGCGGACTGGTCGGAGAACCGGCCCGAGGGTGCCATCAGTCCGGTGAGCCGGGCGAACAGGTCGACACCGCCGAACGACGTCGGATCGAGGCCGCGGACCTGCACACCGAGCGCGAGCTTGGCGGTGGCGCCCGCGTACGCCTCCGTGCCGTCCCCGATGTACCCGGTGATCACCGCCGGTTCGGCGAGCCAGGCGGTGGCGTTGGTCGCGTAGGTGTCGGCCTCCTTCGCGGCGGCGAAGGTGAAGATCGCGTCAATGGTGAGGCCCTGATCGGGGTAGGCGACGCCGCCGAAGACGACTTCGAAGCGCTCCCCGTCGACCATCTGCCGGGCGAGCCAGCCGGCGGCCGCGTCGACGCGGTGGTGGGTCTGCGGTGGGGTGGCGGCGGCCGGCACGGCCGCGGTCACGGTCAGCGCCAGTACGGTGAGCACAACGGTGGTGACGAGTCGGAAACGGTCGCGGTGGCGGTGAACGGCCATCGGGCGGCGCCTTTCCGGCCCCGGGCGTCGAGGCAGCCCAGGCGGACCGGGCGGCTCCGACCCGTGGGCCACGACGGGTGAGGAACTCTGCAGCTGTACGTCGATGGGTACTCGGGCTCGCGGCGAGGTGTTCGCCGCCTACCGTTGCGGGCCAGCGCCGGCTTCCGACCGGACTTCCCCCATCGACGTTCAGGAACGGATCTGCTGCGGACAGTGTGGGCACGGCTCGTTCAGGTCGTCAACGGCCAGAACGCGATCGAGGTGGCTTCCGTGGCGGGGATCACCGACGAGGTGGCTGTCAACCGCTGACCAGATCCGCTATTCGAACCGATTGGCCGCCGCCGTCGACGTCCGGTGCGGACGGGTGCGTCGGCGCGTCTGACATACTCGGTAGCGGCTCGTCACAACTGAATGTGCTCCCAGGCGGGGGAAGCCGGTGCGAGGCCGGCGCTGACCCGCAACCGTATGCGCGCCGGTGTGTCCCATCAGTACTGGTGCGCGAGCCGGAATGCCCGACTGTGGAGTGAGCGGCTCAGAACGTCGTGGTCTACGGATCGAGCCCGGGTCGGCCATGGTCGCGTGCGGCCGGGCGGATGCGGTTTCGGTCACCGCTCCGAAAGGTCTTCTCCATGGTTCGTGGCTCCCTCAGCCGGATCCTGCCGGCCCTCGCCGCCTTGGCCTTGATCGCGGCCGGCACCGGGGTCGGCCTCATGTCGTCCGCCGGACCCGCCCTGCGATGGGCTGCCCTACCGGCGGCGGCCAACCCAGACGCCGCCCAGGCCGGCTCCCGCTGGCTGGCGGGTCAGCTCGTCGACGGCGGCCTACCCGGCTTCGTCGGCACCGACTGGGGGCTGACCATCGACGCGCTGTTCGCGTTGCGGGCCGCCGGCGCCGAACCCGAGGCGGCCGTGGCCGTCACCGAGGCACTCGCCGTCGACGCCGACGGCTACGCCGCGATCCGCACGGAGACGGGCGATTTCGTGACCGGCGGTTCGACGGCGAAGGTTCTTCTCGCGGCTGTCGTCACCGGCGCCGACCCCACCGACTTCGGCGGGTACGACTGGCGTCAGCGCACCCTGGACTTGATCTACGGCGCTGACCAGGGCGCCAAGGCAGGGTGGCTGTACGACGTCAACCTCGACACCACCGCCGGGTCGAACCTGTTCGGCCAGTCGTTGGCGGTGACCGGGCTGGCCCGATCCGGCGGCGTACCGCAGCCGATGGTCGATTTCCTACTCAGGCAGCAGTGTCCCGGCGGCGGGTTCCGGCTCTACCCGGGCGCCGCCGGCACCTCCTGCGCGGCGGATCCGGCGACCGAGCAGAACATGGAGGTCGATGCTACGGCGATGGCGGTCCAGGCGCTGCTCGCGGCCGCCGACGCCGGAGCCAGTGGCACCAGCGAACCGGTGGCCGCCGCCACGTCGTGGTTGCTGTCGGTGCAGGCCGCCGACGGCTCCTTCAGCGGTTCCGGGTTCACCGCCTATCCCAACACCAACAGCACCGGTCTGGCCGGGCAGGCCCTGGCGGCGGCCGGTGAGTCCGCCGCCGCCGGTCGGGCCGCCGCGTTCGTCGCCGCACAGCAGATCACCGCCGGCAACGCCGGGGCCGCCTCGGCCCACGTCGGCGCGATCGCGTACACGCCGGACGCACTCGTCGCGGCCGCCGCGAACGGCATCGGCGAGTTCGAACTGGACCAGTGGCGCCGGGCCAGTGCCCAGGCCGTCCTCGGCCTGGCGCAGGTGCCGTTCGGACAGATCGGCTCCGGCACCCCGACCCCGACGGCTACTCCGACCACGTCACCGTCACCGACAGCGGACCCGACCACGTCGCCGACGCCGACGACGTCACCGACAGCGTCACCCACCGGATCGCCGAGCGGCACCCCGACTCCGAGTACCAGCCCCACGGCACCGTCGCCGACGACCACCGCCGGCCCGACCACGGCACCGGCGACGACCGCGCCGCCCACCGGTGGGCGACTTCCCACCACCGGTTCCCCGATCGCGGCGTACGGCCTCGTCGGCGGCATGACGGTCCTCGCCGGAGTCGGTCTGATCCTGGCGTCCCGCCGCCGCAAGGCCCGGCCGTGACCACGACGCCTGCGGTGTCGGCCCGGAGCACAGTGGCCGGGGGGCGGGCGGTCCGACTGCTCACCGTGGTGCTCCTCACCGCCGGTACGGCCGTGGCACCGGCGGATCCGGCGACCGCCGTCGGTCGGTCGGGATTCTGCCCGGACGACAACGGAGTCACCGTCGTCGTCGACTTTCAGGAACTGGGCGGTCCGACGATCGTCCGCTGCGCCGTCGGCGATCAAGCCACCGGTCACGCGGCCTTGAAGAACGCCGGGATCTCGATCACCGGCACCGCACGTTGGGGCGAATCGTTCGTCTGCCGGATCGAGGGCAAGCCGACGGTCGCCGAGGAACCGTGTGTCGACACCCCACCGGCGAACGCGTACTGGTCCTACTGGCACGCCTCCAACGGCGGCGCGTGGACCTACAGCCAACGCGGTGTGACAGCGCGCAAACCTCCGCCGGGCAGTTTCGAGGGCTGGTCGTTCTCCAAGAACAGGACGGCGTCGACCAGCCCGTCTCCTGGCGTGGCACCAGTACGTCCCGTACCGCAGCCACCACCATCGACCCCAGCGCCGCCACCCCCACCACCGCCGCCACCGTCCCGGACGACGTTGCCTCCGCCGCCGAACCCGTCGCCAACCACGCCGACCACGCCGACCCGCGGCCAGCCCGGATCCTCGCAGAACGGACCTGAGCCAGGCCAGCCCGCGACGACGCGGCCCGGTATGTCGACACCGTCCCGGAACGTGACGACGACGCCGAGTGGATCGTCGACCACGGCCAGCGCGGCGGCCCCGGATCCGACGGTCCCGTCGGCGGCGACCGATTCCAGCGCCCGGGGTGAGGCCTGGACCGGGGACGTCGATCCAGTGTCGGGGCAGCGCTCCGGGCTGCCGACGATGACCGTGGTCGGTGTCGGCCTGCTGCTGCTGGTCACGGTCGCCGCGGTGGTGACCGCGCGCCGGCGGGGTCGGAGCGGATAGGTGCCGCTGCGGCGTGCTCGGGTGCCGAGGGCGGTGCACCCGGGTGCCTGGTGGCTCTGGGCGCTCGGCCTGGCCGCCGCCGCGACCCGTACGACGAATCCGCTGTTGCTCGCGCTCATCATCGGGGTGGCGGCCTTCGTGGTCGCGGCGCGCCGTACCGACGCGCCGTGGGCCCTCGGGTTCCGCCTCTACCTGTGGCTCGGCGGAATCATCGTGCTGTCCCGGATCCTGTTCCGGATCGTGTTCGGCGGTGGCCAGGGCGAGCACGTCCTGTTCACCTTGCCGGAGATCCCGCTACCCGAGTGGGCGGCTGGGATCCGGTTGCTCGGCCCGGTCGCCCTGGAACAGGTGCTCGGCGGCGGCTACGACGGTCTGCGGCTGGCGGCCATGGTGATCTGCCTCGGCGCGGCGAACGCGCTGGCCAACCCGAAGCGGCTGCTCCGGGCCGTACCCGGCGCGCTCTACGACGTCGGCACCGCTGTCGTGGTGGCGCTGTCGGTTGCCCCGCAACTGGTCGAAAGCGTGCTGCGGGTCCGACGGGCCCGGCGGCTGCGCGGGGCCCGTCGCAGCGGTGTTCGTGCCCTGCGCGGCATCGTCATCCCGGTACTCGCCGACGCGCTGGACCGGTCCCTGGCGCTCGCCGCCGCGATGGACTCCCGTGGCTACGGCCGGCGCGGCCAGCAGGCGGCCGGGGCGTACGCGTTGACCGGCGCGCTCGTGATCGGTGGCCTGTGCGGAACCTGCGTCGGGATGTACGGGCTGATGGACCCGACCACCCCGCGTTACCTGGGCGTGCCGATGCTGGCGGTGGGACTGGGCGTCGCCGCTGCGGGCCTGGCGATCAGCGGTCGGCGGGTGCTGCGCACCACGTACCGGCCGGACCGCTTCGGCGGCGCCGAGCTGCTGGTCGCGGCCTGCGGGCTGGTGGCAGCGGTCGGGCTCTACCTGACCACCCGGATCGACCCTGCCACCCTCTACCCGTCGTCGAGCCCGCCGCACTGGCCTGAGGTCATGCCGCTACCGGCGGCGTCGATCCTCCTCGCGGCGCTGCCCGCCTGGCTGGCGCCGCCGCCACCGCCGGAGACCGATCCACCTGCCGCGCCGGTCGCACACACCACGCCGGTCGACCCCGCCGCGCCGGTCGCACACACCACGCACCATCAGCTGCGAGCGGAGGTCGTCCGCGGATGATCGAGTTCGACGATGTCACGGTGACCTATCCCGGGGCCGCGACAGCGGCGCTGTCGAACGTGACACTGAGCATCGCCGAAGGGGAGCTGTGCCTGGTCGCCGGCCGGACCGGCGCGGGGAAGTCGACGTTACTGCGTGCCGTCAACGGACTCGTACCGCACTTCACCGGTGGGCGACTGAGTGGTCGGGTCACCGTCGCCGGCCGGAGCACCCGTGATCATCCGCCCCGCGAGTTCGCCGACCTGGTGGGGGTCGTCGGGCAGGACCCGCTCGCCGGCTTCACCACCGACACCGTCGAGGAGGAACTCGCCTACGGGATGGAACAACTCGCCGTCCCCGCCGCCGTGATGCGCAAGCGGGTCGAGGAGACCCTCGACCTGCTGGGCATTGCCGACCTGCGCCGCCGTCCGCTGCGTACCCTCTCCGGCGGGCAGCAGCAACGGGTGGCGATCGGGGCCGCCCTCACGGCGCACCCCATGGTGCTGATTCTCGACGAGCCCACGTCCTCGCTCGACCCCACGGCCGCGGAGGACGTCCTCGCGGCGATCACCCGTCTCGTCCACGATCTCGGCATCACCGTCGTCGTCGCCGAACACCGGCTGGAGCGGGTCGTCCAATACGCCGATCGCCTCATCTACCTCGCCGGCGACGCCACCGTGTCGTCCGGGACACCCGGCGACGTCCTGGCCACCGCCGTGGTCGCCCCACCGGTCGTCGAGTTGGGACGCCTCGTCGGCTGGAACCCGCTCCCGCTGTCGGTGCGCGACGCCCGACGCCGGGCCGGCGAGCTGCGTACCCGGCTCGCCGACACCGGGCCGCCACCAACCTGTCCCGACGCCACCGGTCCGGTCCTGCTGCGTGCCCGGGGGATCGTCGTCCGGTACGGTCCGGTCGTCGCCGTACGCGGCGTCGGCGTCGACTTCTCGGCGGGTTCGGTGACCGCGCTGATGGGCCGTAACGGATCAGGGAAGTCGTCCCTGCTGTGGGCGCTGCAGGGATCCGGTCCACGGCACGGCGGCCAGGTGGACGTCGGTGGGGTCGACCCTCGGGACCGACCGGCACACCGGGCCCGCGCCATCGTCGGGCTCGTTCCGCAGACTGCCAGTGATCTGTTGTATCTCGACAGCGTCGAGGCCGAATGCGCACAGGCCGACCGCGAGTCCGGCTCGCCGCCTGGCACATGCCGCGCGCTGCTCGACGATCTCGTGCCCGGCATCGGGGACCAGCAGCATCCCCGGGACCTGTCCGAGGGACAGAAGTTGGCCCTGGTCCTGGCCATCCAGCTGGCCGCCGCGCCCACCGTCGTCTTGCTGGACGAGCCGACCCGTGGCCTCGACTACCCCGGCAAGAGACACTTCGCGGCGTTGGTACGCCGCCTCGCCGCCGATGGACGCGCGGTCGTCGTCGCCACCCACGACGTGGAGTTCGTGGCGGCGGTCGCCGACCGGGTGCTCGTCATAGCCGAAGGGGAGATCGTCGCCGACGGCCCGACCGCCGAGGTCGTCGTCGCCTCTCCGGCGTTCGCGCCGCAGGTCGCGAAGATCCTGGCGCCCGCGCCGTGGCTCACCGTGGACCAAGTGGCCGCCGCGCTGGCCGGAACCACGGGATGAGCGGCGCGACGAAGGCCACCCGGACCAGCGGCCGGACGCTGGTGCGCGTCAAGGTACGCGGTGCGCTGGTGCTCGGCCTCGTGTCGACCGCCGGCCTGGCCATGTTCTTCTGGCCGTTGTTCGCCGCGCCCGCCCCGACCGCGATCGCGCACGCCGACGACGCTCCGCTGATGTTCGTGCTGATCCTGCCGCTGCTCATCGCCATCGTGTTGAGCGAGCTCACCTCCGGTGGGATCGACACCAAGACCCTGGCCATGCTCGGCGTACTGTCTGCCGTCAACGCCGCGCTCCGGCCGCTGGGCGCCGGTACGGCCGGTATCGAAACGGTCTTCTTCCTGCTCGTGCTCGCCGGTCGGGTGTTCGGCAGCGGGTTCGGGTTCGTGCTCGGCTGCACCAGTCTGTTCGCCTCGGCGCTGCTGACCGCGGGCGTCGGTCCGTGGCTGCCCTTCCAGATGATCGCCGCCGCCTGGGTCGGCCTCGGTGCCGGTCTGCTCCCGCGCCGCCCCAGGGGCAAGGCGGAAATCGCCCTGCTCGCCCTGTACGGAGTCGTGGCCGCCTACCTGTACGGCTTCCTGATGAACATGTGGTTCTGGCCGTACCTCGCCCAGGGCACCCAGCTCGACTTCGTCCCCGGCGACCCGGTTCTGGACAACCTGCACCGGTTCGCCGTCTTCACCGTCACCACCTCCACGTTCGGGTGGGACACCGGTCGCGCGCTGACCAACGGGGTCGCGCTCCTGCTCGCCGGCCCGGCGGTGCTGACCGTGCTCCGCCGGGCCGCCCGTCGGGCGGCCTTCGACGCGCCGGTGGAGTTCGACGCACTGGCGGAGGTCACCACGCCGGTGGAGGTCCCCACGCCGTCCCCTCCGCCGACGACGGCGGCGGACGTGGTCGCGCACCGCGCGGGCGACCCGCCCGGCCGATGATGCAAAATAGTGGCAACAGCACACTGATGGCACTACGGAGGGAACTTCTGTGGCCGTGTACACGTTGCCCGACATGCCCTACGACTACGGCGCGCTCGAACCCGCCATGTCCGGTGAGATCCTCGAACTGCACCACAGCAAGCACCACGCCGCATACGTCAAGGGCAGCAACGACGCGCTCGACCAGCTCGCCGAGGCGCGCGACAAGGGCGACTACTCGACGCTGGTCGGCCTGGAAAAGACCTTCGCCTTCAACCTCTCCGGCCACGTGCTGCACTCGATCTTCTGGAACAACCTCTCGCCCGACGGCGGTGACCGTCCCGACGGCGAGTTGGCCGCCGCGATCGACGAGCACTTCGGCTCGTTCGAGGCGTTCGCCGGTCAGCTGTCCACGGCCACCAAGGGCGTCCAGGGATCCGGCTGGGGCGTGCTCGCCTGGGAACCGCTGAGCCGACGGCTCATCGTCGAGCAGGTCTACGACCACCACGGCAACGTCGGTCAGGCGTCGACGCCGATCCTGGTCTTCGACGCCTGGGAGCACGCCTACTACCTGCAGTACCGTAACGTCCGCCCGGACTACGTCGACCGGCTCTGGGACCTGGTCGACTGGGCCGACGTCACGGCCCGGTTCACCGCCGCCCGCGCGGCGAAGCCGTTGATCTGACCGGTGGCGGATCACCCCGTACCCGCCGCGGCCGACGTCGTCCAGCGCGCCGCCGGCGTCATCGCCGCGCGACATCGCGGCGACCTCGACGGCGCCGAGGCACTGCTGGCGGACTTTCCCTCGGAACACGCCCGGACGCTCGGCTTCTACCTGCTCGCCGACCTCGCCCTCGGACTGGTCCGCGCCCAGAGCGGACAGACCATGGACGATCTCGTGCGGGAACTCTCGCTGCACCTGGCCGCAGGAACGCACCGGCCGCCGCCGACCGACTGACACCTCGGGCCGCGCTGGCACACCTCCCACGCCGGGCGGACTTCGGTGAAGTCCGCCCGGCGTGGTGTCGTCAGTCTCCCCGCACCCGCGCGGCGGCCGCGACCAGGTGCCGCAGCGACGCCTCGACCTCGGGGTATCCGCGAGTCTTCAAACCACAGTCCGGGTTGACCCACAGGCGGTCCGCCGGGACGGCCGCCACCGCGCGGCGTACCGCCTCGACCACCTCGTCCAGGGCCGGCACCCGGGGCGAGTGGATGTCCCACACCCCGGGGCCGACCCCCCGGCGGTATCCGATCGCGGCGAGGTCGTCGAGGACCTCCATCTTCGAGCGGGACGCCTCGATGCTGGTCACGTCGGCGTCGAGGGCGTCGATCGCGGTGATCACCTCACCGAACTCGGAGTAGCACAGGTGGGTGTGGATCTGCACGTCGTCGGCCACCCCGCTGGTCGCCAGGCGGAACGCGGCGACCGCCCAGTCCAGGTACGCCTGCTGGTCCGCCCGGCGCAGCGGCAGGGTCTCCCGCAGGGCCGGCTCGTCGACCTGGATCACCCCGATCCCGGCGGCCGCCAGGTCGCGGCACTCGTCGCGCAGGGCGAGCGCCACCTGATCGGCGGTGTCGGCCAGCGGTTGGTCCGTACGCACGAATGACCAGGCCAGGATGGTGACCGGGCCGGTCAGCATGCCCTTGACCGGCTTGTCGGTCAACGACTGGGCGTAGGCGGACCACTCGACCGTCATCGGCGCGGTGCGGGCCACGTCGCCGTAGATGATCGGTGGGCGGACGCAGCGGGAGCCGTACGACTGCACCCAGCCGTGCTCGGTGGCGGCGCACCCGTCGAGCTGCTCGGCGAAATACTGGACCATGTCGTTGCGTTCCGGTTCGCCGTGCACGAGCACGTCAAGGCCGAGCCGCTCCTGCAGCCGGACGACGTGGGCGACCTCGGCGCGCATCCGCTGGACGTAGCCGGCGTCGTCGAGCCGCCCGGCCCGGTGCTCGGCGCGGGCCGCGCGGAGTTCGGCGGTCTGCGGAAACGATCCGATCGTGGTGGTCGGCAACGCCGGCAGCGCCAACCGCCGCCGCTGGGCGGCTACCCGGTCGGCGTAGTCGCCGCGCTGGCGGTCCACCGGACGCAGGGCGGTGAGCCGGGTACGTACGTCGTCGTGCCGCCACCCCGCTGGTGCGGCCGGAGGCGGTGGCGGCAGCTGCCCGGTCCCGTCGCGCAGCGCGCGACCGAGCGCGACGACCTCGTCGACTTTTTGCCGGGCGAACGCCAGCCGCTCCGACAGCCGGGGATCCAGCCGGGTTTCGGCGGCCAGGTCGACCGGGACGTGCAGCAGCGAACAGGAGGTGGCGACGGCGACGTGATCGGCCAGTCCGGCGAGCACGGCGCCGGTCGCCACGGCGGCCCGCAGGTCGGTCCGCCAGATGTTGTGGCCGTCGACCAGCCCGGCCACGATGGTCCTGCCGCGCAGTGGGCCGGCGGCCGCCAGCCGCTTCACGTTGTCCGGGCCGGCGACCAGGTCGACGCCGATCGCCTCGACCGGAGTGGCCAGCAGAGCCGGCAGCGCGTCGCCGAGGTCGCCGAAGTAGGTGGCGACGAAGATCCGTGGCCGGTGCGTGAGGTCGCCCAGCCGGGTGTAGGCGCGGCGGAGCGCGGCTATCTCCTCGGGGCTGCGGTCGGTGACGTAGGCCGGCTCGTCGAGCTGCACCCAGGCCACGCCCGCGTCGGCCAGCGCGGTGAGGATCCGCGCGTACGTCTCGACCAGGTCGTCGAGGCGGGCGAACGGGTCGTGCCCCTTGGCCAGGAGCAGGAACGTGGCCGGCCCGACCAGCACCGGCCGGGTGACGACGCCCAGGTCACGTGCCTCGGCGTACTCGGCCAACGCCTTCGTCGGGTTCGCCGTGAACACGGTGTCGGGGCCGATCTCCGGCACCAGATAGTGGTAGTTGGTGGCGAACCACTTGGTCAGCTCCAACGCCGGCTCGGCGTCGACGCCCCGGGCCATCGCGAAGTAGGTGTCCAGTTCGGACAGGCCCAGTCGGGTGAACCGGTCGGGGATCGCGCCGACCGCGACGGCGGTGTCCAGGACGTGGTCGTAGTAGGAGAACGTGTTCGACGGGATCGCGTCGAGCCGGGCGTCGCGCAGGGTCCGCCAGACCTCGGCGCGCAGCGTGGCGGCGGTGTCCGCCAGGGCCGCCGCGTCGATACGGCCGGCCCAGTAGCTCTCGACGGCTTTCTTCAGCTCGCGGTTGGCGCCGATGCGCGGGTAGCCGAGCACGGTGCTCTGGCCGAAGGTGGTTGTCACCACAGGGTCCTTCCCTCGAAGTGCCCAGCGGCACGGGAAAAGAACCAGGGAGGAAAGCCGGCAACGGTACGGCTTCCGCCCCGGCCCTCCCGCGAGGCCGCCGGCGACGCACACCGGGCGGTGTGCGCAGCGCTGGCAGGTCTTCGGACTCGTGGGCGTGACCCGACTGGTCGCCTACTGGCCGTCGCTTCCCAGACCTCGCGGTCCAGTGCTTCGTTGACGGCGGTCGTTCCCACTTACCGCTGCGGGGCAGTCCCGGATTCGCACCGGGTTCCCTCTTGCGACGTTCCGCCTGGTGGGCGGAACGAACCAGCACCACCCGCCATCGTACGGGCACCTCGGCGGTGGCCGGACGAGGGCGGGTGGCAGCGGAGCCCGGCGGTCGGGACCGGACGGGAGCGGGAGCGGGAGCGGGTGGCGCCGACTCCGTTGGTCAGAAGTCGTCGTCGAAGGTGACCGATCCGGTCACCCCGACCTGGTACGCCGACACCCGGCGTTCGAAGAAGTTCGACAGTTCCTGCACGTCCTGCAGGTCCATGAAGGCGAACGGGTTGGTCGAGCCGTACATCGGTGCGATGCCGAGTGCGGCCAGCCGCCGGTCGGCGACGTGCTGCAGGTACTCGCGCATGTCGGTCAGGGACATCCCGGAGACGCCCTGTTCGAGCAGGTCGGCGGCGAACTGCACCTCGCACTCGACCGCCTCGGCGAGCATGTCCCGCACCTGCTGTTCCATCTCGGCGTCGAACAGGTCCGGCTCCTCGGCGCGGACGGTGTCCACCACGTCGAAGGCGAACGCCATGTGCATCGACTCGTCGCGGAACACCCAGTTGGTGCCCGACGCGAGACCGTTGAGCAGCCCCCGGGACCGCAAGAAGTACACGTAGGCGAAGGCGCCGTAGAAGAACAGGCCCTCGATGCAGGCGGCGAAGCAGATCAGGTTGAGCAGGAACGCCCGCCGGTCGGCGCGGGTACGCAGCTCCCGGAGCTCGAAGATCGAGTCGATCCACCGGAAGCAGAACTCGGCCTTGCGGGCGATCGACGGGATGTTCTCCACCGCCGCGAACGCCGCGAAGCGTTCCTGCTCGTCCGGCACGTAGGTGTCGAGCAGGTTGAGGTAGAACTGGACGTGCACCGCCTCCTCGAACAGCTGCCGGGACAGGTAGAGCCGACCCTCCGGCGAGTTGACGTGCTGGTAGAGGTTGAGCACCAGGTTGTTGGCCACGATCGTGTCGCCGGTGGCGAAGAACGCGACCAGTCGGGACACCAGGTGCCGCTCCGCTGGCGTGAGGCGGGCCAGGTCGGCGAGGTCGGAGTGCAGGTCGACCTCTTCGACGGTCCAGGTGTTCTTGATCGCGTCACGGAACCGGTCGAAGAACCGTGGATACCGCATCGGTCGCAGGGTCAGGTCCATGCCGGGGTCGAGCAGCAGGTGCCGCTCGCCCGGGGCGGCACCGGCGGCGGCACCCGCGGTGGTACGGGCGTCGGAGGCAGCGGTACGGGTGTCGGGAATCGTGGTCACTGGCAGGCCTCGCAGCTTTCGGGGTTTTCCAGGGAGCAGGCCAGCGCGTCATCGTCGCCGACCGCGATGGTCGGGGTGACGCCCGGGGTGGCGATGGCGACGGTGGCCTGCTGGATCCGGGTCGCGGGACGCGACCGCAGGTAGTAGGTGGTCTTCAGCCCGGATTTCCAGGCGTACAGGTACATCGACGACAGCTTGCCGATGGTGGGGGCGCTCATGAACAGGTTCAACGACTGCGATTGGTCGATGAACGGGGTCCGGGCGGCGGCCAGGTCGATCAGCGCCCGCTGCGGCAGCTCCCAGGCGGTACGGAACAGCTCCCGTACCTGCGGGGGAAGCTCCGCGATGCCCTGCACCGATCCCTCGGCCCGCTTGATCTGGTCGCGGATCGCCGCCGTCCACAGCCCGCGCGCCTTGAGCTCGCCGACCAGGTAGGTGTTGATCTGCAGGAACTCCCCGGACATGGTCTCGCGCTTGAACAGGTTGGACACCTGCGGCTCGATGCACTCGTAGCAGCCGGCGATCGAGGCGATCGTGGCGGTCGGCGCGATCGCGACCAGCAACGAGTTCCGCAGGCCGTGCGCGGCGATCGTCGCGCGCAGCGCGGCCCATCGTTGCACCTGCGCCGGCTCGGCACCCCACAGGTCCGGGTGCAGCTCGCCGCGCGCCGCCCGGGTCTCGGCGTACGCCGGATGCGGGCCGAACCGTTCGGCGAGTCCGGCCGAGGTCTCCAGCGCGGTGAGGAAGATTTCCTCCTGTACGCGGGTGGACAGTTCCCGGGCCCGCGGTGAGTCGAACGGCAGTCGCAGGGTGAAGAAGGCGTCCTGCAGGCCCATCAGTCCGAGCCCGACCGGCCGCCAGCGGGGGTTCGAGGCCGCCGCCTGCGGGGCGGGGTAGTAGTTGATGTCGATGACCCGGTCGAGGAACACCACCGCCGTACGGACCGTGTCGCGCAGCTTGTCCCAGTCGACGCCGTCGGCGGTGACGTGCGCGCCGAGGTTGACCGAACCCAGGTTGCACACCGCGGTCTCGGTGTCGTCGTTGACCTCCAGGATCTCGGTGCACAGGTTCGACAGGTGGATCGTGTTGCCGGGCATCCCGGTCTGGTTGGACAGCCGGTTGGCGGCGTCCTTGAACGTCATCCAGCCGTTGCCGGTCTGCGCCAGGGTCCGCATCATCCGCCCGTACAGGTCGCGGGCCTTGACCGTGCGGACCGCCTTCTTCTCCGCCGCGCGGTACGCCTCGTCGAACGCCTCACCGAACAGGTCGGGCAGTTCGGGTGCGTCCGACGGGTCGATCAGGGACCAGTCGGCGTCGGCCTCGACCCGGCGCATGAACTCGTCGGGGATCCAGTTGGCCAGGTTGAGGTTGTGCGTACGTCGGGCGTCCTCACCGGTGTTGTCCCGCAGTTCCAGGAACTCTTCGATGTCCGGGTGCCACGGCTCCAGGTAGACGCAGGCCGCGCCCTTGCGCCGGCCGCCCTGGTTGACCGCCGCGACCCCGGCGTCCAGGGTCTTGAGGAACGGGACGATCCCGTTGGACCGACCGTTGGTGCCCCGGATCAACGCGCCGCGTCCGCGCACCCGGGACCAGGAGATGCCGATTCCGCCGGAGAACTTCGACAGTCGCGCCACCTGGTGGTACCGCTCGTAGATCGAGTCCAGTTCGTCGCGGGGCGAGTCGACCAGGAAGCAGGACGACATCTGGGTGTGCCGGGTGCCGGAGTTGAACAGGGTGGGCGAGCTCGGCAGGTAGGCCAGGCTGGACATCAGCCGGTAGAAGCCGATCGCGTCGCCCGGTGTCTGGGACAGCCCGCAGGCCACCCGGAGCAGCCAGTACTGCGGGGTCTCGACCACCAGCCGGGACTGCGGATGCCGCAGTAGATATCGGTCGGCGACGGTCCGTAATCCGAAGTACTCGAAGCGTCGGTCGCCGTCGAGGTCGATGGCATCGTCGAGCTTACGGGCGTGGCGGGCCACGAACGCCGCGGTGTCGTCGCCGACCAGTCCGAGGCCGTGGGCGTAGCGGATCGACTGGCTGAAGCTGGCGACGCCCTGTCCCCGGACTTCCTTGTCCACGAACGCGGCCAGCAGCCGGGCGGCGAGTTTCGAGTACTGCGGCTCCTCGCCGATCAGCTCGGCGGCCGTCTGGATCGAGAGTTTGTCCAGCTCGGCGGTGGTGGCTCCGTCGTACAGTCCGCTGATCGTCTTGGTCGCGACCCGGAGTGGGTCGACCTCGTCGAGGTCGGCGACCCACCGCTCCACCGCCTTGACGATCTTGTTGACGTCGACCGGTTCGGTGTCGCCGTCGCGCTTGCGGACCCGCATCGCGGGCCGGCGCTGCTCGTGCGGGCGCTGCTCGTGCGGGCGCTGCTCGTGCGGGCGCTGCTCCGCCGTGCGCTGCTCCGCCGTGGGCCGCTCCGTGACGGCTCCGTCCGCAGTGGCCTGTTCGGCTGTCGCGGTCATGTCCCCCTCCTCACACCGATCGACAGGTCGACGGGCGCGCAGGGGGAGACGCCACCGGTCGCCCTCGGCAGGTCTGCCGACGGGCCCGGCTGATGGCGTCGGCCGTCCCGCGCGGCCTCCGACCGCCGCACGCGGCGCGTGCGGCGCGCTGGCAGGTCTTCGGACTCGTGGGCGTGACCCGACTGGTCGCCTACTGGCCGTCGCTTCCCAGACCTTGCGGTCCAGTGCTTCGTTGACGGCGGTCGTTCCCACTCACCGCTGCGGGGCAGTCCCGGATTCGCACCGGGTTCCCTGTTGCCTCGACCGCGTGCGACGGCGGTCGAACCAGCTGCGGGAGACACCATATCTGGGTCTGGTGGTTCTTGTACAACACCAGATGCTGTGTCGCGTGGTGACGGGCGAGATGGTGGCCGCGCGGTGGGACGAGACGACCCCGGGGGATCTTTTGTTTAATTGGGCGAAAGATCGTAACGATCACTCAGAAGATCTTGCTACTTCGACGAATGTGGCCCATGATGTGCCGCAGCTGTGATCGAGGATCATCTCGTCCCCCGAGCAGGTGCACCCCCTCGGCGATGGTTCCGACCGCGGCCCCACCGCACCGCCGAAGGGGAAGGTATGTCTCCACACTCACCACGTACTCGCCGTCCACTCACGTTCCTCGCCACCGCCACCATGCTCGGTTCGCTGGCCGCCGTCGCCGGGTCCGCTCCCGCCGCCGCCCAGGCGGCGGAACTCCCGCCACAGGAGCCGGGCGTCACCTTGCGTACCTACGACGTCCGGGTCCCGCTGTCCGAGATCTGCACCCTCAAGCCCGGACAGACACCGAACGTCGACAAGCTGATGCCGGTCGTCGACTGGTCCAGCGCCGACAACTTCGGGTTCGAGGACAACTTCGTCACGCACGCCCTCGCCAACCTGCACATCGCCACCGCCGGGACCTACACCTTCCGGCTGACCAGCGACGACGGTTCCCGGCTCTACATCGACGACGCGGTCGTGGTCGACCACGACGGCCTGCACGGTGCCACCGACATGGACGGTGCCGTCACGTTGACCGAAGGCCACCACGCGCTGCGGGTCGAATACTTCGAAGCCGGCGGCGGCCAGCAGCTCACCCTGTCCTGGCAGCCGCCGGGCGCGGCGGACTTCGTCGTCGTACCCACCTCGGTGCTGAGCACCGACGCTGGCGTGGTCCGGGTGACCGCACCGGGCCGCAAGGAGTGCCAGGGCGTCACCGACACCCCCGGAGACGGGCTTCCGCTGGACGGCGTGCACCCCGACTACACCCTGACCGACCTGCGTCCGGACGGTTTCCAACCACAGGTGTCCGGGATGGACTGGACCGCCGACGGTCGGCTGGTCATCGCCACCTGGGGCGGCAGCGAGCAGTTCAGCGGCGAGGTGTACATCGTCGAGAACGTGACCGGGGAGACCGGCCCCGACCAGGTCACCTACAAGCGCATCGCCAGCGGTTTGAACGAGCCGATGGGTGTGGCCGTCGTCGACGGCGTTATCTACGTGTCGCAGAAGCACGAGCTCACCGAACTGCGCGACACCAACGGTGACGAGGTCGCCGACGAACAGCGGACCGTCGCCAGGTGGCCGTACGGCGGCAACTTCCACGAGTTCGCCTTCGGCCTGCTCTACAAGGGGGGCAACTTCTACCTCAACCTGTCGGTCGCCATCGACTACGGCGGCGCGACGACCAACCCGCAGCCGGTGGCCAACCGGGGGACCAGTGTCGTGGTGAACCGACGCACCGGCGCGGTCAGCTACGTCGCTGGTGGACTGCGTACCCCCAACGGCATCGGCTGGGGTCCGGAGCAGGAGCTGTTCGTCACCGACAACCAAGGTGGCTACCTGCCGGCCAGCAAGCTGGTGCACATCGAGTCCGACCGGTTCTTCAACCACTACACCAACCCCGCCGGGCCGTACGACGCCAACCCGGTCACTCAGCCCGCCCTCTGGCTGCCGCAGAACGAGATCGCCAACTCGCCCAGCACTCCGGTGCTGCTCAAGAAGGGCCCGTACCGGGGTCAGTTCCTGATCGGCGACGTCACCTACGGCGGGCTGCAGCGGGCGTACCTGGAGAAGGTGAAGGACCAGTACCAGGGCGCGGTGTTCCGGCACACCCAGGGCCTGGAGGCCGGTGTCAACCGGGTCACCCTCGGTCCGGACGGCGCCATCTACGTCGGTGGGCTCGGCGCCGACGGCAACTGGGGTCAGCCCGGCAAGCTGCGGTACGGCCTGCAGAAGCTCACCCCGAACGACAACCGTACGTTCGACATGAAGTCGATGAGCGCCACCCCGAACGGGTTCAAGATCGAGTACACCCGGCCGTTGTCCACCGAGACGATCCAGGACATCGCCGGGCGCTACCAGGTCGAGCAGTGGCGCTACGCGCCGACCCCGACGTACGGCGGCCCGAAGGTCGACGAGGAGTCCCTGAGCGTCAGCGCGGTCAAGGTCTCCAACGACCGTCGGACGGTCTGGCTGACCATCGACGGACTGCAGCAAGGTCGGGTGGTGCACCTGCGCTCGCCTCGGTCGTTCACCGCGTCAAACGGCGAACAGCTGTGGAGCACCGAAGCCTGGTACACCCTCAACGCCATTCCCGGCGTCCAGCCCGACCGGGTCTTCTACGAGGCCGAGGAGGGCCACCGCCAGGGCAGTGCCCGGGTCGACACCGAGCACGTCGGTTTCTCCGGGGTCGGTTTCGTCGCCGGGTTCGGCGACCTCAACGCTTCGACGACCGTGCACGTGGACGTGAAGCGCAACGGCGAGTACGAGGTGGGGCTGCGCTACAGCAACGGTCCCAACCCGTTCTCCGGCGACAAGACCGTCAGCGTCTACGTCAACGGCGCCAAGGTGCGTCAGACGGTCCTGCCGTCCACCGTCACGTGGAAGGAGTGGGCCACCAAGACCGAGCTGTTGACGTTGCGTAAGGGTGTCAACGCCATCGAGTACCGGGTGGAGACCGGCGACACCGGACACGTCAACCTGGATCTCGTGACCGTGCGTCAACCGGGCGAACGGATCGTGCTGTTCGACGGTGGCAACCTGGCGGAGTGGCAGCACACCGACGGGCGTTCGGCGAGTTGGCCGCGACTGGGCGACGGAGTCATGGAGGTCTGCTGCGGCGACCTGCGTACCCGTCAGGCGTTCGGTGACTTCCGGTTGCACGTCGAGTTCAAGGTGCCGCAGCTGCCAGCGGACGTGACCGGGCAGAACCGTGGCAACAGCGGCGTCTACCTGCAGGAACGCTACGAGATCCAGATCCTCGACTCGTACGGTGACCCGACGCTGGACACCAACGAGGCCGGTGCGATCTATCTGCAGAAGGCGCCGGACGTCAACGCCGCGCGACCGGCGGACACCTGGCAGACGTACGACATCACCTACCGCGCGGCCCGTTACGACAACGCCGGCACCAAGACCGAAGACGCCCGGGTGACGCTGGTCTGGAACGGCGTGACCGTTCACGACGACGTCGCGATCACCGGTCCGACCGGCGGGAACATCCCCGAGGGTCCGGCCACGGGGTCGATCCGGCTGCAGGATCACCAGAACGCCGTGCAGTACCGCAACATCTGGATCGAGCCGCTGAGCTGATCCGTCCGGCGGTGGTGGTGGACCGGGGGACCGGCCCACCACCACCGCCGCAGCGACGGTCCATCGCGATATTCAATCTATTCGTGACGGGCGACGCGGAATTGTTGACATTGGGAGCCATGGTGGTTGACCATGGCCGGACGGCGGGGTGACCACGCTCACACCGAAACGCACCTGCACTCTGTGTGCACCCGCCGGGATTGACGCACCCCACGATTCCCGTCCCGGAAGGGCCTCGTCAATGAAGAAGACCCTCACCCTAGGGTTGATCGCCACCATGGCGATCGCCCTGACCGCCTGCACCGACTCGGACGCGACCCCGACCGACCAAATCGACGGCGAACTGCGTCAGGTCCGCGTCGCGGCGCTGCCGATCACCGAAACCGCCGCGTTGTGGGGCGGCATCGAGGCCGGCATCTTCGCCGAGCGCGGACTCGCGGTCGACGTGCTACCCGCGCAGGGTGGCGCCCAGGCGATCCCCGCCCTGATCAACGGCGACATCGACTTCGCCATCGGCCAGCCGTTCGGTCCGTTCCGCGCCGACCTGCAGGATCTCGGCGTCGTCCTGATCGGCAACTACGCCTCCTCCTACGCCGAGGGCGACGACATCAACGCCGTCGTGGCGTCGGCCCGGTCCGGCATCACCCGCCCCGCCGAACTCGCCGGTCGCCGGGTGGCGGTCAACAGCCTCGGCGCCGCCGGTGACGTGACGATCATGGCGGCGGTGGAACAGGACGGCGGTGACCCGAGCACGATCCAGTTCGTCGAGGTCGCCTTCCCCGACGTTCCCGCCCAACTGGAAGCCGACAACATCGACGCCGCCTGGGTACCGGAGCCGTTCGTCACCCAGCTGCGCGGTCGCGGCGACGTCCTCGTCGTCGAGCCCTACCAGGCCGTCATCCCCGGCCTGGCCACCCTGACGACGATCACCACCGCCGAACGCCTCGAATCCGACGCCGACCTGATCGCCGACTTCTCCGCCGCGATGGAGGAGACCCTCCAATGGGCGCGGGATCCCGCCAACGAGGCGGACGTGCGTCAGTCGATCAAGGACAACCTGGAACTGCCCGAGGCGGTCGCCGACTCGGTGCGGTTGCCGGAGTTCGGTTGGGAAATCGACCGGGCGAGCCTGGAAACGCTAGCGACGCTCGCCACGGACTACGCCGTACTGGAGCAGCAGCCGGACTTCGACCGCCTCATCCAGCAGCAGTAGCGGTGCGGTCCGGCCCGCCGCGCCGATACGGCGCGGCGGGCCGGACCGCCGACCACGGGAGCGACATGCACGTTTCGTCCATCCGGCGTCCCCGGTCACCGCGCAAAGTGGTGCTGGGCGCCGTCGGACTGACCGGGTTCCTGATCGTCTGGCAGCTGATCCCGACCCTCGGCCTGGTGAACTCGCAATACCTGCCGTACGTCACCGATGTGCTCGGACGACTCGTCGAAGAGTTCCGTGACCTGGCCTTCTGGCGTCGACTCGGATCCACCATGACCGCCTGGGCGATCGGGCTGGGCGTGGCCACGGTCGCGGCGGTCGCGCTCGGCACGCTCGTCGGCTTGGTGCCGGTCCTGCGCCGGGCCACCCACACGATGGTCGAGTTCCTGCGGCCGATTCCGTCGGTCGCCCTCATCCCGCTGGCCGTACTGCTGTTCGGCATCCAGCTGCAAGCGGCTCTGGTCATCATCATCTACGCCTCGTTCTGGCAGGTGTTCGTGCAGATGATCTACGGCGTCGCCGACGTCGACACGGTCGCCCGCGACACCGCGCGCAGCTTCGACCTCACCCACCGGGAACGCCTGGTCTACCTGGTGCTGCCGACCGCACTGCCGTACCTGATGACCGGGGTCCGGCTGGCCGCAGCGGTCGCGCTCATCCTGGCCATCACCGCCGAGATGGTGATCGGCAACCCCGGCCTCGGCCGCATGATCGAGTTGTCCCGCTCCGCCGGCGACGCCGTCGGGCTCTACGCCTTCGTCGTGGTCACCGGCCTGCTCGGCCTCAGCGTTAACCTGGTCTTCCGGTTCATCGAGCGCCGGACGCTGTCCTGGCACCAGTCGGTACGGGGAGAGGAGGCCCGGTGACCGCGTCCGCCGTACCCGCCGACCGGTCCGTCGCGCGACCCCGGCGCCGGCGCTCCGTCGGTCGGCGGATCGCCGAAAGTCTGCTCTACTCCTTCGGCCTGCCCTTCCTGCTGCTGGTGATCTGGGGGGTGGCGTCGACCTCGTCGTCCAACCGGTTCTTCCCCGGGCCGGTGGAGATCCTCGACGCCTTCGTCGCCACCTGGGTCGGACCCGCGTTCGTCTCCGACGTCCTGCCCAGCCTGTACCGGCTCGCCCTGGGCATCGTCGCCTCGATCGTGCTCGGCATCGCCGCCGGTACGCTGATCGGCCTGTTCCGGTCGCTGCGCGAGCTCCTCGAACCGCTGCTGGAGTTCTTCCGGGCCATCCCGCCGCCGGTGCTGATCCCCATCGCGATGCTGCTGCTGGGCATCACCGACACGATGCGGGTGGTGGTGATCGTCTCCGGGGCGCTGTGGCCGATCCTGCTGAACACGATCGACGGCGTCCGCTCGACCGACTCCGTCATGTCCGAGACCGCCGACTCGTTCCAGATCACCTGGTGGGAGCGACTGTGGTTCCTGGTGCTGCCGGCAGCCAGCCCGCGCATCATGGCCGGCGTCCGCCAAGGACTGTCGGTCGCGCTCATCCTGATGGTGATCTCGGAGATGTTCGCGTCCTCCGCCGGGCTCGGCTACCGAATCGCCTACTTCCAACGCAACTACCTGATCGCCGAGATGTGGAGCGGCATCCTGCTGCTCGGTCTCGTCGGTGTCCTGCTCGCGGTCACCTTCGGTGTCGTCGAGCGGCGTGTGCTGCGCTGGTACCACGGAGCAAGGGAGATCAATCGTGCCTGAGCGGAGCGTCCTGCTGCGGGTCGAGCACCTGCGTAAGGTCTACGAGTCGGCGAACGGCGATGTCGAGGCCATCGGCGACGTCAGCTTCACGATGCACGCCGGCGAACTCGTCTGCATCGTGGGTCCGTCGGGCTGCGGCAAGACGACTCTGCTGAAGTGCCTCGCCGGGCTGCTGCGCCCCACCAGCGGCCACATCGAGATGGACGGGGCGCCGGTCACCGGCCCGAGCCCCGCGATGGCCGTCGTCTTCCAGGAGTACGGCCGCAGTCTTTACCCGTGGTTGACCGTCCGGGGCAACGTCGAACTGCCGCTGCGGCACAAACGGCTGTCCCGGGCACAGCGCGGCAAGCTCGTCACCGACGCCCTCGAAGCGGTGGGCCTGGGCCACGCCGCCCGCAACCACCCCTGGCAGTTGTCCGGCGGCATGCAGCAGCGGGTGGCGATCGCCCGTGCCGTCGCGTACCACCCCGAGGTGCTGATCATGGACGAACCGTTCGCTGCGGTCGACGCCCAGACCCGCGCGGACCTGGAGGATCTGGTCCGGCAGTTGCACACCGACCGCAAGATCTCGATCGTCTTCGTCACCCACGACATCGACGAATCGGTCTACCTGGGCGAGCGGGTACTCGTGTTGTCGACGTCGCCGACCTGGGTCCAGGAGGACCTCACGATCGACCTTCCGGCCGAGCGTGATCAGATAACCACACGGGCGCTACCTCGCTTCACGGAACTCCGGACGCAGATCTACGGCCAGATCCAACGGGCCAAACGTGGCGAGACCGTCACCGGGTGACCGAATCGTCGGACGTCTCGATCGAGGGGGTGCCCCGTGCGCAGCCGTGCACCGAAACAGTTGCTGCTCGCCTTCTTCGGTGAGCACGTCGTCGACGAAGACCCGGGGCCGATCCGGGCCAGCGTCCTGATCGGTGTGCTCGACGGTGCCGGCGTCGCCGCCCCGGCGACCCGGGCCACCCTGGACCGACTCGTGCAGACCGGCGTCCTGGCTCGCAGCAAGCGCGGTAGGGAGATCCTGTTCTCGCTGACCAGGCACGGCGCGGCGGTGCTGCGCGAGGCGACCGAACGGGTCCGGGGACCACGGCCCTTCGACCCGCAGGGCACCGGATGGACGCTGGTCACCTTCACGATCCCCGAGGGCCAACGGACCCTGCGCCACCGGCTGCGATCCACGCTGACCTGGGAAGGATTCGCGCCACTGCGCGACGGGCTGTGGCTCGCCCCCGGCGAGGTCGACCTGGCCGGCTCGCTGGAGCCGCTGCGCCGGGACCTGCCGGCCGGCACCGTCGTCGCCTTCCACGCGCGGGAACTGCCGGAGTTCCCGATTGCCGACAGTGTCCGGTCGGCCTGGGACATCGAGGCCATCCGCCGCGAACATGTCACCTTCATCGACATGTGGGACGACCCGGCGGCGGTGACCGAGGCGGCGAGCGCGCTGACCGTGCGCACCATGCTGGTGGCCGACTGGCTCGCGCTGCTACGGGCGGACCCGAGACTGCCCCGCGAGTTCATGGACGAGCAGTGGCCCGCCGTACGGTCGACCCAGGTCTACCGTCGGATGCACGAACGGCTCGCCGAGTCGTCGGCGGCGGAGTTCGCCAGGCTGGTCGGCGGCTCCGTCACACCTGACCGCCGAACCGGGCCCGCAGATCGGCCTTCCGCACCTTCCCAGATGCGGTCCTCGGCAGCTCGTCGACGATGACCACGTTCTTCGGCATCTTGTAACGCGCGATCCGGCCGTCGAGCTGGCCGCGTACCACGTCGACGTCGATCGTCGCGCCGTCACGGACGGTGAGCACCGCCCACGGAATCTCGCCCCACCGGGGGTCGGGCACCCCGATGACGGCGGCCCCCGTCACCCCGTCGATCTCGGCGAGCAGCAGTTCGAGCTCCGGCGGGTAGATGTTCTCCCCACCCGAGATGATCATGTCCTTGAGGCGGCCGGCGATGTACAGGTAGCCGTCGTCGTCCAGATAGCCGAGGTCGCCGGAGCGGAACCAGCCGTCCGCGCTGAACGCCGCCGCCGTCGCGTCCGGCAGCCGGTGGTAGCCGGCGAACACGTTCGGCCCGGCGATCTCGATCTCGCCGATCGTGCCGGCCGGCGCCGGCGAGCCGTCGCTGTCGCGGATCCGCACGTCGGTGAAGAAGTGCGGCAGCCCGACGCTGCCCTGCTTGGCGGAAGTCATCGCCGGCGGCAGCGCGGTCGCGCCCGGCGACGCCTCGGTCATGCCGTACCCCTGCGAGAAAGACAACCCCCGCTGCTCGTACGCGTCGAGGATCCGTACCGGCACCGCCGATCCGCCGCAGGTGAGCTTCGTCAACGACGACAGATCGGTCGACGACCAGTCCGGATGCTCGGCCATCATCTGGTACGTCGTCGGCACCCCGCTGAGCATCGTCACGCCGTGCCGCTCGATCTGCGCCAGCGCCCGGCCTGGTTCGAAGCCCTTCTCCAGCACGAGCGTCCCGCCCTTGAGGATCACCGGCAACGCACCCATGCCGAGGGATGCGACGTGGAACAGCGGGGAGATCATCAGCGCGACGTCACCGGAGACCACGTCGTAGTCGATGACGCAGTTGATCGCCACCCAGGTCAGGTTGGCGTGGGTCAGCACGGCGCCCTTGGCCCGGCCGGTCGTACCCGAGGTGTAGATGATCGCGGCGGGGTCGTCCATGCCCGCCGGGCACGGTCCGATCTCGCCCGCGTCGCCGGTACCGGCGGCCGAGTCCAGCAACGTCCGCAGTCCCGGTTGGTCGGTGGCGTCCGTCCCGGTGACCACGATCCGCAGCGCCGGCACGCCTCCGGTGGCGGCGGCCACCCGGGGGGTGAACTCCGGATCGTGGATCAGCACCCGCGCGCCACAGTCGGTGAGCACGTGGGCGATCTCCGGGGGCGCCAGTCGGGTGTTGACCGGGACGAAGGCGGCACCGAGCCGCGCCGTACCGAACATCACCAGAAGAAAGTCGGGACTGTTCTCGCCCAGGTAGGCGACGGAGCCGCCGGTACCGACGCCGAGACCTCGCAGCATCGCCGCGACGCGGTCAGCGCCGTCGGCGAATTCGCGGTACGTCATGGTCGACTGGTCGCCCCAGACGAGGGCGGTCCGGTCGGGCGAGGTGAGTCGGCGCTTGGCCAACCAGGCACCAATCCCGTTCTGGTGCATCAGCGTTCTCCTGGTCGTGAAAACGAATCTCCTGGTCAGGGCTGATCTGGTCAGCGGTGTCCGCTCACGCGAGGAAGCGGTACAGGCCGCGCGCGACGACCGCCGGCTTCACGCCGCCCTCGATCTCGACGGTCTGGTCGACCACCAGCTGGTACCCGCCCCGGACCTCGGCGACCTCGGCGACCTCGGCGACGACGGCACGCATCCGCACGCGTGACCCGACGGCGACCGGGGCGGGGAAGCGCACCTTGTCGAGGCCGTAGTTCAGCTTCGTCGCCACACCGGTCACGTCGAGCAACTCCGTCCAGAACGGGACGGTCAGCGAGAGGCTGAGGAACCCGTGGGCGATCGGCCCGCCGAACGGCCCGTCCTTCGCCCGTACGGGATCGACGTGGATCCACTGGTGGTCGTCGGTCGCGTCGGCGAACAGGTTCACCTGTTCCTGGGTGACCGTCCGGTACTCGGTGTAACCGAGGTCGGTGCCGGCGAGACCGGCGAGCTGGTCGTAGGCGATGGTCGTGGTCATGGCGTTCCTTTCTCTCGCCGCCCGGTCGTCTGGTCGCCCGGTGTTCCCGTCACCCGGCCAGGCGCAGAAGGCGGACGGCGTTGTGCTTGACGATCCCGGGGAGCACCTCGGGCTTGAGATCGGTGCTCTCGACGTCACGCAGCCAGCGGTCCGGGGTGAGCAGCGGGTAGTCGGTGCCGAACAGCACCCGGTCCTTCAGCATCGAGTTGGCGTAACGCACCAGCTCGGCGGGGAAGTACTTCGGGCTCCAGCCGGACAGGTCGATCCAGGTGTTGGGTTTGTGGGTCGCCACCGACAGCGCCTCGTCCTGCCAGGGCACCGACGGGTGGGCCATGATGATCTGCAGGTCCGGGAAGCTGGCGGCGATCGGGTCGAGCCGCATCGGGTTGGACAGGTCCAGACGCAGTCCGTAGCCGCCGGGCAGCCCCGCCCCGATCCCGGTCTGGCCGGTGTGGAAAAGGGCCGGCACGCCGGCCTTGGCGATCAGGCCCCACAGCGGCGCGTACCGCTCGTCGCCGGGATCGAAGCCCTGCACCGTCGGATGGAACTTGAATCCGCGTACGCCCTCGTCGTCGACCAGCCGGGCGGCGGCCTCCAGGGCCGCGTCGCCGGTGCGCGGGTCGACCGAGCCGAACGGGATGAGCACGTCGGCGTGGTCGGCGGCGGCCCGGGCGATCTCGACGCTGGACAACGGCGGATGCCGCAGCTGGGTACGCGCGTCGACGGTGAACACGACGGCCGCCATCCGCCGTTCGCGGTAGTACCCCGCGATCGCGTCGATCGCCGGCCGGGGACCGTCGGTGCGGAAGTACTTGGACGCGGCGGCCACCAGCGGCTCCGGTAGCGACGCGTGGCCGTGGTCGTCGACTTCGATGTGGACGTGGACGTCGATCGCGGTGATCGCGTCGACGTCGATCGCGGACTGGTACATGTGGGGTGACCTCGGGCTAGCGGTTCAGGAGGTGGCCGGCGGGGATCACGAGGCAGCCGGCTGGAACTCCTCGGGGAGTTCCGGAAAGCGCTCACCGACGCTCTGCAACGCACCAGCGAACTCGGTCGGCCAGTCGGCGACCAGCGCCTCGTAGGTCCAGCCCCCCTCGCGGTAGGCGGTCGTCGCGGCCTCCGGGTGGGTCCAGATCTGGATCCGGTCACCCCCGACCCCGATCACCTGACCGGTCACCTCGGCGGCCGCGTCGGAGCCGAGGAAGGCGACGAGGCCGGCCACGTCGTCGGCGGTGCCGAAACCGAGGTCGTGCCGGAAGAAGGCCGGCATCGGCCCGCCCTGCGCGTCGGCGCGCACCGCTGCGGCGAAGTAGGGCACGGTGGCCGTCATCGCGGTCGCCGCGACGGGTACGACCGTGTTGGCGGTGATGCCGGCCCGCTTCAACTCCAGCGCCCAGGTCCGGACCATTCCGACGATGCCCGCCTTGGCCGCCGCGTAGTTGGTCTGTCCGAAGTTGCCCCGCTGGCCGGTGGGGGAGCCGACGCAGATGATCCGGCCGCCGTCGCCGGCCTGACGCATGTGCCGTACCGCCTCGCGCACGGTGGTGAAGGTGCCGCGCAGGTGCACGTCGATGACGGTGTCGAAGTCGTCGTCGCTCATCTTCCAGAGCACCGTGTCGCGTAGGACGCCGGCGTTGGTGACTACGATGTCGAGCCGACCGAAGCTGTCGACCGCCGCGGTGACCAGAGCCTGCGCGGTCTCGGTGGGACCGACCGGCGCCACCACCGCGACGGCCCGTCCACCGGCGGCCTCGATCGCCGCGACCGCTTGGGCGGCCGTGTCGGCGTCGACGTCGTTGACCACGACGCTGGCGCCCTGGCGGGCCAACTGCTGGGCGTAGGCCAGGCCGAGACCTCGCCCGGAGCCGGTGACGATGGCGACTTTGCCGTCCAGAGACATCGGGAACTCCTTCGCGTCGAAGCCGATCGGACCATGAACCGTTGATAATGTCAATTATTGGCGTTGCCTGCTACCATCGTCGCCATGCCTGCGAGCGAGAAGCCCCGGCACGCCGGTGCCGGCGGCCTGCGGGACAGCGTTCTCGGCGCGGATCTCGTCTTTCTGCTCGCCCGGGCCAACGCGCTCACCCTCGCCGCGGCGAACACCGCGCTGGCCGAGCACGGGCTCAAAGCCCGGTCCTACTCGGTGCTCGCGCTGGCCGCCGACGACGCCCGCCCCACCCAACGGGAGCTGGCCGAATTTCTCCGGCTCGACCCGAGCCAGGTGGTCGCCGTGATCGACGACCTGGAACGGCGCCGGTTGGTCGCCCGCCACACTGATCCGGCCGACCGGCGGGCCAACGTCCTGGTGGCGACCGACGCCGGCCGGGCCCTGTTCGCCCGGGCCCAGGAGTCCGCCCGTGCCGTGGAACGTGGGCTGCTCGCACCCGTGACCCCCGAGGACCATCAGCGGCTTGCCGAGTTCCTCCGACTGCTGGCCTTTCCCTCCTGACGCACCGCCTTTCCCGCCTGACGCACCGGCCCCGTCTCAGCGCCGTCCGGCGTACCGGCCGACCGGCCCGGTCACCGCCCGGGAGATCGCCCGTCCCGCCGCCTGCACCAGCGGAGCCAGCGCCACCGGATCGGCCCGGTCGTACGCCACCACCAGGGAGATCGCCGCCAGCACGCCCTCCGACAGCCGCAGACCGATCCGGTCGCCGTCGAGTCGGCTCTGCGACAGTGGGAACCGCCGGTGTACGCACCGGTCGGCCAGGGCCACAGCCGTCCCGGCCTCGGTGCGGTAGAGCACGAGCGGCTCGCCGAGCACGGTACGGGCGAGCAGGTGCCGGCCGACCTCGTCGTTGTACGCGGCCACGTACCACTGGTTGCGCGCGAACGGCATGCGACTGACCTCCTGACGGTGATGGATGACAGCGGTGGGGTGGTCGCATGGTCCCGCGCCACTAACGAGACCGGGACCCTGGCTTTCACTCAGTGGAACGTCACTGAGCGGGAGCCAGGGTCCCGGTCGTCGTCCGCCGTCGGCGAGGTGTCGCGGCGAGGTGTCGAAGCGCTATCGACGGAATCGGGTCGATCCGCTATCTGATCTCAGTGGTGGTCCACCGCCGCGAAGCGTTGGTGACCGGTACGGTCGGCCCGACCAGGGTGGTCCGTCCCTGCGCCAACCGGTGCTCGCTGGTACCCACCCAGATGTCCACCTCACCCGGCTCGACCACCCGGGTCATGGTGCGGTCGGCGAAGGCCAGCCGGGTGGTCGGCACCGTCAACTCGACCGTGACCGACTGACCCGGCGCGAGGTGCACCCGGCGGTAGCCGAGGAGCTGCGCCACCGGGCGGGTCACCGAGGCGACCAGGTCGTGGCCGTAGAGCTGGACCACCTCGTCACCGGCCACCGACCCGGTGTTCGTCACCCGTACGGTCGCCACCAGTGCCCCGTCGCTGGGCACCGTCGCCGGCACGGTCAGCTCCGCGTAGGCGAACGTGGTGTACGACAGGCCGTGGCCGAACGCCGCCGGTGGGGTCACCGACAGGTTGGTGACCTCGTTCCCCTCGCCGAGGGCCGGGTGCAGGTAGGAGTACGGTTGGGCGCCTGCCGACCGGGGCAGGCTGACCGGCAGCCGCCCGGACGGGTTGATCCGCCCGGAAAGCACTCCGGCGACCGCCCCGGCACCTTCCTCACCGGGGAAGAACGCCTGCACCACGGCGGCGCACCCGTCGAGCGCCCAGCCGATCGCGTAGGGCCGACCGGTGAGCAGCACCAGCACCACGGGAGTGCCGGTCGCCAGCACGGCCTCGACGAGGTCGCGCTGCACTCCGGGCAGCTCCAGGTCGTCGGTGTCGCAGCCCTCGCCGACGGTGCCGCGCCCGAACAGGCCGGCCTGGTCACCGACGACCAGTACGGCGACGTCGGCGGCGGAAGCGGTGGCGACGGCGTCGGCGAAGCCGGACCGGTCGGGGTCGTCGACGCCGCAGCCGCGCGCCCAGCTGACCCGGTCGGTGCCGAACTCGGCCCGCACCGCGTCGAGAACGGTCGGTACCTCGATCCCGGCTTCCACCCCCGGATGCTGCGGCAGCACGTGGTTGACGAACGAGTAGCAGCCGAACATGGCGTTGACCAGGTCGGCGTTGGGTCCGATCACGGCAATCGCGCGACCGGCGGGCAGCGGGAGGGTGTCACGGTTGGTGACCAGAACGACGGACCGTTCCGCGAGGCGGCGGGCGATCGCCCGGTGTTCGGCCGAGTCGAGGTCGATGTCGCGGGGCGGCTCGTCGGTGAAGGTGGCGTCGAGCAGCCCGAGGTCCTGCTTCTGGCGCAGGAGCCGCAGCACCGCCCGGTCGAGGAGCGCCTCGTCGACCCTTCCGGCGCGCACCGCCGCCGGCAGCCGCAGATAGGCGTCGCCGGTCGGCAGTTCGATGTCGACCCCGGCGGTCAGCGCCTGAACCGCCGCGTCGGTATGGTCCTCGGCGACGTGGTGCAGCAGGTGGAGGAACGCCACCCCGAAGTAGTCCGCCACGACCACCCCGTCGAAGCCCCAACGGTCCCGCAGCAGGCCGGTGAGCATCGCCGGGTCGGCGGCGACCGGGACCCCGTCGATCTCGGCGTACGAGTGCATCACCGAGCGGGCGCCGCCGTCGAGCAGTGCCATCTCGAACGGGGTCAGCAGCACGTCGGCGACCTCCCGGGGGCCTGCGTGCACCGGGGCGAAGTTACGGCCCGCGCGCGAGGCGGAGTAGCCGACGAAGTGTTTCAGGGTGGCGTGCACACCCTGCGACTGCAGCCCCCGGATGTACGCGGTGCCGATGGTGCCGACCAGATAGGGATCTTCGGAGATGCACTCCTCGACCCGGCCCCAGCGCGGGTCGCGGATCACGTCGAGCACCGGCGCGAGGCCCTGGTGCACGCCGAGCGCGCGCATCGACGCGCCGATCGCCTGCGCCATCTCGGTGACCAGGTCGGGATCGAAGGCGGCCCCCCACGCCAGTGGTGTCGGGTAGGAGGCAGCCTGCCACGCGGAGAGACCGGTCAGGCACTCCTCGTGGACGATCGCCGGGATGCCGAGCCTGGTTCTCGCCACCAGTTCGGACTGGAAGTTCCACAGCCAGGCGGCGCGTGCCGCCGGGTCGACGGGACGGGTGCCGTACACCCGGGTGAGGTGGCCGAGGCCGTGCCGGGAGAAGTCCTCCAGACCGAAGCTTTCGCCGAACTCGCCCTGCAGCGGGGCGACGGCCTCGCCGTCCTCCTTCTCCCAGAACCCGACCAGCTGCGCGATCTTCTCCTCGACCGTCATCCGGTCGAGCAGGTCCCGCACGCGCGCCTCGCCGTCGAGCCCGTCAGGCCGGTCGGGTCCTCCGGGCTGGTCGTGGCGCGGACCAGCCTGTCCCGGCGCGCCCCCGTCCACCGTCGCGCGGACCTCAGTCATCCTGTGCCTTCCCTTGTTGTGCGTGTGCCACGTTCGTCGCGCGCACGCCGCGTCGTCGTACCGAAGGGGTCAGCCCTTGACGGCACCCTGCAGGCCCCCGACGATCTGCTTCTCCGCGATCGTGAAGAAGATCAACGCCGGCAGCATCGCCATCGAGGTGAAGGCGAGGATTCCGGCGGTGTCGGAGGTGTACTGGCTGGAGAAATTCTGCACGCCCAGCGGCAGGGTGTGCAGGTTGGCGTCACCGAGGACGAGCAGGGGCAGGAGGAACGCGTTCCAGCTGGTCACGAACGCGAGGATCCCGACCGTGACGAGCGCCGGACGCGACAGCGGCAGCATGATGCGCCACAGGAAACCGAGCCGGCCGGTGCCGTCGATCGCCGCCGCGTCTTCCAACTCCCGGGGTACGGCGGTCAGGAAGGGCCGCAGGATCACGATCGTCAGGGGTAGCGCGAAGGCGATCTGCGGGAGGATCACCGCGAAATAGGAGTTGATCAGGTTCATGTCGCGCAACATCAGGTAGAGCGGCAGGATCGCCGCACCAGCCGGGAAGAGCAGCCCGAGGGTGAAGAAGGTGTACAGCACCTCCCGGCCACGGAAGGTGTACCGCGCGAGTACGAACGCGGCGCACAGTCCCAACGTCACGACCCCGAACGTCGTACCGAAGGCGACCACCGCGCTGTTGAACACCTGCTGCCAGAAGCCACTCTGGGTGAGTACCCGGACGTAGTTGTCGGCGACCCACGGATCGGGCAGCGCGGCCGGGTCGGCGATGATCTGCGGGGTGGTACGGAAGCCGCCGATGATCACGTAGATCACGGGGGCGATCGATGCCCCGGCCACCACGAGAGCCAGGGCGTAGGTCAGCGGATTGCCCCACGACGAGTCCCGGCGGCGCTTGCGGGACGCGGCGGCGATGGCGGTTGTGGTCACGGTCAGTTTCTCCTTCCGGTCACTGCGCCCTCGATGTCCCGACGGAGGAGGAACCGCTGGAACAGCAGCGCCGCGATGAACGAGATCACGAAGAGGATCACGGCGATCGCGTTGCCGTAGCCCCACAGCCGGGCGAAGAAGCCATTGTCGACCATGTAGGTCGCCATGGTCGCCGAGGCACCCAACGACCGTACCGCCGGCACCGAGGTCACCCAGATCACGTCGAAGACCTGCAACGATCCGATCATCGACAGGAACATCCAGATCCGGATCGTCGGCCCCAGCAGCGGCAGGGTGATGTGGCGTTGGATCTGCCACCAGCCGGCGCCGTCGATCTCGGCCGCCTCGGTCAACTCGGGAGGCACATTGGATAGACCGGCGAGCAGGAGGATGATCGCGAAGCCGACGTACTTCCAGGTGAGGACGAACAGCAGGGTCCAGATCACCAGGTCGAGATCGGCGAGCCACGGCCGGACGAGGGCGCCGAGGCCGATCGATTGCAGGAAGGCGTCGGTGGTGCCGCCGTCGGTCAGCAGCAGCTTCCACATGATGCCCGCCGTCACCTCGGCGAGCACGTAGGGTACGAAGACCAGCAGCCGGAACACCGTACGGCCGCGGAAGGGCCGGTTGAGCAGCAGTGCGATGCCCAGCGCGATCGGACCCTGGATCAGCAGCGATCCGACCACGATGAACGCGTTGTTGCGCAACGCGTCGCGGAAGATCGGGTCCTGGAAGGCGAGGATGTAGTTGTTGAGGCCCACGAAGTCGGTGGGCGGCCCGACTCCGCGCCAACGGAACAGGCTGTAGTAGAACGCGAAGCCCATCGGGACCAGGACGAACACCACGTAGACGATGATCGCGGGTGTGGTGAGTCCGATGATCTCGTACCACTTGCGTCGGGTCTCGGTCGCGCGGGAGGAACGCTGCCTCCTCGCGTGCCGGACCCCCGCCGGTGGCGCGGTCGCGCCGCCGGCGGGGTTCTGGTTGTGGCTGATCGTCGTCACTTGCTTGCGGCCGCCTTCATTGCCGTGACGACGTCTTCAGGCGAGCCGTTGCCCGCGAAGATCGCGACGATCGCGTCGTTCATCGCGTTGCCGACCGTGCTACCGAAGGCCGTGTCCAACCAGAGCTGGACGTAGCTCGCGTCGGTCGTCGCCTCCAGGATCGACTGGAGCGCGGGGTCGGTCACGGCCGCCGCCGCCTCGGGAGCCACCGGCAGGCCGGTACCGGTCTCGGCGTAGCCCTGCTGCACCTCGGGGCTGACGATGTACTTGAGGAACTCGACGCACTCGGCCGGGGCCTGTTCGGCGCAGGCGAAGCCGTCGCCACCGCCGAGGGCCGCCGACGGGTCACCGGCGGAACCGGAGATCGCCGGTACGGGGAACCAGCCGATGAAGCCGGCGAGCTCCTCCGGATCGGAGGCGACGGTGTCCAAGGTGCCCCGGTTCCAGTCGCCCATCAGCTCCATGGCGGCCAGACCGTTGGCGAGCAGGCCGTTGGCGCTGGTCGGGTCGTTCTGGCCCGGCGTCGCGATGAAGTTCTCCTGGAAGGGCTCGGTCTCGATGAAGTCCTGCAGGTCCTCACCGGCCTTCACCCAGCACGGGTCGTCGAAGTTGAGTTCGGTGGACGCCGCCCGCAAGGTGTCCGGAGAGCAGGCACGCAGGGCGAAGTTGTACCACCAGTGCGCGGCGGGCCACTTGTCACCGGCACCCAGGGCGATCGGGACGACGTTGATTGCCTTGAGCTTGGTGACGGCGTCGTTGAGCTCGTCGAAGGTGGTCGGTGGCGCGTCGATGCCGGCCTGTGCGAACAGGTCCTTGTTGTACCAGATGCCTTCGATGCCCATCCGGTACGGCAGACCGTACTGCCGGCCGTCGGCCTGCCAGATCTCCACCGAGGAGCCGATGTTCTCGACCTCGGCCTGGACCTGGTCGGTGATGTCCTTCAGGTAACCGGCCTCTGCCTGTTCGCGCAGCTCGCCGCCGCCCCAGGCCTGGAAGATGTCTGGGGGGTCGTTGCTCAGCAGGGCGGCGGGGAGCCGGGTGCGCTGGAGCTGGTTGGTCTCGATCCCCTCGATCTCGATCGTGACCGTGGGGTGGAGCGCGGAGAAGTCGGCGGCGACCTTCTCCCAGTAGTCCTTGCCGGGTCCGTCCTGGGAGGCGTTGTGCCACCAGGTGAGGGTCACCGGGTTCTCGTACAGCTCGCCCTCGGGCTCGCTGCTGTCGCCGCTGGTGCAGCCGGCGGCCAGGAGGGTGCCGGTCATAAAGAGCGCTAGGACGGCGCCTGCGCGGCGCGGAATCGCCATCATGTTTCTCCTCGACTACTCAGTCGCGGTGCTTGGCCTGACGGCGAGTTTTACAGCCATGTAACGCGGTGTCAATCGGTATCGATAACGTTTTCGGCTCGGCCCTGCCGGGTCGCCACGGCGCCCTCTATCATCGTCGACGTGGCGTTCCCGCAGCGTGTCAAGATGTCGGACGTGGCCCGCGCGGCCGGCGTCTCGGTGGCGACTGTATCGAAGGTCGTCAACGGTCGGTACGGGGTGGCTCAGGCGACCGTCGACCGGGTGCGCGACGTCATCCGCCAGCTCGGGTACGAGGCGAGTCTGGGTGCGCAGAGCCTGCGCAGCCACCGGACGAACGTCCTGGGCATCCTCGTGGCCGAGTTCGAGCCCTTCTCCACCGAGCTGCTCAAAGGCGCCTCCAAGGAGGTAGCCGGTACCGGCTACCAGTTGCTCGCGTACTCCGGCGGAGACGGTGACGGCGCGGCCATCGGCTGGGAACGCCGATCGCTGGCCCGGCTCTCCGGCACCCTCATCGACGGGGCCGTGATCGTGACACCGACGGTGGTCGAGACGAAGCAGGGCTTCCACGTGGTGGCGGTCGACCCGCACACCGGACCCTCCGGCCTGCCGACCGTCGACTCCGACAACTACGCCGGTGCCATCCTCGCGACCAACTACCTGCTCTCCCTCGGCCACCGCCGGATCGCGCACATCAGCGGCCGGACCGACCTGGAATCGTCCCGGCTACGGGAGGCGGGCTTCCGCCAGGCGATGGCCGACGCCGGCGTACCGGTGAACGAGACCCTCGTGCGCGTCGGTGGATTCCGGATCGAGAGCGCCGCCGGCACCGCCGCCGAACTACTCACCCTGCCCGAGCCGCCGACCGCCATCTTCGCCGGTAACGACCTCTCGGCGATCTCCACGCTGACCGTCGCCCGGGAGATGGGTCTGACGGTGCCCGACGACCTTTCCGTGATCGGATTCGACAACATCCCGGAGTCGGCACTGGTCAACCCGCCGTTGACCACGATCATGCAGCCCCTGCAGCAGATGGGCGCCGAGGCGTTGCGCCTGCTCGTCGACCTGATCGCCGGAGTCGACCGGGACACCCACATCCGGCTGCCGACCGAACTGGTCGTCCGCGCCTCGTGCCGTCCGCTGCACCGACCGATCGGCGAGAACCTGTCCGCTCCGCCCGCCGTACCGGTTTCCCCCGCCGTACCCGCTCCGGCCGCACCCGAACCGACCGGCACGCCGGTGTCCGCCGCGGCGACCGCTCCGGCCGCCGCCACCCCGATCACGACGACCTGAGCGCCGGCCCGCGCGGCGATGGCGTGATCCGCTCTGTCGGCGCGGGCCGCCGGGGTAACTGGTCGAACGTGGACAGCAGGCTAGATCGGGAAGCGGCCGCGGCGCCACTGCCAGTGGCGGCCGGCGGTCAGGTGGTCGACGACCGCGCGTTGCAGCACGGTGCGCCGAGGCAGCTCATCGAGGGGCGTGGTCAGGGTCCGGAACACGAACCGCAGCACCTCGACGTCGGCGTCCAACCCGTCCGGCTCCTCGTACGGCTCCAACTCGAACCGGCGCTGGAACCGCACGATGTTGGAGTCCTCGGGCAGGTACTCCCGCAGTTGCGGGTCGAGCAGCCAGGACCCACAGGCGAACGCCGTGTACGGTTCGTCGGGGAAGTGGCGGGGAAAGAACGCGCGTGCCGTGTCGAGTGACGCGGTGACGGCTTCCGGGGTTAGCGGCCCCGTGTCGGGGATGTGCAGGTCGATGGCGGTGCCACCGCGGTGGTGCTGCAGCCGGCCCAGCTCGTAGAGGCCGCCGCGTACGTGTAGCGTCAGCCAGGCCTGCATCACCGGCCAGCCCTCGCCGTGCATCCGTCGGTCGACGGCGAGGTTGCGGCCGAGGTCCGCGAGGGTCGTCCACGACACGGTGTCGGCGATGCCGTGGGCGCGGTGGTACGGCCGGACGACGTCGACCAGCGCCAGGTACGCGTACGTGTAGAGGTGTCGCCAGGCGGGACCCCGCTCGCGCGGCAGCTCCGGGCCGGGCGTCAGCCAGCCGTGGCCACCGAGATCGGCCCGGACCAGTGCGATCGTACGGTCCAGCAGCCAGCGCAGCTCCGGGGTCCACAGCGGCGAGTCGGGGTCGGGCCAACCGGCCATGATCTCGGCGGCGTCGTCCGCCGGCACGGCGAGCCGGTGCAGGATCGCCGGTGCGTCGGCCCGGGCCGGTAGCGGAGCCGAGGGCCGGTCACCGGCGAGCTGGTGTACCCGCTCGACGTCCGCGACGGGCACCCCGAGCCGGGCGGCGGTCGCGTCCAGATCCACCCGAACGACGCTACCGGATGCCGTGACGACATCTCACGAACAACGGAGCCACGCGTCTCGGCGGGCAGGCTGCCAACTGCCGGCCCGCCGAGACGCGCGACTCAGTACACGTCGCGGACGTAGCGTTTCTCGGCCGCTAGCTGCTTGAGCCAGGCCTGGGCGGCGTCTGGCTCGAGCCGCCCGTGGGCCGTGGCGATGTCGCGCAGGACGTCGTCGACGTCGCGGGCCATCCGGCGGGCGTCGCCACACACGTACAGGTGTGCCCCGTCCCGCAACCATCTCCACAACTGGGCACCGTGTTCCCGCATCCGGTCCTGCACGTAGACCTTGGTGCGCTGGTCGCGGGGGAACGCCAGGTCGAGGCGGGTGAGTACACCGTCGGCACGCAACGCGGCGAGTTCGTCCGCGTAGTAGAAGTCGGTGGCCTGGCGTTGTTCACCGAAGAACAACCAGTTGTCGCCGGTGGCACCAACAGCCTGCCGTTCCTGCAGGAAGCCGAGAAACGGGGCGATTCCGGTGCCCGGCCCGGCCATGATCATCGCGGTGGCGGGATCCGCAGGGGGCCGGAAGTGTGGTGTCCGCGCGACGAAGACTCGGACGGGGGTGTCGGGTGCGGCGTCGGCGAGGAAGGCGGAGCAGACGCCTTTGCGTGGGCGCCCGTGGTGGTTGTCGAAGCGGACGACGGAGACGGTGAGGCTGACCGCCGCAGGGCTGGTCAGTGGGGTGGAGGAAATCGAATACCGGCGAGGCTGGAGGCGGCTGAGGACGGTAGCCCACTCGGTGGCGGTGGCGCGGACGGGCCACTCGGCGACGACGTCGATGGCTTGTCGTCCCCACGTCCACTTGGCGAGCTCACCGGTGTTGTCGGGGCGCAGCAGCGTTTTCAGCTGGGGGTCGCCGGTGTGTTCGGCGACGAATCGCAGCAGGCCGCCGGTGATCCGGGTGATGTCGAGATGCTGACGCAGTGCTTCGGCGAGCGGGGTGGGTCCGAGGTCGGGTATCTCGATCGGGTCGTCGGGTCGCAAGCCTGTGATGGCGAGCCATTCGTCGACCAGGCCGGGGCCGTTGGTGGGCCAGACGCCGAGTGCGTCGCCGACCTGGTATGCCAGCTCGCCGCCGGTGTCGAAGGTGAACCGGCGAACGTCCTTGGCAGAGCCGGGCCGACTCAGCCGGTGGTTTCCGGTGAGGACGGCGGTGAGCGGGTGCGTCTTCGTCGCGGCGATCGGTGTGCCGGCCCGCGTCGGCCGCTGGCCGGTCGCCGAACCGGAACGGGGTACGGCCGAACCGGAACGGGGTACGGTCGCCGGTGTGGTGGTGGGCCGGGGCGGGGTGGTCAGCGCGGCGAGGACTTGGTCGAGCCAGGCGTTGGCGGTGGATTCGTAGTCGGGTTCGCAGTCGGCGCGGTCGTTGAGGCGGATGCCGCCGAGCTCGGCGAGGCGGGCGTCGAGTCGGCGGCCGTGACCGCAGAAGTCGGCGTAGCTGGAATCACCGAAGGCGAGTACCGCGTAGCGACGCCCGTCCAGCCGGGGCGGGCTGTCGCCGGTGAGCGACCGCCAGAAGGCGTCGCCGTTGTCGGGGGCGTCCCCGTCGCCGAAGGTGCTGGTGACCAGGAGCAGATCCGCCGCGGCTCCGAGCGCGTCGGTGGCGGTGGTGTCCATGGCGCGCAGGACGGGTCGCAGGCCGGCGTCGGTGAGTCGGGCGGCGACGGTTCGGGCGAACTCCTCGGCGGTGCCGGTCTGCGATGCCCACAGCACGTGGACCTCACGGGCGTCCCGGGTGGTCGGCTGGTCGATGATCGACGCGGCTGAATCCCTGCCGGCCAGTGGCGTGGTCTGGGCGTACGTCGCGGCCAGCAGACCGTTGAGCCAGTGTCGGGTGTCGGCGTCGAACGGTGCCGTCGGCGGGAGCACCGGTGCCGTACCTGCGGGTGGTGTGGCGAGCGCCGTCAGGAAGCCGGCCAGGTAGTGGCGCTGCCCGTCGGACAGTGGTGGTGGGGTGAGGTCGAGTCCGAGGATGCCACGTACCGCCGCCGCCGGTGTCGTCTCGGCCGGTGTCGTCTCGGCCGGCGGGAGCGCCCTGGTCGGGACGGGCACCGGCGCGGGTACGGCGGGCGCGGCGACCCGGCTCAGCGTGACGGCGCAGACCTTCAGCTCCGGTTGGAAGGAGATCGGGTCGACGGCGTCGTTGGTGACGGCGTTGATGCTGAGATATTCGCCGAACAGGTCGTTCCAGTGGAACGGGGCGAAGCAGCCGCCCGCCATCACCCGGTCGGTGACCACTGCGGGCAGCACGGCGCGGCCCCGGCGGGAGGCGACCTCGACGTGGTCGCCGTCGACGATCGCCAGCGCCCGTGCGTCGACCGGGCTGATTTCGACGAACGGGCGGGGGTTGAGCTTGTTCAGCTTCGCCAGCTTGCCGGTCTTGGTCATCGTGTGCCACTGATGCTGCAGACGGCCGGCGTTGAGCACGAACGGGAAGTCGTCGTCGGGCAGTTCGGCGGCGGGCAGATGCGGGCGGGCGAAGAACACCGCCCGGCCGTTTGCCGTAGCGAAATTCAACCGTGGTCGGGTGCCGTCTGGGCGGATCCGTACGGGCTGGTTGACGCCGTCGTTGAGGTAGCGGATCGGATTGCGGCGGTGGCAACCGGCCGGGGCCGGCCACTGCACGGGGCCGTCGGCGAGCCGTTCGTAGCTGACGCCGCGTAGGTCGTACCCGGTCTGCGGGTTGGCGAACTGCTGGATCTCGGCGAAGATCTCGGCGGCACTGGTGTAGGTGAACGCGTCGGCGTACCCCATCTCACAGGCGACTCTGGCGATCAACTCCCAGTCCGGCAGCGCCTGTCCCGGCGGGTCGACGACGGGGCGGACCTGGGTGAGGTTCCGCTCCGAGTTGATCATGATGCCGTCGGTCTCCGACCACATCGCCGCCGGCAGCACGATGTCGGCGTACGCGTTGGTCTCGGTGTCGGCGAACGCGTCCTGGGTGACGACGAACTCGGCCGTCTCGAGCGCTTGGATGACGATCTTCCGGTTGCCCACCGAGGCCACCGGGTTGGTGCAGATGATCCAGCAGGCCTTGATCCGGCCCTCCGCCATCTGGGAGAACAGGTCCACGGTGCCCGTGCCGACCTCGGTTCGCAGTGTTCCGGCGGGTATGCCCCAGGCGTTCTCGACGAACGCGCGGTCCGGCGCGACGAGCACCGAGCGTTGGCCGGGCAGGCCGGGACCCATGTAGCCCATCTCCCGGCCGCCCATGGCGTTGGGCTGCCCGGTGAGCGAGAACGGGCCCGAGCCGGGTCGGCAGATCGCGCCGGTGGCCAGGTGCAGGTTGATCAGTGCGTTGGTGTTCCAGGTGCCGTGGGTGGACTGGTTGAGGCCCATCGTCCAGCAACTCATCCAGTTCTCGGCCGACCCGATCAGTTCGGCGGCCCGCCGCAGGTCGGCCTCGGGGACACCGGTGATCTCGGCGACCCTGTCCGGCGGATAGTCGGCCAGGAACTCCGGCATCGCCTCCCAACCGTCGGTGTGCTCGGCGATGAACTCCTCGTCGAGGCGTCCGGCGGAGGCGATCAGGTGCAGCAGACCGTTGAGCAGAGCCAGGTCGGTGCCGGGGCGGACCGGCAGGTACAGGTCGGCCTTGTCAGCGGTGGCGGTACGGCGCGGATCGACGACAATCAACGTCGCGCCGGCCTTGACCCGGTCGAGCAGGCGCAGGAACAGGATCGGATGGCAGTCGGCCATGTTCGCGCCGATGACGAGGAACACGTCGGCGTGATCGAAGTCGTCGTACGAGCCGGGCGGGCCGTCCGCGCCGAGCGACAGCTTGTAGCCGGTGCCGGCGCTGGCCATGCACAGCCGCGAGTTCGACTCGATCTGGTTGGTCCCGATGAACCCCTTGGCGAGCTTGTTGCTGAGGTACTGCGCCTCGAGGGTCATCTGCCCGGAGACGTAGAGGGCGACCGCGTCCGGGCCGTGGGTGTCGACGACCGCCCGTAGCCGCCGGGCGGTCTCGGTGATCGCGGTGTCCACGTCCCGATCCACCGGTGTCGCGCCGCGCTCCTCGCGGACCTTGGCGGTCGCCAGCCGGCCTGCGGCGGCGAGCAGATCCGCGCTGGTCGCACCCTTGGTGCACAACCGGCCCGCGTTCGCGGGATGGGCCCGGTCACCGCTGGCCCGGACGACCTTGCGGTTGCCGTCCGGGCCACGGCCGATGTCCAGGACGATGCCGCAACCGACACCACAGTACGAGCAGACGGTCCGGACCTGCGTCACGTCGCCCTCGCCGGTCACCCGCACCCCCGACAAATTCGGCCTACGCCGACGGTCACGGTGGCGGCGCGTCCCCGACGCTAGAACCACGTGGTTACCGCGGGATCACAGACCCTGGACGTACCGCGTTACCGCACTCCCACATCGCGGCGACGCCGGGATGTGAGGCGGGGACCAAAGGCCAGGCGTACTCGTGACCTTCGCCGGCGGTGGCCGCTGGCGTCCTGGCGGAGAGTAGCTGACATCGACCAGTACGGCGGTGTCGGCGCCGGACCGCCCCACCGCCGTCCCCGTGGCGACCACACGAGCGGACAGTGGGCAAGCAGAGCCGGGACAGGGCTCGCGCGCTGCGCGACGCGCGGACCGCGATCGCCGCTCAGCGCAGGCGCGGGCGCGGGCACCGGTGGGCGTACGCGGGCGGCGGTGTGGTGATCGCCGCGCTGGTCGTGGCGATCGCGGTGACCCCTGGTGAACGCGGCGAGCCGCGACTCAGGCAGCGTCCCGGCGGACGCGTCGCAGCGGCCGGCGCTCGCCACCACGGCGGGCTCGCTGTCCGCCGGTGACCCGGCGGCCGAGGTCGAACTCGAGGTGTTCCTGGACTACATGTGCCCGTTCTGCGGCCGCTTCGAGCGGGCCAACGGCGACGAGATCGCCCGGCTGGTCCGGGCGGGCACCGTACGCCTGGAGCTGTATCCACTGTCGTTCCTGAATGGAGTATCCGCCGGCAGTGAATACTCCACCCGGGCGGCGAACGCGGTGGCGACCGTGGCGGACCGCGCACCGGACCAGTTCCTCGCGTTCCACCAGGCGCTGTTCGAGCAGCAGCCCGACGAGGGCACCGAGCGGTGATCAGCTGTGGCACGGTGGGCGGTTCGTGGCAGGCGCAGCTGTTCGGCTTTCCGAACGCATTCCTCGGGCTGGTCGCGGAACCGGTGGTGATCACCATTTCGGTCGCCGCGCTGGCCGGGGGTCCGGTTCCCGCGATGGTTCATGTTCACGGCGCAGGCCGTCTACACCCTGGGCGTGATCTTCGCCTACTGGCTGTTCCAGCAGTCCATGTTCGTCATCGGCGCGCTCTGCCCGTGGTGCCTGTTGGTGACCGTCTCCCACCACCTTCGTGTTCGTCACCCTGACACACGTCAACATCCGCGACGGCAACCTCTATCTGCCGCCGCGCTGGCAACGCTTCGCGATCCGGTTCATCGATGCCGATCTCGACGTGTTGGCGGTGACCATCTGGATCCTCGTCCTGATCCTGGCCGTGGTGTCGACGTACGGCAGCACGCTGCTGTCGTAGCCGCGCCCGCCGGTGCCCGGTCTCCGCCGGTGCCCGGTCTCACCGTCGCGGGTCGGCGGTGCGGGGTCGGGCGCCGGCGACGAACCCGTCGAGTGCCGGGCCGTGCAGCACACCACCGGGTACGGGATCGCGCAGCGCCCGTACCGCCAGGCGTGCGACGGGCAGCCGATCCGGCTGTCGTGCCGCGACGAGCACCACGTTGCCGTACCGCCGGCCACGGAGCATCCGTCGGTCGGCGACGACGCACACGTCGGCGTAGACCGCCCGCAGGGTCGCCACCTGCACCCGGGTGGCGACCAGCGGCGGCAGGTCGGTGACGTTGACCAGGTGGACGCCGTCCGGTCGGAGTACCCGGCCCACCTCGGCGGCGAAGTCGACGGTGGCCACGTGCGTCGGCATCCGAGCGGCCTGGTAGATGTCGGCGAGCACCAGGTCGTACGCGTCGGCGGGTGCGGCGGCGACCGCCTCCCGTGCGTCGGCGACGTGAACCTCGACTCCGGCTGGTCGGGGTGGCAGGTCGCGGGCCGCCAGGTCGACCACGGCCGGGTCCCGTTCCACCACGACCTGCGCCGAGCCCGGCCGGGTCGCGGCGACGTAGCGCGGCAGCGTCAGCGCGCCGCCACCCAGATGCAGCACATCCAGCGGAGCGCCGGCCGGTGCCGCGACATCGATGACCACGGCCATCCGGCGGACGTATTCGAAATGCAGATAGGTGGGATCGGCGACATCGACGTACGACTGCTCGACCCCGCCGGCGAGCAGCGTACGGCCGGTGGGCCGGGCCGGGTCGACGACCAGCTCGATCCGGTCGGCGGGCGTCCGCATGGCCAGCAGGGTAGCCAACCGACACCGGTTGGCGGTGCTCGGCCAGTGCGGCGAGTCCGATTGACGCGTCGACCAAGACCGGTCACCGAGTCGGTGACGCGCTGAGGTGGTTCGTGAGCCGGTAGCTGCGGTGTGCCGTCGCGGGACACGCGCCTTTCGACCAGACCATGACATTTCGGTTCTCGCCTCAAGACGATTCGGCGCGGTCGAAGCGAAATCCGACACCACGTACGGTGGTGATCCAGTGCTTGTGACCGAGTTTGGCGCGAAGGCTGCTGATGTGGGTATCGAGCGTTCGTCGGGACCACACATCGCCCCAAACCTGGTTCATGATCTGGGTGCGTGGGATGAGCTTGCCAGGTTGGGAAGCGAGGAGGTGTAGGAGTTGAAACTCCTTGCGGGTAAGTTCGACGCATTTGCCGTTGATCTGGACCTGGTTGGCGCTGGGGTCGATGTGGAGGGACCCGTGGGTGATGGTGGCGGGTTTGGTGTTGGGATGCGTACGCCGCATGACGGCGTGGATGCGGGCCATCAGTTCCGGCATCCCGTACGGTTTGACGAGGTAGTCGTCGGCTCCAGCGTGGAGACCTAGGACGCGGTCGAGTTCGGTGCCACGGTGAGTGACGGCGATGAGTGGGGTGTCGTGGTGTGTGCGGATGGTACGACAGACTTCGAGGCCGTCGAGGTCAGGCAGGTCGAGGTCGATGAGGATGAGGTCGGCCTCGGTGTAGGTGTGCAGGGCGTCGGTGGCGGTAGCGACATGGTGGACATCGTGGGCGTGGCGGCGAAGGGCGGTGACGAGAGTCTCGGCGTCCTGGGTGTGATGCTCGACCACTAGCACACGCCAGCCGTTGGGTCGCGGAGATGCGGTGAGTGAGGCCGTCTCGGGTGATTCGGTCATGGCTTGAGGATCCCTTTCGACTGGAACGGTGCACACCATCGGTCGGTCTGCTCAGGGGAGCGCACCCTTGCCGATGCCTGTGCCGGTGGCTGTCCGGTCGGGACGAAGAGCCGCTGCTGGTCCTCGAATCGAGGCGAAGTGGCAGCTTCGCGGCGCGTGAGCGTGGGGAGACGTAGCCGTGTGAAGCCCATGATCTACTTGAACACCCCCGTGTGTTCGGTATGCCGAGTCGGCCGGTCTGCGGCCTGCGCGCCGATGATGATAACCGCTTACTGTCACGTCTCAGTTACGTTGCGCCCGGCCTGGTGTCCTAGTTGGTCGATCCGCTGCCGCTTGGGGTGATATTGACGAGGAAGAATCCAATAGGCCGGATGGAGGATGTCGGAAGATCGACACAGTGGGTCCCGTAGGGTTGGTCGTCATGGAGTACACCCGTCTTGGCCGAAGTGGCCTCTCTGTGTCCCGGCTCGTACTTGGCACAATGAACTTTGGGCCGGAAACGTCCGAGAAGGACAGTCATCTGATCATGGATCGAGCTCTCGACCTCGGCATAAACTTTTTCGACACCGCCAACGTCTACGGCGCTCGTCTCGGCGAGGGCGTGACCGAACAGATCATCGGCCGCTGGTTCGCTGGCGGCGACGGCCGGCGCGAGAGGACCATCCTGGCTACGAAGGCCTACCTGCCGACTGGCGACTGGCCCAACGACAGTCGACTCTCCGCGCTGCACATCCGCCGTGCGTGTGACGCGTCGTTGCGGCGGCTGGGGACCGACTATATCGACCTCTACCAGATGCACCACGTCGATCGAGACACGCCCTGGGACGAGATCTGGGAGGCGTTCCAGGTCCTACGTCAGCAGGGGAAGGTGATCTACTTCGGCTCGTCCAACTTCGCCGGCTGGCACCTCGCGCAGGCTCAGGAGGCTGCCCGGTCGCGTCACTTCCTCGGCCTGATCAGCGAGCAGTCCATCTACAACCTCATGACTCGCTGGATCGAGCTGGAGGTGCTGCCGGCCGCCCGGCACTACGGCCTCGGCGTGATCCCTTGGTCGCCGCTGCATGGCGGCGTGCTCGGCGGAGTCTTGCGCAAGCAGCGCGAGGGCGGCGCGTCCCGTGGCAACTCCGGCCGGTCGGTCGACGTCCTCGCGAAGAACGGCGAGACCATCGAAGCGTACGAGAATCTGTGCGCCGACCTCGGCGAACACCCTGCTCACGTCGGTCTCGCGTGGCTGCTCGCGCAGGAGGGCGTGACCGGACCGATCATCGGGCCACGCACGGTAGCGCAGTTGGAAGGTGCGCTCCGCGCGCTGAACGTCAGCCTCGACCCGGCGACTCTGGCCCGGCTTGACGAGCTGTTCCCGCCGCCTGGGACGAACGGCGGACGGCCGGCTCCGGAGGCCTACGCATGGTGACGTGATCCGATGCGCGGCCCGGTTGGGCTCCACGCACCGCGTGGAGCCCAACCGGGCCGCGCGGCCCGCGGCGTGGTTCCCGTCGCCGGTGTCGACCCGCCGCCGGGTGTGACGATGACGCACGTGCCTCGGGCATCGGTTCCTGGTGGTGCCAGAAGCATGGGCCGACGCGTGGACGAGGCCTTGAACACCTTCCGCCTCGCCGGACAGGCCAACATCGCCCACGTCCGCCGTGACCTCCTCGACCGCGCCGACACCTTCGCCGTCTACGACATCGACCAAACGAGGATCAAGTCAGACATACAGGAGAACGCCGGACCGCAGGATTTAACCTGTCTCTGACATTCGTGTGCGATGCCGTAGAGATCTCTGTCAAACCTCCGAACTGATATTGACAGATATCTAAGATCGAGGAGGTTGACGTGGCTTCTGGATCCGAAGAAGATAGATGACAAGATCCGGCGCTCTGTCGCCATCTCATTCCGGTGCCTTCCGGTTCTGCTGCCATCGTTGTTGTTCAGGGCGCTGCGGCCTGCGCGGAAGTGGTGAGCTGGACGTTATTCGCTTTGAGTGGGGGACTCTATGAAGCTGAAGCACATCAACGGCAATATCGATCGATGTGTCGAGTGGATGCCCACGGCGGAGTTGTGTCGCACCTGTCGTGAGGGGATAGCGGGCGACATCCGCGCACTGCCACGGCTGTACGAAGAGTGCGGCACGGTGCTCGGCCGGGCATCACCCGGCGGTCTGCGGGAAAAAGTCAGTGGTGGCCAGCTGCCCGGCTTCACCATCAACGGCTTCGCGGCGGAGGCTCGAACGACGATCCTCGGGACGCTGGCGCGCTGGAGTGGTCTCGTCGCCGGAGAGCGCGGTATCACGCCACCGGCCCGCCGGGTCGCGCCTCTGGCTGCATTCTTGCTGATCCACTTCGACTGGCTGGCCGCCCACCCCGCCGCGCTCGAACTGCGGGCCGAGGTGGCTGACGCCGCGCGACTCGGGCGGCGGGTCGCGTCACCGGAGTCCGTCAAACGCATCGTTGTCGGCCGTTGCGTGTCGGACGGGTGTGACGGATTGCTCACCGCGACGGTGCGCGGTGGTCGGGCCGGCGAGCGCACGCAGGTGCGGTGCGAGGCGGACGCCGATCACATCTGGGAAGAGCGGGAGTGGACCGGCCTGCGTCGGCAGATGCGCGGTACCGCGTCGGCCACCGGTTCGAGATGGCTCACTGCGGCTGACATCGCTCGTCTGTGGAGTACGCCGATTGGCACCGTCTACCGGCTTGCGAGCGAACAAGGATGGCACAAGGTGACCCGCTCGGGCCGTGCGTACTATGCGGAAAACGAGGTACATCAGACGTTCGCCCGCCGTACCGCGCGCTCCGTCTGACAAATCTGCCGTGAACAAAGTTGGCCTCCGTGTCTGCTTCTCGGCACGGTACGGGACGGACTATTGGAGGAGATGCCATGCACAGTACGTTGATTGTGGCCCGGATGGAATCGTCCGCAAAAGATGATGTGGCAAACCTCTTTCGGGGATTCGATTCGACTGACATGCCGCACCGTATGGGTACTCGGCGTCGTCAGCTCTTCTACTATCGTGGCCTGTACTTCCACCTGCAAGACTTCGACGAAGACAATGGCAGCGAATTGATCCAGGGAGCGCGTACGGACGCGCGGTTCGTGCAGATCAGCGAGGATCTCAAGCCCTTCATCCAGGCGTATGATCCGGCGACGTGGCGCTCGCCTGCCGACGCTATGGCCACCCGCTTCTATTCCTGGAAGGCGGACCGGTGAACGAGCGCCGGGTCGTCATTACAGGTCTTGAGGTGCTAGCTCCCGGTGGGCTCGGCGCCAATGCGTTTTGGTCGCTGATCAGCGAGGGCTCCACGGCAACGCGGAAGATCACCTTTTTCGACCCGACGCCGTTCCGGTCGAGGGTCGCTGCGGAAATCGACTTCGATCCGGAGGTGCACGGCCTCACTCCGCATGAGGTCCGGCGAATGGATCGTGCCGCGCAGTTCGCCGTCGTGACGGCCAGAGGCGCGCTGGCCGACAGCGGTCTTGATCTGTCCGCGTGCGACCCCCACCGCATCGGAGTCACCGTCGGCACGGCGGTTGGTGCGACGACAGGTCTGGATCAAGAGTACCGAGTGGTCAGTGACGGCGGGCGACTCGACCTCGTCGACTACCGCTACGCCGTCCGTCACCTCTACAACTACCTGGTACCCAGCTCGTTCGCGGCTGAGGTCGCTTGGGCCGCGGGTGCCGAGGGTCCGAACACCGTCGTCTCGACTGGCTGCACATCCGGCATCGACGCGATCGGTTATGCCGCCGAGATTCTGCGTGAAGGCTCGGCCGACGTGATGATCGCCGGGGCGACCGACGCGCCGATCTCGCCGATCACCATGGCGTGCTTCGACGCGATCAAGGCGACGACGCCGAGGTACGACGAGCCGGAGCGGGCGTCGCGCCCGTTCGACGGTACCCGCAACGGGTTCGTCCTGGGCGAGGGTTCCGCGTTCTTCGTGCTCGAGGAGTTGGGAAGCGCCCGCCGCCGGGGTGCTCAGATCTATGCCGAGATCGCCGGGTACGCGACGCGGTCCAACGCGTATCACATGACAGGGCTGCGTCCCGACGGAACGGAGATGGCGGAGGCCATCCGCGTCGCGCTGGACGAGGCCCGGCTGGATCCGACCGCCATCGATTACATCAACGCGCACGGCTCGGGCACCAAGCAGAACGACCGGCACGAGACCGCAGCCTTCAAGAGGAGCCTGGGCGAGCACGCGTACGTAACGCCAGTCAGCTCCATCAAGTCGATGGTCGGGCACTCGCTCGGCGCGATCGGTTCGATCGAGATCGCCGCGTCGGTGCTGGCGATGACCCACCATGTCGTGCCGCCGACCGCGAACCTGCACACCGCCGACCCGGAGTGCGATCTCGACTATGTGCCGATCACCGCACGTGAGCACCGTACGGACGCCGTCCTGACGGTCGGCAGCGGGTTCGGCGGGTTCCAAAGCGCCATGGTGCTGGCTCGTCCCGAGAGGAGCACGCTGTGAGTGTTGTGGTGACGGGGTTGGGCGTCGTCGCGCCCAATGGACTCGGTGCGCAGAACTACTGGTCCGCGGCGCGGGTCGGCAAGAGCGGCATCGGCCGACTGTCGCGCTTCGACGCTGCCTCGTACCCGTCACGGCTAGCCGGTGAGATCCACGGCTTCGATCCTGCGGCGCACCTGCCGAATCGACTGCTGCCGCAGACCGATCGGATGACGCAGCTCGCCCTGGTCGCCGCCGACTGGGCTCTGGCCGACGCCGGGGTGCGTCCGGTGGATCTGCCCGCATTCGAGATGGGCGTGGTCACGGCCAGCGCTTCCGGCGGTTTCGAGTTCGGCCAGTACGAGCTGCAGCGGTTGTGGAGCAAAGGTAGCGAGTACGTCAGCGCGTACCAGTCGTTCGCGTGGTTCTACGCGGTCAACAGTGGGCAGATCTCGATCCGGCACGGGATGCGCGGACCGAGCGGGGTCGTCGTCAGCGACCGCGCCGGCGGGCTGGACGCGGTGGCGCAGGCCCGCCGTCAGATCCGGAAAGGCACTCACCTGGTGGTCACGGGTGGCGTCGACGCCTCCTTGTGTCCATGGGGATGGGTGGCGCAGATGGCCGGCGGCCGGATGAGCACGCGCGACGACCCCGCGACCGCCTATCTGCCCTTCGACCGCCGTGCGGCGGGTCACGTGCCGGGGGAGGGCGGGGCGATCCTCATCCTGGAGCGCGCCGAGTCGGCCCGGTCCAGGGGCGCCCGAGTCTACGGAGAGATAGCAGGTTACGGAGCTACCTTTGACGCCCGCCCCGGCACCGGGCGTCCACCCGTCCTGGACAGGGCGATCGAGCTGGCGATGGCCGAGGCCAGGGTCTCCCCGGCTGACGTGGACGTCGTCTTCGCAGACGGCGCGGCGGTGCCGGAGTTGGACCGGATCGAGGCCGACGCGGTGACCCGCATCTTCGGCCCGGGCGGAGTGCCGGTGACCGTACCGAAGACGATGACCGGCTGCCTGTACTCGGGCGCCGCCCCGCTCGATCTGGCGACTGTCCTGCTGGCGATGGATGAAGGACTGATTCCACCAACCATCCACATCGAGCCATCCGACGGGTACGACTTGGACCTCGTCGTCGATCAACCGCGAACCGCGCGGCTGCGCACGGCGCTGGTGTTGGCCTGTGGCTACGGCGGCTTCAACTCCGCGATGGTCGTCCGATCCGAACAATGAGCCGGAAAGAGGCACCATGTCCGTCAACGAATTTACCCTCGACGATCTTAGGCGCGTCCTACGCTCGGCTGCCGGTGCCGACGAGGCTGTCGATCTCGACGGCGACATCCTCGACGTCGACTTCGACGCGCTCAACTACGACTCGCTCGCCCGACTCGAAACGTGCAGCCGCATCGAGCGCGAGTACGGCGTCTCACTCGACGACGCGCTCGACATCGCGAACACCCCGCGTTCGCTGATCAAGGTCGTCAACGACCGGCTCGCCTCGACATGAACGACGGTGTGACGACCACCGTGCCGCCGACGGCCGTGTCCGGCGGAGTGCGGCCCATCCGGCTGGATGTGGCGGGCGTACCACTGTCGGGTCTGCTAGGCGAGCCGGAGTGGACGTCCCCCCGCGGGGTCGTCGTGGCACTGCACGGAGCGGGTATGACCGCCGGGTACTTTCACGGCCGGGCTCACCCGGACCAGTCCTTGGCCGAGCTCGGCCGCAGCCTCGGTTTCACCGTTCTGGCGCTTGACCGGCCCGGATACGGTGCGTCCTCCGCGGTGTTGCCACACGGGCAGAGCGTCGCTGAGCAGGCCGCTCTGCTGCGCGGCGTGCTGGCCTGGTACGCCGACCGGCACGCGGTCGGTGCGGGCTTCTTCCTACTGGCGCACTCCTACGGAGGCAAGGTAGCGCTGACCGCGGCGGCCCAGGAGTCTGGCGATGGCCTCATCGGGCTCGACATCTCAGGCTGCGGCCACGAGTACCTGCCTGACCATCCGCTGGCCGGTCCGGGGCACTGGAGACGGCACTGGGGATCGTTGCGTTGCTATCCGCCGAACACGTTCCGACTCAGTGAACTGACGGTGGCACCGATACCTGAGCGGGAACTGGCGGAGGTGTCGCAGTGGCCCGAGGTCTTCGCCACGGTCGCGGCCCGAGTGCGGGTGCCGGTGCGGTTTACGTTCGCGCAGTACGAAGGGTGGTGGCGGCACGACGAACCGGCCGTCGCCGATCTCGTGTCCCGGTTCACCGGGACACCCCGCGTCGTGGTCGACCGGCAGCCCGACAGCGGTCACAACATCAGCTTGGGCTGGGCGGCACGCGCCTACCACCTTCGCGCGATCGGATTCCTCGAGGAGTGCCTCGCGGCAGCCCGGTGCAGGCTCTGATCACATCGGCATACCAGGGGAGATGACACGGCATGGCACAGGAGAAGAGGACGGCGCTGGTCACCGGCGCCACCAGCGGCATCGGGCTCGCCGTCGCCGAGCTGCTGGGTGCACTGAACCACAAGGTGTACGTCGGCGCACGGAAGGCCGACAACGTGGCGGCAACCGTGAAAGCACTGCAGGACAAGGGCTTGGATGCCGCCGGCACCACCGTGGACGTGCGCTCCGGCGATGACGTACGGACGTTCGTGCAGGCGGCCGTCGACTGCTTCGGCACGGTGGACGTCCTGGTCAACAACGCGGGTCGAAGTGGTGGTGGGGTCACCGCGGACATCACCGACGAGTTGTGGCAAGACGTCATCGAAACGAACCTCAACAGCGTCTTCCGGATGACCCGCGAGGTCCTGAACGCGGGCGGGATGCGGAAGAAGAACCGGGGACGCATCATCAACATCGCCTCTACGGCGGGGAAGCAGGGTGTGGTGCTCGGCGCGCCCTACTCGGCTTCCAAGCACGGTGTGGTCGGGTTCACCAAGGCACTCGGCAACGAATTGGCGCCGACTGGCATCACGGTGAACGCGGTGTGTCCCGGCTACGTCGAGACGCCGATGGCCCAGCGCGTGCGGCAGGGATACGCGGACGCCTGGCAGACGACTGAGGAGGCCATCCTCGAGAAGTTCCAGGCCAAGATCCCGCTGGGCCGGTACTCCACCCCGCAGGAGGTCGCCGGTCTCGTCGGCTACCTGGCCTCGGACACCGCCGCGTCCATCACCTCCCAGGCGCTCAACGTCTGCGGCGGCCTTGGTAACTTCTGACACCTTCAAGGAGCTGACGACATGACCATTCGCGAGGTCGAGCACGACATCTCCGTCGACGCGCCAGCCGAGACTGTGTACCGGCTCATCGCCGAGGTAGAGAACTGGCCGCGGATCTTCCCGCCCACCATCTACGTCGACCATCTGGAGCGCGGCGAGAAGGAGGAGCGCATCCGGATTTGGGCAACGGCGAACGGACAGCCCAAGAGTTGGACGTCGCGACGCCTGCTCGACCCGGGGAACCTCCAGATCGACTTCCGTCAGGAGGTGTCCGCACCACCGGTTGCGGCGATGGGCGGTTCCTGGCTTATCGAACCGATCTCCGCTACCACGTCGCGAGTCCGATTGCGGCACGACTACCGTGCGATCGATGACGACCCCGCAGGTCTGAAATGGATCGATGATGCCGTGGATCGGAACTCGCGGTCGGAACTGTCCGCCCTCAAGTCGAACATCGAGCGCGCGCACGTAGCCGCCGAGGTCACCTTCTCGTTCGAGGACACCGTCCTTGTCGACGGAGCGGCCAAAGACGTCTATGCCTTTATCAACGACGCACACCTGTGGAAGGAGCGGCTGCCGCACGTCGCTCGGGTCAGCCTCGTCGAGGAGACGCCCGGCCTGCAGGAGCTGGAGATGGACACTCGAGCCAAGGACGGCTCGACGCACACCACGAAGTCGTACCGGGTGACGTATCCGCACCGGCTGATCGCCTACAAGCAGGTGACCCTGCCAGCACTGATGAATCTGCACACCGGCTACTGGACGTTCACCGAGACGGACAGCGGCGTGACGGCGTCGTCGCAACACACCGTGGTGCTCAACACCGACAACATCGCTCGAATTCTCGGTGAGGGTGCCACGGTGGCGGACGCGCGCGAGTACGTGCGCACCGCCCTGAGCACCAACAGCCAGGCCACGCTTCACCTCGCCAAGGCGTACGCCGAGGGCAGACGCTGACACCTCGACCAGGTCGGCCGGTACGAGCGTCAGGTCCCATGGCCGTCACGGCCCCGACGCGATGCCGTGGCCCGGCCGGAAGGGCTGACGCGGTCGGCCCCGTCCGGTTCGGACCTGTTCTCGACGTCGCTGAACGCCGGATCCGGGGAGCGGCTTCGAGCCGACGCGTGGGGGCACCTTCACACGACGTGGTCTCCGGGCAGGGCACCGCCGAAAGCGGACAGTGATTGAGGCAGGACGGTCTCGATGTAGGGACGAACTTGGGAGACATCAAATGGACGCTTCAGTGGTTGTTGTGGGTGCCGGCCCGGCTGGTCTGATGCTGGCCGGCGAGCTGCGGCTCGCGGGAGTCGATGTCGTCGTACTCGAGCGGCTCGAACGACGCACCGGGGAGTCGCGTGGGATCGGGTTCACCGTCGGCACGATGGAGGTTTTGGACCAGCGCGGGCTGCTGCGCCGTATCGGTGCCTACGAGACAAGCAACATGGGTCACTTCGGTGGCATCCCGCTCGACATGGGAGTACTCGGTGCGGCCCACGAAGCGGCCCGCACCGTGCCGCAGTCGGTCACCGAGGTGGCGCTGGAGGGCTGGGCGACGGAGTTGGGTGCCCGAATTCGTCGCGGTCACGAGTTTCTCGGCCTCGCCGACGCCGACGACCGCGTGACAGTCACCGTCCGTGGCCCCGATGGGCAGTACGAGCTGACTACCCGGTACCTGGTCGGCTGCGACGGTGGCCGCAGCCGGGTCCGCAAGGCGGCTGGCTTCGACTTTCCTGGCACGGAGACCACCACTGAGATGTTGCTGGCCGACATCCGTGGGGTGGACCTTCCACCGCGCATGACCGGACAACAGGTCGGTGGTGGCTTCGTCATGGTCGCGAAGCTGGCCGGGGGAGTCCATCGAGTGATCGTCGGCGAGCGCGGCATCCCGCCCCGGCGGCGTACCGGTCCGCCGGCTTTCACGGAGGTCGCCGACCTCTGGAAGCGGTTGACCGACATCGACATCTCGCACGCGGAACCGGTCTGGGTCAGCGCGTTTGGCGATGCCACTCGGCAGGTCACCCAGTACCGTCGGGGACGGGTACTGCTGGCCGGCGACTCCGCCCACGTGCATCTGCCGGCCGGCGGCCAGGGCATGAACACGAGTCTGCAGGACTCGTACAACCTGGGGTGGAAGCTCGCGGCGGTGGTCAACGGCCACGCGCCGACGTCATTGCTGGACACCTACCACACCGAGCGCTACGAGGTGGGCCGGCGGCTGCTGACCAACACCCGGGCGCAGAGCCTGCTTGTGCTCGGCGGTGCCGAAGCTCAACCGCTGCGTGACCTGCTCGCCGAGCTTGTTCAGTTCCCGGACGTCGCACGGCATCTCGCCGCCAAGGTCAGTGGCTTGGACATCCGCTACGACGTGGGCATCGGCGCCAACGCGGTCCTCGGCCAGCGGATGCCGCACCTGCCGATAACAGTCGGCAACCGTGCTACCAGCAGCACCGAGTTGCTGCGGTCGGGGCGCGGGGTGCTGATCGACCTCGGCGACAACGCCGTCCTGCGTCGTCGGGCGCAGGCCTGGCGCGACCGGATAGACATCGTCACGGCTGTAGGCCAGGCACCCACGCCCGGCTCGCTGGTCGGCACCAGCGCCGTGCTGCTGCGCCCGGACGGATACGTGGCGTGGGCCGCACCGGGCAGCCACCAGAACGTGACCACCGCCCTGACCCGCTGGTTCGGCCCGCCCGCGCAAGGTCGGCGATGACGGAGCCCGCCCCGGACGTCGTGATAGTGGGCGCGGGCCCGGTCGGCCTGTTTCTCGCGATCGAATTGCGCGCTGCCGGGGCGCGCGCCCTTGTCCTCGAGCGGTTGGCCGAGCCGACCGGCGAGTCCCGGGCATCCATTCTGCACGCACGGACCATGGAGATCCTTGCCGATCGCGGCCTGCTGGCTCGCCTTGGTGACCTGCCGCCGGTAGGCCCCGGGCATTTCGGCGGATTGCGCCTGGATCTCGCGGCGGCCGACCCAGCCCACCCGTACGCCGGCCAGTGGGAGTGCCTGCAGAGCCACCTGGAGGCCACGTTCGAGAAGCACGCCCGGGAGCTCGGCGTCGAGATCCGGCGGGGCCACACGGTCACCGGTCTGCTGCCGTCGACCGACGGGGTCGAGATCGCGGCGAGTGACCCGGCTGGGCGATGCTATCGAGTGACGGCGGCCTACGCGGTCGGTTGCGACGGCGAGCACAGCCTCGTGCGGCAAGCCGCCGGATTCACCCTGGCTGGTCAACCCGCCGACAAACGGATGCTGCGCGCCGACATCGCCGGCATCGACATCGAGAACCGGCGCCTGCGCCGCTACCCCAACGGGGTCGCCACCGCCTATCGTCGGCCAAACGGGGTGACCCGGCTCATGGTCCACGAGTTCGGCCCGCTCATCGACGCCGACCTCGACGCCGCCCGGATCTTCGAGGTCTGGGCAGTGGTGACGGACGAGGACATCAGCCACGGCCGAGCGCTGTGGCTCAACGAGTTCGACAACGCCTCCCGGCAGGTCACCCGGTACCGGCAGGGCAGGGTTCTGCTCGCCGGCGATGCGGCCCACGTGCAGATGCCCGTCGGCGGTCAAGCGCTCAACCTCGGCCTGCAGGACGCCGCCCACCTTGGCCGCCGACTCGCCCGCGTCGCCACCGGCGTGGCCCGGCCTGCGCTGCTCGACGCGTACCACACCGAGCGGCACACAGCCGGGTCTCGCACACTCGCCAACATCCGAGCCCAATCGGCGCTCTTGTTCGGCGCAGACGAGGTCACCGCGCTGCGTGACGTTGTCGGCGAGCTGCTGGAACTCGGCGTCGTCCAGCGTCATCTCGCGGCATCTGTCAGCGGCTTGGACGTACCACCGCCCACCATCGACACACCCATCTCGCGGAGGCCCTCAGTGGAGAGACTCATCGACAAGACGGCCCTGGTCACCGGCTCCAGCCGGGGCATCGGCCGGGCGACCGCGATCCGACTGGCGCGTGAGGGCGCCCTGGTCGCGGTGCACTACGCGGTCAACGACGCAGCCGCCACCGAGACGGTGTCGCTCATCGAGCAGGAGGGGGGCAGCGCGTTTCCCGTCCGCGCCGAACTGGGCACGCCCGGCGACGTACACGAACTGTTCCTGACGCTGGAGCGAGGTCTCAAGGAGCGTGTCGGCGAGAGCCGGCTGGACATCCTGGTCAACAACGCTGCGGTGACCAGTACCGGTCAGACTCCGGACGAGTTGACCCCGCAGGAGTTCGACCGGTACTTCGCCGTGAACGCCCGAGCCCCGTACTTCATCGTGCAGAAGGCGATCGGACTCATGCCCGAGGGCGGGCGCATCATCAACATCTCCTCGGGCGTCACCCGCACCGCCGTGCCGGACCAGCTCGCCTACGCCATGACGAAGGGTGCCATCGAGCAGCTCACGTTCCACCTCGCCCGGTTGCTCGCCCCACGCGACATCACCGTCAACACCGTGGCACCAGGGATCACCGACAACGGCGGCCCGGTCTTCGACAACCCGCAGGCGGTCGAGGCGATGTCCCAGCTGTCCGCGTTCAAGCGAGTCGGCACGGTTGGCGACGTCGCCGACGTCATCACGTTCCTGACCACCGACGAGGCCCGCTGGATCACCGGAGCCTTCATCGACGCCACCGGCGGCACCCTGCTCAGCTGAGCGCGTGCGTCGATCCCAGGGAGGGAACATGTCCACCGACCACGCTCAGGTCGCGGTCGTCACCGGGGCCAACAAGGGCATCGGCCGGGAGATCACCCGGCAACTCGCCCAGCGCGGCCTCGTCGTCTATCTTGGCGCCCGCGACGAGCAACGCGGTCGCGCCGCCGAGCGCGATCTGCGCGCCGAGGGCCACGACGTGCGGTTCCTGCAGCTGGACGTCACCGACGCCGAATCGGTCTCCCGGGCGGCCAAGCGCCTGGACAGCGAGGTAGGCACGGTGCGCGTGCTGGTCAACAACGCCGGAATCGGCGGACCGATGCATCCGCCCAGCCAGACTCCGGCCGACCAGGTGCGCACGGTCTACGAGACGAACGTATTCGGCGTCATCACGGTGACCAACGCGCTACTCCCGCTGCTGCGCCGGTCTGGGTCGGCCCGCATCGTCAACGTCAGCAGCGTGGTCGGCTCACTGACAGCTGCCGCTGAGAACGTCGATCCATCGGGCGTGCACCCGCCTGGCGCGTTTCCCACCATGCTTTCCTACGCGACATCCAAGTCAGCGCTCAACGCGGTCACACTGACGTACGCCAACGAGCTCCGCGGCACCGGCATCCTGGTCAACGCCGCGTCCCCCGGTTTCGTGGCCACGGACATCAATTTCCACCACGGGGTACTCACCGTCGAGGAGGGTGCCCGCGTCCCGGTGCTGCTGGCTACGCTGCCCGACAACGGGCCTACCGGCACGTTCCTCGGCGAGAACGGCACCGCCGAGGGCCAGGTGTTGCCGTGGTGAATGCGCGCCGCGCCGCGCTGCTGTTCGTCCTGTCGGGAAACATGCTGCTCGATGCCATTGAGGTCTCGGTGGTGCTGATCGCCTTGCCTACGATCGCGTCCCGGCTCGGACTGTCACCGTGGCAGGCGCAGTGGCTGATGAGCGGCTTCGCGCTCGGCTTCGCCGCCCTGCTGGTGGCCGGGCCACGGCTGTCCGCGCGGCTCGGCCGCCGGCGGACGTACCTGGGCGCCATGGTGGTGTTCGGCCTCGCGTCGCTGGCTGCGGGCGTGGTCGGCGGGCTCGCGGCCCTCGTCGCCATCCGCGTTGTCAAGGGCGCGTGCGCGGCCCTCACCGCGCCGGCCGGCCTCGCTATCATCAACGACGCGTTTCCTGAGGGACCGCGTCGGCGCCGTGCCGTGTCGGTCTACGCGTTCTCCGGCGCGACGGGCTTCACCGCAGGCCTGCTGTTCGCCGGGCTGGTGGCCGCCGACCACTGGCGCTGGACCTTCATGTTTCCCGCGCCGGTGGCGCTCGTTCTGCTGGCGTACGGGTTCTATGCCCTGCCTCCCGACCTCGACGACGAGGGACCACGCCTGCCACGCCCGCTGGTGCGTCACCGCCCACTGGTACGCGCGGCGCTGGTAGCGGCGTCGCTCAACGGCGACTATCAGAGTCTGCTCGTCCTCATGACCTTCCAGGCGCAAGATGTACTCGGCTGGTCGCCGTGGCTGACGGCGCTGGCACTGCTGCCCGCGTGTGTCCCACTCGTCGTCGCGGTGCCGTTCGCAGGTCGGCTCATCGCACGGTACGGCACCGGGCGACTCGTCGCACTCGGCGCCGTGCTGCCGTTGCTGGGCTACCTGTACTACCTCGCCGCGCCGCACGGGAGACCGTACGCGCTGGGCATGCTGCCGGCGATCTTGCTGGTCGAAGCGGGTTTCTGCTGCGCGTTCGCGGCGCTGAACGTGCAAGCCACGCTCTCGGTCCCGGCCACTGACCGAGGCCCGGCGGTGTCGCTGTACCAGACCTGCGTGCAGCTCGGCGCGGGCCTGCTGCTCCCACTGACCGTCGGCCTCAACGAAATCCACGGCCCACGTGCGGCACTCGCGCTCATCGTGACCGTAGCGGCCGCCGGTTTGGCTGCCGCCATTACCGGCCTGCCGGTCCGGCAGGCCCGACTCACCTGATCCCACCCCGTCCCACCAAGGAGGTTGCGCCATGGCACACGACGCATCAGTCAACCCGGGCCCCATCATGGGCATCGCTATCGGGTACTGGCAGTCGAAGATCTTGCTGGCCGCAGTCGAGCACGACATTTTCACCACACTGTCCGGTCGATCGGCGACGTCGGCCGAACTGGCCACAGAGCTGGGTCTCGTCCCGATCGGCACCAACGACCTTCTGGTGGGCCTGAGTCATCTCGGCCTGCTGGAGATGCGAAATGGACGATTCGCCAACGCGCCCGTCGCCGACGCGTTCCTCGTCCGAGGCCGTCCCGCCTACCTGGGCGGTTACCTGCGCTTTTGCGATCAGGAGCTGAACCCGGCATGGGACGGGCTGGCCACGGCCCTGCGTACCGGTCAACCGCAGAACAGGGCCGCCGTGGTGGGCAACCCGTACGACAGCCTGTACCGCGATGCCGACGCGACGGGTGACTTCCTGGACAGCATGGACCTGCTCGCCACCCCGATCGGGCTCGCGCTGAGCCGCTTCGACTGGAGCCCGTACGCCTCCTTCGTCGACATCGGTGGCGCGCGCGGCCATTTCGCCCATCAGGTCGTCACGGCGAACCCGCACCTCAAGGGTGCGGTGTTCGATCTGCCTCCGCTGCAGCCGGCGTTCGAGCAGCACATGGCGCGTCTCGGCGGTGTCGGCCCGTCGATCACCTTCCACGGCGGCGACTTCTTCCAAGATCCGCTGCCCGAGGCGGATGTGCTCGTCTTCGGCCACGTGCTGCACAACTGGGGCGTCGAGGACCGCATCCGTCTGCTGCGCAACGCCTACGACGTGCTCAAGCCAGGTGGTGCGGTGTTCGTCTACGACCCGATGGCTGGTGGGCAGGCCCCGGCGATGCACGCGGTCCTGGCCGGCCTGGCGATGCTCGTCTGGTCCCGCGGCGGCCACGAGTACTCGGTGTCTGACCTGCACGGCTGGATGAAGGAAGCCGGCTTCCGGCCCGAGACCGCCGAGGTGCCGGATCTGAACGACGACGTCCTGGTCATCGGTCACAAGGACCGCTGACCCCGCCCACACCTGAGGAGCCGAGGATGCCCATCGCCAGCAATGTCCGCCCGACCATCGACCGTGACGACGTCGCCGTCGCGCTGGTGGAGGAGGTTATCACCGACGAGCAGACCCACCAGGAAGCCATCACGGCCATCATCAAGCACTGGGAGACCGCGCCGTGGCCGGCAGGCCTGGTAGCCCAGTCACTGTTCGTCGGCACCGACGGTGGATCCCTGCTGACGTACGCGCAGTGGCGCGACCATGACGCGCTTGCGGTCGCCATGCGAGGACCGGGCGGTGCCCAGCGGTTCGACTGGCGCGGCGTGGGTGTGGCGTCCGGCGAGCCGCGCGCCTACGAGTTGTACCGCCGGGTGCAGCCCGCCGTGCTGCCCGATCCGGTTCCCCCGGTCGGTTGCTATCCAGCGGCGTACTTCGTCATGGACAGCGCCGACGCGGCTCGCAAGTGGATCGACGGCTTGCTCAACAGCGAGGAGGAGACCGAGGGCAAGGACCGAGCCTACCCCGGCGCGCTGGCCGCGAACTTCCACGTGGCCTCCGATGGCAGCGGCATCTTCCTGTTGTCCGAGTGGGCCTCGGAAGCCGAGGCGGTCGCGCACATCGATGAGGTGATCATCCCGCTGCTGGAGTACATGGGTCAGGCACAGGCCGGCCCGGGGCGCCGGTATGCGTTCCTCGCGTCGGCCGCCGCCTGAGGCGGTCTTCTGTGACAAGCTGGGGAGGATAGTTCGTTCTCCGAAATGAAGGGCAGAACATTGTCTGCACAGGACGTCGTCTTCGGATTCGGCGCGCACAGCAGCATCAGCGACGGTCCGGAGCTGCTGCGCATGACCGAGCAGGCCGACCGTGACGGGCTCGACCTGTTCTCGCTGTCGGACCACCCCTACATCGGCGAGCGGCTGGATGCCTACGCCACTGTGGGGTACATCCTGGGGCGTACGCAGCGGCTGGCGGGCTTCGCCAACGTGACGAACCTGCCCACCCGGCCGCCGGCCATGCTGGCCCGCGCGGTGACGGCACTGTCGTCGCTGTCGGGCGGCCGTGTCGTGCTCGGCATGGGCGCGGGCGGCCTATGGGACCGCATCGCCGACATGGGGGTGCCCCGCCTGACGCCCGGGGCGGCAGTGGATGCATTCGAAGAGGCGATCGTACTGGTGAAAAAGCTTTGCGGCGGTGGCGCTCCGGTCACCTTCCAGGGCCGGTACTACCAGGTCAACAACTTGGCGCCGGCACCCGTACCCGCGCCGCCGATATGGACCGGTTCGGTCGGTGCCAAGTCGCTGGCCGCCACGGGCCGGGTTGCCGACGGCTGGATCCCCGGACATGCGGCGGACTGGCTGAGCCCGCGCTATCGCGAGTCGCGGCCCGTCATCGACGCGGCAGCCGCAGCGGCGGGCCGCGACACGCGGGCCGTCCGCACGGTGTTCAACTTCCCCGGCCACATCACCGCCCGGCCACTGGCTGCCACCCGCGAGCCGGGCACCGGCCGCTGGGTCGGCGGCTCGGTCGAGCAGTGGATCGAGGAGCTGACCGGCGCGGTCGTGGAGCACGGGGCCGGCGGTTTCATGCTCTTCTCACCTGCTGGCGGCACGACGGACCTCGTCTCCCTGGGCCGCTGGGCCAACGAGATCGTTCCGGCCGTCCGCGAGGCGGTCACCAAGGAAACGCACCGCATCTGACGAAGAAGGGTCAACCATGGGCAGGCTGCAGAACAGAACAGCGCTGGTCACCGGCGCCAGCCGGGGCATCGGACGCGGCATCGCGCAGCGGCTGGCCGCAGACGGGGCCGTGGTCGCCGTGAACTACGCGACGAACGAGGCCGCGGCCAAGGAGACCGTAGCGATTATCGAGGAGGCTGGTGGCCGGGCCTTCGCCGTGCCGTCACAGCTGGGCAGGCCCGGTGCGGTAACGGAGCTGCTGACCAGGGTCGAGGCGGGCCTCGTCGAGCTCACCGGTGAGAAGAGGCTCGACATTCTGGTGAACAACGCGGCGGCCACCGGCTTTGCCGGCGCGGGCCCCGACGCGGTCACCGAGGAGATCATCGACAACTGTTACAACGTCAACGCGAAGGCACCGTTCTTCCTGATCCAGCAGGCGTTGCGGCTCATCCCGGACGGTGGACGCATCATCAACGTCTCCTCCGGCGTGACGCACTCGACCTTTCCTAGACAGATCGCGTACGCGATGAGCAAGGCCGCCCTTGAGCAGATCACCCTGCACATGGCCCCGGTCCTGGCGCCGCGCCGGATCACCATCAACACGGTCGCCCCCGGTGTGACGAACAACGGTGACCCGGTCTTCAGCGATCCCGAGGCCGTCAAGCACATGTCGGCCCTGTCGGTCTTCAACCGTGTGGGTGAGGTCGACGACGTGGCCGACATCGTCGCCTTCGTCGCGTCCGACGACGCGCGCTGGATGACCGGCGCCTTCGTTGACGCGACGGGCGGCACGCTGCTGAGCTGAGGAGGACAACGATGTCCGAGACCATCCTGTCGGCGGTGGGCTTCGCGCACGCTCGGCCGGAGAAGGCCGCCGAGCTGGGTGCCCTCCTCGTCTCGTTCGCCGAGCGTTCGCGTGGCGAGCAGGGCTGCCTGCAGAGCAGGATCCACCAGGACCTGACCGACCCCAACCAGTTCGTCTTCTACGAGATGTGGGCTTCCCAGGAGGACCTCACTCGTCATCTCGACCAGCCGTACATGACGGAGTTCCTAGCCAGCCGCATGGATTACCTGGTGAAGGATCTCGTCGTGCGACAGCTCGGTCTGGTCAGCTCCGGGCCCGTCGTCGCGGAGCCCACCGACCCGGTGGAGATGAACCAGCGCTACCTGGACGCGTACAACGCCCGCGACATCGAGGCCGTCATGGCCGTGTACGCGCCCGGCGCCGCTGCCGTCTGGCAACCAGGCAAGGCGGTCAGCGGCCCGGAGCACCGGGCTGCAGTCGCCGATTTCCTGAAGCTCGACCCGAAACTCTCGGCCGAGGTGCGCGAGAGCTACGTCGCCGGAGACACAGCGGCACTGGTCGTCGACTGGAGCATCGAGGTCCCGGGAGCGCCGGAGATGACGGGCACCGGCCGAGGCCTCGACGTTCTGCGCCGCGACGCCCGGGGCGAGTGGCGTTACGTGATCACCAACCCGTTCGGGAGTCGGTAAATGAAGATCAAGGACAGCGTCGCGGTCGTCACCGGTGGTGCCAGCGGCATGGGAAAGGCCTTGGCCGAGAAGCTGCGGGACGCCGGGGCACGGGGGATCGTCGTGGCCGATCTCGACGTCGAGGGCGCCGCGCGAGTCG